>VBMV01000047.1 GCA_005878835.1 Gammaproteobacteria bacterium | reverse complement strand
ACAAGAACCGGCATCCGCATCCGCCGGGCGTGTACCACATCTACAAGCTGTTCTTCGTGTGCGAGCTCGCCGGCGGCAGCCCCCGTGCCGGCGCGGAAACCGATGCGGTCGCGTTTTTTCCGGTGCGCGCTCTGCCGCAGCTGTCCACGGGCCGGGTGCTGGGCCCGCAGATCGAGCGGCTGTACCAGCACCGGCTCAACCCGGGCCTGCCGACCGACTTCGATTGAGGGCCCGCAGTCCTCATGCCCGGCTCCGCTGACCCAGCTTCCGCCTTGGCGCAGGACTGCGCCCGCCAGATCGTGGATGCCTTCGCCCATTACAATGCAGAGTTCCGCGCCATCACGCGCCGCGCGCCGCTGCGCTTCGACGGACGCGACTGGCGCGGCAGCCAGCAGGACGCCATCGAGCGCATCGGACTCTACGACCGCTTCGTAAACCAGACGATCGCGGAGCTGCGCCTCAGGCTCGGGGCGCGGGCGCTCGATCGCAGCCTGTGGCGGCAGATCCATGGCGCGTTCGGCGAGCGGATCACCGACCTGACGGACCCGGAGTTCACCAAGACCTTCTTCAGCTCCATCAGCCGCAGGCTGTTCGGCACGGTGGGCGTCGCACCCGACATCGAGTTTGTGGCCACCGATCTGGATCCGCTGGCGAGCCTGCAGTCCGCGGTGGCCACCAACAGCTACCTCAATCACGGCTCCCTGGCGCTGCTGTTCGAGGATCTGCTGGGGGACGTGCGCTTCCGCTCGCCATGGCGCGATCTGGACAACAGCATCGCGCACGTCGCCGCCGAGGTGCGCGCCCACCTGCCCGCCGGCCGGCAGCAGCGCGATGTCGAGCGGGTCGAGGTGATCCGGCCGGTGTTCTACCAGATATCGCGCGCCTACATCGTCGGCCGCGTGGTGGGGCACGAGTTCGTGTTGCCGCTGGTGATCGCGCTCAAGAACAGCGACAGCGGCGTGCTCGTGGATGCCGTGATGCTCGCGGAAGATGACGTCAGCATTGTGTTCAGCTTCACCCGTTCCTACTTCCACGTCGATCTGGAACGCGTCGCCGAGGCCGTGGTGTTCCTGAAGGCGATCATGCCGCGCAAGCCGGTGAGTGAGCTGTTCACCGTGCTGGGACGCGCCAAGCAGGGCAAGACCGAGCGTTACCGCGAGCTGATGCGCCACCTCGAGCACAGCGGGGATCTGTTCAGGCACGCACCCGGCGAGCGCGGCCTGGTCATGGTGTGCTTCACCCTGCCCTCCTTCGATGTGGTGTTCAAGGTCATCCGCGACCGCTTCCCCTACCCCAAGACCGTGCTGCGCGAAGAGGTGCTCGCCAAGTATCAGATGGTCTTCATCCACGACCGGGCCGGACGGCTGGTGGACGCCCAGGAATTCCGGCGCCTGCGCTTCCCGCGCGAGCGTTTTGCTCCCGAGCTGCTGGATGAGCTGCGGCGCGAGGCGGCACACACCGTGCACGAGGACGGCGCCGACCTGGTGTTCGATCACATGTACATCGAGCGACGCATGACGCCGCTGAACCTGTTCCTGCGCAGCACGCCCGCCGCCGATGCCGAGCGCGTGGTGCTCGATTACGGACAGTGCATCCGCGATCTCGCCTACACCAACATCTTTCCGGGTGACCTGCTGCTGAAGAATTTCGGCGTCACGCGCCACGGTCGCGTGATCTTCTACGACTACGACGACCTGTGCCGGGTCACCGACTGCAACTTTCGCGACCTGCCGCAGGCCACCAGCCACGAGGATGAGATGCGCGGCGAAGCCTGGTTCTACGTCGCTGACAACGACGTCTTCCCCGAGTCATTCATGCAGTTCCTGGGCCTCAACGACGCGCAGCGCGCCGCGCTGCTGCGCCTGCACGGGGAGATTCTCACAGCAAGGTTCTGGCGCGGCGTACGGCAGCGGCTCCTCGAGGGTGAGATCGTCGAGGTGCTGCCCTACCATCCGCACCGCGTGCGGGTGGCGGGCAGCCTGTGAGCGAGGGTGCGCAGCAGGGTCAGCGCACGCTCAGGCGACCGCGGTCGGTCTCGGGCACGACGCGCACGTGCGCGGCCCGCGCCTCCGAGCTCACCGCCAGGTTCGCGAGCGTGCGATTGGCGAAATCCCAGTCGACCAGCTCCTCGAGGAACGAGGTCACATAGGCGGCGCGGCGGTTCTGGTGATCCAGGTAGTAGGCGTGTTCCCACAGGTCAAGCGCCAGAATCGCCGTGTCGCCGCGTACCAGCGGTGTGCCGGCGTTGCTGGTCGCGAGGATCTCGAGCGCATCGTCCCGCCACACCAGCCACAGCCAGCCGCTGCCAAATTGAGCGCTGGCGGCCTCCTTGAATTCGCGTGTGAAGCGCTCGTACGAGCCGAACCGCGTGCGGATGTGCTCACCGACCGCCCCGTGCGCCGCGCCGCCGCCGCGCGGGCGCATCGAGCGCCAGAACAGATTGTGATTCCAGACTTCCGCGGCATAACGAAACAGCGCGTGCTGCGCCGGAACGCGCTCGGTTACGCGGATCAACTCATCCAGGGGCAGCGCCTCGAGCTCGCTGCCGCGCACCATCGTCAGCATGCGGTCGAAGCACACGCGCTGGTGCCGCAGGAAGTGGAACACCAGCGTGTCGCGCGACATGGCCGGCTCGAGATCGGCGAAGTCGTAGGGCATCGCGGGAGGCTCGATGTTCATAAGGCGTCCTTCCAATTTGAGAGACCGGCGCCTGCAGCGGCGGGTTATCGGCCATCGTACGAATGCCCCGCACGCGTACGTGTCGCCCACAAGTGATGGCGGATTATACATCCGACGAGGGGCGCGGATCACCAACTAAGCGGCGCCGAGCGCGCGGCTGAGGTCCTCGAGCAGGTCATCCGGGTCCTCGAGCCCGATCGACAGCCGCACCGTACCCTCGGTAATGGCGGATATTCTCTGCTGCTCGGCGCTCAGCTCCCGGGCACCCATCATCTGCGGCGTCACCACCAGCGACTCGGTGGAGCCGAGACTGGCGGCGAGCGCAAACAGCTCCAGCGTGTCGGCGAAGCGCCGCACCGCCGGCCCGCCGCCCTTGAGCTCGAAGCTGACGATGGTGCCAAAGTCGCGCATCTGCCGCGCGGCGAGCGCGTGCTGGGGGTGGCCGGGCAGGCCCGGGTAGTGCACGCGCGCGACCGCGGGATGCGCGGCGAGGTACTGCGCGATGCGCGCCGCGCTGGCGCTTTGTGCCTGGTAGCGCACGAAATAGGTCTTCAGTCCCCGCAGGATCAGGAACGCGGCGTGCGGGTCGAGCGTGCCGCCCAGGGCGCCGAAATCGGTGCGCATGGGGCGGATCAGCTCGGCGCGCGCGATGACGGCCCCGCCCATGACGTCGCCGGTGCCAGAGGCGTACTTGGTGAGGCTGTGAACGAACACGTCCACGTCGTAGTCGCCGTGCTGGTGAAACCCGGCGAAGGTGTTGTCCATGACGGCGAGCGCGCCCGCCGCCCGGGCGAGGCGCGTGAGCGAGCCGATGTCGGCGATCTTGGTGACCGGGTTGGTCGGGCTCTCGAAGAACACCAGGCGCGTGGGCTGCGCCGCGAATATGCGTTCCACGCCCGCGAGATCCTCGATGGAAAGCATGCTGTGCGTCACGCCGAAGCGGCCCAGCAGGCGGCGGATGAGATAGCGGCTCGGGTTGTAGGTCTCGACGAAGCAGATGATGTGGTCACCCTGCTTGGTGAGCGTGAGCAGCGTGTGGGATATCGCCGCGACGCCGGAGGCGGTGACCAGACATTCCTCACGCCCCTGCAGCTGCGCCAGCAGCTGCTCCAGCTGGCGCGTGGTGGGATTGGAGGCGCGCGTGTAGAAGAAGCCCGGGCGCTCGCCACGCAGGTAGCGTTCGGTGTCCTCGAGCGTATCGAACTCGAATTTGACAGTCTGGTAGATCGGCGCCACCAGCGGACGGTTGCCGGCCGGCAGCTCGACCGTGGGTGGATGATTGACGAGAGTGGGCTTTTTCATGATCCGGGGGCGCGCCGTTCAGGCCCTTCGCAGGCGCGCGGCGAAGGCGTTGAGCCGCGCGGCCGCCTCATCGAGCGTAGCGTCCCGCTTGGCAATGCACAGCCGCACGAAAGGCAGCGCCTGCGGGCTGGCATAGAACGGTGACAGGGGGATCGTCGCCACCCGCGCCTGCGTCAGCAGCCGCTCGGCGAAGTCCGCATCATCGCTCGCCGCAAGGGGGCTGAAGTCCAGCAGCTGGAAGTACGTCCCCTGCGCCGGCGGCAGGCGAAAGCCGGAGGGTGTCAGCGCACTGCGCAGGCGATCGCGCTTCGCCTGGAAGAAGCCGGCGAGCTCGCGGCCGCAGTCGGGTCGCTCCGCGAGATACGCCGCGATGGCGTGCTGCAACGGATGGGCGATGCTGAAGGTATTGAACTGGTGCACCTTGCGCAGCTCGCGGGTGAGTGCCGGTGGGGCCACGCAGTACCCGACGCGCACGCCGGTGGCGTGCAGGGTCTTGCCGAAGGAGAACACCGCGAAGCTTCGCGGCGCGAGTCCCGGATGCGTCAGCACGGAGCTGTGCCGGCCGCCGTCGAACACCACGTGCTCGTACACCTCGTCGGACAGCACCACGATATCCCGAGCGTGGATCAGCTGTGCCAGCGCATCCAGATCGGCGCCCGTGGCCGTGGTGCAGGCCGGATTGTGCGGGCTGTTGAACAGCACCAGGCGCGTGCGCTCAGTCACCGCCGCGCGCGCCCGCTCCCAGTCATAGCGAAAACCCGGCTGCGCGAGCGGCAGCCGCACGCAGCGTCCGCCCGCGAGCCGCACGGCGGGCTCGTAGGAATCGTAGGCGGGGTCGAAAGCGATGGCTTCGTCGCCGGCGCCGATGACGGCCTGAACCGCCGAAAAGATCGCCTCGGTCGCACCGAGCGTGATCGTGATCTCGCTCTCCGCATCGACGCTCAAGCCATAAACCGCCAGGAGCTTGGCGGCGATGCGCTCGCGCAGCGCCGGCAGGCCCTCCATGGGGGCGTACTGGTTGTGCCCGGCGGTCATGGCCGCGGCCACGAGCTCGGTGAGGCGTGGATCGATATCGTAGTCGGGAAAGCCCTGACCGAGATTCAGAGCGTCGAGCTCACGCGCGCGCCGCGACATGACCGTGAAGATCGTCGTGCCCACCTGCGGCAGCTTGCTCGCCACGCGTCGTCTCCGTCAGGCTTCCGCCGCCGCCAGCGCCGCTCCGACCACGCCCGCCTGGCCGGCAAAATACGCCGGGCGCAGCTCGGCCGGCGAGCGCAGCAGGGGCGCAAACTCCGCGAAGCGCTCGCTCACCGCGCCGCCGAGGATGAACACGTCGGGCCAGAGGAGCTTGTGCATCGCCAGCAGGTAATCGTTGACGCGCGCGCTCCAGGCGGGAAAGTCCAGACCTTGCGCCGAGCGTACCTGCGCGGAGGCCCACTTCTCGGCGTCCATGCCGTGCAGCTCCAGGTGCCCGAGCTCGCTGTTGGGGAAGAGTTTGCCGCCGGTGAACAACGCCGTGCCGATGCCGGTGCCGAAAGTAAGCATGACCACCGTGCCGGTGCAACCGCGGCCGCTACCGAAGCGCATCTCGGCAAGACCGGCGGCATCCGCGTCATTCAGGAACAGCACCGGCCGCGCCAGCGCCCGCGAGGCGAGCGCCGCGCCGTTGGTGCCCAGCCAGGCGGCGTCGATGTTGGCGGCGCTGTAAGCGGTGCCGTCCTTGATGACGCTCGGGAAAGCGACACCGACCCGGCCGGCGCCCGCGGGCAGTCTCGCGGCCAGCCCCGCCAGCACGCCGGTCACCGCGACCGGGGTCGACGGGCGCGGCGTGGGCGCGGAAATCAGCTCGCCCGTGAGGCGGCCGGCCTTGAGGTCGACCAGGCCGGCCTTCACCGAGGAGCCGCCGACGTCGATTCCCAGCACTTCATCAGTCATGGCTCGGCTCACAGGTTGGCAGCGGCGGCAAGCTGCAGATCGCGCACGCGCCGCTGCTGGCGGTAGCGCATCCACGCCGTGGAGACCGCAATGCCGGTGGCCACGATCAGCACCATGATCGTGGCCAGAGCATTGACGTCCGGAGTCACGCCGAAGCGCACCTTGGAAAAAATGACCATCGGCAACGTGCTGGAGCCCGGTCCGGCGACGAACTGCGTGATGACGAGATCGTCCCAGGACAGAGTAAACGCCAGCAGCCACCCGGAGGCAATCGCCGGCAGGATGAGCGGCAAGGTGATGCGCAAGAACACCCGCAGCGGGCGCGCGCCCAGATCCATGGCCGCCTCCTCCAGCGCCTCATCGAACCCGCTCAGGCGCGACTGCACCACCACGGTCACGTACGCCATGCAGAAGGTGATGTGGGCAAGCGTGATGGTGACCGCCCCCACACCCTTCGGCCAGCCGATCAGCTGCTGCATGGCGACGAACAGCAGCAGCAGCGACAGCCCGGTGATGACTTCCGGCATGACGATCGGCGCGGTGGTCATCCCGGCCAGCAGCATGCGGCCGCGGAAGGCGCCGAGGCGCGTCAGCGCCATCCCGGCGAGCGTTCCCAGCACCACCGCGGCGCTCGCCGCGATCAACGCGATGCGGATCGACAGCCAGGCTGCCCGCAGGATCTGCTCGTTGCTCATCAGCGCCACGTACCACTTGAGGGTGGGAGAGTGCGCCGTATCCCACACCGTGACCAGGCGTGAGTTGTTGAACGAGAACACGATCATCGACAGGATCGGCAGGTACAGGAACGCCAGCCCCAGGACGAGCGCGGTGCGGGTAAACAGGCCGCGCGCCCTCACTTGGCGGCCTCGAGCTCGCGCCGCTCGAGCCGCTGGAACAGCATGATCGGCACCACCAGCAGCAGCAGGATCACGATCGCGACCGCGCTCGCGACCGGCCAGTCGCGGTTCTCGAAGAACTCATCCGACAGCACGCGGCCGATCATGATCTGGTCGGTGCGCCCGAGGAGTGTCGGGATGACGTACTCGCCCACCGCCGGAATGAACACCAGGAGCGACCCGGCGACGATGCCGGCGAGGGACTGCGGCAGCGTCACGCGCACAAACGCCCGCAACGGCCGCGCGCCCAGATCCGCGGCCGCCTCGAGCAGCGTGCCGTCGTGCTTCTCGAGGTTGGCGTACAGCGGCAGGATCATGAACGGCAGATACGAATACACGATGCCGATGTACACCGCGAAGTCGGTCTGCAGCAGCGCGAGCGGATGATGGATGACGCCCAGGTACATGAGCACGTTGTTGATCACGCCGTTGTTCTTCAGCAGCCCGATCCACGCATACACGCGCAGCAGGAACGAGGTCCAGAAGGGCAGCACGATGAGCATCAGCAGCACCGGGCGCACTGCGGCGTGCGAGCGCGCGATGGCGTAGGCCATCGGGTAACCCAGACCCAGGCAGCAGAGCGTCGAGACGGCGGCCACCTTCAACGAATACAGGTAGGAGCTGACGTACAGGGGGTCGGTGAACAGGAACCTGTAGGCCGACCAGTGCAGCTGCAGCACCGGTGAGCCGTGGCGCCAGGTGAGCAGCGGTGTGTACGGGGGTATCGCCAGGCGTACTTCGGAGAAGGAAATGCGGAAGACGATGATGAAGGGGATGAGAAACAGCACCAGCAGCCACAGGATGGGAATCCCTGCGACCAGTCGCCTGCCCGACGCGGTGGTCAAGCGCACCAACGACCCCTACTCGGTCAGAACCACCGGGCTCGAACCGTGCCAGGAGAGCCAGACGCTCTCCTGGCGCGCGATCGGGCGTTCGGCACCTCGCATGACGTTCGGCAGCGTCACGCGCATCACCCTGCCGGAGTCGATCTGCACCAGGTAGATGGACATGTCCCCCATGTAGGCGATCTCCCGCACCGTGCCGCGCACCGCGTTCTCGGCCGGCCCCGGCTGCCCGGCCGCGGTGGGTGGCTGGCGGCTGATGTTGATCTTCTCCGGCCGGATGGCCGTCCACACGATGGCGCCGCGCGTGCAGCTGACGGTGCGCTCCGCGCGCACCGTGCAGCCAAGCTCGGTGCAATCAATACGCAGGCAATCCGACCCCTCATCGCTCACCCGGCCTTCGAACATGTTGACCGAACCGATGAAGTCCGCCACGAACCGCGTCGCCGGCGATTCGTAGATGTCGGCGGGCGTGCCGATCTGGGCGATCCGGCCGTGGTTCATGACCCCGAGGCGCGTCCCGAGGGTCATGGCTTCCTCCTGGTCGTGAGTGACGACGATGAAGGTGACGCCCAGGCGCTGCTGGATGTTGAGGAGCTCGAACTGGGTATGCTCGCGCAACTTCTTGTCGAGCGCCGCCAGCGGCTCATCGAGCAGCAGCAGCTTCGGGCGCTTCACCAGCGCCCGGGCCAGCGCCACCCGCTGCCGCTGGCCGCCGGAGAGCTGATGCGGTTTGCGCGCACCGAAGCCGCCCATCTTCACGATGTCGAGGATCTCCCCGACCTGGTGGCGGATCTGCTCGCGGCCGCGGCCCTCCTGTTCGAGTCCGAAGGCCACATTCTTCTCGACACTCATGTGCGGAAAGAGCGCATAGGACTGGAACATCATGTTGACCGGACGCTCGTAGGGCGGGATGGCGCTCATGTCCGCGCCATCGATGCGAATCGTCCCGGCGCTCGGCAATTCGAAGCCGGCCAGCATCCGCAGCAGCGTGGTCTTGCCCGATCCCGAACCGCCCAGCAGACAGAAGATCTCGCCGCGGCGGATGTCGAGCGATACGTCGTCCACGGCCATGAAATCGCCGAAGCGCTTGGTCAGGTTCGCGATCCGCACGTAGGCGGAGTCGGGATCGGCCGCGGGTGGCATGACATTCACGTTCGGGATTGCGCTCTTCACTTGCCGCTCTTGAAGCGCGTCCACATGCGTGTCAGCAGGCGCTGGTACGCCGGCGGCCGCGGGCGCTCCGGGCTGAGCCGTGCGCGCACCTCGGGCGGCGGATACACACCCGGATCGCTGCGCACGCCGGGATCGAGCGGCTGGATATCGGCCGTGACGGCGTTCGCGTACTTGATGAGATTGGAGTTTCTGGCCGCGATCTCGGGCCGTAGCAGGTAATTGATGAACAGGTGGGCGTTGCGCACGTGCGGCGCATCTGCCGGGATGGCGAGCACGTCGTAGTTGCTGATGGCGCCCTCCCGCGGGATGGTATACGCGAGCTCGACGCCCTTGCCCGCCTCCGCGGCACGATCGTGCGCCTGCTTGACGTCCCCCGACCAGCCCATCGCCAGACAGATGTCGCCGTTGGCGAGGTTGTCGATGTAGCGCGAGGAGTCCACGTAGCGCACGTACGGACGCATGGCCTTCAGCACCTGCTCGGCGGCCTTGAGGTCATCGGGCGAGTTGCTGCCGGGCTTGCGGCCGATGAACAGCAGCACCGTGGCGACCACCTCGGAGGGCGCATCGAGGAGCGACACGCCGCAGTCCTGGAATTTCGACACCACCGCCGGATCGAACAGCATGCGCCAGCTGTCCACCGGCGCATCCGGCATACGCGCACGGATGTCCGCGACGTTATAGCCCACCCCCGAGGTGATCCACATGTAGTCGACGCTGTACTGGTTGCCGGGATCGTACAGCGCCTCGGCGCGCGCCACGTCCGGATCGACGTTCTTGAGATTCGGCAGCAGGGACTTGTCGAGCTTCTGGTAGATGTCGGCCTGGATCTGGCGCTCGAGAAAGGCGCCCGACGGCACCACGACGTCGTAGTTGGTATGACCGGTGAGGAGCTTGGTCTCGAGGATCTCGTTCGAGTCGAACACGTCGTAATTGACGCGGATGCCGTATGCGTTCTGGAAATCTGCAATCACCGACGGCTGGATGTAGTCGGACCAGTTGTAGACGTTGAGAACCTTCTCGGCCCCCGCTGCGGGGGTCGCATGCGCAGCCTGGCGCGAGCATCCCGCGCCGGCGGCGAGCAGCGCCGCCAGGGCTGCGCCGAGGCGAGTGGAGCGGGGCGCGCTGATCACGACGCCTGTTCTTGTATAACCGGCCCGGCAGCCCATCGATCAGACGTTCAGCAGCAGGTGCTCGCGCTCCCAGGAGCTGATCACCTGCAGAAACACCTCGTACTCGGCTTCCTTGACGAGGGTGTAGGCCTCGATGAACGCCTCGCCCATGAGCTTCACCAGCGGCTCGCAGGCGCGCAGCGCCCGCAGGGCCTCATCGAGCGAGCGTGGCAGCCCGAAAGGCAGATCATGCGCGCTGCCGACGATCGGATCGCTCGGCTGCGCGCCCTCGACCATGCCGAGGTAGCCGCAGGCGAGCGAGGCGGCGATGGCGATGTAGGGATTGGCGTCCGCGCCGCCGACCCGATTCTCGACGCGGCGGGCTTGCGCATCCGACATGGGCACACGCAGCCCCGCGGTGCGGTTGTCGTAGCCCCAGTGAACGTTGATGGGCGAGGACAGGTAGCGCGTCAGGCGTCGGTAGGAATTCACATTGGCGCAGAACAGCGCCATGGCCGCGGGCATGTACTTCTGCAGCCCGCCTATATGGGCGAAAAACAGCGCCGAGGGTGTGCCGTCGGGATTGCTGAAGACGTTCTTGCGCGTCTTCAGGTCCACCACGCTCTGGTGGATGTGCATGGCGCTGCCGGGCTCCTTGGCGTGCGGTTTCGCCATGAAGGTGGCGTACATCTTGTGGCGCAGCGCCGCCTCGCGCGCGGTGCGTTTGAAGAGAAACACCTGATCCGCCAGGTCGAGCGGCTGGCCGTGGATGAGGTTGATTTCCATCTGCGCCGGACCGTCCTCATGGATGAGGGTGTCGATCTCGATATCCTGGTCCTCGCAGAACTGGTAGATGTCATCGAACAGCGGGTCGAACTCATTCACCGCGGCGATGCTGTAGGACTGGCGGCCGGGCTCGGAGCGCCCGGAACGACCCACGGGGGGCTTGAGCGGGTAGTCGGCGTCCTTGTTCTGCTCGACCAGATAGAACTCCAGCTCCGGTGCCACCACCGGATCCCAGCCGCGCTGCGCGTACAGCTCGACGATGTTGCGCAGCACGTGGCGCGGTGCCATCGACACGCGCCGGCCGTCGGAATAGAAGCAATCATGGATCACCTGCGCGGTGGGCTCCGCCGCCCACGGCACGCGCCGCACCGTCTTCTGATCGGCCTTGAGCACGATGTCGATTTCCGCCGGGCTCATGGCAGTGCCGGTCTCCAGCGGGTAGTCGCCGGTCACGGTCTGCAGGAACACGCTCTCCGGCAGGCGCATGCCCCCGTCCTCGGCGAACTTTTCCGCCGGCATGATCTTGCCGCGGGCGATGCCGGCCATATCGGGAATGATGGCCTCGACCTCGGAGATGCCGTGATCGCGGAAGAATTGCCGGATCTCACTCACCATACGCTAAGGCCTTTCCTTGACTGACGCGCGCTCGCGGCTCGCCTGCCCGAAGGCGGCAAACAGCGCGCGCGAAAACGGATTGCTCATCACCTGCCACTCCGGGTGCCACTGCACCGCCAGCGCAAAGCGCTGCGCATCGCGCACGCGAAACGCCTCGATCACCCCATCCGGCGCCCGCGCCTCGACCGCCAGCTCCGCCCCCAGTCGATCGATGCCCTGGTTGTGAAGCGAATTCACCTGGATACGATCGCCCGGCGCGAGTGCGCGCAGCACCCCGCCGGGCTCGAGCGTCACGTCGTGAGCCGGGCCGTACTGCACCTCGAGCGGTTGCGTGCCGTCGTCGCGATGATCGAGATGTCCCGGCACCTCGTGCAGCCGCTGGTGCAAGGTGCCGCCGAAGGCGACGTTCATCTCCTGGAAACCGCGGCAGATGCCGAACACCGGCACCCCCGCCTGCACGGCCTTGCGGATGAGGGGGAGCGTCGTGGCATCGCGCGCCGGGTCATGCAGGGTGCCGGGAGCGCTCGGAGGGCCCGCGTAGCGATGCGGCTCGACGTTCGAAGGACTGCCGGTGAACAGCAGTCCATCCAGGCGCTGCAACAGCTCATCGAACCCCAGCTCATCTGCCAGTGAGGGGATCAGCAGCGGCGCCGCGCCCGCCGCATCCAGCACCGCGCGCGCATACTTTTCCCCCACCATGTGAAACGGGTGTGCACCGACCATTCGCCGGTCGGCCGGAATGCCTATGAGTGGGCGCGCGGGTGCCATGGCGGGTTGCAGCCCGGGCGGTGTTTAGTATCTTAAACAAACCGCACCGGCGAAGTCTCCCAAAAACGTCCCTATTAGACCACAGCTGCAGGCAGGAAGCCTCAGTTGCGCATCGGGGTGGAAGTGCGGTAATGCCCTAAGTACGGCCGTTGCGTGAATCACGGCGGCCTGAATGGATTTGCCGCGCGCCGCTCCCGCTGGCTATCCTGCGCCCCTCCCCCGCCCGGCGGGGCGTCAGAATATCTTAAACACCCGCACGCCTGGGAAGCAGATCATGGGACGCGTGCAACACGTGGGTTCGTACTACGCCGCCTCATCGCAGCGCGCACCGGAGCGTCCCGCGCTCGCGGACGGCATCGACTGCGATGTGTGCGTGGTCGGCGCAGGCATCGCCGGCTGCTCCACCGCGCTGCACCTGGCGCTCGCGGGCCTGCGCGTGGTGCTGCTCGAAGAGCAGCGTGTGGGCTGGGGCGCCTCGGGGCGCAGCGGCGCGCAGGCGATCTATGGCATCGCGGCCGGCCAGAGCAAACTGGCACGGCTCATCGGCGCGGGGGCCGCGCGCGCGGTGTGGGACGTCTCGGTCGAGGGCCTGGCGCTGATGCGCGAGCTGATCGGGCGCTTCTCGATCGACTGTGACTGGGCGGCGGGGTACCTGCACGCCGCCATCAAGGAGCGCCACGAGCGTGAGTTGCACGCGGAAGTTCGCGAGCTGCGCGAGCGCTACGGCTACACGAGCGTGCGCTACGTGCCGCGCGAGGAGCTGCGCGCAATCCTCGCGACCGAGCGCTACCGCGGCGCCCTCTACGACCCGAACAGCGGTCATCTGCACCCACTCAACTACACCCTGGGACTCGCGGCAGCGGCCGAGGGCCTGGGGGTGCGCATCTTCGAGGGAACCCGCGCCACGGGTTTTGCGCCCGCGGGCGCCTCGCAGGTGCACATCCGCACTCCGCAGGGAGAGGTGCGCGCGCGCTACCTGGCGCTGTGCGGCAATGTCTACCTGGGCGCCACCGCCCCGACACTCGCCTCCAAGATCATGGCCGTGGCAACTTACATCGTGGCGACCGCACCCCTGGGGGCGGAGCGCGCGCGACAGCTCATCACCAACAACGCGGCGGTCAGCGACATGAACTGGGTGCTGGATTATTTCCGGCGCTCGGCCGATCACCGCCTGCTGTTCGGCGGGCGGGTGAACTACTCCGGGTTCAGCTCCTTCGATGCCCCGAGCGCCACCCGCGCGCGCATGCTCGCGGTGTTTCCGCAATTGCAGGACGCTCGGATCGAGTACGCCTGGGGTGGGGAGGTCGACATCACGCTCAATCGCGCGCCGCATTTCGGCCGCCTGGCGCCGAACGTTTACTTTCTGCAGGGCTTTTCCGGGCACGGCATCGCCCTTACCGGGATTGCCGGCAAGCTGGTGGCCGAAGCCATCAGCGGAATCGCCGGGCGCTTCGATGTGTTCGCACGGATTCCGCATCGCAATTTCCCGGGCGGCACCGCCCTGCGCCGCCCCGCGCTGGTGCTGGCGATGCTGTACTACCGCTTGCGGGACCTGTTGTAACTGCGCGCGCCCGCCGGCGGGCTCCCGTTCACAAAGCCTCCGCGATCTGTACCGCGTTGAGAGCCGCGCCCTTCAGCAGCTGATCACCCGCCACGAACAGGCAGATGGAGCGTCCGCCCGGATCGCTCAGGTCCTGGCGGATGCGGCCGACGAGAATCGGGTCCTGACCGGAGGCGTCCTGCGGCATCGGGAAGTAGTTGCGCTGCGCGTCGTCCACCAGCTTCACGCCCGGAGCGCTCTGCAGCAGCTCGCGCACCTGCGAGGGCGTGATCGGCCGCTCACACTCGAGAGTGATCGCCACCGAGTGCGCCCGCAGCACCGGCACCCGCACGCAGGTGGCCGAGACGCGGATGTCGGGATCGCCGAAGATCTTGCGGGTCTCCTGGATGACCTTGGTCTCCTCGTCGTTGTAGCCGGTCACCGGGTCGATGCTGGTGTTGTGGCTGAAGAGATTGAACGCGTACGGGTGCGGCAGCACCTTGTGTTGATAGGCACGACCCTCGAGATAGGCGCGCGTGGACTCGAGCAGCTCCTGCATCGCCGCGGCGCCGGCGCCGGAGGCGGCCTGGTAGGTGGCCAGCGTCAGCCGCCGGATGCGGTTGCTGCGGTGGATCGGCCAGAGCGGCGTGATGGCGATGATGGCGCAGCAGTTGGGATTGGCGATGATTCCCTGGTGAGTGCGCAGCGTGTGCGGATTGATCTCCGGCACCACCAGCGGCACGCCGGCATCCATGCGGAACGCGGACGAGTTGTCGACCACGGTGGCGCCCGCGCGCACGGCAATGGGCGCGAAGCGCTTCGAGGTGCTGCCGCCGGCGGAGAACAGCGCGATGTCGACACCGCTGAAGCTGTGCTCGTTCAATTCGCGCACCGGGAGGCTCTGGCCGCGGAACGCGAGCATCTTGCCGGCGGAACGCGCCGAGGCGAACAGCCGCAGCTCCGATAACGGAAAGGCTCGCTCCTCCAGGCAGCGAATCAACTCCACGCCCACCGCCCCGGTAGCCCCGACGATCGCCACCACTGGCGGGCCACGACCTTCAGACATCACTTTGAGCTCTCCGGTTCACAAACGACAAAGGCCCCGTCGGGTCAGCGGCGGGGCCTGTATCGGATCGACGCTACCTGAGCGGCATCAGGCTGTAAATCGGCTCACCACAGGCCCGACCACCGGCTCGGAAGTAAAATGCACTATTTTCAGATCATTAGCGAGTATTAATCGCCTCACTGCGAATTCGAGGCGGCGTTTCCACCGACGCGGATGTGGCGGCGGCCCGAGCCGCGGGAGTCGGGGCGGCCTGGCTCGAGGTCGTCGGCGGATTTGCTCTCGTTCTCGGGCTCGGACTGCGGATCGTTCTCGACCAGCATACTGATCAGCTGCAGCGGCAGCACCACCACCAGCAACAGCAACACGATCACCAGAGCCACGACGACCCGCACCAGGGTCTGCATGTGATCTCCTTCGCAGCGTGGCACGTCCCTATCTCGATCCCTGGTGGACACGCTGTCCGCAGCCGGTGCGTCGAACAATTTCAACGTGCCGTCAGCGGTTCCCGTTGCCTGGATTACGCGCCGCAGCCGTGTCCTCCTCAATCGGTTATTTACCCGACCGCCGACGTCGGCGTCATCCCACGGATGGGGTACATCGCTGTATTCCACCAGGTGAGCAACGGAGGTCCGTATCGGGGCGAGGCGGGCGAGCTCCTCGGGAGACTCCCGACACGACACCGTATTCCCTGAGGCCGCGACGACCAACGCGAGGTCATCGCTGTCGGCGCCGGGCGCCATCTCGCAACCTCAAGGTTGCGTATCTCCGTGGGCCCCGCTAATATGCAACTCGGAGGTTGCTCATATGAACGAGCGCATCGAGAAACGCATCGAGCTCAAGGCGCCGGTGTCACGGGTGTGGCGCGCACTCACCGACCATCGCGAGTTCGGCGAGTGGTTTCACGTGAAGCTGGAGGGTCCGTTCGTAGCCGGTCAGCTCTCGCAGGGCCAGATCACCCACCCCGGCTACGAGCATGTCCGCTGGCAGGCGGTGGTACAGAAGATCGAGCCCGAGAGCCTCTTCAGTTTCACCTGGCACCCCTACGGCATCGATCCGAAGATCGACTACTCGAAGGAGACACCCACGCTGGTCGAGTTCCGGCTGGAGAAGACCGCGACCGGGACGCTACTGCTGCTCACCGAGTCCGGCTTCGACAAAGTGCCCGCGAACCGCCGCGCGGAGGCGTTCCGCATGAATGACGGCGGCTGGACCCAGCAGATGAAGAACATCGAGAGCCATGTCGCGCGTCGGCAGTGACCTGAGCGCCGCGAAGCGGCGGCATCATGCTGCGGTGTTTGCGGCGCTGGCTGATGAGACACGCCTGTCGCTCGTCACGACGCTCTGCGGCGGGGAGCCGCGTTCCATCGCTCAGCTGACCGGTGGCTCGAGAATGACCCGGCAGGCGATCACCAAGCACCTGCGGGTGCTGGAGTGCGCCGGTATCGTGCACAGCGTTCGCTCGGGGCGCGAAAGCCGGTTCGCATTCGATCCGGCGCCGCTGAACGAGCTCAAGGAGTACCTCGGCCGGGTCTCCGCTCAGTGGGATCAGGTGCTGTCGAGGCTGAAGACCCTGGTGGAAAGCTAAGGCTCAGCGCAGGGCTGGGGAGCCCTTGGGCGCACCTCGAAGCAGCGGTGAATGCGCGGATTGCGCTCGAAATCCCTCGGCAAGGTGGCCGCCGACAGGTCGCGAATCTGGTAGCGCTCGGCGAGCTGCTCCTGCAGGCGGAAGCGCTGCGCGTTGGTCGAGAAGAGCAGCAACCCCTGCGGCGCCAGCAACCGCGCGCAGGCGTCGATGAGCTCGGGGTGATCGCGTTCGATATCGAGCACGCCCTGCATGCGTTTGGAGTTCGAAAAGGTCGGCGGATCGAGAAACACCAGATCGAAGCGCTGCGATCCGCGCGCCGCGTCCGTCAGCCATTCACGGCAGTCCGCCTGTACCCACGCATGGGCCTCGCCCGTCAGGGCGTTGAGAGCGAGATTGCGCCGCCCCCACTCGATATAGGTTCTGGACAGGTCGACCGAGGTGGTGCTCGCCGCGCCGCCCGCGGCGGCGTAGACCGTGGCGGCACCGGTGTAGGCAAACAGGTTCAGGAAGCGCTTGCCGCGCGCTGCGTCCCGCAGCCTGGCGCGCGTCGTGCGCTGATCGAGGAACAGTCCGGTGTCCAGATAATCCTCGAAGTTCACCCGGAATCTCAAGCCCCCTTCGGTGACGACGTGGAAGCGAGCCTGCGCGCCCACTTTGTCGTACTGCTCCCCGCGCCGGGTGCGGCGCCGCGTGCGCACACGGATGCGCTCGGGCGCAACGCCCGTCGTGCCCGGCAGCATCGCCAGCACCTCGCCGCGCCGCCTGCGCACGGCCTGCGGCTCGATCTGCGCCGGCGCCGCATACTCCTGGACGTACAGCCACAACTCATCCGGTTCGATGGCCCGATACAAATCGATGGCGAAGGCGTACTCCGGCATGTCGGCGTCATAGACCCGGTAGCATGAAACACTCTCGCGCTCCGCCCAGCTGTGCAGTCGCTTCAGGTTCTTCCCGAGCCGGTTGGCGAACATGCGCGCCCCGGGTGTGTCTGCGAGGCGCGCCGCGCCCTTGCCGAGTGTCCCCGGCGCGCGGGCGCTCTCCGGGACCACTTTGATGCGCAGCAGCCGGCACTCGATCCCGCCGTTCCACACGCTGTGCGTGCGATGCGCGCGCAGGCCAAGCTCCATGCCGAGCTCGGGCGCTCCGGTGAGCACCGCGGCGTTCCAGCCCTGGAAACGCTCGCGCAGCACGGCGCCCAGCTCGCGGTGCACCGTCCGCGCGCCCTCGCGGTCCTGCATGCGCAGGCCGTAGGGAGGATTGGTGCACAGGAGTCCGGGCCGATCCGCAGCGCGCGCCGCCAGCGGGGCCGCATCGGCCAACACGCCCGTGTCCGCGCGCACTAGCCGCCCGACACCGGCGCGCGCGGCGTTGTCGCGCGCGCTGCGGATGGCGGTGGGGTCGCGATCCGTTCCGCGCACCGTGACCTGCGCCACAGCCTCGCCCGCGGCCGCGCGCGCCTCGGCCTCCTCCCGCAGGCGCGCCCACAAGGCCGCATCGTGGCCGCGCCAGGCGAGGAAACCGAAATAATCGCGCCCGAGTCCCGGCGCCCGATCGGCGGCGATCAGCGCCGCTTCAATGCACAACGTGCCGGAGCCGCACATCGGATCGAGAAACTCCGCGCCCTGCGCCGCCAGCTCCGGCCAGCCGCAGCGCAGCAACACTCCCGCTGCGACGTTCTCCTTGAGCGGCGCTTCCCCGGCCGTGCCGCGGTAACCGCGCCGGTGCAGGCTGTCACCCGAGAGGTCGATGGACACGGTGATGTCAGTGCCGCGCGCATGCGCGTGCACCCGGACGCCCGGGCGCTCGAGCGCCACGTCCGGCCGCGTGCCGGTGGCGAAGCGCAGCGCATCGACAATGCCGTCCTTGAGCTTCAGCGCCCCGAAGTGACTATGAGTAATCGCGGGGTGCCGCCCGCTGAAGTCGCACGCCAGCGTAGTCGCAGGCCCCAGGTGAGCGGCCCAGTCGATGCGGCGCACGGCCGCGTGAAACTCATCCGCGTCGCGCGCCTCGAACTGCGCGAGCTCGAGAAACACCCGGTTGGCGGCGCGCGACCACAGGCAGGCTCTATAGGCACTCTCCAGCGTGCCGGCGAACGCCACACTGGTCGAGCGCTCGCGCAGCTGCGCCGCGCCACACGCGCCCAGTTCCCGCGCCACGAGGTCGGCAAAGCCGCGGGGCGCGCTGGCGAGAAACTTGAGCGACTGCACACTCACGCGCTCGGGCGGGGCACCGCGCGGTCACGACAGCTCGAGCCCCTGCGGCGCTCTCATCGTCAGGACAAGTCGATCCATGTGGTCTTCAGCTCCGTATACTTCTCCAGCGCGTGCAGCGACTTATCGCGTCCCATGCCCGACTGCTTGAAGCCCCCGAACGGCACGGTCAGGTCATCGGCATCGTAGCAATTGACATACACCGTGCCGGCGCGCAGCGCGCGCGCCACGCGATGCGCGGTGGTGACGTCACGGGTCCATACCGCGGATGCGAGGCCATAGATCACGTCGTTGGCGATCTCGATCGCCTCGTCGACGGTCCTGAAGGTGATGGCCGACAGCACCGGGCCGAAGATCTCCTCGCGCGCAATCGTCATGGCGGGCTTCACCCCCTCGAACACCGTCGGCTCGATGAAGTAGCCGCCGCTGTCCTCGCGCACCCGGCGGCCACCGACGCGGATGCTGGCGCCGTCGCGCCGGCCGGCCTCGATGTAACCCAGCACCCGCTTCATCTGCGTTTCGTCGACGATCGCGCCGAGCTGCGTCGCGGGATCGAGCGGATCGCCCGGCGGGCGCTTGCGGCTGAGCGCCTGCACTTTCTCCAGCACCGCTTCCTTGATGCCTTCCTGTAACAGCAGGCGCGAGCCGGCGGAACACATCTCTCCCTGGTTGGAAAAGATGGCGTCGGCCGCGGCGCTTGCCGCCTTGTCGAGGTCCGGATAATCCGCCAGCACGATGTTGGGCGACTTGCCGCCGCATTCGAGCGACACGCGCTTCAAGTTCGACTGACCGGCGTACTGCATGATCATCCGGCCGGTCGCCGTCGAGCCGGTAAAGGCGATGCAGTCGACGTCCATGTGCAGGGCGAGCGCCTTGCCGGCGGTCTGCCCGAAACCCGGCACCACGTTCAGCACCCCCGCCGGAACTCCCGCCTCCACCGCCAGCTCCGCGACCCGCAGCGCGGTGAGGGGCGACTTCTCCGAGGGCTTGAGCACCAGAGAGTTGCCCGCCGCGAGAATGGGCGCGATTTTCCAGGCCGCCATCAGCAGCGGATAATTCCACGGCACGATCGCCCCCACGACCCCCATGGGCTCGCGCGTGATGAGCGCGAGGGCACCCGCTCCGGTGGGCGCCACCTGGTCGTACACCTTGTCGATCGCCTCGGCATACCACTGCAGGCAGCGCGCCGCGCCCGGGATGTCGATCTTGAGGCTGTCGGAGATGGGCTTGCCCATGTCGAGGGTCTCGAGCAGCGCGAGCTCCTCGGTGTGCTTCAGGATCGCCTCTGCAAAGCGCAACAGGATTTTCCTGCGCTTCGCGGGCGCGAGATTCGCCCACACGCCCTTGCGGAATGCGGCGCGGGCACAGTCGACCGCGCGGTTGATGTCCTCCTCGTCACCCGCGGCAACCCGCGCCAGGAGCTTGCCGGTGGCGGGATTTATGGTGTCGAAGGTGGCACCGGAGGCGGCGTCGAGGTACCGCCCGTCGATGAAGGCCTGAGTGCGGAAACTGAGCGTGCGGGCGCGCTCGTGCCAGGAGGTCGTCTGGGGTATTGCGTTCATGACTGCGGTGAGCCTTCAGAAGGTCGGTGGAGTGCAGGCGCTGATGATCTCACACGCTTCGCGCCCGACGTTGCGGAAGCGATGCGGGAGCTGGCTGGCGAAATAATAGGCCTCGCCGGGTCCCAGCACGCGCACGGCGCCGCCCACCGTGAGCTCGATGCGCCCGCGGATCACGACGCCGGCCTCCTCGCCGCGGTGCGTGAGCATTTCCTCGCCGGTCGCCGCGCCGGCCGCGTAGCGCTCGTGCAGCAGCGTCAGCTGCCGCCCGGGGCGCTGCGCCGCCACCAGCCGCAGGGAGACTTGCGGATTGCCCAGCTCCACGAGATCGTCGGCGCTGAAAAAAGCCCGCGGTGTAGCGCTCAGGTCCAGGGTGAAGAACTCGGCGAGCGACATCGGCACACCGTCGAGCACCTTCTTCAGCGAGCTCACCGAGGGGCTCACGCGGTTCTGCTCGATGAGGGATATGAGCCCGTTGGTCACCCCGGCGCGGCGGGCAAGCTCGCGCTGCGAGAGGCCGAAGGTGGTGCGGATACCGCGCAGGCGCGCGCCGACGTCGACGCTCATGGTGTTTAGGATCTTAGACAAGAAAGGCGAAAATATCGCCCCAGTGGCCGGTCTTGTCCACTTTATTTATCATCTCGCCCCGAATCCTCTGCACCGAGCCCGCCATGTCGAACGCCAGCGCCCCGTTGAGCCGATCGGAACTCGAAGCGTTCTGGTTGCCCTTCACCGCCAACCGCCAGTTCAAGGCGAAACCCCGGCTGCTCGCGAAAGCGAGCGGCATGCACTACTGGACCCCCGAGGGGCGACAGATCCTCGATGCGGTCGCGGGACTGTGGTGCGTCAACGCGGGACACGGCCGCCGGGAGATCACTCAGGCGGTCGCGAGCCAGCTCGAGACCC
Organism: Gammaproteobacteria bacterium; assembly: GCA_005878835.1. GTDB lineage: Bacteria > Pseudomonadota > Gammaproteobacteria > Steroidobacterales > Steroidobacteraceae > 13-2-20CM-66-19. The sequence goes on along the minus strand of VBMV01000047.1, from coordinate 87,532 downwards.
TGGACTACGCGCCGCCCTTCCAGATGGGTCATCCGGGGGCGTTCGCGCTGGCGAACGAGCTGGTGAAAATCGCGCCCGAGCGGCTCGATCACGTGTTCTTCACCAACTCCGGATCGGAATCGGTCGACACGGCGCTGAAGATCGCCCTCGCCTGGCACCGCGCGCGCGGTGAGGCCTCGCGCACGCGTCTCATCGGGCGCGAGCGCGGCTACCACGGCGTAGGCTTCGGCGGCATCTCGGTGGGCGGCATCGCGCCGAACCGCAAGACCTGGTCGGGGGCGCTGCTGCCGGGGGTCGACCACCTGCCGCACACGCATGATCCGGCGAGGAACGCCTTCTCGCGCGGCGCGCCGGCGCACGGGGCGCAGCTGGCCGAGGAGCTCGAGCGGCTGGTGACGCTGCACGATGCATCCAGCATTGCCGCGGTGATCGTCGAGCCCATCGCGGGCTCCGCCGGTGTGCTGATCCCGCCGCGCGGGTACCTGCAGCGGCTACGCGAGATCTGCGACCGCCACGGGATCCTGTTGATTTTCGATGAGGTGATCACTGGCTTCGGCCGCACCGGTGCGCCATTCGCCGCGCAGGAGTTTGGCGTCACGCCCGACATCATCACCCTCGCCAAGGGGCTGACCAACGGCTGCGTGCCGATGGGCGCCGTGCTCGTGAGCCACGCCGTCCACGAGGCTTTCATGCAGGGCCCGGAAGGCATCGAGCTGTTCCACGGCTACACCTATTCGGCGCATCCGGTGGCCTGCGCGGCCGCACTCGCCACCTTGGGGTTGTATCGCAGTGAAGGTCTGCTGACGCGCGCCAAGTCCCTGGCGCAGTACTGGGAGGACGCCGCCCATGCCTTGCGCGACCTGCCGCATGTCATCGACGTCAGGAATTACGGGTTGATCCTGGGACTGGAGCTGCAATCCATCCCCGGCAAAGCCGGCGCGCGGGCCTTCGAGGTGTTCATCAAATGCTTCGAGCGCGGCGTGCTGGTGCGCCAGACGGGCGACATCATCGCGCTCTCGCCGCCGCTGATCATCGAGCAGTCGCAGATCGACCAGATCTTCAGCACGCTGAGCGCCGTGCTGCGCGGGCAATAGCGAGCGGGGCGGGCCGCGGCGCCGCGGCGAGCTCGAGTGTGCGGCTTCGCTCTTAAGCGTGCGGCGGGTTGCGGTCGCGACGCACGCGCGACAGCACCATCCACGCCAGCACCGCGATCACGATGGCGCTGCCCACCAGCATTTCCATCTCCGACAGACTGAACACGCTGCTGCGCGAGGCAGCGACAGTTATGGTTTCCACGACGAGCGACCTCCGAAGGATCTGAAATTCCCACACACCCACGTACTGTCGCACCGGGCGCACGCGCGCCGCCGGACGCCCGTCACGGAACTGCGACGGGCTTCAAGAAAAAAGTGTTATGTCTGATGGCGGCGCGCCCTGCGTATTCAGGGGCGCCGCGCACCTCAGGCGCCTGCTTTCTCAGGCGCGCGCTTCGAACACCGCGTAGATCTTCGAGCAGTCCTCTACGACTTCCCACGTACCGACGAAGCCGGCGGGGACCACGAACGCGTCCCCGGGTCCGAAGCTGCTGCGCTCGCCGGTGGCGCTCTCGATGGTGACGCGCCCGGCCGTCATCACGCACAACTCGTTCTCGGTGTAACGCACGCGCCATTTGCCGCGGCTCGCCGACCAGCGGCCGGCGAAGAACTGCTGGCTGGAGTCGGTGAAGAAATTCCGCACCTGCACTTCGGGCGCGCCGGCGATCAGGCGCTCGGCCGGCAGCTCGGACACCTCGGCTTCGACCCCGCCCTCCAGCCGAACGATGGCAGTGCTCACGAGCGTGCCGCACAGGTATGCATGCCAGGAAATTCTAGCGCGAACGCGCGCCGCGGGCCTGCCCTCCCGCGGCGCGCCTGGCGGGGACGCGGCGCACGCGCTAGTCACTGCGGGCAACCTGGCCGGAGGTGGGAAGCTCCAGGCGCACCGTTACGCGCCGGTCGAACGCGTAGGCATCGAGGTCCCCGTCTGCGCTGCTCGACTCGGTCTTGCCGTGTGCCTCGATGAGGATGCGCTCGGGGGCGACTCCGGCCGTCATCAGCACCGCCGCGACACCCTGGGCGCGGCGCAGCGACAGCTCGCGGTTGTAGGCCTCCGAGCCGCGCGGATCCGCGTAGCCGGCGATCCGCACGCGGGCCTGCGGCATGGCCGCCAGCAGCGCCCCGAGTTTCAGCAGCGGCGACATCACGCGCGCGTTGATCGAGTCGTCGTCGGTGCGAAAGCTCACGTCGATAGCGAGCTCGTCAGTCTGCTGCAGGGTCTGATCGAGCTGCGCACCGTGCGCCTGGGCCTGCGTGAGCGAGCCGTCGAGCTGCGCGACACTCTGGGACAGGCGGCTGCGCTCCGCCTCGCTGTGGTGCAGATCGGCCGCCAGCGCCGCCGAGGCTTGCGCCTGCCGGTGATAGCGGTCACCGAGCAAGGCCCCGGCTGCCGCGCCCAGCACCGCGCCGAACGGACCGCCCGCCGCCGCACCGACCGCCAGGCCGGTCACGACGCCAATGTCCGACTGCTTCGAGCCCTCGGCGCGCTCGTCCGCGCAGGCGTACGCCGGCCATGCCGTCACGCCCCCTGCCAGTGCCATGCCGAGCACGCCGGCCCGGAGCCTCGATGTCAATGTAGTCATGTTGTCTCCTGTCCTGTTCAGTGCGGAACCAATCGTTCCGGGTACGGCGACCAGTTCAGCGCGCGAGGCGGCGCCACTGGTGATGCAAAAGCGACACGGCGGGGATGATTTGTGGCGGAACATGGCGGCGTGAGGTGATCGCTTATACTGGCGCCCCTTCCGAACACCGGAAATCCGTCATGCCGCATCACGCTTACCGGCGCCGACCACGGCGGGCGTCGCTCGCCGCCCTCGTTGCGCTCTCATGCTGCACGGCGGCCGCGCTCGGCACCGCCCGCGCGGCCGAGAGCGCCGCCGGGGACACCGGGGTGTTGCGCGCCACGCTCGCCAACGGCCTGCGTGTCGTCATCGTGCGCAATACGCTGGCGCCGGTGGTGGCGACCGCGGTGAATTACCTGGTGGGCTCGGACGAGGCGCCCGTGGGGTTCCCCGGAACGGCGCACGCCGAGGAGCACATGATGTTCCGCGGCAGCCCCGGCCTCAGCGCCGACCAGCTCGCGGATATCGGCAGTGTCGTCGGCGGTGATTTCAACGCCAATACGCGCGAGGGCATTACCCAATACCTGTTCACCGTGCCGGCCGAGGATCTCGACGTGGCGCTGCACATCGAGGCGCTGCGCATGCGCGCCGTGCTCTACTCACCGCAGGAGTGGCGCCATGAACGCGGCGCGATCGAGCAGGAGGTCGCGCAGGACCTGTCCGAGCCGGCCTACGTGCTGTTCGAGAAGTTGCGCGCCAGCATGTTCGCAGGCACCCCCTACGCCCACGATGCGCTCGGTACCCGACCCTCGTTCGAGAAGACCAGCGCGCGCATGCTGAAGAGCTTCCACGATACCTGGTACGCGCCCAACAACGCCATCCTGGTGATCGCCGGGGACCTCGACCCGGTGGCGACCCTGAGCGAGGTGAAACTGCTGTTCGGGGACATCCGGGCGAAGAAACTGCCTCCCAAGCCGCAGGTGCGTCTGCGCCCCGTGCGACCCACCGCCTTCACGCTGGACACCGACCGGCCCAGCGGCACGCTCATGATCGCGCTGCGCACTCCCGGTCCGCGCGCTGCCGACTTCGCCGCGCTGGAGGTGCTCGCGGACGTGCTCAGCAGCCGGCGCTTCGATCTGTACGGCCTGGTACCCGCGGGCAAGGCAGTGGCCGCGGAGTTCGCGCTCGATCCGCTGCCGCAGGCAGCCCTTGCCTACGCGATGCTCTCCTTTACCAGCGGAGATGACCCCAAGGCCCTCGAGCGCGAGGTGCGCGCGATACTGGCGCGCGTCGCGCGCGACGGCGTCCCGCCGGAGCTCGTCGAGGCGGCGAAGCTCCAGGAGCGCAGCGCGGCGCAGTTCCAGCGCGACAACATCGCCGAGCTCGCCGCGGTGTGGTCGGAGGCGCTGGCGCTGTACGGGCTGAGCTCTCCCGACGAGGATCTGGCGCGCATCGAGCAGGTCACGGTCGCGGACGTCAACCGGGTGGCGCGCCAGTATCTCGACCTCGATCACGCCATCACCGGGGTCATGCTGCCGCGCGGCTCGGGTCAGCCGATGGCCGCGCACGGCAGGTTCGGCGGGCAGGAGGCGATCTCGCTCGGCGAGGCCCACCCGACCGCCTTGCCCGCCTGGGCGCAAAAGGCGCTGCAGCGTCTGGAAGTGCCGCCCTCGACCCTGCATCCGATCGTCAGCACCCTGCCGAACGGTCTCACTCTGATCGTGCAGAGCGAGGATGTCAGCGACACGGTGAGCGTGTACGGCCACATCCGCAATCGCCCCGAGACCGAAGAGCTCGAGGGCCAGGAGGGTGTCGCGCAGTTGCTCGAGCGGCTCCTGACCTACGGCAGCGAGCGGCTCGACCGGGTCGCGTTCCAGCAGGCGCTGGATGCGATCGGCGCCCGCGAGCATGCCGGAACGGACTTCTCCGTGCAGTCTCTGGGGGAGCATTTCGAGCGCGCGGTGCAACTGCTGGCCGACAATGAACTGCACCCGGCGCTGCCCGACGCAGCCATGGAGCTGATCCGCGGCCAGGTCGCTGCGGGTGTCGCGGCGCGCAACGCGAGCCCCGGCTTTCTGACACAGCGCTCGCTGCGCGCGGCATTGTTTCCGGCGGATGATCCCAGTCTGCGCATGGCCACGCCCGAGACGGTGCGCTCACTCACGCCGGCGGCGGTACGTAGCTACTACGCCAGGGTGTTCCGGCCCGATCTCACCACCATCGTGGTCATCGGCAAGGTGACTGCCGCCGCCGCGCGCTCTGCCATCGACAGGTATTTCGGCGCCTGGAGCGCCAGCGGCCCCGCGCCCATCATCGACCTGCCGCCTGCGCCTCCCAACGGACCGGGCACTGTCGTGGTGCCGGATGCGAGCCGTGTGCAGGATCGGGTCGTGCTGGCGCACACACTCGCGCTCACGCGCTCCGATCCCGACTACTACTCCTTGCAGTTGGGCAACGCCGTGCTGGGCGGAAGCTTCTATGCAACGCGGCTCAGCATCGATCTGCGCAAGAATTCCGGCCTGGTGTACTCGGTGCAATCGCTGTTGCAGGCCGGCAGAACGCGCAGCGTCTACCTGGTCGAGTACGCCAGCGACCCCGAAAATGTCGTCAAGGCCGCCAACATGGTGGCGCGCGAGGTCACGGCGATGCAAAACGCGCCGGCGGGCGCCGACGAGCTCACCCGCGTCAAGGCCTGCCTGCTGCGCCAGCTCCCCCTGAGCGAATCGGGCGTGGAGCAGATCGCTCGCGGACTGCTGGCGCGCAGCGACCTGGGTCTGGCGCTCGATGAGCCGACCGCCGCGGCCCGGCGTTACATCGCCCTGGACGCCGCGGCGGTGCAGAGCGCGTTTCGCAAGTGGCTGCGTCCTGCCGATCTGGTGCGCGTCAGCGAAGGACCGACACCGCCCTGAGGGGCGTACTATGCGAGCCCTGCTCGGGAGCCGTTGAGCGCGATTTATGCATACCACCCGGACCCGGTCAACGGCCTCGCTGCGCAAGCTCGGCCGCACCTTGTTATACGTGGGTTCCTGCCTCCTCGCCGGCTGGACCTGCGCGGCTGGCGACGCGCCGCGCAGCGATGCGCGCGTGCACACCGCGGCGAACCCGGATCCCTGGTGGAAGCACGCGGTGATCTACGAGATCTATCCGCGCAGCTTCCAGGATTCCAACGGCGACGGCATCGGTGACCTCAACGGCATCACGCAGCGGCTCGATTACCTCCAGGCGCTCGGCGTCGATGCCATCTGGATCGCACCGATGTATCCCTCGCCCCAGGTCGATTTCGGCTATGACATCTCCGACTACCAGAACGTGGATCCGCAGTACGGCTCGCTGGCGGACTTCGACCACCTGGTTGCGCAGGCCGGCAAACGTCACATCCGTGTATTGCTCGACATGGTGCTCAACCACACCTCCGACCAGCACCCCTGGTTCCTGGAGGCGGCGCGCTCGCGCGATTCCGCGCGCCATGACTTCTACTGCTGGAACGACGGCAAGCCCGGCCCCGCCGGCCAGCGCCTGCCCCCCAACAACTGGGTGAGTCTGTTCGGCGGCTCGGCCTGGCAGTACCTGCCGGCAGTCGGGCAGTTCTACTACCACATGTTCTACCGGCAGCAGCCGGATCTGAACTGGCGTAATCCGCAGGTCGAGCGCGCCATGTTCGCCGCGATGCGCTTCTGGCTGGATCGCGGCGTCGCTGGTTTCCGTCTCGACGCTATCACCACGCTGTTCGAGGATGCGAAACTGCGCGATGAGCCGGCACTCGGCGGCAGGAATGCCCAGGGCGACCCCATCCTCAGCGACCTCTACACCAACAACCTTCCGGAGGTTCACGGCGTCATCCGGCGCATGCGGGCCATGATCGACGAATACCCGGGCGAGCGGGTACTGATCGGTGAGACCTACGTGCCGAAGACCGCCGACCTCGATCCGTGGTACGGCGGTGCGCTGCACAACGAGCTGCAGCTGCCGATGGACACCCTCGTGGGCCTGGGGAGCAAGCTCGATGCCAGCAGCTTCCGCCAGCATCTCATCGAGGCCGCGACGCAGCTGCACGATTCGCGGCCGCTGCTGGTGTTCGACAACCATGACAACATCCGCAGCTGGGACCGCTTCGGCGACGGGGTTCACAACGACGCGATCGCCCGCATCGTCGCCGCGCTGCTGTTGACTTCGCGCGCCACCGCGTTGCTGTACCAGGGTGAGGAGATCGGGCAGCGGACCGCGACTCCCACGCGGGTCGAGGACGTGCGCGATCCGATCGGCATCACCGGCTGGCCGAAGGAGAAGGGTCGCGACGGTGAACGCACGCCGATGCAGTGGGACACATCCAACGCCCAGGCCGGCTTCAGCACCAACCCGAAGACCTGGCTGCCGGTGCCGCCGGACTACCGGACCGTCAACGTGCAGACCGAATCGGCCGACCCGCAGTCGCTCCTCAACTGGCACCGGCGGCTGATCGCGCTGCGCCGAAGCAATTCCGCATTGCACAGCGGCCGCACGGTCATGCTGGATCAGACCAACGCCAGGGTGCTGACCTACGCGCGCGTGGACGCGCACGGCGGGACGATCATCGTGTCGCTGAACATGTCGCCGCGGCCGCAGACCATCACGCTCGATGCGCCGGCGGCCGGGCTGTCGGGGACGCACTACCGCACCTTGCTGTCCAGCCCGGAAGCGATTATCGCTGCCGCCGTGTCGCAGCCCATCGCGCTGCCTGCCTTCGGCGCGTGGGTCGCGGCCCTCGATTCCCGTCAGTGACACCCAACCGTGATCCTCTCACGTTCGAGGTGCAGGGCGAGGTGCGTGTTTCGGCCCGGCTCGAGCTGCCCGCCCGTGCGCACGCCTGCTATGTGCTGGCACACGGCGCCGGAGCGGGCATGGAGCACCCGTTCCTGAGCGCGGCCGCGCGCGAGCTCGCGGCACTCGGCATCGCCACGCTGCGCTATCAGTTCCCCTACATGCAACGCCGCTCACGGCGACCGGACCCCCCGCCGGTGTGCCATGCGACGGTGCGCGCAGCGGTGGCCACGGCGGTGCGCCTCGCGCCCGCGTTGCCGCTGTTTGCCGGCGGCCGCTCCTTCGGCGGCCGCATGACCTCGCAGGCGCAGGCGCTCGAGCCGTTGCCGGGGGTACGCGGCCTCGCCTTCCTCGGCTTCCCGCTGCACCCGGCCGGCCGGCCGGCGGACAGCCGCGCCCGGCACCTGTTCGAGGTGCAGATTCCGATGTTGTTCATACAGGGCACACGTGATGCGCTCGCCGAGCGCGGTCTGCTGGAAGGGATCGTGGGGCGGCTCGGGGCGCGCGCAACCCTGAGCGTGCTGGAGGATGCCGACCACTCCTTTCACGTACCGGCCCGCAGCGGCCGTCGGGACCCCGAGGTGAGGAGCGCGGCGTGGCGCGCGCTGGCCGACTGGATCGGCTCGCTGTCATGAGCCGCCGCGCCCTCGAGCGCTACGCCGCCAAGCGCACCTTTACGCGCACCCCCGAGCCGCCCGCGGCAGCGGCGCCGGCGCGTACCGGTCCGTTGCTGTTCGTCGTGCAGAAACACGCGGCGCGGCGGCTGCATTACGACTTTCGCCTCGAGCTCGAGGGGGTGTTGAAATCCTGGGCGGTTCCCAAGGGTCCCTCGCTCGACGTGCACGACAAGCGCATGGCGATCGAGGTCGAGGACCATCCGTTCGAGTACGCCTCGTTCGAGGGGGTGATTCCGCCGCAGCAATACGGCGCCGGCAAGGTGATCGTCTGGGACTGCGGCGTGTACTCTCCCGACGAGGACCAGAAGTATTCATTCATCGACCGCAACGAGGCCCAGGAGCGGGTGCGCGCGGGCCTGGCCGCAGGCAAGCTCGGTTTTCTGCTGTGCGGGGAGAAGCTCAAGGGTTCGTTCGCGCTGGTGAGGACCGCTACCGGCAACCAATGGCTGCTGATCAAGCACCGGGACCGCTTCGCGCAGACCAACGACGTGTTGGCGCGCCACGCTTCCGTGCTCTCCGGCGTCAGCCTCGATGAGCTCACGCCGCTCGAGGCGCCGCAACGACTGCCGGCCACGCTGCTGGCGCCGGCCGGCCCCGCCGAAGCGCTCCCGCAGCGGCTCAAACCGATGCTCGCTGAAGCCGGCGAGATGGCGCGGTCGAGCCCGCAATGGCGCTATGAGCCCAAACTCGACGGCTACCGTGTGATCGCGTTCGTGCAGGGCAGCAGCGTGCGCCTGCAATCGCGCCGCGGCCTGGATCTGACGGCCTGCTTCCCGGAGCTGGCGGCGGAGCTCGCCGCGCAGGCGGCCGGACAGATGATTCTCGATGGCGAGATCGTCGCCCTCGATACCGCCGGGCGGCCGTCGTTCAACGCGCTGCAGAACCGGGCGCAGCTGAAGACGCCCGCCGAGATCGCCGCCGCGCAGCGTGACACCCCGGTGGTGTTGGTATGTTTCGATCTGTTGCATTTTGCGGGCCTCAACCTGCGCGCCGCGCCCTACCGCGATCGGCGCCGCTACCTGGCGCAGTGTCTGCTGCCCTCGAAGCACCTGCAGCTGGTGCATCTTGCCGAGAACGCCGAGCAGCTGTTTGCCGTGGCCCTGAGTCACGGATTCGAGGGCATCATGGCCAAGCGCCTCGACAGCCCCTACCAGGCGGGCCGGCGCTCGCGGGCCTGGCTCAAAATCAAGGCGGCGCGGTCGGCCGAGTTTCTGATCGGCGGCTACACACGCGGCCGCGGCGCGCGCGAGCCGCTGGGCGCGCTGCTGCTCGGCTACTGGGAGGGCAAGTCGCTGCGTTACGCCGGACACGTCGGCTCCGGGCTCGACGATGAAGTCATCGGCGAGCTGCTCAAGCGCGCCGCGAAACTCGAACGCCGGACCTCGCCGTTCGCCGATCCGCCGCCGTTGCATCGGCCCACGCGCTGGCTGAGGCCGCAGCTCGTGGCCGAGGTAAGCTTCAGCGAATGGACGGCAGGCGGGGCGCTGCGGGCTCCGGTGTTCGTACGCCTGCGCGAGGACATCTCTCCACGCAGCGTCCGCAGGCGCGCCGGGGATGCGGCAGCGCGGGCCGCCCCGCAGGCGGCGAACACCCCTGCGGCGCAGGCGGCAGCGCTCGCGCCCGTGACACGCACCACCGCCAGCGAGGCGGCTGCGGTGCTCGAGCAGCTCGAGAACCCCGCCAACCGCCTGGAGCTGGCGGTCGGCGGCGCGCGCATCAAGCTGACCAACCTCGATCGCGTCTACTGGCCGGCCGCGCCGCGCGCGCAGCATCCGGCGACAACCAAGCGGGATCTGATCCGCTATCTGGCCGGGGTCGCGCGCTTCATGCTGCCGCACCTTGCGGATCGACCGCTGACCATGATCCGCATGCCCGAGGGGATCGACGGCGAGCGCTTCTTTCAGAAGCACTGGGCGCAGGCGTTGCCGGAGTTCGTCGAGTCGGTCACGGTTTTCTCCGAGCACAAGGACGAGAAGCACCGCTATCTGCTCGCCAACAACCTGCCCACACTCCTGTGGCTGGGGCAGGTCGGAACACTCGAATTCCACGTGTGGCATTCGCGCGCGCAGCCCTCGCCCGAGGCAGCGGGGCGCCCGACCGACTACGCGAGCTCACTCGCTGCGCTGGAGTCCTCGATCCTCAACTACCCCGACTACCTGGTGTTCGACATCGATCCGTATATCTACTCCGGCAAGGAGGCGCAAGGCGCGGAGCCCGAGCTCAACAAGCGCGGTTTCGCGGTCGGCAGGCGCGTCGCATTCTGGCTGCGTGAGCTGCTGCAGCAGATGTCCCTCGAGGCGATCGTGAAGACCTCCGGCAAGACGGGCCTGCACGTGTTCGTGCCGATCGAGCGTACCGTGACCTTCGATGAGTCGCGCCACATCTGCGAGACGGTCGGACGGCACGTCATGCGCGCACATCCCAAGGACATCACCATGGAGTGGGCGGTCGAGAAGCGCACCGGCAAGATCTTCATCGATTACAACATGAACGTGCGCGGCAAGACCTTGAATGTGGCGTATTCACCACGCGGTGTTCCGGGAGCCCCGGTGTCCATGCCGCTCAGCTGGGAGGAGCTCGAGGCCGCCGAGCCCATGGACTTCACAATCAACGACGTACCCGCCCGGTTGGCAAAGAACGGCGACCGGTGGCATGATGTACTCAAGAGAAAACAGAGTCTTACGCAGGCTTTCGGTGTTGACCGGAAGGTAGGGCGTGAGACCTGACGCGAATGTCCACGGTGCACTCATGCCTCCACGTTCCATAGGATCTCTGACGGTGTCATTCGGGCTGGTCGCCATCCCGGTGAAGCTGTACACCGCCACCCAGTCGGGGAACGCGATCTCCTTCAATCTGCTGCACAAGAGCGACGGATCGCGTCTCAAGCAGCAGTACATCTGCCAGAAGGAAGGTGTGGTCGTGGAACGCGACGAGATGGTGAAGGGGTACGAGTTCGCCAAGGACCAGTACGTGCTGTTTTCACCCGAAGAGATCAAGGCGCTGGAGGAAGTTGGAACGCATTCAGTGGAGATCTCCGAATTCGTGCCGATCGAGTCGATCGATCCGGTGTATTTCGACAAGACCTACTACCTGGCGCCCGACAAGGGTGCGGCCAAGCCCTACGCGCTGCTCACCGAGGCGCTCAGGCAGGCCGGGCGCTGCGGCGTCGGCCGCTGGGCCGCGCGCGGCAAGGGCTATCTCGTGATCCTGCGTCCGATCGGCGAAGTGCTCGCCATGCAGCAGCTGCACTACGCGGCCGACGTGCGGCGCGCCAGCGAAGTCGAGATCCCGAAGCCGGAGGTGAAGCCGGCGGAGCTGAAGCTCGCCCAGCAGCTCATCGATCAGCAGACCGCCGAGAAGTTCGATGCGGACTCGTACAAGGACGAGCTGCACGGGCGCATCGAAGCGGCCATCCAGAAGAAGGTCGAGGGCAAGGAAATCTCGGTCACCGAAGTGGCCCCGGAAGGTGAGGGCAAGGTCATCGATCTGATGGCGGCACTGCGCGCCAGTCTGGAGCGATCCGAGAGTGCCCGCTCGCAGGTCACGCGCCTGGGTCCCCGCAAGGCTCCCAAGCGCGTCGACGAGCCCGCCAAGGTGACTCGCAAGGCGGGCAAGCGCAACGGCTGAAGCCGCGCGACGCCGACGAGGGATCGGGATGCGTTCCTACAGTGTGCGGGACGTGGAGCGGGTCCTGCAGCTTGCGCCCGACACCACCCGCAGTCTCATCCGGGGCGGGTTCGTCCATCCGGCGCGCGGTCCGCGGCGCGAGTACCGCTTCTCCTTCCAGGATCTGATCGTGCTGCGTACCGCGCGCGCGCTGCTCGAGGCGAAGATCCCCAAAAAGCGCATCCGGCGCTCGCTCGAGAGCCTGCGGCGCAACCTGCCCGAATCCATGCCGCTATCGGGCCTTGCCATCAGCGCCGTCGGCGACCACGTCGTGGTGCGCGACGGGGATGCGCGCTGGCAGGTCGACAGCGGCCAGTACCTGCTGGGTCTCGACGTGCGTCTGCAAGACGGCGTGTTGCACGTCGTGGAGCACCGGCAGGCCGCCCCCGCCGCGCCTGCGCCGGTACACGACTGGTTTGCGCAGGCGTTGAGCCTCGAGAGCAGCGATCCGGACGGCGCGCTCAGCGCCTACCGACACGCCGTGGACAGCGACCCGCACAACGCCGCGGCCTGGACCAACTGGGGACGCCTGCTGCACGAGCGGGGCCGGACGGAGGAAGCCGATGCAGTGTACAGGCAAGCGCTGGCGCAGATCGGTCCGGACCCGCTGCTGCTCTTCAACCAGGGCGTGTTGCTCGAGGATCTGGGGAGGTCCGCGGCGGCGCTCGCGGCGTACCAGACGGCACTCGAAGAGGATCCCGATCTGGCGGACTGTCACTACAACCTCGCCCGCCTGTACGAAGCCCTCGGCAAGCCGCAGCACGCCATCCGGCACCTGGGTCAGTACCGGCGTCTGCTGAGTGGCGACGGCCGCTGATGCCGTCGGGCCGGCGCGCATGAGGACGTGGGTCGGCACCTCCGGATACAACTACCCCGAATGGCGGGGCAGCTTCTATCCGGACAAGCTTGCGGCGGCCAAGATGTTGCCCTACTACGCGGAGCGCTTCACGACGGTGGAGATCAACTACACCTTCTATCGCACGCCGAACGAGAAGATCCTCGCCGGCTGGGATCGCGAGACTCCCCCGGGGTTCCGGCTCACGCTCAAGGCCCCCAAGCGCATCACGCACATCGGCAGGCTCAGGGACTGCGCCGACCTGCTGCAGTACTTTCTGAAGACCGCGGCCACCCTGGGGCCGAAGCTCGGCGCGATCCTCTTCCAGCTGCCGCCCTACTTTCGCCGCGACCTCGCGGTGCTCGATGAGTTTCTGCAGCTGCTCCCCGCGGGCACCTGCGCCGCGTTCGAATTCCGTCATGCCTCGTGGATGGACGCGGAAGTGTTCGCCCGCCTCAAAGCGAGGAATCTCGCCCTGTGCGTCGCCGACAGCGAGAAATTCTCCACCCCTGTCGAGCTCACCGCCGACTACGGCTATTTCCGTCTGCGCGACGAGGGTTACACCCCTGAGGACCTGGCGCGCTGGGCGCACACCATCCGCACCCGGGCTGCCGGCTGCAGCGACGTGTTCGTATACTTCAAGCACGAGGAAGCCGGCATAGGACCGCAGTTCGCCCGCGTGCTGCTCGATGCCCTGGCGGGCGCGCCCGCCTAATCTATCGGACACCCCGCTGGGGCGCCGTTTGCCACGTGCGCCAACTCGTGAGCGCTGAAAAGATCGGCGACGCAGGCGGCACCTTCGAGGCACAGCAGCGCGCGCTTGATGCAGAGCCCGCCGCCGAAGCCGGTGAGCGAGCCGTCGGCGCCGATGACGCGGTGGCAGGGAACGATGATCGGCAACGGGTTCGCGCCGTTCGCGAGGCCCACGGCGCGTGCGCCAGCGGCGTTGCCGAGGCGGCGCGCCAGCTCGCCATAGGAGACGGTCTGACCATACGGGATGGCCCGCAGCGCCTCCCAGACCGCCAGCTGGAACGCCGTGCCTGCGGGGGCCAGCCGCAGCCTGAAGGCGCGCCGCCTCCCGGAAAAGTACTCGCCCAGCTGCGCGCACACGTGCGCGAATGGCGTCGCGTCCGCGCGCCACTCGGGTGAGGGTTGCATGGGGTGCGGGCCGGACTGGAAATGCACGCGCCCGAGGGCCTGGCCGTCCCCGGCGAGCAGCAAGCGACCGACCGGAGTGTCGGTCTCGCACCAGTACCTCGGCTGCGATCCGGGCGCCATGCGCATGGATGCTACGCCCGCGCCCGCACGCGCGCCGGCTGATTTCGCCGGTTGTCGATGCGTGCACCCCGGTTGCCCGCAGCGCTCCACAAGTGCATCACCGCGTAGCCACGCCACGGTCGCCAGTCCCGCGCGCGCTCTTCGAGCTCGCGCGCACTGAGCATGCGGTGCCGGGGCGCCGCCATGCGGCGCAGCACGAGATCTCCGGTCGGCAGGGCGTCGGGCTCCCCGAGCGCTCGCAGGGCGACGTACTGCGCGGTCCACGGACCGATGCCCGGCAGCGCCGTCAGGGCTGCCGCCAGCGCCTCGGGCGCCGCACTGAAGTCGAGGCGGCGCTCGAGCACGGCACGGGCGAGCGCGTGCAGCGTGGCCGCGCGCGTGCGCGTGATTCCAAGGTGGTCGAGATTCGCGCCGGCGAGACTCGCCGCGGTCGGAAACAGGTGCGTCAGCCCGTCGGCGCCGCCGCGAATGGCGACCCCCGCGCGCTCCACGAGTCGCGCCGCGAACGTGCAGCCCGCGGCCACGCTCACCTGCTGGCCGAGCACCGCGCGCACCGCGCACTCGAACGCATCCCAGGCGCCCGCAATGCGCAATCCCGGCCGTTTGCGCACCAGTGGACCGACCAGTGGGTCGGTCGCCAGTTCGACACCGATGCGCGCTGGATCCGCCGCGAGATCGAACACGCGCCGCGCCACCGAGGCGAGCTGCAGCAACGCGGCCGGCGGTGCACCCCTCACGCGCAGCTCGAGCGCATCCTCGCCGGTGAGCGCGCGCACGCAGATCAGCGCGTGGCCGCCCTCGAACGCCACCGTGCGCGCGTAGCCGCGTGCATCGACCCGCTCGACTCCGCTGATCGCACGCGCGGCGAGAAAGTCGCGCAGGTGCGACCAGTCGTACGGCGGCCGGTATGCGAGCCGCAGCGCCACCTCTTGGGCGCTCTGCGCGACGCCGCTACGCCGACCCGCCTGGCGCAGCTCGCGCGGTGACCTGTCGTAGGTGTGGCGGAACGCGTCGTTGAAGCGCCGACAGCTGCCGAACCCTGCCGCCAGCGCGATCTGCGTGATCGGCAGACTGCTCTCGGTCAGCAGGCATACGGCGAAGTGCAGGCGCCGCGTCTGCGCGACCGCAACGGGCGAGGCGCCGACGTGCCGCCCGAACAGGCGCAGCAGGTGTCGCGCTCCGATCCCCAGGCGCCCGGCGAGCGCCTCGACCGAATCCTCATCGAGCGCGCCCTCGTTGATCAGACGCAAGGCGCGGCGTACCACCGCCGCCGTGCCCAGCCACGCCGGCGTGCCAGGAGCGGCCTCGGGGCGACAACGCAGGCACGGGCGGAATCCCGCCGCCTCCGCGGCCGCGGGGCTGCCGAAGAAGCGCACGTTCGACCGCTTCGCGTAGCGCGACGGGCAGATCGGCCGGCAGTAGATGCCGGTGGAGGTCACGGCAATATAGAACTTGCCGTCAAAGCGCGCATCGCGGCTGATGCGCGCGCGATTGAGCGCCTCCGCGTCCAGGCCCGAGATGGTCTCCATGGGTGCCACGATAGCGCGCCGCCCCGTTTCCAAGTGGCCATTTTCGGACCTGGCGGCGAGGCGCCCCGGCCGCCCCGCCCCCCGGGCGCCTTACGCGCCCTGATGCGCCCGGCGCAGCGCCGCGAGCAGCTCGGCGAGGCGCTCGAAGCAGCTGCTCCACCCCTGCTGGTGCCCGTCGCGCGCGGCAACCGATGAAAAGATTCCCTGATGGAACGTCATCTCGGTGCGTCCGTCACGCTCGGCAAGCGTGACGGTCACGATCGTCTCAGGCCCGGGTGCGCCGCTGGCATCGATCCAGGCGTGCGTGAACACCAGCCGCTCCGGTGGCACGATCTCGCGATACACGCCGCGCAGCCGGTGATCGCTCCCCTCCGGCGAGCGCATGCAGGCGGAGAATGCGCCACCCACGCGCAGCTCCCCGCTGTTCTCGGTCATGGTGAAACCCCGCGGGCAGGACCACTGCGCCAGGTGCTGCGGCTCGGTCCAGACCCGGAACACCAGGGCGCGCGGCGCGTCGAACGTGCGCCGGATGGTCAGCTCGTGCTCCGCGGCGGGGGCGGCGGCGCTATTTCGTGCTCTTGCGTGCATGTGCTTTCTCCAGTCGTTGCAGTTTGCCGAGATAGGCATCGAGGCGCTCGAAGCCCTGCTCCCAGTAGCGGCGATAGCGCTCGGCCCAGTCCGCCACCTCCTTCAGCGGTCCGGCCCGCAGCCGGCAGGGCCGCGACTGCGCCTTGCGGCTACGAACGATGAGTCCGGCACGCTCCAGCACCTTCAGGTGCTTCGAGACCGCGGGCTGGCTGATGCGGAAGGGCTTCGCGAGCTCCATCACTGCCGCCTCCCCGCAGGCAAGGCGCGCGAGGATCGCGCGCCGCGTGGGGTCAGCCAGAGCGGCAAAGGTCTCATTGAGGTTCGCTCTCACGTTGTATAGAACCATTCGGTTATATAACGCAGGACCTTTTACCGGCTGCGCACCCGGCGGTCAAGCTCGGCGTGGACGCGGCGCCGCCGCGCTTGCGCCGCAGACCGGCATCCACCAGCATCGGCAGTGCATGCTCACCGAGACCCCGGGCGTACGCGGCTGACGCGCAATCATACGATGGCCTCAGCGCAGTGACCGTAGCGTGCCGAGCGTGGTTTTGCGCAGCTTGTCGATGGCATCGTCTATGCGGTCGACCGCGGTCTCGTCGTCCTTGCCCAGGTTTTCCCAGTTGCCGCTCCAGACCCTCTGCAGCTCCGCCGCCTGGGCCGGCACCGGCGGCGGCACCACCGCCGACAGGTCACGAATCACCAGCACGTAGGTCCAGCCGGTACGTGGATTGCCGCCGGCAGCGTCCCGGTCGTACTGCGCGAGGAACACCACACGCTCGAGCTCCGCAACCCTGGTGAGCAGTTCGAACGCCGCGGTGCGGACATTGCGGTTGTGTTCCGTTCGCTCGTTGCGCCAGGTGTTGTAAGCCAGACTGCCGAGCGCCACGACCAGACTGATGAGGGCGACGGCATTGTCGCGCAGCTGCTGGCGAAGGCTGGTCATCTTCACTCCTCGATTGACCCGAGTCTGAACCTTCGCGGGCACAGACTCCACAGCTCAGACTTCGCGCCATGCGCTGCGCCGGCGCGCCGCTATACTCGCCATCGTACGCATGGTTGGAGGAGCCGTGGCTACGCAGCGCAGACGTCCTCGTGCCTACAGCTCACCCGCCTGCTCTCTGCACGAGCTCGGGCCGGCATCCAAGCTCACGCGCGCAAAGGACATCCAGATCAAGCGTATCTATGACGAGCCTGATGCCGCGGACGGCTTTCGGGCGCTGGTCGATCGGCTCTGGCCGCGCGGCATCAGCAGGCAGCGCGCGGCTCTCGATGCCTGGCTGGCCGAGCTCGCTCCAAGCACCGCGCTGCGCAAGTGGTTCCACCAGGACGCCACCCGCTGGCTCGAGTTCGCCCGGCGCTATCGCGCCGAGCTGCGCGCCCAGGCACCCGCCCTGCAGGCGCTGCGGCAGCGCGCCGCGCAACAGCGCGTGACGCTGCTGTACGCCGCGCACGATGCCCGCCGCACTCACGCCCTGGTGCTGCGCGACCTGCTGCGCAAGCCTTAACCGGTAGTCCGCGCCGCGTGAGCCGGCCGGCGCCTGCGCACGAAGTCGGCTAGTATCCGCTTCACCGGCCCCGCCGGGTGGGCCGCTCGAGGCGCCGCAGCGCGAGGTGCGACATTGGGGACCGCCGCCCGGGTAGTGTTGCTGGGTGCGCTGACGGGGTTGGCCGCTGCGCACGCGGCAGTCCGGGTGCTGACCGGCCCCACGCCGATTCCCGGCGGCGACGCCCGCGCGGCCGGTGACCTCACGATCATCAACGAAAAACTGGCCTTCGCGCTGGCGGTCGAGTCGGCGGTGCCCTTCGGCGTGCCGCGCGGCGCGATCGTGGACGTCGCGCCCGTCAGTCACGGCCATATCGGTCGCGATCGTGTCGCATTCGCCGACTTCATCCCGAACAACTGGTCGGCGTGGCCCAACACCTACCAGCACGTTGACATCCTGGAGCGCGGCCCGCGGCAGGTGCGCATCCGCGCCGTGCGCGATTGGGGCAAAGTGAACATCGTGACGGTCTACTCGCTGAGCGCCAGCTCCGATCAGGTCGAAATCCGCACCACCATGACCAACGGCGGGGACGAAACCCTGACCGACCTGCTCTCGGGTCTGACACTGTGGCCGAGAAGCGGCTTCCTGTTCGCGGTTCCGGGTCTCGCCGGAGTCAGCCAGGGCAAGGCCGACGGCGCACTCGCCGATCGCGTGGTCGCCTACGACGCCGGCTGGGCGATCACCCTGCATGCCCCGTACCTCGATCACATCGGCTCCGCGTCGCGCGATCTGTTCCAGTTGCACACGCTGCAGCCTCACCAGAGCCGCAGCTTCACCGGGTGGCTGCAGGTGGGCTCGAGCGGGGATCTCGCTCCGGTGGTCAGGGCCGAGATCGAGCGCCGCCGGCTGCCCTCGGGCACGGTGCGGGGCGCGGTCGGCAGCCGCGATGGCAAAGCGCTCGGACAACCCGTGGTCGTCGCGGAACGCGACGGCAAGCCGTACGCCTGGGTAGTGGGACACGGGGGCGGCTATCACCTGCGGCTCCCGGCGGGCGAGTATGCGCTGTACGCCACGGGCCGAGACTACTCGCGCAGCGCGCCGGCATCGGTCAACGTCCGCGACGGCACCGGGCAGGTGCGCGACTTCCACGATCTGGACAGTCCCGGCCGCCTCGCCTTCTGGGTCACCGATGCCCGCAACGGCGCGGCGCTGGACGCGCGCATCGTGATCACCGAGGGCTACCAGCCGCTGGTCGGGTTTCTGGGCGGCAAGACTTTCTTCACGCAACTCGGGCGCAAGGGGCACGCGGACCTGCCCATCGCGCCCGGCCGCTATCTTTTCACCGTGTCATCGGGCGGCGGCTTCCTGGCGGCGGACTCACAGGTGCGGCTCGCGGTTGCCGCCGGCGGGGCCAGGCAACACCGGGTCACCATCACGCCGCTGTTCGATCCGCCCTCGCGCGGCTGGTACTGCGCCGATCTGCACCACCACGCCGATCAGGCCGAGGCGGTGACACCAGCGGCGGATCTGGCGCGCTCGCAGCTCGCGGCGGGACTCGATCTGCTGTTCGTCAGCGATCACGATTCGACCGTGAACCTCGCGGTGTTGCAGCAGATTGCCGGCGCCCGTGGCGTATCGTTCATCCCGGGGATCGAGCTGTCGCCGTCCTGGGGCCACTTCAATGCCTATCCGCTGGCGAGCGGCGCGCGGCTGGCGATCGACACCGGTACGGCTACCGTCGACATGATCCTGAAGGAGGCGCGAGGCGCTGGAGCCACGGTGGTGCAGGTCAATCATCCATTCAATCCCTACGGTTACTTCGCCAGCCTCAAGGCCGGCGTGGCGCCCGGCGGCTTCAATCCCGGCTTTGACCTGATGGAAATCAACTCATCGGTCCCGAATGACGACCCGAAGGTGCTGGCCAAGCTGTGGGAATTCTGGAATGCGGGCCAGCGCTACTACCTCGCCGCGGGCAGCGACACCCACGATGTCTGGAACGATCAGTCCGGGCGCGTGCGCACCTGCGCGCATCTCGACGGTCAGCTGAGTGCCCAGGCCTTTGCGCAGGCCTTGAAGGCGGGCCAGGCGTACGTGAGCTACGGCCCGCTCATCTTCCCGTCGGTGATGTTCGGCACACAGATGCAGGTCGTGAGCGGTGAGCCCTTCATTCTGGCGTTCGACCTGGCCTCAGTCGCCGGGATCAGCAAGGCCGCACTCATCAGCGGCGGCAACCTCGAGGTCAGCCGCGCATTTCCCGACGCACCGCTCACGACTCACGTCGACTTCACGCTCACCACCAACCACACGGGCTGGTATGCGCTCGAAGTCGCGGATCAGCGCGGACGCATGGCCTACACCGATCCGGTCTGGGTAACGATCGCGCCCCCGCGGCAGTAGTCATGAGAGGCACGCCGGAGCGGTCGCTGCGCTACGGGCAGCTCAGAACCATACTGCTGCTGTTCGGGGGCTATGCCGCCTGTTACTACTGCCGGGCGGACCTGTCCGTGGCCACGCCCCTGCTGGTCGAGGAGCTGGGCAAGCAGGGAGTCGGCCACAGCGAGGCCATCGTGCGCATCGGCTCGATCAGCTCCCTCGGCGTTCTCGCTTACGCGCTGGGCAAACTGTTTCTTACCGGTCTGGGGGACTACTGGGGCGGGCGGCGCAACTTCCTCATTGGCGTGGGAGGCGCCGCGGTGTTCACGCTGTTGTTCGCCGCCGGCGGCACGATCCCGATGTTCACTCTCGCCTGGGTCGGAAACCGCCTGACGCAGTCGATCGGCTGGGCCGGCCTCGTCAAGGTCTCCTCCCGATGGTTCGACTATTCCTCCTACGGGTCGATCGTCGGTATTCTCAGCATCAGCTACCTGGTCGGAGACGCCGCGGCGCGCGAGCAGATGGGAATGCTGATCGAGCGTGGTTACGGCTGGCGCGCGCTGTTCCTGTTCGCCGCCATCGCGGCCGCAGTCTGGTTGACCGCCTGCCTGCTGTGGTTGCGCGAGTCCCGCACCGAGCTCGGACACACGGAAGCGAAGCCGAACCCGCTCAACCTGTTCGCCGCCGCTCAGTCGCGGCCTGCAAGTGTCGGCGCGCTGCTGCTGCCGCTGCTGCGCAGCCGGGCGTTTCTGCTGGTCTGTCTGCTGTCCTTCACCTGCACGATAATCCGCGAGAGCTTCAATACCTGGACACCGGTTTACCTGCGCGATCACCTCGGCTACAGCATCAGTCACTCCGCCGGCATGAGTGCGATCTTCCCGGGAGTGGGCGCCGCCTCGGTGCTGCTGGCGGGTTGGCTCAGCGACCGCCTCGGTCTGAACGGCCGCTCATTGCTGTTGTCCCTCGGACTTACGGGCACGGCCGCAGCGCTGCTGGTGCTCATGTCCGTGCGCCCCGGCCCCGCCGGCGCCCTGCTGGCGGTGGTGGTGATCGGGGTCATCGCATTCTGCCTGCTGGGGCCGTACTCTTATCTGGGCGGCGCCTTTGCGCTCGACTTCGGCGGCAAGCAGGCGAGCGCGGCCGCCTCGGGAATCATCGACGGCATTGGGTACCTGGGTGGAGTACTGGCGGGGGACACCGTGGCGCGGCTCTCGGTGGCATTCGGCTGGGAGGGCGTGTTCGTGATCCTGGCGACGGTCAGCGCCGTGGCCGCGGTGTGCGCCGGCGGTTTGCACGTTCTGAACACCAGGGCCGCGGCCAGGACGACCCATGGCTAGCCCGGCCGCGCAGATAGGCGCGTGAGCCTCGCCGAGGAGATCCTCGCGATCTACGCGGCGCGCGGCGCCGGCGCGTACTTCGGCGAGCGCGTGTCGATGACCGAGCACGCACTGCAGAGCGCGTACTTCGCGCAGCAGGCGGGTGCCTCCGAGTCGCTGGTGGTCGCGGCGCTGTTGCACGACATCGGACACCTGCTCGCGCAGGTCCCCGACGACCTCGCCGACTGGACCGCGGACGCGCACCACGAGGCAAGCGGCGCCCGCTGGCTCGCGCAGCGCTTTCCCGCCGCGATCTGCGAACCGGTGCGCCTGCACGTTGCGGCCAAACGCTACCTGTGCGCGACCGATGCGCAGTACTTTGCGAAACTGAGCTCCGCCTCGGTACACACCCTGGAGCTGCAGGGAGGCCCGCTGTCAGCGTACGAGGTGGCGCAGTTCGAGGCCGAGCGCTACTTCACGGACGCGGTGCGCGTGCGGCGCTGGGACGATGCCGGCAAGGTCGCCGGGCTCAAGACTCCGCAGCTCGCCGAGTACCTCGGTTTGATCGCCCGCTCAGCGCAGCTCGCCGGCTGACACCTGACGCTTTAGCGCCCCGCCAGGATCGCGCGCCAGTTGATGATGGCGTTCCACAGCATGCGCTGATCGCCGCGATTGAGATCGCGATGCAGCGGATTGAAGTTGAACGCGATGACGTGACCCGCACCTGAGCGCAGATCCAGGATGGCGGGATGTCCGATGAGGCCTTCTCCTCCCCACGCCTGACCGCTCACGACGAGCGGCGCACCTTCCCGATCGCCCCACTCCAGCACCACGCCGCTGCGATCGAGCGGACCGTCGAGACAGGTGGTGCAGTACGCCATGCGCAGCCAGCGGCGCGGAATCGAATAGACCGTAAAGTTCTGGCGGAACACATGGGTGCGCGCGGAATAGCCGTACGCGATCGGGTGATCGGGTCGCGCAAATGACACGCGCAGGTGCGCACCGGGTGTTCGGGTGACAGCCGACTGTGACGCCGCTGCGGCCGCCCCGCCGCCCCCCTGCGTGCTGCGCGGTACCCCTCCGGACTCGCGCCGCACGCCACGCACCATGCCGCCCTCGAGCGGCAACATGGAGCCGCTGCCGAGCGTGATCAGCAGACCCCCCGCATCGACGAAGCGCTGCAGCTCGGCGAGTCCGCTCCAGCCGATGCCCCCCGTGATGTCGTCGGACTCGGCCGGCGTGCCCAGACTCGGAGTGCTGCTCGTCTTCTTGAACGGCATCGGACCCCACGCCCTGGGGATGCCCTGAATCTGCTCGGCGAGCTCCAGATCGACATGGCCGTACAGCACAACGTCGTACCGCTCGCGCAGCTTGCCGGCGCGGATGTCCTCGTCCCGAACGTAGATATAAGGTATGTGTCGCTGATCGAGCGAGTAGCGCGCCCAGCCGATCGTGTCGGTATCCGCCCACGGCACCCACAGTCCCAGACGCGGCACGGGCGCCGCGTGGCTCGCCACCTCCGGAGCCGAGGCGCTGCTCGTGAACTCGAGTCCCAGCTTCGCCGCCGCCTCCTGCAGCGCCGCGGCCAGGCCCGCTTGCGGCGCGAGGATCCAGGAGCCGGGGGGGTACTCGGCGCCGTTCGCGGTGAACGCCCGCTCGGCGATCGAGATCCTGAATCGCGCCAGCTGGTAGCGCGCCTCGAGCAACCCCTCCTGTCCGCCGTCCTTCAGCAGGTACACCGGCCCGCTGCCCGATACCGCACCCTGCGGATGAGGCGCTGCGCTGAGTGGCGCGAGGTTTGCCGCGCGTACCCGCGGATCCGCCGTCGGGATCGCCGCCAGATGGTAGTGGGCCGGCAACTCCCACGACACGTCATCGTATGGCTCGCCTGCGTCCCGCGGATAGCTCTGTGCAGCCAGCAGATCCACCGCGTAGTTGCGGTAGGGTTGGTCGAGCCGTACGACATAGGTGCCCGCGGGGAACGTACCCTCCCGGAGGGTGAAGTCCGCGGCGGCACGCTGCACCTCGATCCCCTGCGCGAGCAGCCGTGCGAGCAGTTGTGCGACGCGGGCAGGATCGCCCTGCCCGTCGGGAATGAGGAACGCATAGGGCGCCTGCTCGAGCCCCTTGCGCCATGAATGCACGGCCTTGAGATAGAAATTCCTCAGCAGACTCTTCGACTGCTGCGCGCTTTCATCCAGCGCCGCCAGCATCGCGGTCTCGTTGTAATTGACGTTGTCGCGCGCCGACCAGCTGAAGGTCTTCTGCTGCGGCGGCGGCAAGGGACGATACCACTCGACGCTGCTCTCCTCGCCGGGCTGTTCGGGAATGAGCGTTTCCGCGGTGCCGTTGCCGAAGGTCTCGTAGCCGCGGCCGTCGGAGTTGTGGTTGGTCGCGATCGCATCCAGGTACAGATGCGCGAAGTCATCGCCGAAGTTCCAGGTCCATACACCCGGCATCCCGAGTGCGGTCAGTGCCTGAACTTCATGGAAGCTCAGCTCGAGGCGTTCGGCGTAAGTGAGCGGATCGACATACTGGTTGATCGGCCCGGTGCCATTCCAGGTCACCAGCAGCGCCACGCTCTCGTGCAGATCGTGGACCACCTGCGGATGCCACTCACGGAACATGCGGAACACCGCCTTGGTGGTCTCGTGAACCTGCTGGTGCGCGTCGCGGTTGATGTCGACGAAGGCGTACTTCGACCAGTAGGGCGGCGCCTGTCGCGGCAGGCTCGCGAGCTCCGTCCTGCCCTTGAGAAAGCGGTAGAACCACTCGACCTGCTTGTCGCGCCCGTCGGGATTCGAGACCGGGTTGATCAGCACCACCAGATTCTCGCGTATGCGCCGGATCATCGGCTGCTCCGATACCGCCAGCCGATAGGCCAGCTCCAGCACCGACTCCGTGGATCCGGTCTCATCAGAGTGAAGCGCCGCGTTGAAGTAGTAGATCGGACGGGCGCTCGCCACGATGCGCTCGGCGGCGGCGGCGTCGGTGGTGCGCGGATCCGCCAGCGCGGCAGTCGCGGCCCTCAGCCGCTCCAGCTCCTGGATGCCCTTTTCGTCCGCGATCGCGAGCATCACGATGTCACGGCCTTCTTCCGAACGCCCGATCGTGAACAGGCGCACGCGCGCGGAAGAGCCCGCGAGCGCGCGACAGTACCCATAGGCGGTCGAGGAATTCACCAGCTCGCCCGCCGCCCCCGGGATGCGGTGCAAAAAAGTCCGCGGTGACACCACGCTCGCGGAGGCCGGCAGATAGGCGACCCAGGGCGAGAGGAAGCGGGCCTCGGTCGTTGCCTGCGCGATCTCCTCGACCGAGCCGGGCTCGGGCGTATCCGGGGCGCTCGACTGCGCACACAACACGCGCGGGGCGAGCGCCAGCAGGCCCAGTAGCAGCAGCGGTTTGTCGAGCAGCAGCGGCTTGTCGAGCATCAGCGTCCCCCGCGAGACCACACCGGCCTGTTCGAACGCGGCGCAGTATAGCTTATTGAACATTCGCTCAACTACCGGCAGACTCCGGCGCATGGCTCGCAACCCGCGCTACGACATCCTGTTCGAGCCGGTGAAGATCGGACCGGTCACGGCCCGCAACCGCTTCTACGCGGTTCCGCATGCCGCCGGCATGACCAACTCGATGCCGCACATGCGCGCGAAGTTTCGCGAGACCAAGGCCGAAGGCGGATGGGGCGTGGTCTGCAGCGGCTATGTCTCGATCGACCCCAGCTCCGACGATGCACCCCTGCCGTTCGCAACTCTCTGGGATGAGGACGACATCCGCTCCCACGCCCTGATGACCGAGGCCGTGCACCGGCACGGTGCGCTGGCGGGCATCGAACTGTGGCACGGAGGCGGTTCGGTGATGAACCGCAGCAGCCGCATCGCGCCCCTGTCCCCGTCCGGAACGTCGTGGATGGCCACGCATGTCAATTTCATGGGTACCCAGCGGCCGCGGGCCATGGACACGCGCGACATCCGCGCGCTGCTCGCCTGGCAGGCGGAAGCGGCGCGCAAGGCGCGCTGCGCGGGATTCGACATCGTCTACGTCTATGCCGGCATGGGATATCTGCCGTACGAGTTCCTGCTGTCGGATTGGAACCAGCGCACGGATGCCTACGGCGGCAGCGTGCGCAATCGTGTCCGCATCGTGCGGGAGCTGCTGGAAGTCACGCGCGCGGCGGTCGGCGACCGCTGCGCCGTGGCGCTGCGGATCAGTCTCGAGGAGCTGCGTTCGCGGCCGAGCGATGCGGCGCCCTCGGAAGCCCACGAGGTCGTCGAGCTGCTCGCCGAGGTGCCCGATCTGTGGGACGTGAAGCTGGACTCCTCGCCGACCGACTGCGCCCCGTCGCGCTTCGCGCCCGAGGGCAGCCATGAGCCGATCGTCGAGTTCGTCAGGAAGTTGACACGCAAGCCGGTGGTCGGCGTCGGCCGTTTCACCTCCCCGGACGCCATGGTCGGTCAGATCAAGCGCGGCGTGCTCGACTTGATCGGCGCGGCACGACCCTCGATCGCGGATCCGTTCCTTCCCAGGAAAATCGACGAGGGCCGCGAGCAGGACATCCGCGAGTGCATCGGCTGCAACATCTGCATCTCGAGCTGGCACGACTCGGTGCCGGTGCGCTGCACTCAGAACCCGACGATCGGCGAGGAGTGGCGCCGCGGCTGGCACCCCGAGCGCATCGCCCCGGCGGGCAGCGCGGCCTCGGTGCTGGTGGTCGGCGCGGGCCCCGCGGGTCTCGAGTGTGCGCTGTCGCTCGGCCGGCGCGGTTACGAGGTGACGGTGGCGGAGGCGGCCGACGAGATCGGCGGCCGGTTGCGCTTCGAGACCCGCCTGCCCGGACTGGCAGGCTGGGGGCGCGTCCTCGACTGGCGCCGGGGTCAGTTGGAGCGGCTGCCGAACGTCAACATCTACCGCGGCAATCGCCTGACGGCGCAGGACATCCTGGGCCTGGGCAACACGCACGTGGTCATCGCCACCGGATCGCGCTGGGCGCGCCTGCTGTACTCGGCGCTCGAGATCCCGGTGGGGAGCCTCGAGGGCCCCGATGTCTTCACTCCCGATGACGTCGCGGACGGCGCACGGATCGAAGGGCCGGTGGTCGTCTACGACTTTGACAACTACTACATGGGCAGCGCGCTGGCGGAGCACCTTGCCAGGCTCGGGCAGGCGGTCAGCTACGTGACGCCCGCGGGGCATGCCTCGGCCTGGGCCATCATGAGCAACGAGCAGCCGCAGGTTCACCGGGCGCTGTTCGCGGCCGGGGTTGCCCTGCATACACTCTCACGCGTGACCGGATTCGAGGGCGGCGAGCTCGCGCTCGCCAGCCAGTTCACGGGCGCCGCCACGCGGCTCGCCTGCAAGTCCCTGGTGATCGTCGGCGCGCGCCTGGCGAACGATGCCCTGCACACCGCGCTCGGCGCCCGCCCGCAGGAATGGGCGGCAATCCAATCCGTCAGCCGCATCGGGGATGCGCTCGCGCCGGGCGCGATTGTGCATGCCGTGTACAGCGGCCACCGGTATGCTCGGGAACTGGATGCCGCCCCCGCGGCCCTGAAGTTGCGGCGCGATGCACCCCTGGGCGGGCAGTGCGGTACGGTGATGCCGGGGTTCGCTGCCAACGAGGATCTGGACTTCCGTGAGCACCCATGAGCCGCCCCCACGGCTGGCCGGTCTGGAGGCCACCCTGCCATCGAGCTGGTATCGCTCCAAGAGCGTATTCGCCGTGGAGAAGGAGCGGATCTTCTGCCGCGACTGGGTCTGTGTCGGGCGCGAGGAAGAGCTGCTGCAGCCCGGCGCGTTCCGCGTGCTGGATATCCTCGGCGAAAGCATCATTCTGCTGCGCAACCGCGAGGCTCGGCTGCGCGCCTTCTACAATGTATGCCGGCACCGTGGGACGCGCCTGTGCCGGGAGCCGGGCGCCGCGGGCCCCGGCGCCCGGCTCCCCGGTGGCATCACCGCCGGCCGTATCACCTGTCCGTATCACCAGTGGACCTACGACCTCGACGGGCGGCTGATCGCCGCACCCTATCTGAGCGCTCAGCCGCAATTCGACAAGGCACTGTTCAGCCTGTACCCGGCGCAGGTCGAGGTGTGGGGCGGTTTCGTGTTCCTGAACCTGACCCCAGCCACTGCCGTGCCATTGCAGCGGCAGCTCGGCGGAATTCCCGAGCGCCTGGCGCGCTACCCCTTGGGTGAGCTGCGGATCGGTCATACGATCCGCTACCAGGTGGCCGCGAACTGGAAGGTGCTCTGCGAGAACTACAACGAGTGCTACCACTGCGGGGGCGTGCACCCGGAGCTGTGTGAGCTGGTGCCGGCGTTCCGTGAGCGCGGCGGCGCGAATCTCGACTGGCTGCGCGGCATTGCGCATCGCCCCGGCGCGTATACGTTCACCAAGTCGGGCACCACGCGCCGCCGCGCATTCCCGACCCTGAACGAAGACGAGCGGGTGCGCCACAAGGGCGAGCTGCTGTATCCGAATCTGTTCCTGAGCCTCGCCTGCGATCATGCCGCGGTTTTCATCCTGCAGCCGCGGAGCGCCGTGCACACCGACATCACCTGTCATTTCCTGTTCGAGCCGTTCGAGATCGAGAAGCCCGACTTCGAGCCCAGCGACACCACCGGGTTCTGGGATCTCGTCAACCGCCAGGACTGGGCGATCTGCGAGGCGGTGCAGCAGGGCATCAGCGCGCGCGTGCACGAGCGTGGCTACTACGCCCCGATGGAAGACTCCAGTCTCGACATCCGTCGCTACGTCCTGGAGCGGATCGGCGAGGCGGTCGAAGCGACGTGAGGGACCAGCCGGCGGTAGCAGCCTCTTTCCCCTCCCCGCAGCGCATCCGTGTGCGCTGGAGGATATTCCTGTTCCTGTTCGGCTTCGGCTTCATCGCCTATGTGCAGCAGCGAAGCCTGACCATCGCCAGTTACCGGATGATGCCGGACCTGGGTTTCACGCAGATGCAGATCGGCTGGCTGGAGACCGCGCTCCTGGTGGGCTACACGGCCCTGCAGTTTCCCGGCGGGGTGCTCGGCCAGCGCCTCGGAGCGCGTTTGACCCTGGTGGTGATCGGGCTCGTCGCCTTCGTGTGCTGCATGGTGACGCCACTCGCGCCGGTGCTGCTGCCGGGAGCCGCGCTGTTCGGCGGGTTGCTCGCCGTGCAGTTGGTGCTCGGCGCTTCACAGGCGCCGATATTCCCGGTCTCATCGGGAGTGTTCGAGGCCTGGTTCACGCCCGACAGATGGCCGCTGGTGCAGGGCATGCAGAGCATGGGTCTTGGCCTCGGCGCCTCGCTCACTCCCCCGCTCATCGCCTGGCTCATGACCGCGTTCGACTGGCGTCGGGCGCTCGCCTGGACGACGCTGCCCGCGCTGCTGCTGATCGCCTGGTGGGCCTGGTATGGCAGGAACAGCCCCGCCGAGCATGCGGCGGTGAGTGCGGAGGAGCTCGCCGAGCTCGGGCCCGAGCCCCCTGCGCCTGCCGACTCCACGATCTCGTGGCCACGTGTGTGGGCGTTGATGCGCAACCGGGACGTGCTGGCCCTGACCGGCTCCTACGTGTGCATGAACTACGTGTACTACCTGCTCGCCAACTGGTGTTTCCTCTACCTGGTGCAGGAGCGGCACTTCACGGTGCTCGAGAGCGGCTGGCTGGCCAGCACACCGCCGCTCGCAGCCGCCATCGGCGCGGGCGTTGGCGGCCTGCTCGCGAGCGTGCTGGGACGGCGCTATGGCGTGCGCAGCGGCCTGCGGATCCTGCCCCTGCTCTCACTGCCTGCCGCCGGCCTGCTGCAATTCCTGGCGGTGGACGCGGCGAGCCCTTACCTCGCCGTGGGGGCCCTGGCGCTGTGTTTTGCCTGCGTCGAACTGAACGAAGGCCCTTACTGGGCGGCGATCATGCACGTCGGGCGTGCCGACACCATGGCGGCGTCGGGGCTGCTCAATACCGGCGGCAACGCCGGCGGCCTGATCGCCACGCCGATCGTCGCCTATCTGTCGGGCCATCACGCCTGGACCCAGGCCTTTCTGATCGGGACCGGTTTCGCCGTGGTGAGCGCGGCCGCGTGGCTGCTGGTGGACCCCACGCGCGGCGTGGGCAGCGATGCATCCGGCGCCGCGGCCCAGGGTGCCGCGCGTCGTTCTTACTGAACGCCTGTATCATGAGCATCCTGTGCTGATGTTGCCCCGGATTGCCTCGCGTAGCCTCTGGTGCGCTGTGCTGCTGGCGCTCGGCGCGCTGCAGCCCGCCGCGCGCGCTCAGACAGCGACGCCGCCGAAGACGCGCAACGTCGTGCTCATCGTGAGCGACGGCCTTCGCTGGCAGGAGATTTTCACCGGCGCCGACCCCACGCTGTTGAACGAGAAAAACGGCGGCATCTGGGACAAGGAACAGGACCTGCGCCGCGAATTCTGGCGCGCCGACCCGGATGAGCGCCGCCGGGCGCTGTTTCCGTTCCTGTGGACGACCGTCGCCGCGCGCGGCCAGGTCTTCGGCAACCAGGCCAAAGGCAGCATCGCCCGCGTCACCAACGGCTTGGCCTTCTCCTACCCCGGATACAATGAAATGCTGACCGGCCACCCCGATCCGCGCATCGACTCCAACCGGTTCGGCCCGAATCCCAACCCCACGGTGTTCGAATGGCTGAACGGTCTGCCGGAGCTGCACGGGCGCGTGAGCGTGTACGCAACCTGGGAGACGTTCAAGGATATCTTCAACGTTCGCCGCAGCGGCCTGCCGCTGCAGGTCGGATGGGACCTGCCCTATCGCGGCCAACTCACCCCGCGGCAGGAGCTGCTGAACCAACTCTACCGGTCCACGACCAGGCTGGACGACGGGGATGTCTACAACGCGTTCCTGCAGGTCCGGTTGCTCGACTCGTTGCGCGAACACTCACCAAGGGTATTGTTCGTCGGCTACGGCGAGACCGACAACTGGGCGCACGCGGGTCGCTACGACCTGGTGCTGCACAGCGCGCACCTGTTCGATCGGTTCGTCGAAGAGCTTTGGCACACCCTGCAGGGCCTGCCGGCGTATCGCGATCGGACTACCTTCATCATCACGACCGATCATGGCCGCGGCAGCGGGCCGATCGATTGGAAGGAGCACGGCGTCGGGCAGCCAGGCTCGGAAAACATCTGGATCGCGGTGCTGGGCCCGGACACTCCACCGCTCGGCGAGCGCACTCACACCGCACCGGTCAGCCAGGCCCAGATTGCGGCAACCGTGGCGGCGCTGCTGGGCCAGGACTACCGGCAGGCGGTACCGGCCGCCGCCGCCCCCATCGCAGAGGTCCTGAGCCGGCGCCCCTGAGCCGCCGATCAGTCGCGCAACGTTCTGGCGCTGCTCACCGGGGCGCCCACGACCTTCGTAAGCACGTCGATGAGCTGCCCGGGATCAACGGGCTTCGGTACGTGCTCATCGAAGCCCGCCTCGAGCGCGTGCCGGCGATCATCGTCGCGGGCGAACGCCGTGACTGCCACCGCGCCCACGCGTGGCGTATGCCCTTCGCCCTCACGTTTGCGAATGCTGGCCAGCAGCTGATAGCCATCCTCGCCGGGAAGTCCGATATCGCAGACCACCACATTCGGACGGTGCAACGCCAGCGCCTCTCTTGCGGTGGCCGCCGAGGTCGCGATGCGCACGCGCGCTCCGGCCGCCTCGAGGAACTGCCACATCGCCTCCGCCGCTGCCGATTCATCCTCGACGATGAGCACCTGCATCCCCGCGAGCTTCGCGTCCCCGCCGGCCGCGGCGTCGCCGTCCGCAACCGGCAATTCCTGTCGTCGCGCGAGCGGCAATCGCACGGTAAAGGCCGAGCCGCGTCCCTCCCCCTCACTGTGCGCGCTGATCGAGCCGCCGTGCAGCTCCACCAGCTCCCGGGCGATGGCCAATCCCAGGCCCAGCCCCGTATGCTGTCGGCTGGTCACCGCTTCAGCCTGCTTGAAGCGATCGAACACCAGCGGCAGGAAGTCGGGACGAATACCTATGCCGTTGTCGCGAACGACGATCTGCACGGCGCCGCCGTCCCGGGACAACTCGACCTCGATGGCTCCGCCCGAAGGGGTGAACTTCACGGCATTGCTCAACAGATTCAAGACCACCTGCTGAATCCTATCCGGATCGGCGCGCACCACGCCCACTTCGTCACTGAGCCGCGATTCCAGCCTGATGCTGCGGGAGGCCGCATTGGGCAGCACGGCGTCAATCGCGCCCTGCACGACCTCTGCAAGCCGGGTCTCGCGCAACGCCAGACGCAGCTTCCCTGAGGCCATCCTTGAGGTGTCCAGCAGATCGTCGATGAGCGCCTGCTGGGCCCTGGCCGCGCGATCGATCGTCTGAAAACCCGAATCGAGGTTCTCCGCGGTCACCTTGCCGCCCAGGAACAGCCCCGACCACAGACGGATGGTGTTGAGCGGGGTACGCAGCTCGTGGCTGACCGTCGAGATGAAATCGTCCTTGGCGTGGTTGGCACGCTCGGCGCTCAGGCGCAATTCCTCGGACGCCCGCAATGCCTGGTGCAGATGCTCCCGCGCCTGCCTGAGCTCGGTGTGATCACGCATGACACACGCAAAGCCCGGAACGGCACCGCTTGAGTCGCGAATCGCCGTCAGTGTGCCGCTCGCCCAGAAGCGGCTGGCGTCCTTTCTCATGTAGGCGCGCTCCTCGCTCGCCTTGCCGCCCTCGAGCGCCAGGCGCAACTGCCGCTCGGGCACTCCCAGCGTGCGATCCTCGGGGGTGTAAAGCATCGCTGCAGGACGTCCGACCACTTCGCTCTCGCTCCAGCCGAGCAGGCGCTCCGCCCCGCTGTTCCAGGTGCTGATGCGGCCCTGGTCGTCGATCATGAAAATCGCGTAGTCGGCCGTGTTCTCCAGCAGCAGCCTGAAGCGCTGCTCGCTTTCGCGCAGGGTCGCTTCCATGCGTTTGCGGTCGCTGATGTCCCAGAACGTCGCGACCGCGGCGACGATTTGGCCCGTGCGATCGCTGATCGGCGCCGAGCTGACCGACAGCGAACCTCGCGTGCCGTCCGCACGCAGAAAATCGAATTCCTCGTCGCTGACCGTCGCGCCCGAGGCGAGCGTGCGCGCCAGGGGCCACTCCTGCGCCTCGTACACCCGGCCGTTCGGATCCAGGCCCTTGAAGGCGATCGACGCCGAGCTCCATGGCGCGCCGAGCAGCGGCAGCGGGAAGGGCAGGCCGAAGAGGGTCGCGGCGCGTTGGTTGCCGTAGATGACCGTGCCGGTCGGAGCCTCCACCATCAGGATGGCGGCCGGCATCTGGTCGATGGTTGCCTGCAGACGCGCCTGGACGGCATCGATGGCCTGCTCCGCGCGCTTGCGCGCCGTGATGTCCACGAAGGTGATGACAATGCCGTCGATGCGATTGTCGGCGGTGCGATAAGGGATCGTACGCCGCAGGTACCAGGCGCCGCCATGAGTGCGTGTTTCGGCTTCCGAGGGGATCAGGGTCGCGAGCACCAGGCGCGCTTCCTCGGCGAGATCGCCGTCGCTGAATTTGGGCTGGAAGTGATCGATCGGTCGCCCGATGTCCGACGGTCGCAGCGCGATCAGCTCGTTCATCGCCGGTGTGAAGCGCCGTACCTGCAGCTGCAGATCCAGAAAGACGACCCCGATACTGGTGCTGCTCCACAGGTTGGACAGGTCATTATTGGCGGCCTCGAGCTCAGCGATCTTCGACTGCAGCTGTCCATTGACGGTGATCAGCTCCTCGTTCATCGACTGGAGCTCTTCCTTGCTGGTCTCCAGCTCCTCGTTGGTGCTTTGCAGCTCCTCGTTGATCGAGATGACTTCCTCGTTGGAAGCCTTCAGCTCCTCGTTGCTGGACTCGAACGCCTCGACGGTGCTTTGCAGCTCGCGGCGCGCGATGCGCAGCTCCTCCTGCAGCAGCGCGTCGTTCGCGGAATCTTTCGTCACGCCCTCCGCTGGCACGGTGCGCACGGCCGAGCCCGGCGCAGCAGCGGGTGCGGGCGAGCCCTCGGGCTGGAAGCTCACCCGGAGGTATCCCGGGCCACCCGCCGCCACCAGCGGTGCGACCGTAATGCGAACCTGTGGCACACCGGCGCCGTTTTGCATGTCGGCCGCCTCGATCACGATACGTCCGCCGCCGGCACGTACCTGACTCACAGCGTTTCGTATCGCGGAGCGGATGCCGAGGTGCAGCACCTCGAACAGATCGCGCGTCGGTTCGCCGAGCGGCTGAATCAGAAAAGGCGTGGTGTCACCATGGAAATAGACGATGCGATCCTGCGCATCCACCACCACCGTGGGCGGCCCGAACTGCTCGAACAGCGCCTGTTGCACGGCAAAGGACGTTGCCGGGCGCGGGCTGTACGGTGCCAGCCGCGGCGCCGCGGCGATCATGCGCGCGGCTATTGCGGGAAGCTCCGGATGGCGATGGCCGTGCGGGCCGATGCGGCGGTAAATGCGATGCTTGAGGCTGACCGCCTCGAACACGCCCTTCAGCGAGCCCGGCGTTTCCGCACTGCCGAGGAACAGCGTGCCACCATGCTTGAGCGCGAAATGCAGC
Organism: Gammaproteobacteria bacterium; assembly: GCA_005878835.1. GTDB lineage: Bacteria > Pseudomonadota > Gammaproteobacteria > Steroidobacterales > Steroidobacteraceae > 13-2-20CM-66-19. The sequence continues at coordinate 53,795 of VBMV01000047.1, read as the reverse complement.
AGCGCCAGCACGCGCTCCTGGACGTCGGGCTCGAGATAAATGAGCAGATTGCGGCAGGTGCAGATATCGACGTGTGAGAACGGCGGGTCGCGCAACACGTTCTGCGGAGCGAACACCACCATGTCGCGGATCGGCTTGCGGATCCGGTACACGTGCTCCTCCTTCTCGAAGAAGCGGTCGAGGCGCTCGAGTGACAGATCCCCCTCGATGCCTCCCGGGTACACGCCCGCGCGCGCCAAATCGAGCGCCTTGACGGCCGCATCGGTGGCGAAGATCTTCACCTCGATGCTCTTGCCGGAGCGCAGGATTTCCTCGGCGAGCAGCATGGCGAGCGAGTAGGCCTCCTCGCCGCTCGAGCACGCCGACACCCAGGCGCGAATCGGTATATTGCTTTGCCACCCGGTCACGAGCGGCCGTACCACCAGTTCGCGCAGCGTCTCCCACGCCTGTAAATCGCGAAAGAAACCGGTGACGTTGATCATCAGGTCGTTGGCCAGCGCGCCCACCTCGTCCGCGCTGTCGTGCAGTCGCGCCGCGTAGTCAGCCAGCGTGAACAGCGAGGCGAGTCCCATGCGCCGCTGCAGACGGCGCAGCACGGTACCCTTCTTGTAGCCGCCGAAATCGTGACCCGTGTGCGTTCGCAGGATCGCGAGAATCTCGCTCAGGTGCTGGCGCTCGCGCTGCAGGATCTCCTGCCCGCGCGCCGCCGCCGAGCCTGCGGCGTCGAAGCTCGAATACTTCAGGTATTGAACGATGGCCCGCCCGATGTCCCCGGGCGGCAGTACCTGATCCGCGTAGCCGGCGTGGATCAGGCTCGTGGGCATCGCGGGAAATTCGGCGCTCTCGGGCGACTGCGCGAAGCACAGACCACCGGCGGCCTTGATCGCCCGGGCGCCCGCGGTGCCGTTCGTGCCCATCCCGGAGAGCACGACGGCGATCGCCTTCTCCTGCTGCATGTCGGCCAGGGAGCGAAAGAAGTCGTCGACCGGACGGCGATGGCCGCGCTTCTCGACGGGCTCGCCGAGCCTGAAAACGCCGCGCTCGAGAGTCACCGTGAAGCCGGGGCGGGTGACGTAGACATGGCCCGCCTGCAGCGTCAGCCCGCCCGTCACCTGCAGCACCGGCAGGTGCGTGTGACGCGCGAGGATCTCCGCCATCAGGCTCTCGCGCTCGGGGGGCAGATGCTGAACGACCACGAACGCCATGGCGCTTTCCCGCGGCAGTCCGTCGAAGAACGCGTTGAGGGCTTCGACTCCCCCGGCCGATGCGCCGATGCCCACCACCGGGAATGGCAGCAGAGCCTGCTCGACGAAATCATCCGGCGCGGCGGGAACCTCCGCGGGTTCGCAGGCTGATTCGCCGGGCTGAGCGGACTTGGAGCTTTCGGGTGTCATGTGGGCGCGTGACGAACACGCACGGCGTGCGGTGCCATGATGCTGCGATCAGTGCCCATTGTGGCTGAGTGCCGCAAAGGAGTGATACGTGAACTTTGCCTGTGCAATTATAGCACGGCGCCTGCGCCCGCGCGTGCCCGGCCGGCCGCAGGCATATAATCCTCGCTGCATCCCCCGAGCTGCGCGCCAACGAAGCTACCGCTCGGCGGCACGCTCGTCTTCGAGGATTTCGCTCATGTCAGAGCTCATGACCCGGCGTTCGGCTCAGCCCGGCGAGCCGCCCGCGCCCCTGGTGCCGCTCGAGGTGGTCATTTCGACCGCCGAATTGGCGTGGCGCTCGTGCCGCGCGCCGCAGTACCAGGCGGAGAGCGAGGTCCTGGTCGAGCTCGCCCGGCACCTGCTCCGATCGCCCGCAGGCATTCTGGAGCATCTGGCCGATGCGGTCATGAGACTGTGCCGGGGCGGCTCCGCTGGCGTGAGCCTCATCGATGAACACCGCGGCGAAGCGCTGTTCCGCGCGCACGCGGTGAGCGGCGAGATGGCTGAGCACCTCTGGGGCACGACGCCTCGCGACTTCAGCCCCTGCGCAATGGTGGTCGAGAGCAACTCCCTGCAGTTGATGTCCGACCCGGAACTGCACTACAGATACCTGGCGGACCTGGGCCCGAAGATCTTCGAGGCGCTGCTGATTCCTTTCACCTCGGGCGCTCGAACGGTCGGAACGATCTGGGTCGTGACGCACGATGCCACGCAGCACTTCGATGCCGAGGACGGGCGCCTCATCGCGGACCTCGGGAAATTTGCGTCGGCCTCCTACCGGGCGTATGTGCATGCGCGCCTGAATCGTGGCGAGAGCGGCTCGCGCGCAGCTGAGTGTTCCCCGATGAGCGCCGCGGCGGCGCTGGATGCCGCGGCGGCGCTGGATGCCGCGGCGCGCGAGCTGAGTCAGCAGCTCGGGCAGGAGCTCCACTGGCATGTACAGGCTCTCAGCGACGCCAACCGGGAAAGACTGGAGTCGCTGATCGGGCTGATGGATGGCCTGACTGCGGTGGCTGCCAACGCGGCTACGCCAGCGCCGCTTTGAACAGCGCCAGCATCCGGCTCCAGGCTTTTTCCGCCTGATCGTGGTTATAGACGCGCGAGTCGGTCGGGCACCAGCCGTGAATGGTACCGGCGTACACCTCGATCTCGGCGGGCAGCTTCGCCGTGGCGAATGCCTCACGCAGCACATTCTTCGCCTCAGGCTGACGCTGGTCGTCGCTCTCGGCGATGGCGAAGAGATACCGTGCCTTCATCTTCGGTACCAGCAGGTGTGGGCTGTCCGGTGTGTCAGTCACCAGACTGCCGCCGTGAAAGGAGGCGCCGGCACCGATGCGATCAGGAAGCGCTGCCGCTGCGCGCATCGTGAAGGGTCCGCTCATGCAGTAACCGCACGTGCCCATCTTGCGCCTGCGGTCGACCGAGGGCTGGCCGTCCAGCCAAGCAACGAAAGCCTTGGCGTCCGTCACGGCGGTCTGCGCCGTCAGCGAGGCGGCCAGCGCCATGAGCGCCGCGCGGGTGGCAGGATCCTCGAAATCGGCGTGCTCGGGAGCGGTGGGTGCCCGCTTCGTCCGGTAGAACGGGTTGACGACCAGGACCGCGTAGCCTGATTCGGCCAGTCTCTTGCCCATCTGCCTGAAGGCCGGCCGCAGGCCGTAGATATCCGGCCACATCAACACGGCCGGGTGGGCGCCGCGGGACGGATGTACGAAGTGAGCATCTGCGGTGCCGTCGGGGGTTTTGATGTCGACCTCCGATTCCTGCACCTCGGCCGCGGCGCCTGCGAGCGGTGGCAGAAGCGAGCTCGCGCCGGCGCCGAGGCTCAACGCTCCAAACTGTCGCCGCGACAGCCGGGCCGACCTGAGCTGATACTGGATCATGTCCTCGAGCGAGTCGTCATCGCACATGGTGCGTCCCCTCGACTGGACGAGCGGCCTGCGGACCCGCTCAGGCGGGATATGGTGCGCCAGGATCAGGAGCCACGATAGAGGCAGGCGTACGTGGCACGCAACGCATCCTTCTGCACCTTGCCCATCGCATTTCTGGGCAGCTCCGCGACCAGCAGTACGCGTTTCGGGACCTTGTAGCGAGCCAGGCGCGTGCTGAGGGACTCGATGACCTGCGCTTCCGACAGCACGGCTCCGGCCTCGGGCACGATGACAGCAGTGACCCCCTCGCCGAAATCCGGATGCGGAGCGCCGAAGACGGCACTCTCCGCGACGCCCGGCAGCGCCTCCAGCTCCGACTCGACTTCCCTGGGATAGACATTGCAGCCGGCGCTGATGACGAGATCCTTGACCCGACCCGCGATGTGCACGTAGCCATCGCGATCGATGCGGCCCAGATCTCCCGTCTTGAACCAGCCGTCGGCGGTGAACTCGGCGCTGGTCTTATCGGGATCTCTCCAGTAACCGGCAAAGACGTTCGGTCCCGCGATCTCGAGTGTACCGATCACATCCGGCTTGGGCTCCACGGTGCCGCTGTCCCGGTTGGTCACGCGGATCGCGATCCCCGGCAGAGCCGGCCCGACCGAGCCCGGAACCCGCGGACCGTCGTAGGGATTCGAGGCGTTGATCAGCGTCTCGGTCATTCCGTAGCGTTCGAGAATCACCTGGTCGGTGCGCCGCAGGAATTCCTGGTGGGTCTCGATCGGCAAAGGCGCCGATCCCGAGACGAACAGCCGCATGTGCGCGGTCGCCTCGCGATTCAGCCCCTCGTCCTGCAGCAGGCGCGTGTAGTGGGTCGGCACACCCATGAAGACCGTGACGTGGGCCAGGTGTTGCAGTGCCGAGCGGACTTCGAATTTTGGCAGCAGCAGGATGCCTGCAGCCGAGGCCAGCACGGTGTTGATCGCCGCACACAGTCCGTGAACGTGAAACAGCGGCAAGCTGTGCATCAACACGTCCTGGCCGGTGAAACGCCAGGCCGCGGCCAACGCCGTCGCGTTGGACGCGAGATTCACACGCGTCAGGATCGCCCCTTTTGACCGACCCGTGGTTCCGGAGGTGTAGACGATCGCCGCCGGCGCATCTGGGTCATGGGCCCCCGGCGCCTGGCGGTCGGGGTTGCAGAGCCGTGCGAGCTCCGACAGCGAGCCGTTGCCGTCCGCTCCGAGCGTCTCGAGGCACTGAATGCCGGCGCGATCGGCCAGCGGGGCGAGCATGTCTCTCTCGCCCGGCGGCACGATGGCGAGGCGCGGACTCGAGTCGCACAGCAGGTACTCGAGCTCGTTGGGCGTGCAGGCGGGGTTGATCGGCACAAACACCGCACCCAGGCGCAGGCAGGCGACATACAGCAGCACGGCTTCCGCAGACTTTTCCACTCGAGCCGCGACCCGATCGCCGCTCGCCACGCCGCGACCCAGCAGTGCAGACGCGAGACGCGCGGACTGCTCGCGCAACGCCTCGTAGCTGAGTTGTCGACCCGCCAGGGTCCTGAGGAACAAGCGGCGTGGGTGCTCGCGCGCGGCGTACTCGACCCACTCGGCAGGATCGATGACGGACGAGGTTTGCGAATTCACGCCCATGACCGTTCGGGCCATGATGCCATAAGCGCCCCGATCCCCTCCGTGGCAGCCGGGGTACCGACCGAAGGCTGCGCAGCGCTCCACGGAGCCTGGCACCGCAATGATCCAGCCCGCAACGCGCCCGCCGAGCCGATGGTCCAATTCTGGAGTAGAGTGCAGCTCAAGCTGCGCGCCGACCACGACCCAGGGGCGCGCACGCCCATGCCATCCCGTGGGTCGGACCGCGAGCCTGCCCCGGGCTTCACTTCAGCGACACAGGAGAGCCTCGTGGCGAAGCCGAACTACCATCAGGCAAGAAAACAGAAGGAGCTGGCCCGCAAGGCGCGCCAGCAGGAGAAGCAGCAACGTCGGTCGGCGCGCCCAGGCGCTCGCGGCGAGAACCCCGAGGCGAGCCAGTTGGAAGCGCCGGCCACTGCGCCCGATCCGACTACCGGGAGCGCGACGTGAACCCGGCACGTTTCAGCGCCGCCGCACGCCAGGAGCGCACCGAGCGGTTGCGTCGCGACCGGGCGGCCGCGCAGGCACTGCGCGTCGCGTTCCCCGCCGTCCAGCATCTGCGTCTGGAGCTGAAATTCGAAAGTACCACCTCGAGCACGCCGACATTGCAGTCGCACGTGCTGCATCCACCGGCGCGGGCGTTCTTCGAGTTCCCCTGTCCTTATGCCGACTGCGACGGACAGTTCGATCTCACCAGTGCCGTCAAAGCGGCACTCGCGGACCCGGCGCATCAGGCCACCGGGGTACTGGAGTGCTCCGGCCTGCGGGTGCGCGATTACGCCTCAAAGCGACCCTGTCAGTTGCATCTGCTCTACACGGTCACGGCGACGTACCACAGTGACACCGAACACGCCGGCTAGGACGGCAACGCACTCTGGCATTCACACTGCCAGATCTCGAAGCACTCGCGATGAAAGCGGATCGACTGCGGAATCACGCCCGGCGTAAAGTCTACGTCGTACGACGCTTGCGCCGAGGTGATGCGCTCGCCACACCCACCGCACGAACCCCCGCCGGTGTATTCGCCCAGGCGGCGCCACAACTCACCGTGCGGCAGAATTCGCTGCCTCAGTCGCCAACGGATGGCGAGCGTCGCTTCGGCGTGGTCCATGGGCACTCCTCGCGGATGGCTTACCTTGCGCCTTACCCCTGAGGAGCGCAATGCTCGCGCAGGCAGCGACGGCGCGCCTGATGCGCTCGCGCCGGCGCACATTCCCGGCATGAGCGGCGCGAAGATGGCGGCGCAGCCGGAAAACCTGTAATGTGCCCGCCGGCTCGTAACTTTCGGCTTGTCTGCCTTGGCCTGCGTGCGTCACCGACGCTCCATCCGGTCAATCTCTCACCCTCGTAAAGCTTGACGAACCAGGAGGCAGGACTTACCTGCCGGTGTTTTTCTATTCTCTCGTGAGTACTCTGCAAATGACCAAACTATATGTCGGAAATCTCCCCTTCACCGCGACCGACGAGGCCGTCCGCGCCCTGTTTTCCAAACACGGAACGGTCGAGAAGGTCTCCCTGATCACCGATCGCGACACGGGTCGGCCGCGCGGCTTCGGCTTCGTGGAGATGTCGAATGCCGACGCCTCGCGCGCCATGCAGGCGCTGAACGGCACCGACTTCGACGGTCGGCCCCTCAAAGTCAACGAAGCGCAGGATCGCGAGCGGTCGGGCGGCGGCAACCGCGGCGGGCCGCGCCGCTACTGATACGCGAAGGTCCATCCACACCGCTCCCGGCCGCGCGCTGCGGCCGGGAGCGGTGTCCTGGTCGGGGTCCAGGTCCCGCCCGACCCGATACAGGCGCGGAGAGCCTCGGCGGCGCGCTCCTGAAATCCGACGGGCAGTTCCATGAGCGAATACGAATTCACCATTTCGCTTCGCATCCGCCACCCCAGCATCGAGCCGAGCACGATCACGCAGACGCTCGGCTTCGAACCGCAACACACCTGGAAAGCCGGCGATCCGCGGCGCAGCCCTGCGGGTGAGGCACGCGAGGGCGCCTATCGGGAGAGTTACTGGATGGGCCGACTGATGCCGGGCCCGGAACTGTCTTCCGGCCGGCTTTCGGTGGAGAGCGTGCTGCTGCAGACGCTCGCTCACTTGCGCCGATCACACGCATTTCTGGAGCGGCTCAGCACCGACGGCGGCATAGCCGAGCTTCACGTCAGTCTGTTCGTCCGCGACAACTTCCGCCTGGACCTGACACCTGAGACCCTCGGCCTGCTCGGCCGACTTGGGTTGGCGGTGGCGCTGGAAATCCATCCGCACTCGCCGCACGGCGCCGATCCCGCAACGGCGAGCTGACACCGTCATTGACGGCCTGCCCCCGGCGCCGCGTGGATCGCCCCGGACCTGGGTGTCGAATCGCGCTGCCAACAAAGCGTGACGCCGTTGGGATTTAGCGCGTCCGCCGCGCGTAGCCGGGGCCGTAAAGCGCAAGAACCGTGACGGCTTCCATGCACCGCCCGGGGTGCGCGTTTGACAATAACAATGCCATTAGAGTGCACGCTGCTGAACCATGCCTACCGCATCCACGAGCGTAAGACTGCGCGTCTTGCCGGCGATCTCGACGCTGGTCGCCAAGCGCACATCCGCCGAGTCCGGCGGCGCGGTTGCGCCCGATCATTGGACTGAAGGCCCCCATTACGCCGAAGCGCCCCAGCTCCTGGCGGCCGGTTTCGCTCCCGATGCGCTGCTTTTGACGCCGGGCGATGCCCGGCAGGCTGCGAGCTGGCTGGAAAGCCTGCGGCGCGCTCCACGGCTGGCCCTGCTGCCCATCTTCCTCAACCGGTCATTCGGGGAAGCGGTCGATGCGCTCAGCGACGGTGTCGCCTCGACCCCGGAGGCGGCAGCCCCGGAGGCCGCGGCCATTGCCGCCCGCGCCCCATCCCTCAGCCGGCGGGAGACGGCCGAGGGCGACGAGCGGCTGCTCGCCTTCCTGTACCTGCGGACCGAGCGGGTTTTGACACCGGTTGCCGACTGGCGCGACGAGAGGATCTACCGGTACCCGCTGGCGGATGCGTTGGGCCGTCCCGGGGAGGATAGCTTCCTCATGCTCGAGCGGTTGCGTCGCCGCGGGTTGCTCGAGACCGCGGGCCTCGTCGAGCGGGTGCACACCTGCCCGTCGTGCTCCGCGGGCCAGCTGCTCTTCATCGAGACCTGCCCGCAATGCGGCAGCATCGACACCGCCGAGCAGAATTTCCTCCATTGCTACTCCTGCGGCCACGTCGGGACTCAGGAGGAGTACCTGACCAACGAGGGGCTCACCTGCCCGAAATGCGCGGTGCGGCTGCGCCACATCGGCGTCGACTACGACCGAGCTCTCGAAACCTTCGTGTGCAAGGACTGCTCGGGACGCTTCACGGAGCCCAACGTGAAGGCTCGCTGCCTTCAGTGTCGCAAGACCTGCGGCACCGACGCGCTCTCCGAGCGCAACTACTACGGGCTGCGCCTGTCGGCGGCCGGCGAGCTCGCCGCCCGCACCGGCCAGGTGGGCGACCTCTTCAAGCTCCTCGACGAGTTCAGCCATGCACACCCCGAGTACTTCAGCCGCACGCTCGAGTGGCTGCTCGACCTCTCCCGCCGGCACGAGGAAGTGCAGTTCGGCCTGGTGTGCCTGAAGTTCGCCAACGTTCACCTGCTCGCTTCCCGCCTCCCGCGCCATCGCGTCGCGCAGATGTTCGATGCGCTGGCGCAGCGCCTGCGGGCCTTGATCCGCACCACCGACCTCTTCATGCGCGATGACGATGCGTGCTGCTGGCTGCTGCTGCCGCAGACCCTGCCCGCAGGCGTCGCGATCCTCCTCGAGCGCATCGTGGCGCTCGGCGCCGCAGCGACGCCGGAGGAAGGATTGCGCATCGAGATCGCAACCGCCTCCTTCACCTCCGCCGACGCCGGCGCGGGCAGCACCAACGCGCGCCTCCTCATGGGCACCCTGCGGAGCCGCGTCGGCTGATGGACGCGATACTCACCCTGACCGGCGCGTGGCTCACGCTGCTGCAGCTGCTGGAAGCGGTCTGGCGATCCGACTGGATCGTCATCGCCCTCAAGTTCTTTCCGTTCGTGCTGATGTTCGAGCTGCCGATCCAGGCACTGGTGATGCTCGGCGGGGTGCGCCGTTACATCGAGGGGCGGCGCACCGCGCGCTACCCGCTCGCCTACCATCCGAGTGTCTCCTGCGTCATCACCTGCTACTCCGAGGGCGCGGACGTGCAGAAGACCGTCCGCTCGCTCACCGAGCAACTCTACGACGGTCCGGTCGAGATGCTCGCAGTGGTGGATGGGGCCGTGCAGAACCGCGCGACACTCACGGCGCTGCGGGCGCTACAGTCGTACGTCAATGCGAGGAAGCTCCGCCGCCTCGAGATCGTCCCCAAGCTGCAGCGCGGCGGGCGTGTCTCGAGCCTGAACCAGGGGCTCGCGCTGGCTTCCGGCGAGATCGTCATGGCCCTCGACGGCGACACCTCCTTCGACAACGACATGGTGCGGCACGCCGTACGGCACTTCGCCGATCAGAACGTCGTCGCGGTGTCGGGGAACCTGCGCGCCCGCAACGCCCGCAGCAGCTTCGTCACGCGCCTGCAGGCCCTCGAGTACGCGCTCTCGATACACCTGAGCCGCGCGGGGCTGGACGCCTTCAATCTCGTGAACAACATCTCCGGCGCGTTCGGCGTCTTCCGCCGCGACTTCCTGCGGCGCATCGGCGGCTGGGACAGCGGCACGGCCGAGGATCTCGATCTCACGCTGCGCATCAAGAAGTATTTCGCGCGCCACCCCGACTTACGCATCCGCTTCGAGCCGCGGGCCATGGGACACACCGACGTGCCCGAGACGTTCCGGGGTTTCCTCAAGCAGCGGTTGCGCTGGGACGGAGACCTCTCTTACCTGTACCTGCGCAAGTACCGCCATCACCTGCGGCCCGGGCTCATGGGCCTGCGTAATTTCCTCGCGCTGGTCTGGACCGGGCTGCTGTTTCAGCTGGCGCTGCCGTTCGTGTTGCTCACCTACACGATCTACATGCTGTTCGTCTATCCGGCCGCCGTGACGCTCGGCGTGCTGGCGTTCGTGTACCTCTTCTATACCCTGCTGGCCGCTTTGATGTACGTGGAATACTGGTTCCTCTATTCCGAGCGCCGCCGGCAGGACCTCAAGCTCGCCTGGATGCTGCTGGCCTTCCCGGGGTTCACGTTCCTCACCCGCTGCTGGAACGCGATTGCGACACTCAACGAGCTGCTCGGCAAGTCGCATCTCGAGTCCGCGATGGCGCCGTCCTGGGTGCTCCGGCGCACCAAGTTCTGACCGCATGATCACGGCGGCACGCATCCTGTGCACCCTGATTCCGGCCCTCCTGCTCGGTCCGGCGGTGGCGCTCGCCCTGCCGCCGCTCGAGCAGCTCGAGACGCGCGTCGAACTCTCCCCCGCCGCGCAGCTCGCCGAGCGGACCTTCGAATCCGCGCGCGATGCGTTCAGCGCGGGCCGCATCGGCCTGGGCGTGAGCGCCTTCGGCAGTGTCGGCTACTCGCACAACCACGACATCATCGATCCGACGCATTCGTGGGGCTACAACCAGGGACTGGCGGGCGGCGGCCTGTCGGTACCGGTGCTCGGCAGCCGGCTGCAGCTCGAGGACTCGCTCGCCGAGCAGCGGCTGCAGGTGCTGCAGCTCGACGCCCGGCGCCAGCTTCAACGCCGTGAGCTGATCGCGCGACTGCGTAAGGCGTACGGCGACTACTGGCAGGCGCAACGCCTCGAGGTGCTGGCGCAGGGGTATCTCCAGGACGAGCCCACCTTCGAGCACCTCGCTGCGCTGCGTACGCGGGCGGGCCTGTTGCTCGAAGCCGACCGTCTCGAGCTTCTCACCGGGTTCTCCCTCGCCCGGCGCGACGAGGCCTCGGGCGGCGCCGACCGGGAAGTCGCGCTCGCCCTGATGCGCGAGTTCACCGGTCAGGATCTCGATGGCGGCGTGGCGGTGCGGCCTCTGGTGCCCCTCGCGTGCGTGCGCGGTGTCGACTCGAGTGAGGACTGGACCGATTCGGACCCGGAGCTCGCCGGGCTGCAGAAAGTCATTGCCCTGAGGCAAAGCAGCCCGCGTGACAACGCGCTGTATCCGGTGCAATCCAGCGTCCAGCTCGGCTACACCGCACGCGATGACATGCCGACCGGACAGCACGGCGGCTCCGCGGTCCTCAGCTGGTCGTTCCAGGTCCCGATCGAGTACCTGTCACAGCGCCGCTTACTCGCCCGCGCGGCCGCCGCGCAGCTCTCCCGCGCCCAACTCGAGTACGAGGTCCGGCGGCAGGAGCTGCAACAGCAGCGGCGCGAGCTCATCGCCCGCGCCGCGGTGCTGCGTCGGAATTCGGAATTCGCCTCGGCCCGGCTCGCTTCCGCGGACGCGGCGGTTCACGAGCGCGACCTGCGCGCCGTGAAGCTCGAAGGCGACGTGGCCGAGCAGCTGCAGCGGGCGCGCCTGCAGCGTTACAACGCGGCCAAGTCGCTGGTCGAGGCCGACAAGGCGATGGTCTACTGGTACGCCGACTGGGCGCGCTTCGAGACGAGTCCCTGTCAGTCGACGGCCAGCACTGCCCCGACGCAGCCGGCGGCCCGACCGGGCGGGCGGGCGCTTTACCTCTGGCACTCGGCCGAGTGGCTCACTGAAGGCGCCACTGAGCTCGGGGAACGCAAGCTCCGCGCAATCCACGCGGCCGGCATCGAGCGACTCCTGGTCTCGCTCGATGCCGCTCAGATGCGCCGCGTGAGCGCCGACCCCTCCCCGCTGCTGCGTGCCGTGCGCAACACCCACGAGCACGGCTTCAAAGTCGAGCTGCTGCTTGGCGATCCCGACTGGATCCGGCCCGAGCAGCGTGCGGGGCTCCTGCGCATCATCGAGGCCCTCAAGTCCGTGCCCTTCGACGGCCTGCATCTCGATCTCGAGCCCGCGCAGATCGACCCGGCACCCGACAGGCTCCCGGCGCTCCTCGGCTCGCTGGCGCAGACCCTCGTCGCCGCGAGCGCGGCCAGCCCGTGGCCCGTGGCGCTCAGCGTCCACCCGCGCGATCTGGACGCGCCGGTCGGGGACTCGAGCTTCGCCGAGGTGCTGCACCGGCTCCGGGTCTCCCCTACCCTCATGGTCTACGTGGCAAACCCCGATCGCGCGGTGGAGATCGCCGAGCCGCTGCTCGGACACCATCCGGAGCTCTCCTTCAGTGTCGCCTTGAGCCTCGAGAAGTCGCTCGGTCGAGAGGAGAGCCTCTGGTCCTATACGGAAGCCGAGCGCCGCCGGCGCATCGAGCGCGTTGAATCCCAGCTCGCCGCCGCGAACTTCTCCGGCCTCACCCTGCAAATCGAGGACGCCTGGCGGGATGCCTCGGGCCTCGCGCGGCTCGCCGCGGGAGAGTAACGGTGCAGTTGCGTTTCAGATCCAGGCAGCGTCCACCCGAGCAGCTGGACGGCGTGAAGATCCTCTACGCCACGGCAAAGAGCCAGAGACACAAGATCGCCTGGTACTTGATCCTGTTCGCGGTGCTCTCGCCCATCCTGCTGCTCCTGACCGGAGTCGTGGGATCCTGGCTCACTCTGACCGCCAACGGCACCGTGGCCCTCGAGCAGTACGAGATCCGCGCACCGCGGTCCGGCCGCATCAACCGGCTCGGCGTCCTGGCCGGCGAAACGGTCGCGGCAGGGAAGACGATCGCCGTCCTCGACAGTCTCGAGCTCGACGCGGCCGCGGCGCGCAACGCGATCGAGCGGCAGGCCGCCGCGGGAGTGCGGCGGCAGCAGAAGGCGGCGAGCGAGCAGCTGCTGCTGCGGGAGCGGGTGCTTCGGTATCAGGGAGAGCGGCGCGACACGATCGCGGGGCTCGTTCAGCAGGGAGCGGCGACGGTCGCGGAGCAGAACGCAGCCGAGTCACAGACCGCCGAGGCGGAGGCAGGAGTGCTGCAAGCGCGGGCGGCCGCCGAGCGCGCCGGGGTCAACACGGCCGAGATCGACCACGACCTCATCGAGCGCCAGCAACGCTCCCTGACCCTCTCCTCTGCCTACGGCGGCCGTGTCCTCGAGACGCCCGCCAAGCCCGGGGAATACGTCACGCCGGGCGAGCCGCTGGTCATCCTGGCGCGCACCGACAACCCGCGGGTGATCGCCTACACCTCGCCGAAGTTCGGCATTCGCCTCACGGTCGGGATGCAGGCGACCATCCGCTTCCCGGACGGCACGCGCACGCTTGCCACCGTGGCCGAGCCGCCGCGCCTGACGCAACGCATGCCCGTGGACCTCGTCGATCAGTTTGGACTCCGTCCGATGACCGTCGTGCTGAACCTGACGCCCGCGGATCACTTGAGCGAGAACCAGAAGGTTCACGGCCTGCCGGTGTCGGTGCGCTTCCACTACGACTGGGAGTCCTCCGGGCTGGGAAAGGTCATCGGGTCGCTGCTCGGCGAGTTGAGCCGCTAGAGGCCCGTACGGCGACCGCCCGGTCGGGCGATGTCGTAGACTCTTCAGCGATGAACCGCCTGCTCATCACTCTGGGTGCGAGCCTCATTTTGCTGGGCCTGGCCTGGTCCTGGGTCAAGCGCCTGCCGCTGTTTCGCCTGCCAGGCGATATCGTCATCGACCGGCCCGGATTCAAGTTTTTCTTTCCGATCACGACCATGTTGCTCATCAGCGCGGTGATTTCGATCCTCGCGTGGGCTCTGCGCAGGTAAATCGGGCATCGTCACGCTGCCCAACGCCCCCGGGGAATCGGAGCTCACTGGGGACGAGCGGAGTGCTTCAGTTGCCCTGGTGCGCGGTTTGCCGGTGGCCGACAAATACCCGCTTGGGAATCATGCAATGCACGCCCTTGCGGATATCGACGACCTGCGTCACACGACAGTCCCCCACGATAGAGGCGAGCGCGTACGCCTCCTCGCGGCTCATCGGGACGATCTGCTGACTGGCGAGCCAATGCACGGTCTGCTCGACGGCGATCTTCATCGCCTGATTCAGGTCTTCGTCGTAACCCATGAAGATCCAGTCGCTCTTCGTTTCCGCCCAGGGCCAGTCGGTCTTCAGGTCCTTGCGCACGATTGGCCGAATCTCGATCTCCTTGTAGGCACACTCGAGCGCCGTGAGGTTCACCTCGCCGTTACCCTGCCGGCAGTGCGAATCGCCGGTCCAGATCAGGCCGCCCTTGAGGAACACCGGCAGGTACAGGGTCGAACCGGCCTGCAGCTCGTTCAGATCCATGTTCGAGCCGTTCTTCCACGGCCGCAGCGTACTGGTGCGCCCTTTCGCATCGTGAATGGGCGGCCCGGCCTTGGCGTCCGGTTCGTTCGGGTCGACCCCGACGGCGAACGTTCCGGGGAAGGGCTGCAGATCGATCACGATTCCCGGCTTGAACTGCGTTTGCATCCTGACCAGATCGAGCTTGTAGTAACGCACGAATCCTTCCGGGAATTCCGGCGCCAGCAGACCCACGGTCGGAAAATCCCTGCCCGGCAGGTTGAAGTTGAAAGCGTCGGGTTTGGGAACGATCCTGAGTATGCGGACCTCCAGCGTATCGCCGGGTTCCGCCCCCGACACGTAAATGGGGCCGGTGATCGAGTGCGGGCCGCCGCCGTCGTTTTCCTTCCGCAGCTTCACGATGCCGTCCATGTCCAGGCCCGGCTTGATCTGCCCGAGTGAGTGCGAGATCGTTTCGATGGACACGGTGTCACCCGAATTGATGACCAGCCTGGGCTTCTCGCCCGGGTCGTACCAGCCCCATTGCACGTTCTGCGCCGTCGCGGGCAGAAAATAGTGTTTCGATGCGGCGGCGGGCGCGTGGGCTTCAGAGCCGCTTCCCTGCTGCGCAGGGCCCGCAAGGGCAACAGTGAGGATCAACGCCAGCGTTGCCGGCGCAGCGAGTGATGGTCTCATGTGGGCTCCCCGACGAAGTTCTTGTCGACCGCTCTTCATGATAGGCGAGAATCGCGCCGGATCGTATCCGGCCGGTGGTACGCAGTGCACAGGTCAATGCTGCAGAGCACCCAGGTGTCGATCGAAGAACTTCGCCACCACGCGGTAGACCTGTTGCGACTCGGGCAGATCCGGATCCATGAAGAACGCATGCCACATTCCATCCCACACGTGCAGCTCGGCTTCGACCCCCACGCTGGTCAGGGCAGCTTGAGCATGAAATAACGAGCTCACTGTGAAGTCGCGCGAACCGGCGATCAGCAGAGTGGGAGGAAACCTGCTGAGCACCCTCTGTGAGCTGATCGGAAGCACCAGGGGGTCCGAGGATGACGCCTCGCTGAAGTAAGGCATCAAGCTCAGGGATCCGGTGTCAGCAGCCGCAGACGGCGACTCGCCGACGAGCAAGGACGCCAGGTGACTCGAATCACCGCCCAGCGAACCGGCGGACCCGCAGAATGTCCCGATGGCACCGGGCTGGGGCAGTTTTTCCTGCTGGAACCAGGCTACGGCCTCCGCCGTCAGCATGCCGCCGGCAGAGCACCCATAAATACCGATATCGGCGGCCCGGTGCTCCTTCAGCAACTCTCGGTAGACCGACGCCACATCCTCGCTTGCCGCAGGGAACTTGAACTCCGGCGCCAGTCGGTATGCGACCGTGATGACGGTGATCTTCCCCACGCCGGCAATGGGTATCGACTCGGTGAGCGCGCCATTCCCCTCGCCCCACAGGAAGCCCCCGCCGTGCAGGTTGACGAGCACGCGATCGCGATTCCTCGCCGCGACGCCCGCCTTCGGGGTGATGACCCTGGTGCGGACGCCGCCAATCACGCGCTCCTCGATATTGACCGGGTAGAGCGCCTGGGCTCGAGCCACGAACGGAGCATTCTTTCGCTCGTCATGCTCGCGCACCAGACGGATATCCGCACCCGCAGGCGGCGACGGCTCGGGATTCGAGAACAGCTTGATGAACTTGCTGCGCGCCTCCGGGCTCATGAATCTCGATGGCGGGACGCTCATCGCGGGTACATGTGCCACCCCGTCGGCATCCACCCGCGGCCGCGAGCCGGAGTCCTCCCCGGCCCTGGGCGCTTGAATCAGCGCTGCCTGCACGACTGCGGTCAGCAGCAACGGCCACGCGAGCCGCTTCCATGTCCTGGCGCGAGAGACATTTTCCGCAGACATGCGTAGGTTCTCCAGCGGTGGGCAGCGTTGATTTGCCCGACCAGTCAGCGTTCACAGGATTCGGTCAGAATTTGCGCGACACGTACAGCGTTCCCATGGACACATCGTAGTACGCGTCGGGGCGATAGCCGCCCTGCGGCTCGCCCGGCAGGACTCGCAGGCGGTCGAGTTTGGCGGCGTACCGATAGTCGATGCCAAGGTCCCAATGCGGCATGAGGTCGCGCCACTGAAGTCCGCCCCCTAGATAGAAGCCATAGGCCGGCGTGGCGTTGGCGTAACGCGCAGCCCCGCCAAACAGGCTCAGGGCGAGGGGCCCGGTGAACCGATAGCGATAGTCGAGGATACGAGCGCCTACCAGCGAGAGACCCTGAATGTCGTCAGCTTCAACTGCCACACCCACATCCTGGTGCTCCGAGACCGCGCGCCGCGCTCCCAGAGCGACGTGGGCCCCATAGGATGTGCCTGACTCAACGCGCGGTGTGATCGTTTGACACGATGGTGTGATCGTATGACACGATGTGATGTCCGACAGTACGCGGTTGGCGACGACGCCGGCGTCAACGAAGATCTCGGCGCGATCGGGGCGCGGAACGTCGCCGGATTCTTCCGCGGAGTCGGCATCGGAGTGCAGAGCGTCGCCGTAGCGCAGGAAGCCGACTAAGCGCGTGTAATGGGCGCCAAAGACGTCACGCCCGTAGTCGATCTCGGTTCCCAGTACGTAATCCTTCCACGGGTAGGAGTAGGTCAACGAGCCCATATTCTCGTGGCGATATGCGCTGGCGGAGTAGAAGGAATCGTTCGTGAGTGAGCGGAATCGTGCTTCGAGAAGACCGCCCAGTCGGGGCTCCCACCCCACACGCAGCATGTTGCTTTGACCGCCCACGGCGTCGCCGAACGCCCGTTGATCGCCGAACCAGTGGCCAATGCTGAGTAAATAGTTCGTTATGCCGTCGCCGTAACCGGTCTGCACCGCACTGTGGCGGTGCACGTACCAGGTCGGCTGCCACTCGGAGAGCTCGTACGTGACGTCGAACGGACCGACACGCGGGAAGTGAATGCCCGCCGAAAGATCCGTCTTCGAGAACAGCAACCTGTTGCCGCCAGCCGTGTCGTTGCCAGCGAATTCGAAATAGACGGAGAACGGCACCCTGCCCGGGAAAATGAATCGGCTCGTGACCGAGGCTTCCTGCTTGCCGATGATGGCGGTCGTGCCGCACCCCGTGGTCTGGCACTGGGTGGCATTGAAAAATGCCCGGAGAATGCCGCTGATCGACTGCCCACCCGCGGCGCCGCCGCCGAACACGATGATACGGTTGGCCGCGAGCGACCAACCGGAATTCCCGGGCTCGATGCCCAGGTGCAGGCCGGCGAACTTGGGATAGCCGCGCGTCAAATTCCCATTGGTGAGCTCGATCTTGTCCGAGTACGACATGCGGGCGGCAAATACCTCGTACTGCAAACCCAGGCGCGTCAACGGGTCATAGTTCGAGACAGTGACGGACGGCATGGTCGGTGCTTGCGTGCTGATCAGCATGGCGCTGTCGGTCATGGGCGACCACCAGTGATCACGGAAGCCCAGATCGAGCTGTGCCCAGTCAAAGCCGAGGCTGATCAGCGACCCGGTCGCCCTCTCCCTTCCCTGGTAAGCCACACCGCCCACATTCACCAAAGCGTAGGCGCTCGGCTGGATGTACGCCGCACCCGCCACCTGAAAGGGACTCTGCGCCGTTTCGCCGTGCTGGTTGGGCATCACGGTCTTCGAGCCGTTGGTGATCGCGCCCGCGACGCTGGTGAACTCAACCGCCGTGTCCTGCATGTATTGCTTGAGAGCTCTGCGGACGCGACTGCACAGAACCGCATCGACCTCACAGGCTTTCGGCAATGCATCCAGTACCACCGCCGCCGGGATAGGTCGGGTCATGACAGGCTTGCCACCCAGAACGAGGACGCGCTCCACCTCGCGTTCAACCTCGGGGTCCAGATTGAGCGGCAGATAGGGGGTTACGCCGCGTGCGTACGCGTGAGGCTGCAGTGCGGCCAGCAGCGCAAGCAGCAGCAATCCTCGTCGTGTCGTCATGAGTGGCGTCAGGTTCGTCCGATGCAGCGGCGTTGCTTGCCCGCCGAGAGACTTCGTAAAAAAACGGCTACACTCGCCACGGCCACGGGTTTATCAAGTTGGAGCTGGAGCCTGCCGTGGACGCGTCAAGTGGCGAGCTAGGCTGACTGTTTGGCGCTCGGCGCGCCATGGGCTCCGTTCGACGGTGTTGGGCGATTGCTCATTGCACAGAATAGCCATTATAAGTACAAAAATAAGCTGATGCCCGCGAACGACATGTGACCCTCATTGAAAGTCCCTACACCCCTGAGACCCACGGTCTTCTTTTTCTGCCGGCTCGGCGACATGATCATGCTGACCGCGCTGCTGAGCCTGCTGCACAAGCGCTACCGCCTGCCGTGCCAGGTGATCGGCACCGGATCCTGGACGTCGGCGATTTACCAGGGCAACCCAGATGTCGCCGGAGTCTGGTCTTTTCATCGCCATCTGCCCTTTCCGCTCGACCGTCCCTGGTCAAGCGTGCGCCGCGCGTTGCGTGACAGCGCGCCCGGTCCGATCTATGTCTGCGAGCGTCACTACCGCCAGCTGCCCAGAATCCGGCGGATGCTGCGATTGAGTGGTGTCGACGGGCGCCGCTGCGTCTTTATCGGCAGCGATACCGCTGCTCAACCGCGGATCGATGGCCTCGTCAACCTGGGGGCGGTCACGCCGCCGGCGCTGCGTGCGACAGACTACCCTCTGCCCGCGGCGGCGGCGCTCGACGGCCCGCGCCTGCATGTGCTCGCGGCCGAGCGCGCCGAGCGTGATGCCTGGCTGCAGGCCCAGGGCTGGTACGGGCGTGAGCTCATCCTGCTGCAGCCGGGCAATCATCGCAGCATGGGGCCGCGGCGCGCACGCTGGCGCCGGCTGAACACGGACGACAAATGGTGGCCGCTCGAGCGCTGGGCGGAACTGTTGCATAGAATCCACGCTTGCCGCAGCGAAGCTGTGCTGGTGCTGTGCGGCTCCCCCGAAGAGGTGCCGATGCTCGAGGAGATCCGCGTCGCCGCACGACTCGCGAGCGTGGTCGTTGCCAGCACCGGACTGCGTCAGCTCTTTGCGCTGTGCGAGTCGGCGCACAGCATGATCTCGGTCGACACCGGTCCGGCACATGCGGCCGCCGCTTTGAGCCTGCCGCTCGCGGTGCTCTACGGCGGCCAGTCGCCGAGGTACTACCTGCCGCGCAGCCCGTGCGGGTCGGCGGTGGTCGGCATCGGCGGCCCGCCGCTCTCCACGCGCGTCGATCAGCTCTCCGTGGATGCGGTATTTGAGGCGTGGCGCTCTTTAGGAGCAGCGGGCTGCATCAGTTCCGCAGATCCCTGACGCGGCCGCACAATCATTTCAGGCGCAGCGCACCGATGTTGGCTTCGGTGCGGGCGCGCGTGGCCACATCGACCTCGGTGCGGCCGGAGTTGGCGAGCGTCCACGGTAGTGGCAGATTGTCCGCCTGCACGCTGAGCACGTGGTGCCCAGCCGCAACCGCCGGGAAGTCAAAGCGCCCATTGGAGTCGCTGCGCACCGAGAAACGCCCGTCGAGGATTACCGTCACGTTCGCAGCGCCGGGTTCACCGGCGTCGTAGCGGCCATTCTCGTTCATGTCCAGGTACACGACACCGCTCAGGCGGCCCGATCCCGAGCCCGGCATACCACCCAGCGGCACGAAGTGCGCGCCGTGCGCCTCCTGGTAGCGCACGGTCAGGAACACCCCACGCTCACCGGCCGCCGCAATTACGGCTGGAGTTGGCGGCGCCAGCGGCGAGGTCACGACCAGTGGCGTCCACGAGCCGACCCGGTTCTCGTAGTAGCTCGCGAGCACCGACCACGCGCGGGCCACCTGCCAGGTGAGTGAAACATCTGCGGACCGGGAAGGCGCCGCCTGACCCTGCACGGCGGTTGCCCATTGGACGCCGCCATCCAGGGCGAGGCGCGCGGTGAGGTCTCCGCCCCCGTAAACTGCCAGGCGCACGACGGTGCTGTCCTGCTCGACGTTCGTGATCGCCGCGCTGCGGATATGGTCGACGGCGGCCGTGGTGCTCAGGCGAGTGCCGGCACGCATGTTCCAGGTCTGCTGCAGCGTGATAGTGGCGTCCCGGGCTTGCGGATCGGTCGCGTAGTCGAGTTGTCCGCGGCCGATCCCGTAGGAGTTGGCGTCGTCGAGGTACGCTTCCACCGACCAGGCGCTGGCGCTGGCGCTGCGGCGGACGTTGACCACGCCGCCTAGCCCTAGGGCGCGGGACAGCTGGTAGCGCGCATCGCCGTTGACGAAAGTCGTGCTGGAGCCCGTTCCCGACACCGAGCTGACTTGGTCCACTCCGAAGTCCGCCAGCCAGCGCCGGCTCTGGTAGTCCACGCGGTAGTATCCGCCCTGGGCGTCGCTGGTAATCAGCTGGTTACCCCAGGCAAGATTGGGGTCGATACGGAACGCGCCGAAAGTCTGCGTCATTGCGCCCTGGGCGTGCGAGGCATCCACCCACACACCGAGCGAGTTGCCGTTGCCACCCACGGTGCCGTCGATGACGTTAATCTGCGCGCGCGAGCCGCCATCCTGCCACGCGGCCGTGAGCAAGCCGGTGGTGGAAGAGATGCGCTCGGTAGCCATCGTGGCGAAGGTGCCCAGCGGCTGGTAGTACAGCGAGACATCGCGGGCGGCTGCCAATTCTCCGCCCAGCGCCCATTGTGACGCCGGCGCCCACTGCGCACCCAGCGTGGCGGTGGATCCGCCCAGGGTCTGAAAGGTCGGGACCTTGATGCCGTCGTAGATGCCCGGCTTGCCGGCGCCGGCCACGAACTGCAGCGCCGACGGGCCCCGCCATTCGGTCTCGACGCCCTCCATCGGCCCCTGCGCCAGCAGAAAGCGCGGTTGCACGCGCGCGAGGTTGATGAGCGGCGCATTGATATCGCCGAGTGCGTCGTCCGCCTGCCAGCCATCGTCGAAGGGCATGCCCCGCTCGTGCAGCGAGAACGAGGCGGTTCGGTAGTCGTGGCTGACCCCGGGGCGGCTGGAACCGCCGGTGCGTGCTGCCGCATCGGCCGACCAGGCGCCGTAGGACGCGGTGTCCCATTGCGTGTCCACGATCGCACCGTTCTCGTGCGTGCGGGGGGGAGCGTCCGGACCTTGCTGGTCAAGGACGCTGACGACACCATCGATGCGTATCGAGCGCGCAAGGCCACCGGTCTCGCTCGTGCCGTAGCCCTCGGTGGAAAGGTCGGGACTCAAGGTGCCGCCGGCAATGTAGCGATCCTGGTAGGTGGGTGCCGGGGCCGGTGGCGCCTGCGGGGCGGTCTGTGCGTGTGACGGTGCGCTCAGCGTCGCGATCAGCCACGGGCCCCACAGCCACGCCACCAGGCGCCAGGCGCGGCCCGCCCCGGGGATCATTCAAAGCGCTCGGCGAGCTCGGTGCGCTGATTTCCCCATTCGAGTGCTCCCTGCACCGTGACGGGGAAGGTGAGCGTCGGGTGGTCGTTGCCATCGGTGGACGGTGTCAGGAAGACTTCGCGGACGTCGCCGGGAAGAATCGGCAGGTCGGAGGGGTTGAAGTCGTACTTGATGCCCTTCGCATCCGTGCCGGAGAGAAACCCGCTCATGCGCGCGTGTGCATTGCCGGCGTTGTGCACACGCAGGGCCGGCACCTTCTGGCCGTTGAGCGTGACCAGCTGCGGCCCGAACACTTCGATTTGTGGCTTGGCGTCACCAACAATCACATACACGATGATGCCGATGCGTCCCACGACCGGAAGCCGCAGTGCGCCGCTCTGGGCCACGGCCGGCTCCTCGCCCTCGACCAGGATGCCGAACCGGCACTCCCCCGCCGGCGCATCCTTCGGCACCTGCACTTCGAAGCGGTAGCGGATGGTGCCGCCGCCCGGCAAGGCGACCTCGGGCCTCTCGATCGCGACCCAGGGCCGGCAGCTGTCCGGTTGGAGTTCATCCTGGAACGCGACGCTGTAGTCCGCACCCAGCGTGAAGTCCGCCGTGTGTACCTGGAACTTGGCGGGCGCGGCGGAACGATTCGTGAGCTCGAATACCTGGCGGACCGTGGTACCCGCCCGGCTCGTCAGCTCGAATCGCGGCGGCGACACCAGCGCGGCAAACCCGGCGGCCGACGCGACCGCCGCATGCCACGCGGCCAGCAGCAAACTCACCCCCAGTGCCATGCGTCGCACGATCACTCCTCGTCCATCTCGAATCTGAAGTTCACGTGGTACAGCTGCCGCATCTGGGTGCCGTCCACCTCCAGGCTGAGTTGCAGGACGTCCTCGATGAAGGGCGTGGTGATCAATCCCGAATACACGAGCGCCCGAGTACCGGAGCTCAAGCGTCCCGCAAGCAGCCGGCCCTGTGTGGACCAGGAGGCGTTCATCGCACCAGGCTGCTGCGCCGGCAGCGCCAGGTAGATGCGCCCGGGGCGCCGCAGCCAGGGCGCGACGTTCAGTTTCACGCGCACAGTCAGCGTGCCGGTCATGCGGTTGTTGACGGGCCGGCGCGGCGACAGCTGTTGCCAGTGCAGCACGAGCGGCGCGTCGTAAGGCAGCGTGCCGGAGTCGTCGATGACCGTGGTCTTGGCGTCAGCCGGAACGGCGACGACCAGAACCGTCAACAGCAGCAGCCGCGGGAGGGGACGCATAGCTCGGGCGGCAACGCGGTCACGGTGCGGTCAACGTGTAGAGCACGCGGCCGGTATAAGTGCCCGCGGCCGGAATCGTGGTGTTGCCGTAGGAGAAGGTCCAGCAGCTTTCGGCCCACTGGTTTTGGGCAATGGCCCCCACGGTCTGCACCGCGCCTGCGGTGAAGGTTCCGGCGGGGAAGGGTTGAGTCGGAGTGCTGCCGGTCGGACCGTTGCCGCCGGTCGTCCAGGAAATTCGCGCGAACGAGAGGGTGTCGCCGCCGGCATCGACGAGCGCGGCGGGCACGGTCGCGGTCACATTGACGGAGCCTGCGCCGGCGGTCGTGGTCCGGTAGAAACCGCCGATGTACAGCTGCGCAGGGACGTTACAGAATGCAAAGCCGTCGTAGGAGCTCGCGCCCACGGTGCTGTCCGTGGTCATGGCCTGCGCGGTGCCATTGCCGACTGCGGCGGCGGCCACGGCGACAGACTCCTTGTTGACGGTCGCATTATTGCCCGGGGTGCCGCCGGCACTGTAGTGGCCGGTGAAGCCACCGACTCCCACCTGCAGATAAACGGTCTTGGGCGCCGCTGGGGCGATCGTTACCGTGAAGGCGCAAACCGTGTGCGAAACTGGGGCGAGCAGCGCAAGGCACAGGACGCGCCTGGCCAGGCGGCCTGCGTTATGCAAAACCGCCCCCCCAAGGCGCTGGTATGTGTCGCGCCGTAGGGGGGACATGAAGCACCGAGTCTTGGGGTCTGACGAGCGTTACGGCATCGTCGCGGTGTAGACCACGCGGCCGTTATTCACGTTCACGCCACCGTAGGTTCCGGCCGGCGGCGTTGTCGTGTTGGCGTACGCGTAGGTCCACTTCGCATCCTGGTTGATCACCTTGGTCGGTGGCGCGGTGATCACCACGTTTGCGCTGGCGCCGTTGGCCAGCGTGGGTGCCGGCAGGGCAGTCGCCGAGGTCAGTGTCGTCGCGGTCGTGCTGATCTGAGTGTAGGCGATGGAATCGCCGGCGCCGTCGCCGAGCGCGCCGGTTGCGGTGGCGTTCAGCGTCACGTTGCCGCTGTTGCTGACGACCGCTGCCGTCTCCACGCCGTTGGTCTGATCGCCACCCGTGCCCGCGACCGCGGTGCCGTTACCCACCACGGCCGCGGCGGGCGCGAACTGAATCAGATCGACCGTGCCGACCGAGGTCAGGACCCCAGTGGTGTAGGAGGATCCGGTACCGACGCGAAGATACAGTATCTTCGGAATCGTGATCTGGAAGTCCACATGAGCGGTCGCGCCGGGTGCGGCCGTATTGGCGCCGGTCTGAACGTTCGACTCGGCGTTACACAGCAGCGGCACCACCGCCGCCGTCGCGGCCAGGAGACCCTTGAGTACGATCGAATTGCGCATGATGCTGATTCCTGAGCTTGATTTGAGAGACGGCCCAATTTCATTAACCGCGCGCTGCCCCCAGAGGGCAGTCGCGTCGCGTTACGCCGCAGCGGCCGAAGTCGAATGCGACAATGGCTGGATTGTTGTGGTTTTCTGAGAGACTGTTTGTGACACCCCACGCAACTTTGGACAACGGGGGCTCAAGCTTGCGTTTTGATTTGGACTTCCGTAAATGAATGACACTTCGGTAAATGGGTGACGCTTTCATAAATGGGTGACATTTTTGACGCCGCTTGCGGGTCGAGGATGCCCGGTGGTGAGATACGACGAGAGCATGGGTACCAAACGAGACCTGGAAACGCTGAAGGAGCTGGAGCAGCGCCGACGGCTGGCGGGGGAGCTGCTGCGGCGCGGTGTACGGCCGGCCGAGGTTGCTCGCTGGGTCGCGGCGTCGCGGCAGTCGGTGATGCGCTGGGGCCGACTGCTCGAGCAGGACGGTTTGCGGGGTTTACGACGTGCGGGGCGGATTGGCCGACCGTCCATTCTGACGGACCGGCAACTCGAGCAGCTGGCGAAACTCCTCAAGGCAGGGTCGCAGGCAGCCGGGTATACCACGGAGATGTGGAAGCTGCAGCGGATTGGGGCGTTGATCCGGCGGGAGTTTGGGGTGCGCCTGGCGGTAAGTTCCGTGTGGCGGACCCTGCAGCGGATGGGCTGGAGCGTGCAGCGCCCGACGAGCCGGGAGCGGCAACAGAATCCTGCGGAAGTGATGCAATGGAGGCAGACGCGGTGGCCTTCCCGAAACAAGACGCTGCGCGGCAAGGACTATTGAGCGCCTTCAGCCACGAGTCGGGTCTGTGCGAACGTTCTGTGCACGCGCGCCCATGCCACGGGAGGGTTTTACCCGAGATGGGCATTCGCGTCGGCCTCGAGCTCAGTCCGAAATGGCGCGATCTAGCGGAGCGTTGACAAGGCGCATGTGCGATCAGTCCCCGGAACAACAACAGGCGCGCGGATACCCCGCCGCTGCCTGATCGTAGTGCCGTAGCGACGTCTTGCGTTGGGCGAATCGGCGGCGTATATACCGCCGACGTCGACACGGGCACGGCTGTCGACCAACAGGAGCCGCATGCCTCGCACGGCCGAGAACACGAACTGGGCCGCCTCTGTCGATTCGATCGTGAGCCGCGCACCGAGATCGGCCTCGCATCGGGATCCTCTGAGGGCGCAGGTCCGATTGCTCGCCCTGCTCAGCTCTGCCGCGCCCCTCAATGTGCTGCTAGGCGCACTCGCATCCTATGTCGAGACCTGGACGGAGGGCCTTCATTGCACGGTACTGCTCGTCGACCCGACGGGCCGGCTGCTGCGGCCCGGGGCAGCTCCGAGCCTGCCAGATGCGTACACCCGCGCGATAGATCCCGTGCCGATTGGCATCGGGGAGGGAAGCTGTGGCACCGCCGCCGCACGTCGTGAGATGGTCGTCGTCGAAGACGTTGAACGGTCCGACCTCTGGACCAAATATGCGCCGATCGCCTTGTCGTACGGCCTCAGGGCCTGCTGGTCGGTGCCGATTGTCGACGATGCCGGGGCTTTGCTCGGCACGCTGGCTCTCTATTACCGCGAGCGACGAGCGCCGTCGACGCGGGAGACTGATCTCATTCAGTTCGCGTCCTCCCTGGCGGCATTTGTCATGCAGCGACATCGCGACGGCGAGAGACTTCGCACCACCGATGCGCGGCTCGAAGCGGCTATTTGGGGTACGGACATCGGCCTTTGGACAAGCGGCATCGACGGCGACTACAGCCGGTTCGACAAATGGTGCGAGCGTTTCGACATCGACCCGTGTGACGGACCTGATCAGGACCGACGTTGGCGCGAGAGGATTCATCCTGAGGATGTCGAGCGCTACACCAGAACGAGCGACGACGCCGCGCGGGGTGTCATCGAGCACTATGTCGTTGACTATCGGATCCTGACCCGAAGCGGACGCTGGCGCTGGTTGCACGAGCGCGGCAAGGTGACTGCGCGCGATGGCAGCGGCGTCGCGCAACGATTCGTCGGTGTGTGCTTCGTGATCGACGAACAAAAGAAGATGGAAGCAGCTCTGCGCACGGCGGAGGATCGCTACCAACTTGCTGTGGACGCCGCCCGACTGCCGGTTTGGGAATATGACGTCGACGGCGACACCGTCATCGGCAACCTCTACTGGCACCAGGTCCTGGGCCACGACGTAACGGAAGCGGAGGCCGCGCGGCGCGTGGAGACGTGGCGGAGCAATATCCATCCCGACGACGTTGGCCGGCTCAGTCAAGTATTTTCGGGGGATGCGGCTGATGCCACCGGCTTCTTCGAGTCCGAGTTTCGTATCCGGGCTGCCACCGGTGAGTACAAATGGCTACTCGATCGCGGCCGCGTGGTCGAGCGTGCTCCTGACGGAGCGCCGCGCAAGGTGATGGGCATCTCTCTCGATATTGATGCCCGCAAGCGGATGGAAACAGTCTTGCGCGAGAGCGAGCAGCGGTTCCGCGGTGCGTTCGAGTTCGCAGCCATCGGCATGGCGCTGGTCGCTCCGGACGGCCGGTGGCTGCGAGTCAACCGCGCTTTGTGTGGAATCGTGGGTTATACGGCCGAGGAGTTGTTGACGACGACGTTTCAGGCCATCAGCCACCCGGATGATCTCCATGCGGACATGGAGTACATGCGACAGCTGCTCGACGGATCGCGATCTCACTACGACATGGAGAAACGATATTTTCACAAGGACGGGCACATCGTCTGGATCCTTCTATCCGTCTCGCTGGTGCGCGACGACGCAGGTCAGCCGATGTATTTCGTTGGGCAGATCCAGGACATCACCGCTCGGAAGCACGCGGAGAGTCAGCTCGTCGACAGCGAGTTCCGCTATCGGACCATCGCCAATCTCGTACCGGGCTTCGTGTTCGAGGGAGTGGTAAGGGATGGGCACCCGCAGCCGACCTGGGTGAGCAGCGGCTTTGAGCGCGTGTACGGCTGTAATCTCGATCGCTTTATTGAATTGGGCGCCAAGAGCTTCTACGACGAGGCGACGCGCGCACGTATTCTTGCGGGTGCGTCCACCATTGCCCAGGGGTCCGATCTCAACATCGATGTGTCGCTGTGGAGCACCGACGGCGTGCAACGTTGGCTACGGGTCGTTGCCCGAGGCGTTCGCACCGGGCCGGGAGCAGTGATTGACCGCGTCCTTGGCGTTGCACAGGACATCACGGAGCAAAAGCGCCTCGAGTGGGCGGTCGGCGAGGCGACCTACCAGGAGCAGCAACGACTCGGCAAGGAGATTCACGATGGGCTGGGTCAGGAGCTCATGGAGGTTGCGCTGCTCGCCCGAGGTCTCGCCGCGTCCGCGCGAAAAGGCCACCAGCCGAACGCAGATGAGCTCGACCGGCTCTCGGTGCTCGCCAGCCGGACCATCAGTACTTGTCACGCCATTGCCCAAGGCCTCGCGCCGTTGAGCGAGGCGCATGGCGGGCTGGTCCAGGCGCTGCACGACATGGTGGACCGCCAGTACGACCCCAGCGGCCCCGCCGTGCGATTTAACGCGATCGAGGATGCGCCGATCCGCCTGCAGTGGCCGTCCACGGACCATGTGTTCCGCATTGCTCAGGAGGGTCTGACGAATGCGCTCAAACACGCAGGGGCGCAGTCCATCAATGTCACTCTCGATGTTCAGCCCGACACCGTACGGCTCGAGATCTCGGACGACGGCGTCGGACTATCGCCGCACGCGGCAGAGTCTGCCGGCCTCGGCCTCAAGATCATGCGCTACCGGGCCGCAATGATTGACGCTCACCTGTCGATCGCACCCGGAGAGAATGGCGGAACCCTTCTGATCTGCGAGTGTCGGCAGCCGGCGTAGCCTGCACACTGGTTGAGTTGACGCAACTGCGGCTCGCTGCCGAATGCCGGCGTGTCTGAGCGCCCCGAGCGCTTGGCGGGGGGCTTGGTCGCGAGCCTGGGGAACTGCCGCTGATGGATCTCAAGGTCAATGGCCGGATTCGTGCGGTCGACGCCGACCCGCAGACGCCGCTGCTGTATGTGCTGCGGGAGAATCTCCAGCTCAATGCTGCCAAGTACGGCTGCGGGCTCGGCCAATGCGGCGCCTGCACCGTGATCGTCGATGGCCAGGCGGTGTTTTCCTGCATCGTCCCGATCCAGGTTCTCGGAGGCAAGGAGATCACGACACTCGAGGGACTCGGCACGATCGAGCATCCCGGGCCGTTGCAGCGTGCCTTCATGGACGAGCAGGCCGCGCAGTGCGGCTATTGCATACCGGGCATGATCATGCGTGCACAGGCGTTGCTGCAGAGGAATGCCCACGCCTCGGACGCCGAGATTCGCACCCAGCTGCAATCCCATCTGTGCCGGTGCGGGACGCACGTGCGAATTCTGCGTGCCGTTCGCCGGGCGGCCGGACTCATGCAGAGGGGCGGGTCGGGGAGCGCGGTGAACCCGTGACAGCCGCCTCGAAGCGACTCGCCGCCCGGAAGGACGACGTCAACGTTTCGCGCCGCGCCGTGCTGCGGGGCACGGGCGCACTGATCATCAGCTTTGCCCTCCCGCCGCTCGCCTCTGCACGGCAAGCGGGAGGACTGGAACCCGTCGGCGCCGCTGCCAGGTTGCCCGGGAGCCTCGGCCGCGCGCCGTTTCTCGATGCCTGGATTCGTATCGACGCGGACGGAACCGTCACCGCTTTCACCGGCAAGGCGGAACTCGGCCAGGGCGTCAAGACCGCGCTGACGCAGGTCGTGTCGGAGGAGCTCGAAGTCCCGCTCGACCGGCTCAAGCTCGTCACGGCCGACACCGAACGGACGCCCGACGAGGGTTACACGGCCGGAAGCCATTCTCTTCAGGACAGCGGCACTGCGCTGCGCCATGCCGCGGCACAGGCTCGCGAGATCCTGATACTCGAGGCGGCCCGCAAGCTGCGCACGCCGCCCGATCGGCTCAAAGCCGCAAACGCGACCGTATTGGGCCCGAATGGAGCACGCCTCACCTACGGCGAAATCGTGGCACCGAACCTCCTCCACGTTCAGGCACGGCCGGTGACGCCCCTGAAGGGTCCTGCCCGCTTCACGGTGATGGATCGAGCGATCCCGCGGATCGATATTCCTGCCAAGGTAACGGGCGGAGCCGCGTATGTGCAGGACATGCGACTGCCGGGCATGTTGCATGCGCGTGTCGTGCGCCCACCAAGCTATCGAGCGCAGCTCACGACCGTGGACATGACATCCGTCGAACGCATGCCGGGCATCGTCACGATCGTCCGCGATGGGAATTTTCTGGCGGTCGTGGCCGAGCGGGAGTTCCAGGCGATCCAGGCGATGCGCTCGCTGGCTGCTGCGGCGCGCTGGCAGGAGAGACCGACGCTGCCGAAGCAGTCGGAGCTCTCCGCCGCGCTCCTGAAGCTTCCTGCTGAGGATTTCACGATCTTCGAGAAACGAGCCGGCGTCACGGCGCCGGCCACCTCGTTGGCAGCGACCTATTCACGCCCGTACCTTGCGCACGCGTCCATCGGCCCCTCGTGCGCCGTGGCACTGGCGGACAAAGATTCCGTGACGCTCTGGAGCCACACTCAGGGCGTCTACCCCGACCGGCAGGCGATTGCCGAGCTGTTGGGTCTTGCACCGGAGAAGGTGCATTGCATTCACGTGGAAGGCTCCGGTTGCTACGGGCACAACGGTGCCGACGACGCAGCTGCGGATGCTGCGCTCGTCGCCAGCCGATTGCCCGGCCGGCCGATCCGCATGCAATGGATGCGTGAACAGGAATTTGCGTGGGAACCCTTCGGCCCGGCGATGGTAGCCAGAGTACGCGCCTCGCTGGATCCTTCCGGACAGATCCGCGACTGGGACTACGGAGTGTGGTCCAACACGCACGCGACGCGGCCTGGACCTGCCGGGTCGACACTGGCGGGCCAACACGT
This sequence comes from Gammaproteobacteria bacterium, assembly GCA_005878835.1. Taxonomy (GTDB): domain Bacteria; phylum Pseudomonadota; class Gammaproteobacteria; order Steroidobacterales; family Steroidobacteraceae; genus 13-2-20CM-66-19. Next base: position 23,679 of record VBMV01000047.1, on the reverse strand, counting down.
CGAGCACGCCTTCCCCATTCCACCGCCCCGGGTACTGCCGCAACCGGAAGGCGGCGGCGACCGGAATGCCATTCCCCTCTACAGCCTGCCGCAAGCGAAGGTCGTGCATCACTTTCTTCCGACGATGCCGGTGCGCGTATCGGCGCTGCGCTCACTCGGTGCGCACATGAATGTGTTCGCCATCGAGAGCTTCATGGATGAGCTTGCGCTGGGCGCCGGGGCCGACCCGGTGGAGTTCCGGCTCCGGCATCTCCAGGACCCCCGCGCACGCGATGTCATCACCACGACGGCGGAGCGGTTCGGATGGGCGGGCCGGCGCCACGGCGGCCGCAAAGGGCCGGGAACCGGGTGCGGCTTTGCCTTCGCCCGCTACAAGAATCTCGCGGCGTATTGCGCCGTTGCCATGCAGGTCGCCGTCCAGTACGAGGCCGGGCGCATCAGAATCGAGCGCGTCGTGGCTGCCGTGGATACCGGACAGGTCGTCAACCCCGACGGTGTCCGCAACCAGATCGAAGGCGCAATCCTGCAGTCGCTGAGCTGGACCCTCTATGAGAAGGTCGGCTTCGACGACACGCGCATCACGTCAGTGGACTGGTCGAAGTATCCGATCCTGCGCTTCGATGCGGTTCCGGACAGCGTCGAGGTCCACATCGTGGACCGAGCGGGCGAGCCGTTTCTGGGTTGCGGCGAAGCCGGCCAGGGCCCGGCCGCGGCGGCGGTCGCCAACGCTATTGCGGACGCAACCGGCAAACGCCTGCGGGATCTTCCACTCTTCGGCGCGGGCGTGAAGGCGGCGATCGGAATCTGAAACGCCCATACGACAGACCGCCACCGAGAAGGGAACGCCGAGTGCGAACGCCACATGCCGAGCACGAACATCGTGCCGTACCGAAAGGCGCCCGTGGGCAAGGATCTGCGACAGCGTTTGTGGTTATCCGATGATCGTCGAGACCAGAGTGCAGCTCTTGCTTATTGGGCAGTTGTTCAAAGACCGGCCGAGCTCCAGGCCGCTCGGAATACGATGTCGGACGGCGGCGATGATGATGGGTGACACGTCAAGTGGCCACTGCCTTGGGCTGTGCGCGCGGCAAAGGCGGAAATGTGAATGCAACCGCGGTGGCTGCGAGCGCGATGGCCGTGGAGCTCAGATATAGCCAGCGATAGTCGTGATATGTGTCGAAAATCCAACCACCCGCCACGGGCCCAAGGGCCATGCCCACGCTGGAAAGCATGATGGCGGCACCGAACACGGTCCCCATGATGCGCTGGTCGAAGTATTCGCGGGCGAGCACGGCGTAGAGCGGCATGACTCCGCTGTACGCGGTTCCGAACACGATCCCGAGCAGGTAGAACTCGCTCTGTCGGCTCGCGAACATATAGCCCTGAATTGCGAGCGACTGGACCAACAGACCACCGATCAACACCGGCTTCACGCCCAGCCTGTCCGCAGCAACTCCGAGGAGCAGTCGGCCACCGAGTCCCGCGAGACCTTCGACGCTGTAGATACTCACCGCCGCCATCATCGGCACACCACAGGTGATCGCATAGCTCACGAAATGGAAGAGCGGACCGGAATGAGCCGCGCAGCACAGAAAGAACGTCATTCCCAGAACAATGAACGGGACGGAAAGGAGCGCAGCCTTCACGCGCGGCACGGGTGTTCCGGCGTCCATGGCTGCCGCAGCAGTGGCGTGATCTGTCCTGGGCGGCTGCCGCACCAGCAGCGCCGCGGGAATCAGAAATACCCAGGCGAGACACCCGAGGACAGCCAAGGCTGTGCGCCAGTCGTAGTGTGAGACGAGCCAGGCTGCAAACGGCGACATCGTCATGGGTGCCATACCCATGCCCGCCGAGACAAGGGACACCGCGAGCGCTCGCTGGGTGTCGAACCACGCCGTCACGGCGGCGATCATCGGCGCAATGAATGCGCCGCACGCCACGCCGACGAACACGCCGAAGCCAAGCTGGAACATTGGAGCGGAGGTTGCGCGACTCGCGAGCCACAGTCCGGCGCCGAGAATGATCGCCCCCGTGAGCACGACGACACGGGTGCCCAGGCGGTCACTCGCTGCGCCCCAGGCAAATCCTGCGAACCCCATGACGAGGAAGTCCAGCGTCATGGCGCTCGAGATGGCCGCGCGGCTCCAGCCGGTGGCGGCCGAAATCGGCCCGAGAAACACGGCAAGCGAGAACATCGCTCCGATGGCGACGCAACCCATCAGCCCGCCAAGTCCGACAATTACCCAACGATAGGGAGAAGGCATACCAGTGTCCTTCCACGGTCCTTCCCTGACGACGTACGGAGACGGCTCGAATCGACAATTGCCGCTCAGCTTATGGATGTCGAGCTCTGGGTCGCGATGCGCCGCAACTGTCGAGCCAACGCCGGAGTTGTCCCACGAGGCACAACCAGCGGTCTGCGCGTGCGAACGTCGGTACGGTCGGTGATCACCTCGTGCTCTGGGGCGGACTCCTTGAAGCCGTAACGGCGGTGATTGTCGCGAGGCGCTCTCCAACGTGGCCGATCAACTGCTGCGCGAGCGGAGCAATGATCACAAGCTGCCGAAGCTCCGGGGTGATCTCAAGCCGCGGTACCCGGCTGCGCTGGTTCACTTAATGGACAGTTGCGTCGGCGGCGTGGTCTCGGTCTTGGGCACAATCACGGTAATGAGGCCATCCTCATAGGAGACTTCCGCGCGCCCTGCGTCGATGTTCGGGGGCAAGGGAATGCTTCGCTCAAAACGCCCGAACGCTCTCTCCATCAAATGGTAGTACCGCGCCTCATGCTCGCTGCAGGATCTCCTTTCCCCGCGGATCTGAAGGTGGCCTCGGGAAACTGAGATGTCGATGTCTTCCTTGCGCATCCCAGGCAGCTCGATGCGCACGATGACCGATTGCGCGGTTTCCCAACATTCGCTTGCCAGGAGCGCCCACTGTGGAAAGTGATTGCTTCCCTCATCGCCTTGCTTTTGTTTCGCAGCGCGGACGAACTGGGTGAGCGCGCCGGTACCACGAGTGAGTACCTCACGCCAGCCCTCGGTCAGACCTTGCCAGGCGCGGGAGACACCCCGTTCGAGTTCCGACCGCAGTTTCCTGATTGGGTCCATCGTGGCCAGACGCACCAAAGCCAAAACGGTACACAGATGGGGTAATCTCACTATTCTTTCAAGGCCCCGATGTCCGCCCCACGACCCAGCCGCGACACCGGGAACGTGCACCGTTCTTTTGCAGAGCGAGCATGGGGCCGTCGTCGGCCCGGAAGGCCGGGCCGCGCGGCCCGGTCCGAGCGAGCGCGCTCGGACCGGAGCCTGCGCAGCTCATTGCGCGTCTACTTTTATCCTGCGCGTGCGAAACTCCGCCCGCTTTGGGATGCGCACCGTCAGTACTCCGTCCTTGAGACTCGCGGCGATCCGGTCGGTTTCAAGCTCACCGCTCAAGACAAATCTCCGCCGGTACTTCGTGGTCTGCAGGTCCGCATAAAATGCGCTCATCCCTGCCGGCATATCGAGTTGCACATCGCCTTCGATGAGCAACTCGTTGTGGTGGGCCTGGACATTGAGCCTGTCCTTGGACACGCCCGGCATTTCCGCCTGCACCGTAATCTGATACGCGTCCTCGAAGATATCAACCGCCGGAAGCATTGGCGCTTCCTGTGCGCGTGTTTTCCGCTCATCAACTGCGGTGCTCTTGCGCGCCGTGACTTCTTGATTCGCTGTCATTATGACCTCCTTTCTCAGTTCACGGTGATCTGCCGCGGCCGTGCCGATTCGCGCCGCTGAATCGTGACCTGGAGCACGCCGTCGCGGTACCTTGCTTCGACGCGGTCCGGGTCTACGTCATCGGGTAGTGTGATCACACGCCTGAAGTCCCCATCGAAGCGCTCGCGCCGGTAAAGTCGGCCTTCTCGTCCACCTTGACCTTGTGGCTCCCGGAGACCGCCAGGAGATTCTGCTGGATCGACAGATCAAGGCTCTTGGGATCCAGACCGGCGGCGAAGAGGTACACGTCCACCCGCTCGGGTGTGGTCCCCACGTTGAGTGGCGGGAACGCGCCTCTTTGCATCGCACGGATCCCCGCAGGCCACGGGGAACTGCCAAACAGCTGGAGCATCTCGCTCTCCAGGCGCTTGAATTCATCGAAGATGTCGGTATCGAAGCCACCGAACAGACTCTCGAACATGGCAACACCTCCTTGCGCTGTTGGGCCAGGTTTGACGAACCGCAAACTGGGTTCCGCGTCCATAATTTCAAGGGGCTGCCTTGGCGACTCGGTGGCGGTAATTGCTGGAGAGGGGACCTGAAGCGCCCACGCTCAGGCCCACGGTAAAGCTCGAAGGCTACGAAGGCGCCTTGCGGGCAGCCTCGCAACCATCGGGAGTTGCGAAGCGTTTTGGCCCTTCGCGCACCTCCCTTGAAACTCGCAGCAGCGCCGTCAGAAAGGGGATTTTCGAAGCGCCGCGGCAAAGCGGAGTACTCATTTCATTGATCTGCACGGAGGACAGCGCCATGAACATTCGTCCGCTTCAAGACCGGGTCGTATTGAAACGGGACGACCCCCAGCAGCGCTCACCGGGCGGCATTCTGATTCCGGCAACCGCCGGAGAGAAGCCCACCGAAGGCCGGGTGGTCGCCGTTGGTCAAGGCAAAGTTCTCGCCAACGGCAAGGTTCGTCCAACCGACCTCAAGGCCGGTGATCGCGTGCTGTTTGGGAAGTACAGTGGTACGGAGGTCAAGCTCAATGGCGAAGAGCTGATCGTCGCGCGCGAGGAAGACATCATGGCGGTTGTCGAGGAAGCGTAACGCTGACGAGAAACTCATATGAGGTAGTGGAGGACATGACGTATGGCCGTCAAAGAAGTGCGCTTTAGCGAAGAAGCTCGCCACCAAATGGTGCGTGGCGTCAACATTCTTGCGAATGCGGTGAAGGTGACCCTGGGGCCCAAGGGGCGGAACGCGTTGCTCGAGAAGAGCTTCGGGGCGCCGATCGTGACGAAGGACGGGGTGACGGTTGCCAAGGAGATTGAGCTGAAGGAAAAGCTCGAAAACGTCGGCGCGCAACTGGTCAAGGAAGTGGCCTCGAAGACCGCCGATGAAGCCGGCGACGGCACGACCACAGCGACGGTGCTCGCGCAGGCGATCGCCCGCGAGGGGTTGAAATCGGTCGCCGCCGGCATGAATCCCATGGACCTAAAGCGCGGGATCGACCAGGCCGTCACAACGGTCGTTGCCGAGCTCGAACGCCTGTCCAAGCCGTGTACGGATTCGGAAACCATCACCCAGGTGGGCACCATCGCAGCCAACGGCGATGCTGACATCGGCAAGATGATCGCCAAGGCGATGGCGAAGGTGGGCAAGGAAGGTGCTATTACGGTTGAGGACGGGTCGGGTCTTCAAAATGAGCTCGAGATCGTCGAAGGCATGGAGTTCGATCGCGGGTACCTCTCGCCCTATTTCATCAACAAGCCCGAGACTCAGACCGCTGAGCTGGAAGACCCGGTCATTCTGTTGCACGAGAAAAAGATCTCGAGCCTCCGCGAGCTGCTGCCCCTGCTCGAAGCCGTGGCGAAAGCAAGCAAACCCTTGCTGGTGGTGGCTGAAGAGGTCGAGGGCGAGGCATTGGCCACGCTGGTGGTCAACAACATGCGAGGCACTGTGAAGGTCGCTGCGGTCAAAGCTCCCGAGTTCGGCGATCGACGCAAAGCCGTGCTTCAGGACATTGCGGTCCTGACCGGCGGCAAGGTGATCAGCGATGAAGTCGGATTATCGCTGGAAAAAGTCGCTCTGGCGGATCTCGGCAAGACCAAGAAGGTCGTCGTCGAAAAAGAGAGTACAACCCTGATCCACGGTGCGGGCAAGAAGGCTGACATCCAGGCCCGCATCGAGACGCTGCGCAAGGAAGCCGAGGATACGAAATCGACTTACGACCGGGAAAAGCTAGAGGGGCGTATTGCCAAGCTCTCCGGTGGTGTGGCCGTCATCAAGGTGGGCGCGGCGACCGAGCCTGAGATGAAGGAGAAGAAGGCGCGTGTCGAAGATGCACTCCATGCCACACGCGCCGCCGTGGAGGAAGGAGTGGTACCGGGCGGCGGCGTGGCGTATCTGCGGGCCGCCAAGGCACTCGAGAAGTTGGCGGGCACCAACGAGGACCAACGGGTAGGCATCCGAATCGTGGCACGCGCGCTCGAGGAGCCGCTGCGCCAGATCGCCAGCAACGCGGGGGATCACGCCGAGATCGTCGTGGCGCGTGTGAAGGAGAACAAAGGTAGTTATGGCTACAACGCCGTGGCAGGCGACTACGGCGATCTTGTTGAAGAGGGTATTCTGGATCCGACGAAAGTCGCCCGGCTGGCGCTACAGAACGCCGCCTCGGTGGCGGGGCTCTTGCTAACCACGGAGGTGGCGGCGGTCGAGGCGCCTAAGAAAAAGACACCTGCGCCGCCTGCCGTTCCGCCAGACATGGACGAGGATTTTTAGCAGCCAGGCAGAGGCGGACATGCCGCCGCCCGGGTCTCAGGGCCCGGGCGGCGGCTCGATCGGCTTAAGATCCCGCGGTCGCGCCGCACACGCGCGCGCGAAGCCGCGCTCCGCAGAGTCACGTTGCGGGGCTCCACCAACCTCCGATGTCACGGTCGGTACCGAGCGCCCACAATGCCAGCGCCGCGATGACGATACCCATGATGACCGAGTTCCACGTCGCTGCGACGGACTCGCTGAAGCGCAGGGCCCACGGAGAAACGACCGCACAGACCCCGAGCACGAGGTTCGCCCACTCTTCCCAGGCCTTGACCCGGAAGAGCGCGGCGATCGCGGTTGCTGCGATCAGGACCCCGAGACACACCGCGCTCCACAACGCGTACGTTTCGGCCTGATATTCAAGGATCCAGGGGGAGGCGATCAGCCACAACCCGAGGATCAGGTTCACCGGATCTTGCCAGTGCTTGACTGACGGATTGGCCATAGTCTTTGCCCTCCTGAAGAGACCTAAGACACTCGGTCACCGAATGACCGAGGCGAAAGACTCACGGGTCTATCCGGGGGAGGTTGCCCAGTTGGGGAAACGGGCCGGATCCAGAGTTTCAACCGACCCGCAGCTCCGCCTCGGGTCATTCGGTTACCTGGCGCATTGACCGGAGGTACGCGCAAAAAGTTCCAGCCTTCCGACAACGGCGCGCCGGGGATATCCAGTCCGACCGGAGCTGTCGGGTCTGCAATTCCCGGCCGTCGGAAAGCAGAAAATTGCCAAGCTCCAGCTACTTGCGGCGCAACGTGAACGACCGGAACCAGACGTCGAAGGTCGTTTATGAGCTCGGCCGATTGTGCGCCGTCGCCAGCGGTCTCGCGCCACGATTCATCCGACTACGAAATGCGGCGCGTCGGCACGGTCGGTGATCACCTGGTGCTGTGGGGCGGATTCCTTGAAGCCGCCAAGCGCGCGTTCGAGGCGATGATGAAAATGAAAAAGATCGACATCGCCGCCATCGAAGCGGCACGGCGCGGAACTGCTCGCGCTTAGAGCACGTGTTAGGCATCTGCAGTATTGCCGACACGGTCCCCACATAGATGGTCTCGCGATGGTTCAGGCCAAAGCGCGGACATCTGCCGCAACCTCGGCCAAGTCGTCATTGAGCTGATGGTTGCGGCCTTCGAGTCTGCGGACAAGGGCGTACGGAATGGCTCTCGCATACAAGTCTATGTGCGCGAATGGCGCTGTGTCGTCCGCGCTGCCGTGATACAGATAGATTGGCGTCGCCTCAGGCAATCGCGCGCCGAGCTCAGGCGACGGCGTGATGTCTTCACCCGGCCAACCTCCTGCACCGACAAAGGGTGCCGCGATGAGAAGGACGCCAGACAGCTTCCGATCCGGCGGCTCCTCGGCGAGCGCGTTGATCAGGATCGTTCCGCCGAGCGAGTGGCCGATCAGGATTGGGCCATCGTCGAGCGCCGCGATTTCCCGCTCAAGCGCCGCCTTCCAAGCGGCATAAGTTGGATCGGCTTCGTCCGGCATACGCGGGTAGCTGATCTCATACGTGGGGCCCAACTCTCGGGCGAGGCTCTCGACGAGCTTGTTGTCCCACTCGTCATGGGCGCCTGCGCCGCCGCCTTGAATGAACAGAACTTGCTTTGACATGCGCTTCCTCCTTACGCCCTAAGCGGCTTGCGGCCAAGGCGGAAGTGCTCGTCGTGAGCGTGCCAACAAAGACTTATACAACTGCAGGCGGCTTTTGTTCCAACCCGATACTGGAACCACGACGACTCGGTCTGCGGCAACACAGAGCAAGAGCTAACACTACATGATCTCCTGAAACCGTACCCACATCCTTCATCAGAAATGCACTTGGCCGAAAACAACAGGCTTACGATGCGCTTACCTAACTCGCGCGCTTGCGAACCACCGCGAGGCGACGACAAGGTGTCGACCCGGACTCAGGCATTAAGTCTGGTGAGCGCTTATAAGCGCACTCGTGAGCGCATGGATTTTCGTGATCAAGACCAGGGAACGGTCAAACTGTGCGCTTACCGCGCGCTTACAGCGACTCGGCAATCCAAGCGCTGATTGCTACCGCGTTGATTCTATTGGTGGAAAGGGAGGGACTCGAACCCTCGACCCCGGCATTATGACCAGGGCACAGCAATTGTCCTCGCGGACTCGCCAGTCTTTGCCCCATGCACGCGGTAACGCGTTCGCCTTATTTCGCGCCGCTGAGCGACTTGGTATCTGTCTTCAACAGGACCTGCAGATGAATCCTGTGAAAAACAAGGCGGAGCGTTCACACGCCCTCCCCAGGGAGTTGTGGCCCATTCTCGCGCTGATCTTTACCGGGCCGGTCCTGTTTGTAAACGTGCTCCTGAGTGGGGATCGGGCGTTGCAACGGGCCTGGATCATCGCGCTGATCGGATTGGCTTGCTTCGGCTTTCTGGGGCGGCGCAAGTAAACGATAGCCCCGAGCGATGGACCGATCGCTGCCTATCGCCCGCGCTGCTGACGCCGCGGCCATCAGGCGATTGGCATCAATTATTCAGCAATTATAAATAGTTGGTGGAAAGGGAGGGACTTGTTTGCCTTGTTCCCCTCCCCTAAGCCCTTGTTTTGGCGTAGTCCAGAGCGACGCCTGGAGGCAAATTAACAGATTTTGTGTACCAGATGTGTACCAACACTGGCGGACAGCATGGCCGTACAGAAGCGTCGACGCGTCACAAGCTTTCCCGGCGCGCGAAGAGCGTGCCCGGTCCCCAAAGCACCCGGCTGGCGTAAGGTATCCGTTTACGAAGTCATCCGGCCCGGTCGCGGAGCGAGCGACTACCCATCTTCCTCTAAATTCCTCAACAGCAACTTCACGGCAAAGGGAAGCGACTACAGGCGGCCGTCTTGGCACTCCTAGACGCTGGCCGCACAATCTGTCGCGCCGAACCGTAGCGACGGGAGCCATGTTGGATCAGTTTCGACCGGACGTGCAGGGAAATTCCCCATTCATCGTGGGGGTATCGGGTCACCGGGATCTCGACCCCACGGAACTCCCGCGCCTCAAGGACGCCGTTGCGGCGTTTGTCACCCAACTCAAGTCGTATCTGCCCGACACGGAGGTGCACATGGTGGTCGGCATGGCGCCAGGGGCAGACCTCCTGGTGGTCGAGACGGTCCTGGATCTTAATGTCCAGGTCGAGGCCGTACTGCCCATGTCGCTGGACCAGTATGCGGCCGATTTCGAGCCCGACACGCTGCAGCACCTTAAGGAGCTCCTGCGCCACCCGCGCGTTCATTGTGTGGAGCTGCGTGCCGATGCCCAGGAGTCACCGGACGTGGCACCGCTATCGTCCGTGGACGCCCGCAACGCGATGTATGCCAACCTCACCGACACGCTCATTCGGCGCAGCAGCCTCCTGCTCGCCCTTTGGGACGGGCGTCCATCGAATCTCTGCGGCGGCACAGCCGACACGGTGCTTCGCTACCTGGGCGTGCACACCGATGAGAGCCAGGATGCCGACGCGCTGGGATTTGTCTCCGAGGTCGAAGAGCTCGACCCGGGGACGCGGTTGGTGTACTGGGCTCCCACCGCGCGCATCAATGTCGCACCGCTGCCGCTTCAGCGACCCCCGTGCTTTCTCTCAGGCGCGGGGGACAACACTCTGCAGGCGCACCCCAGCATGCCGCCCTGGCTCAAAATCCAGCTAGAGCAGTTCAACGATTACAACTTTGAGTTTCGCACTCTCTCGGCATCAGGAAGGCTCGGCACGCCTGACTCGCTGCTCGCGCCCCTGCCACGCTTGGGCGCATGCTCGAGGTCCCAGCTGCTCGAGCATATCAACGCGCAGTACACCAAAGCAGATGCGCTCGCGGTGTACTACCAGCGCCGGTCCGACCGTCTCTTCGACTTGTTTGCCATCATGGCATTCGCCATGGGCATCGCCTATCTTATGTACGACAAGCTGACCTCATCGCGCGCGCTGCTGATCGTTTATCTGGTCATGCTTTTTACCGGGTTGGGAGCGTACTACGCTCTGGAAGGTCGGCGCTGGTTCAGCAAACACCTGACCTACCGGGCGCTCGCGGAAACTTTGCGGGCGCGTTTCTATCTGCGACTGGCCGGCGCCGATCACCGGGTGAACTCGGCCGAGGTGCTCGCGCTCTCGGGAATCGATCGCTTTGAGGGTTTCAGCTGGATTGCATTTGTACTGAAAAGTATCGAGCCAGCGGATATCTCGGTGCTCACCGACCGACCGCCGGAATCTCCCCGACAGCGTTGCGTAGAGGAAGCGTGGATCCAGAACCAACACCGTTATTTTACTGTCAAAGTCGCGGTACTGGAGAAGCGCAGCCGTCGGATTGAACGCCTGAAGCAGGCGCTGCTGGTGAGCATTCTGGTCGTCATCTCCTCGCTGTTCATATCAGGCGGTGCGTTCGATCGTATGCAGACACTGCTCGGCATCTCGGTCAAGAACTTGCTGACCTTCACCTTGGGGCTAATGGCCATCCTGCTCGGCGCCTGGGAGCTGCATCAGAACAAGATGGCGACCCGTGAACTGCTTTGGCAGTACCGCAACCAGCGCGGGCATTTTGCCCGGGCAAAGGCGTTGCTTTCGAGGGTAACGTCGGTGCGTCGGCGCAACGAGGTGCTCGCCGAACTCGGCAAGGATTCGCTCATGGAGAGCTATCTATGGACGATCCATCGCTACCATCGCGAGCATGAGCCGCCAGGAGGCTGACGACGGTTCCGCGCGAACGGGGGCTAAAGGCGACTGGCGCGCAGCAATGTCGCACCGACAGGCAATGAGCAAAGGTGCTCAGATTTCTTCGGGAATTACGCGCATGACCATGTCGCCCCCGTCGGTCCTGGTCCACCGGTTGTTCGAGCCGGAGTGGGTATATTCCTCGAACACCAGCTAGCGCACCACATCGCGGAATCTCAGCTCACGCTCTGCCGGTCACTGTTGCCGAATCCCGCAGTAAAGTCCTGGTAGAGAGTGAAGCTGCCAGCCGTCGTCGACAATGCACCGGGAATCATCCATACGCTCGATACCTCCCAGCTCATGACAGCGGTTGAGGCGAAGTTCGAAGCACGGGCTGGTCGCAGCGCGCGCTCATGGCGGCGCCACGTCGGTACCGTCACCCGGAAGCAACCGTTGCGAGACCTGGGAAAAACTCCAGCCGGCGCGCGGAGCGTTGCGCTCCAGAATCCAGATCAGGTCGAACCGGCCATCTGGCCAATGGATGGGACAGCCCGGCAGCTTGCCGGCGATTTCCATGACCAGCCGCGGAATGGCGGCATGGTGCCAGACAATCAGCGCCGGTGATGGGGCCGCGATCACTACCGCCGCCAGCGCTGCCTCTTCTTCTTCCGCATACGCATGATTGACCGGGATGCCCAGGGCAGCCGCCAGCGGGCCGGCCGTGTGCATCGCCCGCAAGCTGGGACTGTCCCCGGTAGCATCCGACGCGAAAATCGAGCGAGGCGTGTGAATCCTGGAGCCAGCCGGCAGCCCCCCGGGCGGTGCGAACAGATGCACCAAGGCGCCCGCCCGTTGCCAGCCGCGCACCGTCAATTCGTGATGCGCAGGACGGCCGTCTTCGGTTACACCCCGGTCACGACTGCCATGCTGATGCTTTTCCGCATGCCGGATGATCATGATCTTCAACATGCCGGTGACTCCATGGTCGTCGTCGGCAATGCTTGCACGACAACCAGAAGTTGGACAACACTCTCCGGAGGAAAAGGTACTAAAAAGGGCGCCCATTTGCGGGGTCTTTGGCTGCGCCTTGCTTGGCTGGCGACGGTCCTAGCCCTAGCCATACCTGCCACGGCCGCCCCCTTGCATCGCATCGTTGCGGTCGGCGATCTACATGGCGATTTTTCCGCCTGGCGGGATATCCTGCGTTCCGCAAGCCTGGTCGATAACCATGGCCACTGGACCGGCGGCGACGTGGTCCTAATCCAGACCGGCGACGCCGTCGATCGCGGCCCGAATTCGCTCGAGATCATCCAGGATCTCGTGCGGCTGCAGAAAGAAGCGGCCCGCGCCCACGGTCACGTCATCGCCATGGTCGGCAATCACGAAGCCATGAACCTGACCGGTGACCTGCGCTATGTCTCCGCCGCCGACTATGCCGGCTATGCCGACCGCCGATCGGCCGTGCGGCGCGAGGATGTCTACAATTCCAATAAGACTGCTATCGAAAGGGCCTATCGCCAAAAAGACCCGCAGATGAGCGGCGACGCGATCAAGAAGGTCTGGTTCGAAGCCTTCCCACTAGGGCGCATCGAGCACCAGATCGCCTGGAGCGATCACGGCACCATCGGTCGATGGGTCGTGAAAAATCCTGTTGTCGTCCTGCTGGACGGCACGCTGTTCGTGCATGGCGGTATCAGTCCGGCTTATGCCAATCTGACCGTGGCGGAGATCAATGTCCGCGCCGCAGCCGCGCTGACGGCGCGAAACACCGATCCTACAGCGATCATCAATGACGACCAGGGGCCGCTCTGGTACCGGGGGCTGGCGCAGCCGCTGGCGTCCAACAACGGCGAGACGCTCGCGGCGCCGACGCCAGCCCAGATTCAGCCGGCCGGCGAAGATCAGCTGGATGCCCTGCTATCTGCTTATGGCGCGAAGCGAATCGTGGTCGGTCACACGCCCATCCTGTCGGGAATCGCTCTCTTCCATGACGGAAAGCTGATCTGCATTGATACTGGAATATCGGCCGTGTACGGCGGTACGGTCTCCTATCTGGACATAGTCGATGGGACGCCCGTCCCGCATGCCGTCGCACGATCTCAGCAACCCTCAAAACAGGGAGCGCCGTGATGTGCTTGGTTCTGAAAATGGCCTTCGCTGCCGCGACGTTTTCCATCCTGTCCTGGGCAAATCCCGTCCGCGCTGCCGACGGCCCCAAACCGTTGTTTGCCAGCGACGATGTGCTGAGTCTGACCCTCACGGGACCCTTCGACACGATTTCGCGCGACAGCGCCGCCAAGCCGGTCCCCGGTGTACTGAAGGTTGGCGGCGCGGCGCCAGAAACCATGCCCGTGACCTTGTCGGTGCGCGGCATCACGCGGCGCAAGAAAGAGGTATGTGCCTTTCCGCCCCTGCGCGTGGAGTTCTCGCAAAAACCCGGACCGTCTTCCATCTTCAAGGGACAGAAGCGGCTCAAGCTGGTGACCCATTGCCAGCGCAGCGCGGATTACCAGCAATATCTGCTGCTGGAATATACTGCCTACCGGCTGTACCGCGCCCTGACCCCGGAAAGCTTCAACGTCCGACTTGCCAAGATTGACTATACCTACAAGGACGGCCAAGCCCTCATCACACGGCTCGGCTTTTTTATTGAGGATGTCAATGACGTGGTGAAGCGCAACGGGCAGGAACGGCTCAGGGGTGTCAGAAGAATATCCGCCTCGCAACTGGATGCGGCCGCCGCGGCGCGCTATGCGGTGTTTGAGTACATGATCAGCAACCTGGATTGGGCCATGACGGCCGGTCCGGCCGGCGCGGATTGCTGCCACAATGCCCGGCTGATGGGTGCCAAGGGCGTGACCGGCGCATCGACGGGCCTGATCCCCGTGCCTTATGACTTTGACTATGCCGGCCTGGTCAACGCGCCCTATGCCGTGCCGCCGGACGGGATCCATGTCGCCAATGTGAAAGTGCGGCGCTATCGCGGCTTCTGCGCGCATAACGAGGAGGCCAAGGCGTTCCTCACGCAGATTTCCACCCGCCGTGACTCGCTGATGGCCATTCTCAACGAGACGCCGCAGCTGGAAGACAGGACGCGCCGAAAGGCGGCCGGTTATCTCGGCGACTTTTTCGAGGAGGCCGGATCGCCGTCCAAGGTGGCCGATCTCATGAAAGTGTGCTTGCGTTAATCGCGTAGAGGGGCCGGGGCGATACGTCGTGACACATCTAAACGCTGACAAAGCTCAAGCCCTGTTTGACGGAACCCATGGTCCGGCTGCCGCGCTGGACTGGTCCGGCCTGACAGACGTGCGATTCATCGCGAACTCGGTCGGCATCCTGCTGCTGGCCACCCTGCTGGGCGCCGTGATTGGCTACCACCCAGCGACGCGGCGCACCATAGACGGGCTGCATGAAGCGGACATGCCGCATGTCTATGTGATGTATGCGTTGATCGGCGCGGTGATCGGCGTGGCCGTGCGCGAATTCGGCACCGTGGTCGGTTTGGTGGTGTTCGGCATCGGCGGTCTAACCCGTTTCCGCTCGGCGGCAGATTCGACGCGCGACACAGTGCGGCTGATCATCGTTACCCTGGTGGGACTGACCGCGGGCCTCGGCCTGTTGCATTTTGCGGTGATCATCACGCTGTTCACCTCCGCCCTGATCTATGTCTTCGACACCAGACCGCCCTACCGCATCCGGGTGGAAGGCATAGCGAAGGATCGCGCCGATAGGTGCACCGAGGTCTATCGCGGCATTCTGAAGGGGCATGGCTGCAGCATCATTGCTGAGCATCATTCGCTGGAAAAGGCGCGGATTGAATTTGTCTTCCGTTTGCCCCGCCGCAGCACCCGCGACCGGCTGGACGTGGAGTTGCGCAGTATTGCCGCCGATTTGCGCGGCGACGTGGATTGGGAAGTCACCTAGCCGGGCGTTCAACGGGGTAACTGTAGCGCCGATCAACCGAG
This sequence comes from Gammaproteobacteria bacterium, assembly GCA_005878835.1. Classification (GTDB taxonomy): domain Bacteria; phylum Pseudomonadota; class Gammaproteobacteria; order Steroidobacterales; family Steroidobacteraceae; genus 13-2-20CM-66-19. The sequence goes on along the minus strand of VBMV01000047.1, from coordinate 8,549 downwards.
GTACTGAAAACCTGATTTAGGCCACTTACCGGCCGGACTGAATCCCCAGATTCCATCATCTCAACAGCAGCGGCAGCTGAATTCCGTTCGGAGCACCCCCTCGGAAGCGCTATTGACAATACATGTAGATACATATAATGTACCCTCATGAACTTGCTATCTCTACCTTGTTACTGCGCAACCTTGCGGCAAGCCGCCCGGGCTGTAACGGTGCTGTACGAAGATATGCTCGCCGGTAGCGGCCTGCATGCCACGCAATTCACGGCGTTGCAGCTTCTCGACTCGGCCCCAAACCTGACCACAACGGAGCTGGCGGAGGCTCTCGGCGTTGATCAAACCACGGCCACGCGGATGTTGGCGCTCATCAAGAAGGCTGGCCTGGCGAGCGATACTGTCGGTGCTGACCGCCGGCAGCGCCGCTGGGCTCTCAGCGCCCAGGGGCAAGCGCTACAGAAGAAACTGAAACCCCGCTGGGAGGCCGCGCAGGAGGCCTTCGAGAAGCGCTTGGGGCGGGCGGAAGCGGCAGCTTTGAAAAAAGCATCGTACCGCGCCGCCAGCAGACTCTCCTCGACTCAAACCGTTCATCCCTGACAGCAGATAGGAGAATTCGGGCACACCATTTCGTCGAGCCGTTACATGTATATACATCTACTTTAACAATTCAGGAGACCACTCATGTCACTGCACATTGCCAAGCTCTTCAAAAACCCGCTGGCCCTCGCCGGAGCGGCGCTCGTCATTCATATCGGCGCCGCCACGGCAGCCGATTCCACGGGCGACGCTCAACAGCAGGCGAGGGAACTGCTCACAGGTACCACTACCGCTCATTCCGCCCCGCAATCCGCACCGCGCGATGGCAAGGTGACCAGGCCAACCGCCGATGCGCAGGAGTTAGCGAGACAGGTGTTACTGGGGACGACCGGCTCCCGTGTAGGAGGTGCTGAGGCGATCAAGCAATCTGAGGTTGCACGAGCTTCAGGGAAGACCGCGCGACAGGCACGCCCAGTAGCCCACGGCGACGCGCAGGCGGCAGCGCGGCAGCTTCTGCTGGGCCAACGTGTCGCGAGCGACGCCTCGGGACTCGCTGCACGTCGAACGCGTTGAGCACTGGATGCTCGGGGTCGATAGGGCGAGCCAGGGGCGCACATGAGGTTTGTCTCCAATAGAGCCATCGTTATGCGGGCGCTCCTGGCCGTTCTCGCCTCGCTCAGCCTGTTTTCGCAGCTCTGCATGTCGGGTTGCGCCGTCGGCCCCTCTTATCGAAGACCCGCGGCGACGCTCGAGAACTTCCACAGTGTCGGGGCTCACGCGGCTCACCCGACGCGCGACCCTGCGCCGGCCCGCGAAGCCTGGTGGGATGGCTTCAACGACCCGATGCTCTCGCGCATCGTGCAACGGGTGCGTGATCAGAACCTCGATCTTGCGGCGGCATTGGCGCGAGTCCAGCAGGCTCGGGCAGCGGCCCGTGAGGCCGGTGCGCAGCTCCTGCCAACTTTCGATGTCAACGGCCAGGCGACCCGAATCCACTATTCCCTGGAGAGCCCGGTAGGCCAGATCGCCGGCCCCCTGCCCGGTTTCAACCGTAACCAATCGATCTACGATGCAGGTCTGAGCGCGATGTGGGAGTTGGACTTGTTCGGCGGTCTGCGCCGCGGCAGAGAGGCCGCCTCGGCTGAGGCGGACGCCGCGATTGCCGAGCAGGTCGGCACACGGATTTCCGTGACAGCGGATGCCGCGGACGCCTACTTGCGCATCCGGGGAGATCAGGCGCGCATCGCAGTTGCCGAGCAGCAGGTCGCCACCGATGAGCGCCTGCTCGAGCTGGTGCGTCAGAGATTCGGCCGCGGGCTGGCGGCAGTGCGTGAGGTTGCACAAGTCGAAGCACTGGCGTCACACGCCCGCGCCTCACTACAGCCGCTGCGTATCGACCTGGAGGCGCAAATCAACCGCCTGGACGTACTGCTGGGAGTGCAGCCGGGGACTTCCGCCGGGGAGCTACAAATACCGAGCGACATCCCCTCTGTGCCGAGTGTGCCAGCCAACGATAGGCCGCTCGAGGTGCTACGCCGAGGGCCGGATGTCATCGCCGCTGAACGGCACCTGGCAGCGTCCAATGCCCGGATCGGCCAGGCTCTCGCGGACTATTATCCGAAGATCTCCCTGGCGGGATTGCTCGGCTACGAAAGCTCTCGCCCGAGCGACTTGTTCAAAGCCGCGACCTTCCAGCCGCCGGGCGTCGTCGGGCTGCGTTGGCGGGTGTTTGATTTCGGCAAGGTGAGCGCCCAAGTGACGCAGGCCAGAGGTGCCAACGCTGAAGCACTCGCCCGATACCAACAGGCGGTGCTGCGCGCAGCCGAAGACGTCGAGAACGCCTTCACATCACTGGTGCAACTCGAGGCTCATCAACAAGAGCTGCTCACCGAGGCCGCCGCACTGAAGCGGGCGCGAGACGCCTCGCAAGAAGCGTACCAGGGAGGCGTGATCGCCCTGACCGATGTTCTCGACGCCGATCGCCAACTGCTGACTGCCCAAGACGAGCTCGCGCAAACGCGTGCCGATTCGGCCAGAGCCGCCGTAGGTACGTTCCGAGCATTGGGTGGCGGATGGTGACCTCGGATTTCAAATCTTTTCCTGGGAGCACAACCATGTTTGGAGTTAGAACGCTTGTCCTCGCCGGTGCCGTCTACGCGGCGACAATGGACCTCGCGGCCTGCACATCCTCGCAAGCCTCGCAGGACCCCAGAACTGTCCCCCAGCTTGCGGAAGTCGCCGTGGTGCAGCCTGCCGAGGTTGGTGAGCGAGCGTTCACGGGCGTCGTGTCAGCTCGCGTCCAAAGTAATCTGGGTTTTCGCGTCTCGGGCAAAGTCATCGAGCGCGTGGTCGATAGTGGCGAGGCGGTGCATCAGGGCCAGCCGCTCATGCGCCTGGACCGGACGGATTACGTGCATGCCATTACGACTCAGGTCGGCAACGTGGATGCGGCGCGGGCCCGGCTGCAGCAGGCGGCCGCCGATGAAGCCCGCTACAGTGGCCTGGTCTCTTCGGGAGCCGTGTCCCAAGCGGCCTACGACCAGGTCAAGGCTGCCGCGGACAGCGCTCGAGCGTTGCTCTCAGCCGCCGAAGCGCAGCTCAAAGTCGCTCAGGATGAAGGCGCGTACGCAACGCTTGTGGCGGATGCCGACGGCACCGTAATGGAGACCCTGGCGGAACCGGGACAATTTGTCTCCGCCGGCCAGATCGTGGTCCGCCTGGCACGGTCCGGAGCTCGCGAGGCGGCGGTCAACCTGCCTGAGACCTTGCGTCCGGCACTTGGCGCAACAGCCTACGCAATCCTATATGGAGCGGATGCCGATTCGGCCACGCAATACCCGGCGCGTCTCCGGCAGTTGTCCGACGCTGCCGATCCGCTGACCCGGACGTTTGAGGCCCGCTATGTCTTGGAGGGAGCGGCCGCCAGAGCGCCGCTCGGTGCGACCGTAACGGTCTACCTGCAGGAGTCGGAGCGGTCCGGTGTGCTGTCAGTTCCACTCGGGGCGGTCGATGACGAGGGACGGGGCCCCGGTGTGTGGCTGCTCGACCGCCAGTCCTCATCCGTGTCCTACCGATCGGTCAGGTTCATCCGATTCGACGGTGAGCGCGCCCTCGTGAGCGGTGCAATTCACATCGGAGACCCGATCATCGCCGTCGGCGGGCACTTCCTGCACGAAGGACAGCGCGTCAAGGTCACAGAGGCGCGGGTCGCGCGAGAGTGACATGAGTCGGTTCAATCTCTCCGCGTTGGCCGTCCGCGAGCGCTCGATCACCCTGTTTCTGATCGTCGCCATCATCCTCTCGGGCACGTACGCGTTCCTGCGCCTCGGTCGCGCCGAGGATCCTTCTTTCGTGATCAAAACCCTGACGGTCACCGCCGTGTGGCCCGGAGCGACGGCCCAGGAGATGCAAGACCTCGTCGCCGAGCCGCTCGAGAAGCGAATGCAGGAGTTGCGTTGGTACGATCGGGTAGAGACCTTCACGCGCCCTGGCATCGCGGTGATGATGGTCACGCTGAGCGACAAGACTCCGGCGTCCGCGGTTGCCGAGGAGTTCTATCAGGCGCGCAAGAAGCTCGGTGATGAGGCGCCCAAACTGCCTGCCGGGGTGCAGGGTCCGTTCGTCAACGACGAGTACTCTGATGTCATCTTCGCCGTATACGCGCTCGAGGCTCATGGGATGCCACCGCGAGAGCTCACACGCGAAGCCGAGACACTACGGCAGCGCCTGCTTCACGTACCGGGCGTCAAGAAAGTCAACATCCAGGGCGAGCGCCCTGAGCGCATCTTCGTCGAATTCTCCTATGCCAGGCTGGCGAACCTCGGTGTCAGCCCAAAAGACATTTTTGATACGCTCCAGCATCAAAACGCCGTGACCCCCGCCGGCTCGATCGACACCAACGGGCCGCAGGTGTTCATGCGTCTCGATGGCGCCTACGATGATTTGCAGAAGATCCGCGATACGCCGATCGCCGCCGGCGGTCGTACATTCAGACTTGCGGACATTGCCGATGTCAAACGCGGTTACGAAGACCCGCCGACATTCCTGATGCGTCACGATGGCGAGGCCGCGCTGGTACTCGACGTCGTGATGCAGGACGGTTGGAACGGATTGGATCTTGGCCGAGCGCTGAATGCCGAAGAGAAGCAGATTGCGCGCGCGCTGCCTGCGGGCGTGCGGTTCACGAAGGTTGTCGACCAGGCAGTGAACATCGGGGAGGCAGTGGGCGAGTTCATGCTCAAGTTCTTTGTCGCCCTGGCCGTTATCATGATCGTGAGCCTCATCAGTCTCGGCTGGCGCGTTGGCATTGTAGTGGCTGCGGCCGTGCCGTTAACGCTCGCTGCGGTGTTTGTCGTCATGCTCCTCACCGGTCGCGTCTTCGACCGGATTACGCTGGGCGCGCTCGTGATCGCACTCGGACTCCTTGTTGATGATGCGATCATTGCAATCGAAATGATGGTGGTGAAGCTCGAAGAAGGCTTCGAACGGCTGGAAGCTGCCGCATATGCCTGGAGTCACACGGCAGCTCCGATGCTTTCGGGAACATTGGTCACGATCATTGGGTTTACCCCCGTGGGTTTCGCTCGATCGACGGCGGGGGAATACGCAGGCAATATTTTCTGGATCGTGGGCTATGCTCTGATCGTGTCCTGGCTGGTGGCGGTCGTCTTCACACCGTATCTCGGTGTCAAGTTGCTCCCGGACATCGCGCCCGCGCCCGGTGGCCACACCGGGATCTATTCAACACCGCGCTATCAGCGCCTGCGTCGGCTCATCTCCTGGGCCGTCGACCACAGGTTCAAGGTCGCTGGCATGGTCATTGCGGCGTTCCTGCTGGCGGGACTCGGAATGGGGCTCGTCAAGCGTCAGTTCTTCCCGAGCTCCGATCGGCCCGAAGTGCTGGTCGAAGTGCAGATGCCGGAGGGGACCAGCATCGAGGCGACCACGGCCGCCGCCATCAAAGTAGAGGGATGGGTGCGCCAACAGCCCGAGGCCAAGATCGTCACCACCTACATTGGGCAGGGCGCGCCCCGCTTCTTCTTTTCCTACAACCCCGAGCTGCCGGATCCCGCCTTCGCGAAACTGGTCATCTTGACTCCTGACGCCCGCGCGCGCGATCGACTCAAGTTGCGCTTACGTAAGCGGATCGCACAGGGACTGGCGCCTGAAGCTCGCGTGCGGGTCTCCCAGCTCATCTTCGGCCCGTACCCTCGTTACCTGGTCCACTTCCGTGTCATGGGGCCCGACCCCGATGAGCTGCGTACCATTGCCAACCAAGTCCAGGCCGTCATGCGCGCCAATCCCCATACCCGCCAGGTGAACCAGGACTGGGGTGAGCGCACCCAAACGGTCAATTTCGTGCTCGACCAGGATCGGCTGCAGCTCATCGGGCTGAGCTCGAGTGAGGCGGCACAACAACTTCAGTTCCTGCTAACCGGAGTCCCTGTCACTCAGGTTCGGGAAGATATCCGTACGGTGGAAGTGGTGGCGCGCAGCGCAGGCCCCGAGCGCCTCGACCCCGCGCGACTCGGCGAGCTGACCCTGACGAGCCGCACGGGACGCGCGGTCCCGTTGAGTCAGATCGGTCACATCGAGATCCGTCCCGAGGATCCGATACTGAGAAGGCGCGACCGTACGCCGACCATCACCGTCCAATCGGACTTCGATGAGGCCATGCAGCCGCCCGAGGTCTCCATGGAAATTGAGAGAGCGCTCGCACCCATCATCGCACGTCTTCCGAACGGATATCGGATCGAGACGGGGGGCAATATCGAGGATTCGGTCAAGGCGAACTCCGCGTTGCTGCCCGTCTTTCCGATCATGGTGCTCTTGACCCTTCTGGTGTTGGTCCTGCAGACACGCTCGCTGTCAGCGATGACCATGGTGTTCCTGACCGCGCCACTGGGCCTGGTGGGCGCAGTCCCGATCCTGCTCGTTCTGCATCAGCCCTTCGGCTTCAATGCCATTCTCGGACTGATCGGCCTCTCCGGTATTCTGATGCGCAATACCTTGATCCTAGTTGGCCAGATCCACACGAATGAAACCGAGGGTTTGGATCCCTACCATGCGGTCGTCGAAGCCACGGTGCAGCGCGCGCGACCTGTCCTACTTACCGCCCTTGCGGCAGTGCTGGCATTCATTCCGCTGACGACTTCTGTGTTTTGGGGATCAATGGCCTGCACGCTGATCGGCGGCACAGCTGCTGGCACGGTGCTGACGCTGCTCTTCCTTCCGGCGCTCTATGCAATCTGGTTCCGCGTAAGGAATCCAGCAGCGCACTCCATTACGGTGGGGTTAATGGCTACGGCACGGTGATGGAGTCTGATCATTTGGATGAACGATAGATTGGGCAACACATCCGCGGCGTTCCGGGTCGAACGATAAGTTGTGGGAGATGAAAGGTGACTAAGCGTGATGACCGAGGGTGGCCCTTGTTACTGCGGAGTTCCGGACGATATCGGTGGAGTGATCGCTTTCTGCTCTCGGAGGAGAATCGATGGATCACCGGACAGTGCATCGAAGCCTCGGGCGGGATGTTCTTGTAACTCACCGCAGCGGTTGGAAGCACGCGGGGACGACTGTGCCTGTCTGCGCGTCAGGAGAAGAGCATGTCATTAGCCAGCAATTTCGAGTCCGGAATTACGATCCCGGGAACCAGCAGCCACTTCCTTGACCCAACGGAACCAGGCGGCCGAGGCCACGGCCGATTGCGATATATCACGGGCGGAACGGGCGCCCCACTGGTCTTGTTGCATACCGTACGTACCCAGGCCGAGCACTTCCGACATCTCATCCCCTTGGTCGAGGACCGGTACACCGTGTACGCTCTTGATCTGCCAGGAATGGGCTATTCGCAGATTGTGTCAGGCGCCTCCTATGGGGAGCCGGTCATGCGCGAAGCCGTCAAGAAATTTATTGCTCGACTAGATTTGCGCGACCTGACACTGCTTGGGGAGTCAATGGGTGCCGTGCTCGCCCTCACGACGGCGGCCGATCTGCCCGATCGCGTCCGAGGCGTCCTGGCGATCAATCCCTATGACTACGCTGGCGGAATCATGAGGTCCAGTCTCTTAGCTCGGTTTATCATTACCGGCGTCCTCGCGCCCAGTATCGGTCCGATCCTCGCTGGGCTGGAACCCAAACCAATAATGCGCGCCGTGCTTTGCGGTGGCCTCGTCGACAAGACTGCTCTGCGAGAGGACTATCTGGATGAATTGCTCAGGGTCGGTCGGCGACCTGGTTACCCAACCGTCGCCCGCTCCGTGTATGCGAGCCTCCCCACCTTCATCGCCGCGCGTTCCCGTTATCCCGAAGTCAAGGCATGGGTCCGCCTCATCTATGGAGAAAAGGACTGGTCGCGGACGCTAGACCGGCAAGCCAACAAGCAGCTGATTCCCACGGCCAAATTCACTCAGGTGCCAAGCGCCGGCCATTTTATCGTCCTGGAAAGACCTGACGTGCCAGCCAACTTGCTCCGTTGAATCCTCCGCTTTGATAGACCGGATCGCGGGGGCATCAAGAATCTGCGGCTCTCGTCATTACATTCCAAAGAGGCGCGCTGCACAGTCCATTGATGGTGTCAACAATCGCGCCTGGTCCAGCACGACGTGCGCTTATAAGCGCAATCGAAAACACCTGGATTTCTTGATCGAGAACGAAGAACGTCGCCTTTCTTGCGCTTATCCTGCGCTTACGGCGGTCAGGCAATCTCGGCGCCCATCGCTATCACTCTGATCTGATTGGTGGAAAGGGAGGGACTCGAACCCTCGACCCCGGCATTATGAGCTGATTGTAGGCACATCTTTTTACTACGGATCTGCTGGACGGGACGGCGTAGCAGCCATGTGGGCACCAAAGAGCACGGTTGGGCACAGGAGAATCACGCGAAATTCACGCGCGCTCGTGCAGCCCGAGAAGTCTTTCTTGGGCAGTTGTTCAAAGACCGCCCGAGTTCCGAGAGCCCAGGCCGCTTCACCGTCGGATTAAAGTCACGCATGGGGCTCTGACCCACACAGAGT
>VBMV01000149.1:2158-12146 GCA_005878835.1 Gammaproteobacteria bacterium | reverse complement strand
GATCTTCGTTCCGATCATTGCCGCCATGGTCTTCGAGCGCGGCGCGCCAGCCGCTGCCTTCGTTTCGATCATCGCCAGCGCCATTCTGGTCATCGTGCTGATGTTCGTGAAGGGAATAAATTCAGTAGTCCCCATTTACGGGGGACTCACCGTCGGTCTGGTCCTGTTCCTAGGACTGAGCTCGCGGCCGATCGCCGCAGCGCTCAACCGGCGCGACCTGACCAAAAGCACGGCTGGACAACACGGCTCAACTGAATGATTCAGATGGTGGCCAGGGGCGGAATCGAACCACCGACACGCGGATTTTCAGCCGGTATCGGCCGTTCTAGGGGCTTCTAGATCAATTACTTGCGACGCTTGCCAGCCCCGACCCCAGCCACACCAAGGCACATTCATGGCACACCCAATCTGAGCTCGACACATTCATGGCACACCGGCGGCTACTTTTGATCTTCACGGAGCCACCTCTTTAACGAACGCATCCACGAGTATCTCGATCAGGTTGTCCATCCGCCCGTCGCTGCTCGGCCTAGCGATCTCGCTCCCTGAGCAAGGTCCGCTCTTCGCTTCGAGTCGAGCCGTCCTTCAGTTGCAGAAAATCTTCTCTCGGCCTCTGACACCACCATTAATCTTCGTGACGCCGTTTGCAATGCGCCCAGATCCGGACGCTTACGGGTCCGAACGGCCTATGTCGTGTTTATGAAGGCTTCACGAGCATTGCACATGCTGCTTGGCGTTCGCGGGTTGTGTGTACACGCTTGATCGGTCCGAGTTAGGCCAGCGTCACCTGGTCTAAACAGGGACGTCCGTGAAGAGAGTGCTCAGCGTATTTGGAACGCGACCAGAGGCGATCAAGATGGCGCCACTCGTTCACGCGTTAAGGGTGAACTCTGGTTACGAGCCACGCGTGTGTGTGACCGCACAGCACCGACAGATGCTCGATCAGGTGCTCAAGCTGTTCGACATCGTTCCCGATTTCGATCTCGACCTCATGCGCACGGGGCAGAGCCTCAGCAGCGTAACCTGTGCTGCGCTTCAGGGGCTTGACACTGTCCTCAATACGTTCGCTCCCGACGTAATCCTCGTGCATGGCGACACGACGACGACCCTCGCAGCGAGCATTGCCGCGTTCTACCGGCGCATCCCGATTGGCCACGTCGAAGCGGGGCTGCGCACCGGCAACCTGCGGTCCCCGTGGCCGGAGGAGATGAACCGCCGAATGACCGATGCGATCGCCGACCTGCACTTCGCGCCGACGGAGCAGGCGCGCGCTAACCTGTTGCGCGAAGGCGCCGATCCTGCGCGCGTTGTCCTTACGGGCAACACAGTAATCGACGCCTTGTTGCAAGTAGTCAAGCAGCTGCGTTCCGATGAGACCCTGCGCCACCGCGTTTCGGCACGCTTTCCATTCCTCGACGACGACCGGCGAATGATTCTCGTCACCGGACATCGACGCGAGAACTTCGGCGAGAAGTTCACAAGTTTCTGCAGGGCATTGCGGCGCATAGCAACTCAACGGCCCGATATCCGGATCGTATACGCGGTGCACTTCAATCCAAACGTACAGCAGCCTGTACGCTCGATCCTGAACAACCTCGCCAACGTCAGTTTGATCGAGCCGCAGGAGTACCTGCCGTTCGTCTATTTAATGATGCGCGCATACCTGATCATCACGGATTCCGGGGGTATTCAGGAGGAGGCCCCTGCGCTCGGGAAGCCGGTACTCGTTGTACGCGACACGACCGAACGGCCGGAGGCGATCGAGGCGGGTACTGCCCGTCTCGTCGGCACGGGTACTGAGGCTATCCTCGCGGCCGTGATGCAGCTCCTGGACGACGACGGTGAATACGAGCGCATGGCGCACGCCCACAGTCCCTACGGGGATGGCCGCGCGACTGAACGGATTGTAGCCGCACTCGCGCGCCGGTTCCTCGAGCTGCCGCAGCGGCGTCTTCCGATTTCCGGTCCCGCCGCCCCGATCGCCTCATTCGCTGACTTCGTCGACAGGATCGCCACATGAGCGATGCCATCGCTTACTTGTTGGTGGCATGCGAGCTACTGACCGCGGTGGTCGGCGTGGTGTTCCTGATCAGCGGAATTGACGATCTCTTCATTGACATCTGTTATCTGGCGCGGGTCCTCTACAAGCGCTTGTTTGTAGCCCCGCGGTATCCGGCGCTGCGCGAACAGGCGTTACGGGCCCGACCAGAGCAACCGATCGCCGTGATGATTCCGGCCTGGCAGGAGTCGAGTGTCATCCGTCAGATGCTTCTAAACACCCGTAGCAGGCTCGACTACACGAACTACGTGATTTTCGTGGGCACCTATCCGAACGACCCGGCGACGGCACGTGAAGTGGATGGGCTCGAGGAGGTCGGAGCGCGCGTCATTCGCGTGACGGTGCCGCACCCTGGACCGACCAACAAAGCCGATTGCCTGAACTGGATTTATCACGCCATCCGGCGTTATGAGGCCGTAGAAGGCATCGCGTTCCAGATCTTCGTGATGCAGGACTGCGAGGATGTGATCCACCCGCTGTGCTACCGGCTCTTTAATTACCTGATCCCGCGCAAGGACATGGTGCAGCTGCCGGTGCTGTCGCTGGAGCGTCGGTGGCGCGAGTTCACGGGCGGCCACTACCTCGACGAATTTGCGCAGCTGCACTACAAGGACCTCGTGGTTCGCGAGCTGCTCGATCGCAGCCTGCCGGCTGCCGGAGTTGGCGTCGCCTTCAGCCGCCGTGCGCTCGCGGCAGTCGCTGCCGCCAACCGCGGCGAGATCTTCAGTACCAAGTCGCTCACGGAGGACTACGACTTTGGTTTCCGCCTGAAGCGCCTCGGTATGCGCCAGATCTTCGTCAAATTCGAAGTTGTGCGCGACCTCGTTGTCCGAGGTGACGCAGAGTCCAGCAGCCGGCGCACGCGTCGTGTTCGTGAACTCGTCGGTGTCCGCGAGTACTTCCCTGCGACGCTCCGAAGTGCGATTCGGCAAAAGTCGCGCTGGGTCATAGGTATCGCCATGCAGGGCTGGTCCCACCTGGGCTGGTCGTCCGACTGGCGTACCAACTACATGCTGTACCGCGATCGCAAACCACTGATCACGAATCTGGCGACAGTCGGGGGTTACGGCGTCGTGTCCGTCGTTCTAAGTGTATGGGTTATGCAGTGGTTATGGCCGGACGCCTATAGATTCCCGCCGATCGTGCAGCGCGGATCGACGCTGTGGTACATGCTGATGATCAATTTTGCATTACTCGTGTTGCGAGTGTTGCAACGAGGGTACTGCGTCTGGCGCCTCCACGGCTATCGACAGGCTGCGCTCTCAATACCGCGCATGGCGTGGGCTAACTTTGTGAACTTTGCGGCGACGGTGCGGGCAGTGCGCCTGTATCTACGCTATCTGCACACGGGCCGAGCAATTGCGTGGGACAAGACTGACCACATCTATCCGGCGCTCGAGTCAATTCCCTTCCGGCGCCCGCGAGGGGAGGCGCACGCCAACGGACAGACTGCACCAGCGTGAACACTATCACTGCTGCGACGGAGCTACTCTCATGAAAGACATCGAATCCAAGCGGCGACGCAAGCTACTTCTTCTTGGCGGCGCGCTGGCCGCCCAGGCGTGCCTTCCGATGCGTGTTGCACGCGCCCTCACGCTGCCGCCGCTGCCGCCGCTGCCGCCGCTGCCGCCACTACCGCCACTACCGCCAGTGCCGCCAGTGCCGATACTGCCGCCACTCCTGGACTTGCTCAAGCGCTTCACGGCGTCGATCGTCCCCGTTCCGAACAACCCCTATTTCGTGCCGCAGGGTGGCCCTGTTGCCGTGCCGCCACCGGCCGGCGCACCGTTCAGCGGCACCGGGTTGCCCGGGTCAGCCTCGCAAAGCTCGACGCTCGTGTTGTACGACACGACGGGGCCGTGGGGCTGGCTGGGCGAGATCTACGCGACAATGGCGGGGAACCTTGCCAGCCACTTCGGCGCCTGGGTGGCCATGCCAGTCGTGTCGTACACGGCGGGCACTCTCCAACAGTACTCGGCCTGTATCTACATCGGCTCAACTTACGGCGAGCCGTTACCCGCGGCATTCCTGACGGACGTCTACGCGGCAACGACCAACGTCATTTGGATCTACGACAACATCTGGCAGCTGACCGCGAGCCAGCCGCAATTTGCGGCCCGGTATGGCTTTATGCCGTGGGTCTTCGATACCTCACCGGTCGCTACGGTGACCTACAAATCCCAGAGTGTGAGACGCTACAGCGCCAATGCGGCCGGCATCATGAGCTACTCCAGCATCGGTGCCCCCGCGACGGTGCTTGCCGAGTGCGTGCGCGCGGACAGCACGACGTTTCCGTGGGCAGTGCGCTCGGGAAATTTCACCTACATTGGTGAGATCCCGTTCGCATATATGACCGAGGGCGACCGCTACCTGATCCTCTGCGACCTTCTCTTCGACGCGCTTGCCCCCACGACCGCAACCCAACACCGCGCGCTCGTGCGCCTCGAGGATCTCCATCCGCTGTCGGACCCCACGGCCTTGCTGCAGGCCGCGGAGTGGCTATTCAGCAACGGGATACCGTTCGGTTTCCACATAACGGCCCGCTATCTCGACCCCAACGGCTATTACAACGACGGAGTCCCGCAGGATGTTCCGCTACATACACAGCCCCTTATGATCGCCGCTATCCGTACGATGCAACTGTTGGGCGGCGTGATGATGCATCACGGCTATACCCATCAGTACTCGAACATAGCGAACCCGTACACCGCTGTGACAGGCGATGACTGTGAGTTCTACCGCATCACCGCCAGCAACGGCGTACTGACATACGTGGGGCCGCTGCCGGAAGACACCGACTCCAGCTGGGCTCAGGGGCGATTCGACTCTTATGCGGCTGAGCTGAGTGCCTCGACCTTTACGATGCCGCAGATCTCGACGTTTCCAGCTTACTCCGCATCGGTACCCGACTACCAGGCTGCAGCACAAACCTTCGCAGCACGGGCGGAGCGAACGCTTTACTTTCCGGGAGTTCTGACGAACCAGACCATCGATTACACGCGCCCCGCAGGCCAGTACGTCCCGTATAGCGTTCAGGACGCCTACGGATCCAAGGTGTTGCCCGACACGCTGGGCGGCATCGATCCGGACGTGTTCTTCAACATTCCGCCGCGCCTGCCTGCGGATATCATCGCCGATGCGCAGCGCACGCTCGTAGTTCGAGATGGCGTAGCGAGCTTCTTCTACAACCCAGAGGATCCGCTGAGCTATCTCCAGCAAACCGTCCAAGGCCTGCTCGATCTCGGCTATCAATTCGTGAGTCCCCTTGACGTGTGAGTCGAGCAATGTTGACTGGGGAGAAAGATCGTCGGCGGGCGATTGGGGGGCTCGACCGCGATTGCTGGGCAGTAATCGGGACGGCGCGCGGTTCTTGCAATCAGGCCTGCTCGGCGGTGCGGCTGTGGCGCTTGTGATGGCGGCGCCGGTACCGGCTGCGGAGGTGTCGGCGCCGTGCCCAACAGCCGCCCCGGTGGCACGCAGCGCCGCTGGAGAAGAGAGTTGGTTACAGCGGCAAATTGTACGCTTCCGGGGCTATCCGCACCTGGATCGCGCCTATCGCCTCATGAAACAGGGCAAGGCACAGGACGCAACGGACGAGCTTGCCAGCTACTTGCGCCGGGATCCATACGATGTAGCTGCTCGGCAAACTTACCTTATCCTGCTATACGAACAGGGTAGGTACGCGGAGACGGCGTGCGAAGCGACCTCGCTGTTGAAGGATGAGTCGTCGTGGAGCGAATCGGTATTGGTGTATCGGGCGCTGGCCGAACAGCGTCTCGGAGAGACCGCTCGGGCGCTCATGGACTTTCGCGATGCCGCGGCAAACGTGTCGGCCCCACGCGCGGAACGAGTGTTTGCGGCCAACTCTGAGATTGAGCTACTGATCCGTAACGGCAACTTCGCGGAGGCGCAAAAGGCGCTGCAGGGGATTGCGCGCGAAGCGGATGACTTCGCGTTCTATTACCGGAAGGGCATAGTGGCCGACGCGCTCGGGCACGACGTCGATGCGCAGAGCGCCTATCAGGCTGCGATCAACAAGGCGATCAAGGACTCGGACCGTGCGACAGCATTGGCCGCGGCGGGACAGGCGGCAATGCGCCGGAGTCGCTGGACCGAGGCTGGTGGCCTGCTGCGTGCCGCGCACGAAATCGAACCCCACAACATCGACTTGATACGCGCACTCGTCGCAGTTGACCGCAACCTGGGTAAATACGATGAAGCCGAGAAGTTGATCCGTGCGGTACTGGCGGTCGCGCCCTCAATGCGTGACCGCGAGGTGCTCGCTGAGCTGTCGGTCAGCCGAAAGGAGTGGGTGCGCGCTGCCGAGCAGTATACCGCACTGCTTGAGGAACCCGGTGGAGTTGAGGACCGCTACCGACTGACAATGACGCTCGCACAGATCTACCAGCAGCTGGGACGTCACCTCGACGCGGAAGCGACGCTGCGCAAAGCAGTCAGTATCAAGATGACGCCCGAAGGATTGGGAACGCTCGCTACACAACTCGACATGGACGGCAGGACATCAGAGGCGGCGCAGATCCTCGAGACCAGCGTTGCGTTGAAACCTAGCGCGCAGGTCCATGCGCAGCTGTCCGTCCTCTATGAGAAGCTCGGAAAGCGCGCGGCGGCGATCACGCACCTAAAGGATGCGCTGCGCATGGCGGATACCCCCACGCTGCACGAGCGCCTCGGCTACCTGTATGCCGGGAACGGGTCCTACGCCTCCGCGGCCCGGGAGTTCGAACAAGCGACGCCGCGGCGGCGCCCCGGACTGTGGCACATACATATCGCCGAACTGTACGCCAAAGGCGGTGACCGGAGCAGCGAACTCGCGCACCTCGACCTTGCCGCCGCTGAGCCGCTGGAGCCCGCATCGCGCCGATACGTTGAACGGCAGCGCGGCTTCCTATATTCGCAACTCGGTAATACCGAGCAGAGCATTGCGGCATGGCGCGCCGCTGTCGCTGCGGGCCTCGATGACAGCGCGATCCACCAGGATCTCGGGTTCGCTCTGTTGCAACTGCAGCGTTGGGACGCAGCACGTGCGGAGTTTCTGCGATCCAATGAGCGTGAGCGGTCGCCGCGTACGCTCTACTACATCGCGCAGTGCTACAGGAAGCTAGGGCAGCCAGATATCGCCATCAACTACCTCAAGTTGGCTGAACGCGACGCGCAGCGCCTCGATCCAAGCACGCGCACAGCACTCTATGATGAGCTCGGTTTCGGCTACAGCGCCGATGGCAAAGAGCTGGAAGCCGCGGCGGCTTGGCGCAACTCGCTCGGCGTTCGTTACGACGCGCCGATCGCGCTCAAGCTCGCGCTTGCCGAACGCCGCCTAGGGCACACCGATGAAGCCGAAACAACGGCGCGTGCGATCCCATACGCGGAGCTCACCGTGCCGCAGCGTATCATGCGTGCGGAATTGATCGCTGAAATGCTGGAGGGCAAGCGGCAGTTCAGCGGTGCACGCGCCGCGCTCATGGACGCCGACGAGCTGCAGCCTACCGCGGAGCACGCGCACCGGCTGGGACTCCTCTCGCAGCGTGCGGGAAATGATAGCCAGGCCGTTGACGACTACGAAAAGGCCGTCGCCCGTGAGCCGGACAACCTGCTCTACGCGGAGTCGCTCGCGTACGCATACCGGCGAGCTGGCCGGACCAGAGACGCCGAGAAACTGCTTCGACGTATTGTCGCCCGGTATCCTGACCGGGCCGCGGCGTACCGCGAGCTCGCCTACACGCAACTCTCCCTCGGGCGTCAGAATGACGCGGCGACGACGCTGCGTCAGGGAATCGACGCACAGCTTGCGACGACACCGCCGTCAGAGGGCGAGCGCGCTTCCGAGGCGCTCCCTGCGATGCGCGCAGAGTACCAGACGCTCGCCCGACGTTTTGTCACGACCGTATACGAGTCCTATCGACCGAACGGCGGCCCGGCGGTAGGAGGTACCCTCAATGGTGGTGTCATTCCGTCTGCGGGCGGTGCCGAGTTGTCGTACTTCCCTGCGGGCGCGTTCAGCCGCAGCGACGCCGCATTGCAGTTCGGCGCGCGACTACTCTGGACAAATTCGGCGAGCGGACTGGCCATCGACCACCGGTCGCTGCAAGCGGGCCTCAGTGTGCGCTACAAGCCGCTAGCGCAAACTAACTTCTTCGTTGGAGCTGAGCGGCTGGTCAAAATCGGGGCGGATACCGGGAGCGACTGGTTGCTCCGTGGCAGTTTCGGTTTGGGAAACGAAGTCGAGCGGCAGGCCGACAGGACGCACTGGAACTACTGGCAATTCTACGCCGACGCGGGCTATTTCGTCAGCTCGCGGACGGAAGCAACGTACCTGGAGTTTCGCCGCGGGGTCACGCTCCCCGCTACCGCGAATCTCCTGATCACGCCCCACGTGGTTCTCGCCTACCGTCAGCAGAGCCCGGACCCTACCCGGACCTCGATCTCCGAGGGTGGCCCGGGTGTGTCGTTCAAGTACCTATCTCGCGGCAGCCGCTACGAGCCCCATGGCCCGACTTTCGATGCCCTGTTGCAATACCGCGAGCGACTCAGTGGGCGGGGGCATGGCGAGTGGGTACTGACCTGCGTCGCACGGTTCTGAGTCGGACAGCGGCGGCCCCTCAGGCGGTCGACATCAGCGACTGCAGCACCGCCCAGTCGGGCGTGCCATTCGGGACCATTGTCTGGCGGAAGTGCCAGTAGAAGGAGCCGCCGATGTATCGCGGTATTGAAGGCACCCGGTAGCCGTAGAATCGCCGGATCAGCGCTGCGCGCGTGGCGTTGTCGCTGGGGATCTGGCCGCCCCACCCACATTCGCCGAACCCGAGGCTAGCACTGCTAAACCGCGCGGCCAGCGCAGAGAACATCGTGTCGAGCTCGCTCTGCGTCAGCTGATGACCGGCGTTCTGGTCTTCGTAGTAGCTGACCAGCACGTAGTCGAGTCCCGAGCGCATCCGATGCCCTGGTGGAATGTTCTGGTCTACCCAGGAGATCATCTCGTAGCCGGGCGTAGACGGGTTCTCGTAGTAAAGCGTAAGCGCCGTCAGCTTGCCGGCTGCCTTGGCCGCGTCGTACATAGTCTCGACCTTGGTGATGACATCCTGACCGAGCCAGTTGCCGTTGACTTCGTTGCCTATTTCCCAGATCCGGACGTATGGGCCGAGAGCGGAAATATACTCGCCAATGCGCGCGCCGATCGCAGCCGTCGTGAGCTGGCTCATCGCGCTTGAATCCACCGGCAGTCCCATCACGTCGGCTTTGGCCGACAATGCCTGCACGGACGAGAGATAGTCGGTAGCGGCTGGTGACCCGCCTACCGGCGGGTCAAACACCGCTCGTATGGTCACGCGTTTCGAAAATGCCGCAACCGCACTCACCTGCGACGCAGTTTGAACAGTCGAGTCGTCGGTCGTGACTCCCCAGAGCCACGAAGTGGAAGGCGGCGGCGCCGTGGTCACCTGGGCCGAGCCGGAGCGAGTCGGGTCGGCCACCGACACCGCCGTGACCGTCACCTTCGCCGGAGATGGCACGGTTGCGGGCGCCGTGTAGACACCGGTAGTCGAGATCGTACCGACGCTCGTGTTTCCACCGGTGATACCGTTGACCTGCCAGGTCACCGCCTTATTGGTAGTGTTGGTAACAGTCGCGGTGAAAATCTGCGTGCCGTTCGTCTGGACGCTGGCCGCTGCGGGTGCTACCGACACGGTGACCGGCATCGGCGCCGTGGCCGTGATGGTCACCTGGGCCGAGCCGGAGCGAGTCGGGTCGGCCACCGACACCGCCGTGACCGTCACCTTCGCCGGAGATGGCACGGTTGCGGGCGCCGTGTAGACACCGGTAGTCGAGATCGTACCGACGCTCGTGTTTCCACCGGTGATACCGTTGACCTGCCAGGTCACCGCCTTATTGGTAGTGTTGGTAACAGTCGCGGTG
>VBMV01000149.1:0-2109 GCA_005878835.1 Gammaproteobacteria bacterium | reverse complement strand
CCTGGGCCGAGCCGGAGCGAGTCGGGTCGGCCACCGACACCGCCGTGACCGTCACCTTCGCCGGAGATGGCACGGTTGCGGGCGCCGTGTAGACACCGGTAGTCGAGATCGTACCGACGCTCGTGTTTCCACCGGTGATGCCGTTGACCTGCCAGGTCACCGCCTTATTGGTAGTGTTGGTAACAGTCGCGGTGAAAGTCTGCCTGCCGCTCGTCTGAACGCTAGCTGCAGCAGGTGTCACCGACACATCGATCGGAGCTGGAGGCGGAGGAGGAGGAGGAGATGGCGGTTGTGGTGCAGTGGCGCCCGACCCGCCGCCCCCGCATCCAACGAGGTGTAGCAGTCCGGCGACAAGTCCCGCGATCACGCGGCGCCTCTCGGAAGTTCCCTCAGGTTCCGTCATCTGACCATTACCCCCCAATCTCCGCACTCCCTCAGCCGCTTGACTTGATCTCCGACGATTCGCCCGGGATGCGGGATGCAGAGGATCGTATGGATTGAAGCGGGCACTGTCCAAGTGTCGCAGCTCTCGCACACGCGCCGCGTTCCAGCTTTAGGTTTTACACCCACTGTGTTGTGAACCCCACCCCACGGCGGGATACTTCTTCTCCTCAGCGGGCTCTCAATTGGCATTGGGCGCATCATGCGCGAGGCTCCGACTTGCAATCGACGCCATCTGTTGGCGGTGGGACTCGCCGCCGCTCCCTTCATTGTCAGGCCTTGCGGTCTCGCACTGGCATCAGCAGAGCGCAGGCCGATGCTTTCGGGCACGTTTCTGCAGCTATTGACGGAGCATCACACTTGGCGAGAGGAGCAGTGGGTGCGCCTTTTTGACGCCTTCCGGCGACTGAGCTTGTCGCAAGTAATCCTCCAATGGGTGATGAGTGATAGCCAGCCTTTCTTCGCTTCGGGCCCTGCCGGCAGTGTGAGATCTCCCCTCCAGATGATTTTGGAACTGGGGGAGACGACCAACATTGAAGTTATCATCGGCCTCGTGCACGACTCCGACTACTGGCTGCGCATCACTCAGCCAAGCGCTGCGGTGGCCAGATACCTTGCGAATCGCGAATCACGGATCGTTCAGCTCGTGACGGAGATTGCGCCGCTTTCGCGCAACTACCGGAGCTTCGCTGGATGGTTCATGAACGAGGAGATAGACGACATCAATTGGCACGAGCCGACAGCCACCTCCGTTTTGCACTCTTACCTGCAGCGAGTGAGTGACTATCTTCGTCTGGCGCTCCCGGGAGCCCCCGTCGCGATCTCGGGCTTCTCCAACGCCCACGGCACACCGGCGCAGCTGGAAGTCTTCTGGCGAGAGTTGCTGAGCGCTGCACCGGCGATCGGCACGGTCTTGTTCCAAGATGGCATCGGCGCGCGGAAGCTGACGTTGGAGAACCTGCCTCGATATCTCCACGCCGTCCGTGCCGCCACCGATGCGACCGGACGCCGGCTGTGGTCTGTGGTCGAGCTGTTCGAGCAGACCGGGGGCGCGCCGCTCGATTCGGGCGAGTTCCGTGCAAGCGCTGCACCGTTTCCCCGAGTAGCCGCCCAGCTGCAAGTCGAAGCCGCGTGCGCGTCGGCGCTCATCGCGTTCAGCGCCGCCGACTATCTGTTGACGCCGACGCGGCGCGCAGCCGACCTGCTCTCAAGCTATCTGGAATACACTCACAATTGGGGCAACCCCTCGTAGTCCGCATTAATTCGATCGGCGCCGCCCAACCGCTCAACCGCCGACGTTCCTTGCGCTCGAGGTCGGCCCCGAGTTTCGCTGAATAATCCGCGAAACTCGAGACCACACGCCTCGGCCGTTGCTGCATCATTCCCGCGTGTCCAATCGTCGCTGTATGCAAGCTCCGCCGGCCAGGCTCTCGACGCGGACCTACGCCAGGCTGACAATGAGGTCGCGGACGGGGGTGAAACTCGGAACGCCGTGCAAATTTAAGAACTGACTGTTTATTTCACAGTCGCTGTCGGCTCGGGTCGCCTATGATTTGCATGGTGGCCAGGGGCGGAATCGAACCACCGACACGCGGATTTTCAGTGCGTTCTCGGCGGTTCTAGGGGCTTATGCGTATTCCACGCGATCGTGAACAGGGTTTCCACGGG
>VBMV01000148.1 GCA_005878835.1 Gammaproteobacteria bacterium | reverse complement strand
GACCTCGCAGCGCAGTTGTTTGCCGCCGGCGAGACTGCGGAAGGCGATGCGGCGTATGCGCACTACGAACGGCTGGCGCGGGACCCGCCCGCGCTCGCGGATGCGCGCGTCGCGCTCGCGGCCAACCGGCTCGAGGCGGCCGAGGCCATGCTCCTGCGGTGGCTTGAGCAGGTACCGCATGACGTGGTCGCACTACGCATGCTCGCCAACATCGCCTCGCGCCGAGACGACGAAGCCGAGGCGGAACGGCGACTCACCGAGTGCCTCGAGCATGCGCCCGGGTATGCCGGCGCCCGCTACGACCTGGCGCAGTTACTGGATGTGCAGCACAGGAGCTCCGAGGTACTCCCGCTGGTCGAGCGGCTGCTCGCCGTAGACCCTCGCAATATCGACTACCTCAGCCTGAAAGCGCAGGCGCTGCGACTCCTCGGCAGCAGCCACCAGGCCGTCGCCCTCATGGAACAAGCGGTTGCCGACCACCCGGGCGAGGACCGGGGCTGGGTGCGGTATGGACACCTGCTGCGAGAGGTTGGTGAGCAGGCGCGGGCGATCGAAGTGTACCGGCGGGCTCTCCAAGTGCGGCCCGGGTCTGGTCCCGCGTACTCGAGCCTCGCCAACCTCAAGACCTTCCGCTTCTCCGCCTCCGACCGGGCGGCGATGCAGGAGCAGCTCTCGCGCAGCGCGCCGCGAAGCGCCGACCGCATTCATCTCGAGTTCGCCTTGGGCAAGGCGCTGGAGGACGAAGGGCAGTTCGAAGCCTCGTTCCAGCACTATTCCCGCGGTAACGAGCTGCATCGCGCCACCATCCGCCACGATCCGGACGCTGTCACCGCACAGTTGGAGCGCACCAAGTCGGTCTACACGCCAGGTTTCTTTGCCGAGCGTTCAGAATGGGGCAGCGAGCGATCGGATCCAATTTTTATCGTGGGTATGCCACGCTCCGGATCGACGCTGCTCGAGCAGATTCTGGCGACGCATTCGCAAGCGGAGGGCACACGCGAATTGACCGACATCCCCACGCTCGCATTGCAACTGAGGTCGGGCCCGAATGTCGGCGAACCGGCACAATATCCCCAAGCCGTCGCCGCGCTCGGGCGCCGGGAGATCGAAGGTCTCGCCGCGCGCTACCTGTCCCGGACCCAAATATATCGCCCCGCGGGCAAGCCGCGCTTCGTCGATAAGATGCTGGGCAACTTCGGTCATATAGGCTTCATCCAGCTGATGTTTCCGCGTGCCGCGATCATTGACGCGCGGCGACATCCACTTGGCTGCGGCTTCTCCTGCTACAAGCAGCTCTTCGGCCGCGGCATCAATTTCAGCTACGACCTCGAGGAACTCGGGCGCTACTACCGGGACTACGTCGGCCACATGGAGCACTTCGATGCCGTCCTCCCGGGGCGCGTGTACCGCGTGCATTACGAGCGCCTCGTCGACGATCCGGAAGGCGAACTGCGCGGGCTCCTCGACTACTGTGGCCTGCCGTTCGAAGCGCGGTGCCTGCGCTTCTACGAGAATCCCCGCATCGTGCAAACCATCAGCTCGGAGCAGGTCCGCCAGCCGCTCTATTCCGAAAGCATCGATCAGTGGCGTAACTACGAGCCCTGGCTTGCGCGGTTGAAGGAGACACTCGGCGATCTCGTGCGACGCTACCCGGTAGCCCCGCCTGCCGCGCGCGGCAGCACAAGCGACCGTGGCCGATAGTGGCGCGACGCTCGCGCGGGCGCGGGCTGCCCACGACCAGGGCCGCCTCACCGAGGCCGTGCCCCTGTACCGCGAGGTGCTCGCCCGCGAGCCTGGCAATACTGATGCACTGCAGCTGCTCGGTCGCGCCATGGCGGCTCTTGGGCAGACGCAGCAGGCGGTGCGCCTGATCGAGGCAGCCGCGCAGCTGCAGCCTTCCAATCCCGCCATACAGGCGAATCTCGGCGGCGCCCTGAGTGCAGCCGGGCGTCACGCTGAGGCGCTCTCCTGCTACGACCGCGCGCTCGCCCTGCAGCCCGATCTTGCCGGGGCGCATCGCGGCCGCGGCATGGCGCTCATGCGCGTGGGCAAACCTGCAGCAGCGCTGGTGAGTTTCCTGGAGGCCGCCCGGCTCGCTCCTGAAGATGATCAGGCGCAGAACGGCGCGGGCGTGGCCCTGGAGCGCCTCCACCGCCCCGACGAGGCGCGGCACTGCTTCGAGCGTGCGCTCGCGCTCAATCCACGCAACGCCGAGGCGCACCACAACCTTGGCCTCATCGAGGCGGCCGCGGGACGCCACGCCGAAGCGCTCACGAGTGTCGAGCGCGCACTCGCGCTGCAACCGAACCAGCCGGCGCTGCACGGCAACCGCGGGACCGAGCTGCTCGCGCTCGGCCGCCAGGCCGAGGCGCTCGCGAGCTTCGACCACGCGCTCAGGCTCGCGCCGCAGGATGCGGCCGTGCATCGCAACCGGGGGCTCGCGCTGGCGATCCTCAAGCGGCACTCCGAGGCGCTCGCGAGCTTCGACCGTGCACTGGAGCTGGCGCCACAGCAGTTTGACGCGCATCTCCAGCGCGGCATCGCGCTTGCGGCGCTCGAGCGTTACCAGGAATCCCTGGAGAGCTTCGACCAGGCGCTGGCCCGCGACCCCAATTCAGCGGATGCGCTCAACAACCGCGGTGCGGTGCTGGTGCGGCTGTTCCGGCCCCACGATGCTCTCCCGGACTTCGCGCGCAGCATCGCCCTGAGGCCCGACTATGCCGAGGCCTTCACCAACGCGGGCATTGCGCTCAGGGGCTTGGGGCGCTACCAGGAGGCACTCAACCACCTCGATCGCGCGCTCTCGATCAGGCCGGACGATGTGACGGCCACCTGGACCAAGGCGCTGCTGAAGCTCGCGATGGGAGAGTTTCGCGGCGGTTGGCCGCTCTACGAATCGCGTCTGAAACTGGCACACATGCAGCAGCTGCAGCGCGCGTTCGCGGCGCCGCGCTGGACGGGCGCACAGCCGCTGGCGGGCAAGACCCTGCTGGTGCATGCCGATGAGGGACTCGGAGACACGCTGCAATTCTGCCGCTACCTTCCCGTCCTTGAAGCGCGGGATGCTCGCGTCGTCTTCGAGGTGCAGCCCACTCTGAAGCCGATCCTGGGTTCTCTCGCCATGCGGGGTGCCTTGGTGGGCCGCGGCGAGCTGCTCCCCGAATATGACCTGCACATCCCGCTCCTGAGCCTGCCGCTCGCCTTGCGCACCGAGATCGCCACGATTCCGGGCGGCGTCCCGTATCTCAAGGTCGATCCCGTCGCGGTGCGCTCCTGGGGCGAACGCCTGGCTGAGTTGCCGGGACGCAAGGTCGGGCTCAACTGGCACGGCAATCCCGAGGCCGAGAAGTTCTCGGCGCTCGACGCGCGTTCCTTCCCGCTCGCGGCCGCCGCACCGCTCGCGCGGGTGGCGGGCGTGAGCCTGGTATCGCTGCAGAAGGGTCCCGGTGCCGGGCAACGCAGCGAAGTCGAGTTCGGCCACGCGCTCGCTCAATTGGCCGATCCACTCCGCATGGGCCCCGAAGAAATGGCGGCAGAGACCGCTGCGATCATCATGGGCCTCGACCTGCTGATCACCTGCGACACCGCTCTCGCCCACCTGGCGGGGGCGCTCGGCGCTCGCGTCTGGGTCGCGCTGCAGTCGGTGCCGGACTGGCGTTGGCTCATCGATCGCGACGACAGCCCGTGGTATCCGACCATGCGGCTGTTCAGGCAGCGCACGCCCGGGGACTGGCCGGAGCTGTTCGAGCGCGTAACGGCGGAGCTGCGGGCGCTGGCATGAAACCGGGTCGCAACGATCCGTGCCCTTGCGGTAGCGGCAAGAAATACAAACGCTGCTGCGGACTGCAGGCCGTCACGGCCTCGCCGCCGGCAGTTCCGGGCGAGCACGAGATTGGCGCGCTGGTCGCGCTGATCAATCAGGGGCGCTTGAGTGAGGCGGAGCACCGTGCTCGCGAGCTTCTCAAGAGCCATCCGGACAGCGGCATGCTGTGGAAGACCCTCAGCGTGGCGCTGATGCGGCAGGGTAAAGAGGCGCTTCAGGCGCTGCGCAAGACCGTAGAGCTGATGCCGCAGGATCCGGAAGCTCACAGCAACCTCGGCACGGCGTTGCGCGCTCAGGGGCAGTGGAGCGAGGCACTGGCGAGTCTGCGCCGGACACTCGAAATCTGGCCGCACGACGTGCGCTCGCTCATCGATGCAGCCGATACCATGCGCGCACTGGGACAAGCCCGCGAGTCAGTGGCTCTCTATCAAAGGGCGCTGCAAATCGACCCGCGCGCGGCTGAAGCACAGAACAACCTCGGCAACGCGTTCCTGGAACTCGGTCAGCCTGCCGACGCCGTCGGGTGCTACCGGCTTGCGCTCGAGATCAGAGCCGACGATGCGGTAGCACACTGCAATCTGGGCACCGCTCTCAGGCAACTCGGGCGGCTGCAGGAGGCGCTCAGCAGCACCCAGCAGGCTATCGCGCTCGATCCCGGGTTGAGCGTCGCGCACCACAACCTGGGGCTTGTGTTCGAAGCCCTGGGACAGCGCGAGCAGGCGGTGGCGGGCCACCGGCAGGCGCTGACACTGAAGCCCGACTACGTGGAGGCGCTGAACAACCTCGGGCGAGTGCTGCCCGAAGTGGGCGAACTGCTGGAAGCCGTATCCCTTTGCCATAAGGCCATCGAGCTCGATCCGCAGCGCGCCGAGAGCCACCGTTACCTCGCGAACGTGCTGTTCGAGCTCCGACGGTTCGATGCAGCGGCGGCCAGTTACCGCCGGGCGCTGGCGTTGCAGCCCCGCGATGCCTTGGCCTACGCGAGTCTGGGTGCGGCGCTGCGCATGCAGGGTGATGCCGCCGCGGCGGAAGCCAGCTGTCGGGCAGCGCTGGCCATCGACCCGAATTCGGTCGCGGCACTTTCGCTTCTGGGTGAGCTGCGCGCCGACCGGGGTCAATTTTCCGAAGCGGAGGCATCGTTCCAGCGAGCGATCGCCATCGATCCGAGCTTCTGCTTTGCGTTTTACAGCCTCGCGACGATTCGCAGAATGACCGTCGACGATACCGCCTGGCTCAAGGGCACCGAAGCCCTGCTTGCGAAGCCGCTGCCGCTGGGTCACGAGATCAGTCTGCGCTATGCGCTCGGCAAATACTTCGACGACGTCAAGCAATACGATGAGGCCTTCAGCCACTATCGACGAGCCAACGAGCTGACCAAGCGCTACGGAGTCAATTACGACCGCGCCGGAATGGTTGAACGCGTCGACCGGGTCATCAACGGCTTCGATGCCGCAGCTATTCGCCGGCATCAGTCCCACGGACATACTTCTGAGCGCCCGGTCTTTATCATCGGTATGCTGAGATCCGGCACCTCGCTGACCGAGCAGATTCTTGCCTCGCACCCGGCAGTGTTCGGTGCCGGTGAGCTGCCTTTCTGGCAGTCCGCATACGCCGCTTATGAGGCGGCCGGACTCGAGGGCCGCGACGTTGGCGCCCTTATACCGGGCATGGCACGCGACTATCTCGATCAGCTGACCGCGTTATCCGACGACGCGCTGCGGGTGATCGACAAGATGCCCCTGAACTTCATGAGCGTGGGACTGATCTGCGCGGCGTTTCCGAAGGCGCGAATCATCCATGTGCGGCGCCATCCCATCGATACCTGCCTGTCGATCTACTTCCAGTATTTGTCACACCTGCATCCCTACGCGAACGATCTTGGCAACTTGGCTCACTACTACGGCGAATACGTGCGCGTCACCAATCACTGGCGCGCCGTGCTTCCCGCGACGATGCTGCTGGAGATTACTTACGAGGCCCTGATCGAAGATCAGGAGCTCTGGACCCGGCGGATGCTGGACTTCCTCGGGCTGCCGTGGGATCCGCACTGTCTGGATTTCCATGAGACGGATCGCACTGTGATTACACTGAGCAAATGGCAGGTTCGGCAGAAGATTCATGCCTCATCGGCCGGGCGCTGGCGCAGCTATGAGAAACACGTGGCGCCGCTACGGCACCTGGTGGAACTTACCACTCAACAATAGCGGCCAGAAAGCCTGGCGGCGTACGAAGCGCTGGTTCGTCTCGGCGTTCCCCACTCGCTCTGGACGGCAATCACTCGGTTGCTTCTTCGGGAAGCGTGAACCAGCAGTTGAACGCAACGGTGATGCGTTCGCCCTCGCCCTCGAACGGTTTTACATCGTGCAGGACCCACGACGGGAACAGCACGAGCTGCCCCGCCTCGAGACGCAGGTTGGCGATCTGATACCCGTACGGCAGGGGCATCTTGGCGACGGCTGCATCCATATGCATGGCGCACATGATCATGGGGTTCACAAAGCTGAGCGCGCCGCTGCTCTTGCGCTCGGTGTCGTGGTGGCCGGGATCTACGCAATACACGCCGCTCCACGAGGCATTGGGATGATTATGAAGCGCGAAGAACCCTCCGCGCCGCGTCACGTGGAACCAGCAGTCACTGTAAATCTGCAACCGCTCCAGCGTGGCAAGGTCGTAGCCGTTCAGACGTCCAATGAGAGCGAGCAGCTGATCCCAGCAAAACGCCTTCAACTCCTGTACCGCCGGCTCGTTGTCCCGGAACAGGTTGAAATGGCTCTCGAAAACCGCGGCGTTGCGCTGCGTGAGCGGTCGAGGATTCGCCGCCTCGGCGCCGCGGCCTTCCTGCTGCAGGATATAGCGACGCAATCTGGGATTGAGCAGAGCGTGGTCCTGCAAACGGCTGAACGCGAACGGCACCGCAAACATGTTCACGAGCTCGGGCGGCTGCATGGGTGTCCTCACGTGGCGCGCCGGTTTGACGCCGGGATTGTAGCGGCGCGCGGGGACTATTAGGGTCACGGCGCTATACTTTCTGCATGAGCACGCCAGCTCCGAAGCCCCAGGGTGTCGACGAGCAGAAAGTGGCCGCCTTGGTGCGTGCGATCGACTGGCTGCTGGGCGAGCGGCGCGAAGCCGAGGCGCTCGGGCTGCTGCAGCAGGCCGAGGCGCTCGCCCCGGAACATCCGCTGGTGCTTCACGAGCGGGCGCGCCGTCACCTGGCCACGGGCGATCCGCATGCCGCCCGTGAGCTGCTGGAGCGTGCAGTCTCCGTGGCGCCGCGCCACCTGCCGCTGTGGCTGACCCTCGCCGCGGCACTGCGATCGCTCGGCCGACGTCCCGACGAGCTGCGCGCGCTGGATCGCGCCTTGACGGTCGATCCCGCTCATTTGATCGCACTCTTGCAAAAAGCGGCGGTGCTCGACCTGATGCAGCAGCCGCGCAGTGCCGCGTCGGTCTACGCGAACGCGCTCCAGACGCTTGCGCCGGGCACCCAGCTGCCGCCGGCCGTCGCCGCGCACGTCCAGCATGCGCGGCGTCGGGTGGCCGAAAACGCCGAGGCCCTCGCTGCCGCCGTGGAAGCGCGCATTGGGCCGCTGCGCGCCGGGCGCTCACCGGGGGAGTGGCACCGCTTCGAGCGGTGCATAGACCGGATCCTGGGGCGCAGACGTATTTACACCCCGGAGCCGACGTTCATGCTGTTCCCATACCTCAACAACGTCGAATTCTTTCCCCGCGAGCAATTTCCGTGGCTCGAGGCCGTCGAAGCGGCAACGCACGCCATCCGCGAGGAGCTGCTTGGGGTATTGAGCGTTGACCAGGCGGGAATCCAGCCCTACATCGCGTACGACGAGAACCAGCCGATCGCACAGTGGAAGGAATTGAATCACTCGCGCCGCTGGGGGGCGTACTTTCTCCAGAACGAAGGGCGAAGGGTGGAGGAGCACATGGCGCGCTGTCCCCGCACCGTGGCGACCCTCGCCGAGCTGCCCCAAGTGGACATCCCCGGGCACGGACCGACGGCTTTCTTTTCCATCCTCGACGCGCATACGCGGATTCCACCGCACACCGGTGTTACGAACACCCGCCTTACGGTGCACCTGCCGTTGATCGTTCCGGCCGGTTGCGGCTTTCGCGTCGGTGGCGAGATTCGGGAGTGGCAAGTGGGCACGGCCTGGGTGTTCGATGACTCGATCGAGCACGAGGCCTGGAACGACTCCGACGTGCCGCGCGCCATTCTCATCTTCGATATCTGGAACCCCGCTCTGACGCCGCTCGAACGCGATCTGGTGCGAGAAGCGACGACTGCCATCGGCGACTACTACAAGCCAGAGGTCCAGTCCGAGGTGCGGCCGTGAGTCCGGCACCTTCCGGCCGCTCGGCGGGCGCCTGGCGCTGCCGCTTGATCGGGCTGCTGACGGGCGTAACGCTCGCCGCGACCGCCCGCTCGGCCGACCTGCCCACGGCACTGCTCGCCTGTCGGGAGGTTCAGGACAACGATGCCCGGTTGGCCTGCTTCGACCGCGAAAGTGCCCGCCTGGCTGCACTCGCGGAGGCCACAACCCCGCTGACGCCTGAGGACAGGTTCGGCCTGCCGCGAGCGGTCACGCCAACCAAGGAGGAGACCGGCCCGCGGCGTCAGGAAGCTACGGTGTTGCGCGCGCGGCTGAGACTTGTTGCCAGCCGCAGCGACGGCCTCATCGTGTTCACGCTCGACAATGGCCAAGTCTGGCGGCAGCTCGAGCCCGGAAGCGATTTGTTCGCGCGTCCGGGCGACGCCGTGCAGCTTTCCAAGGGCGCTTTCGGCAACTACTGGCTGCGGGGAGCGTCAGGCCGGACTTGCCGCGTCGTGCGCGATCGCTGATCCTCCCTCAGTCGATGGCGATTCCGGCGGCTTGCAGTCGGTCGCGCAGCGGCGCGAGCTCCGCCGCGTAGTGGCGCCACTGGTCGAGCGAGCCCTCATACAGCGGCTGACGCACCTGCACAGCGCTTGCAGTCATGATCGCTCGCGCGTTGCGGTGGAACTCCAGACATGCCGGCTCGAAGGCGAGACCGACATACTCGAGCAGTCGGCGCGTGGTGGGCTCCTGCGCCGTAACGATATCCTCGTACGCGAGGTCGAGGATCCGTCCCGGCAGTACGCGATGCCAGTGCGCCATCAGCCGCCGGTAACCCACATAGTAGTCGGCGAGCTCTGTCAGGTGATAGGAGAACGGAAACGTGCCTGGGAAACGGGTCTTGTAGATCGCGTAGCAGGCCGCGAGCGGATGTCGGGTCACGTGCACGACCCGTGCCTGCGGGAAGGCGCGAAAGATCAGAGCGCAATAGTTGAAATTGAGCGTTTGCTTGTCGGCGAAACGCGGCTTACTGCCGCGTCGGATCTGCAGGCGCGCCAGATATTCCCGCGCTATCGGTTCGCCGTCGAGCCCGCCGAGGGCGTCGGCAAAACCGAGCCAGTCGAGCGCCGCCACCCGGGTATTGCGTTCGATCGCCGCGCTGATCGCCTCCGACAGCCCCAGAGCCTCGCCCGCGGCGTGCACCTGCGAGTGGCTGCCGAGGATCTGCTCGACGAGAGTCGTGCCGGTGCGCGGTAGGCCGACGATGAATATGGGTCGCTCGCCGGTGACATCCGGCCAGCTCGACTCGACCGACGGGAAGGCGGCAACGATACGCTCGATGACGGCCCGGTCCAGGCCCGAGTCGTATTGGAGACCGTTGCCTGCCACCAAATGCCGCCAGCTGGCGGCGTAGTCACCGAGATCCGCATAGCACTTCGCAAGTCCGAAGTGCAGCGTGACCCTGTCCTCGGTGCTCGGGGGACCCGCGGCAAGCGCCGCCTCCATCGCCGCCACGGAGCCGTGGCCGGTAGTCTGCTGCTGCAGTTCGGCGCGGCTCTTCAGGGCCTCCGCGTCAGCGGGACGTTGCGCGAGCACGGCGTCGTAATCCTGGGCGGCGAGCTCGAAGTCCCCGAGATACCGATGCAGCAGGGCGCGCCTCTTCAGGAGCAGCGTGTCGCCCGGGGCGGCCGCCAGGGCCCGATCATATGCGCGGCGCGCGCGGGTGTGCTCCTGCGCGTACACATAGAACGTGCCCACGGCATCGAGAGCGGCCGCGCCTCCGCCCGGCGCGTTGGCCGCGGCCTCGGCGGCGGCCAACGCATCGTCCTTCCGGTCGAGTGCGAGCAGGCTCTCGGCGCGCTGCAACAGGCATCGCAGATCAGTGGAGTCGACTGCCAGACGCTCGTCCACCAGGCGCAGCGCCTCTTCATTCTCGCCGGCGGCCAACGCGACAAAGCTTCCCAACAGCCAGCCCGCGCTCGCCGACGGCCACGCCGCCCGGCAGGCGGCGGCCGCCTCGGCGGCGGCGGCCCACTCGCCGCGCGTCATCCGGAGGGTGATCTCACGCTGAAACTCGCCGACACTGCGCATGGCAAGGGGTACCAGTCTCCAAAAGACGCCGGCCACCATCATGCGGACCGATCCAGGTACGGTCTACAAAGCGCCGGCCTCATGATGTGGCTACCGCGCAACAGCGCACGGCGCGCCCCCGAGTCGCCAGCGCCGAGCTCGAGAAAACCTGAATGAGTCCAGGAGCAGTTCAATTAGCTGATTTTGAATGATATTAGGGCGCCTCGCGCCGTCGAGGCCCGGTCAGAGCGGCGAGCGCTCGGGTTCGCCGACCGCTCGAGGCAGGGCGGGCGCCGCTTGTTGCGGCATTTCAACGCCGTGCTATATTCTTGCGCCGGCGAACGCTAACCTCTCGGCGCGAGCGTTCAGGTTGCTTCGAAGTGTCCGTCTTGGCAAACACTGCCAACAAGTCTGGGAGATCCGATCAATGAGCGATCATCGCGGGAATCCGATCGTGCGGGCGGCGGTGCGGCTGGCGCTCGCAGGCAACGCCCTGGCGGCGTTTGGTGTGGCGCATGGGCAGGCTGCGCCCGCAGCGGCACCGACTCCGCCGGTCACCGAAGAGGTGGTCGTGACCGGATCGCGCATCACAGTGCCCAACGAGGTGGCGATCAGCCCGGTGATCGCCATCACCCCGGAAACGATCCAGCAATCGGGCGCCAATCGAGTCGAGGATCTGCTGAACGCGCTGCCGCAGGTGTACGCGGCACAGAATGCGGGCGTTTCAAACGGAGCCGACGGCACGGCGCAAGTCGACCTGCGTGGCCTGGCGCCGAAGCGCACCCTGGTACTCGTCAACGGTCGCCGGCTCGGAGCCGGTACGCCCGTCCGTGGCGGCGGCCCGGCGGACCTGAATCAAATTCCGGCCGAGCTCATCGAGCGCATCGATGTGCTGACCGGCGGTGCCTCATCGGTCTACGGTGCGGACGCGGTAGCGGGTGTGGTGAACTTCATCCTGAACGATCACTTTTCGGGTGTGAAGTTCACGGCTGACTACGGCCTCTATAGTCACCACAACGACAATCCGCAGGGCGTGGCCGCCGACCTGGCCGCCTGGAACGCGAACAACGGCACGAAATTCACACCTGCACCCTCGAATGCGAACGACGGCTACCAGCGCGACCTCGCATTCCTGATGGGGTTCAACGCGCCCGAGAACAACGGCAATGTGACCCTCTACGGGACGTACCGCAGAGTCGCGCCCGCCCTGCAGAACCTGTTCGACTACAGCGCGTGCAGCCTGGGCTCGGGTTTCATCGGCACGAGCGCGACAACAAGCTCCCACGTGGCGAGCGGCCATTTCAGCTGCGCCGGATCCTCCACGACGGCCCCTGGCCGATTCCGCCTCGTCAATCAGTTCGGCCAGAACCTCGGCGGAAGCCGGGCGTTGCATTTTGTCGGTGGCGTCGGGACGCTGGTGCCGTTCGCCAATTCAGACCGTTACAACTTCGGTCCGTTGAACTACTACCAGCGTCCGGACGAGCGCTATACCGCCGGCGCCTTTGCGCACTACACCTTCAACGACCATGCCGAGCTGTACTCGGAGGTTCAGTACGTCAACGATCGCACCATCGCGCAGATCGCCGGCTCGGGCGCGTTTTACGGCACCGGCCCCTACCAGGTGAATTGCGCCAATCCAGAGCTCTCTCCGAGCATGATCACTACCTGGTGCGGCGGTGTGGCCAATCCCGCCAATAATGTTTTCCTGCTCGTCGGCCGGCGCAACGTCGAAGGCGCACCGCGTGCGGACGATCTCGAGCACCAGGCCTGGCGGCTCGTGGTCGGTGACAAGGGCAAGATCAACGATGTCTGGAGTTACGACGTCTACGGGTCTTACGCGATCACGCAGCTGGCCGAGACTTACAACAACGACGTGTCGATCTCGCGCGTCAAGAACGCGCTGAACGTGGTCACGGATCCCGTCACCGGCAGGCCGGTGTGCCAGTCGGTTCTTACGGGCACCGATCCGCGCTGCGTGCCGTGGAACATCTTCCAGCAGAACGGTGTGACGCAGGCGGCGCTCGCTTACATCGAGATACCGCTCGTGAACCGTGGCCAGGTCGAGCAGCGCGAAATCAGCGGTAACTCGACCGGTGACCTCGGCGTGTACGGCGTGCAATTGCCGACCGCCAGGTCGGGGCTCAAGATCAATGTCGGCGCCGAATGGCGCCAGGTGCTCAACACCACTACCCCGGATCTCGAATACCTGACGGGCGACGCCGCCGGTCAGGGTTCGCCGACCGTGCCGATCGACGGGCAGATCACTTCCCGCGAGGTTTTCATCGAGGCGCGATTGCCGCTGCTCGATGACAAGCCGGGCGCAGCCGCGATGGCGTTCGAGACCGGCTACCGCTACTCCGATTACTCGCTCGGCTTCAGCACCAACACCTACAAATTCGGCCTCGAGTGGTCGCCGCTCCAGGAACTGCGGGTGCGCGGCAGCTGGGCCCGTGCGGTGCGGGCGCCGAATTCGGCTGAGCTGTTCGAGCCGCGGTACGTGGGCCTGGAAGGTGCCACCGACCCGTGCGCGGGGGCGGTTCCAGTTTTCACCCCGGCGCAATGCGCAGCTACCGGCGTGACGGGGACTCAGTACGGGACTATCGATGGGAATCCCGCGTCGCAATACAACGGACAGCTCGGAGGGAACATCACGCTCAAGCCGGAAAGCGCCACGACCAAGTCGGTCGGAATCGGTTGGGCGCCATCGATCGCGCCCGGTCTTCGCATCCAGCTTGACTACTACGACATCAATATCGACAACACCATCCAGCGGGTGGGCTTCGCCACCACCCTGGCGCTGTGCGCCAACCAGGGATTGTTCTGCAATCGCATCCACCGCGACATCAATGGCTCGCTGTGGGTGTCACCGCAGGGCTTCATCGACGATCCGTTCAAGAACCAGGGCGCACTCGCGGAGAAGGGTTACGATCTCGACGTGAACTACCGCTTCAACGTCGGTGGGTTCGGTAAGCTCAACATGAGCCTCGTGGGCACGTACATGGACGAAATGACGGTGACCCCGCTCAAGTCTCTGCCGTCGACCTCGTTCGGATGTGCCGGCTACTTCGGCAACAACTGCACCTGGGACAACGGCCCGAATTTCCGCTGGCGGCACTCGTTGCGGGGAACCTGGGAAACTCCCTGGCACGGCCTCGACGTTTCGCTGGCGTGGCGCTATTTCGGCAAGGTCACCATGGATCAGCTCAGCTCGAACCCGAATCTGAATCCCGGGTCGACTTGCACCGTGGCGAGTGGCTGCATCTCGAACACCGACACGCACCTGCCCTCGATCAGCTATCTCGATCTGACCGCCGCGATCCAGATCAGCAATGCAGTGAACTTCAGGCTCGGTGTCAACAATCTGCTTGACAAGGATCCGCCGGTCATCGGCTCGAGCAACTGCGTCGGTTGCAACGGCAACGTGTACAACTCCGTGTATGACGCCCTGGGACGTTACATCTTCGGTACCTTCACCATGCAATTCTAAAGACGATTCCATCGTCATCCCTCAAGACGGCGGGCTGCGGCCCGCCGTTTTTTTTCGTGCACTCAGTGCCGGGTGCGCCCTAAACTCGCTCGGCCCTGCCGCGGGGTCTAGTGCCGGCTGGCGAAGCTGGGAAATGGCACCGATGGAGCGCGATCGAGCAGCCGACCTGGCGGTCCTGCGCGAGGTCCATGAGGCCGCGCAGCAGCGCGATCACGCGCGCGCCGCCACGCTCGCCCAGGCAGCCCTCGATCGCGGCCTCGAGCATCCGCTGCTTTTCAATGTGGTCGCTCTGCGGCTCGAGCACGAGCAGCGCGTGGTCGAGGCGGCGGCCTTGCTGAGCCGTGCTGTCCAGCTCGCGCCGCGCGATGCCGGCGTCCGCAATGCCCTCGGATTGT
The DNA here is from genome assembly GCA_005878835.1 of Gammaproteobacteria bacterium. Lineage (GTDB taxonomy): Bacteria > Pseudomonadota > Gammaproteobacteria > Steroidobacterales > Steroidobacteraceae > 13-2-20CM-66-19. The sequence goes on along the minus strand of VBMV01000148.1, from coordinate 1,771 downwards.
GCTTGCTGCGGATGGAGCGGCCGGCCGAGGCGCTGGTGCAATTCGAGGCGCTGCTGGCGCTGGATCCCACGCTGTCATTCGCCTACGCGAGCCGCGGCGCCGCGCTCCTGGCGCTCGGCTTGCTTGCGGCGGCCGAGGGGAGCTACCGCCAGGCCCTCGAGCGCGACCCGAAGCAGGGAGTGGCCATGGCGGGCCTCGCTCACATCGCGGCCCGCCGCGGCCAGCACGCCGAGGCGCGCCGCTGGTCGCAGCAGGCACTCGGGATCCTGCCAGGCTTTCCGGATGCGGTGATGAGCCTGGCGACGGCCGAGCTCGGCGAGGGAGCCGCGGATCAGGCCGGGGCGCGGCTCAAGGCGCTGCTCGCTCGCCCTGAGCTCGAGCCCGTGGACGGCGCCCACGCGAACGGGCTCCTCGGCGATGTGCTCGATGCCGCCGGCCGTCCGGCGGAAGCCTTCGCCGCCTACACGCGCTGCAATCAAACGCTGCGGCAGCACTACGCCGAGCGCTATGCGGGCCGCGAGAGTGCGCTCGAGTACACCCTGGCGCTCACGCAGCAACTCGAGCGCATGGATACCGAGGAGTGGCGCGCACAATCGGCCGCCGGGGGCGAGACGCGAGCGGTGGCGACCCCCATTTTCATCCTCGGGTTTCCGCGTTCCGGCACCACGTTGCTGGAGGTAGCGCTCGAGGGGAATTCCGGCACGGTGACTCCGGGCGAGCATGAATTCCTGATCGATGCGGTACAGGAGTTCATGCGCACCCCGGCGGAGCTGGCGCGCCTGCCGCGGGCGAGTGAGGCGGAGATTGCGCGGCTGCGGGCCGCCTACTGGAGCCGCGTCGTGGAGACCGGTATCCAGATCGGCACCAGAATCCTCGTCGACAAGCATCCACTCAACACACTGAAGTTGCCGTTGATCGCACGGCTATTTCCCGGCGCCCGGATCGCACTGGTGTATCGCGATCCGCGCGATGTGGTGCTCAGCGGCTTCCGGCGCCGATTCCAGATGAGCGCCCCGATGTATGAGCTGCTCACCCTCGAAGGCGCAGCGCGCTACTACGACGCGGTCATGCGCTTCGCGGACGGCTGTCAGCGGCGGCTGCCGGTCGCGATCTATCCGCTCCGCTACGAGAATCTCGCCACCGATTTCGACGCTGAACTGCACAAAGTCTGCGCGTTCCTCGGCGTGCAATGGACGCCGGCGATGCGCGACTTCGCGCCGCGGACGCAGCTGCGGGCCACTGCCACGCCGAGCATCGCTCAACTGGCCCGCGGCCTCGACGGGTCAGGGATCGGCGCCTGGCGAAGATACCAGGCGCAGCTGGCGCCCATTCAGCCGCTGCTGCGACCGTGGGTGCAGCACTTCGGTTATGTCACTGATTGAGGCGGCGCGCACCAGCGGCGCTTCCGCGCAGCTGTTAACTTACCTAATTGTGCGCCGGCGGTGCCGCGGCTGTCCCGTCGAGCGCTGCAAGCGTGGCGAGCGAGGGCGGTCGCGCCGTCCGCAGTCGCGCACTCGCGCCTTCCGCCTGGCGCAGTACGCGCAATAGGTTCGCGCCGGCAACCTTGGCGAGCTCCGCATCGCCCCAGCCGCGGCGCCCCAGCTCCTCGAGCAGCGCCGGAAACTTGTCGACGCCCTCGAGCCCGACGGGCGCTTCGGGGATCCCGTCGAAGTCTGAGCCTATACCCACGTGATCGACGCCCGCGACTTTGCGGATGTGCTCGATGTGATCGGCGACGTCGCCGATCGTGGCCTGCGGTTTGGGGTTAGCC
>VBMV01000041.1 GCA_005878835.1 Gammaproteobacteria bacterium | reverse complement strand
AGCAACCCAACGTTGGAGACGCGGTGGAAGGACTGGTCAGCCCGCCGACGGGCATCCATGGACCCATCTCTGCCGGCAAGGAGAAAAACCGGGTCTACCTGCCCTATGGCGTGGGGTCGAACGCCGTGGTCGAAATCGTGGATCGTGAAGAGCTGCTGACCGGGTGCACTGCTGCCGACGCCTCAGCGCATTGCGCCACCAGCCCAACGCAACAGGAGATGCTGGCTCCGCAAACGGGGTGGTTCACCTTGCCGGGCCTGACATTGCAAGGTGGGCACACGTCCTTTCCCATCTTCGGCGAGGAGGATGGCAAGCCCCGCAACCTCCTGCTCGTGGTGTCGGAAGACTGATCCGAATCTCGCAGGTCTCGACCGACGGAATCCGGCACAGGGATTCCGTCGGTCGCTCACAGAATGGCGTTTTCCCAAGGGGTATGCGAACCATGACCTGCAGCTGGCCAATAGCCTTCCTCATGGTTGTTGCAATCGCCTGGTCCCTTGTGCTGGCTTCTGACGCTCCCGGTTCGGCGCCCGCACTGTCTCGTGAACTTCGTACCGACTTGGTCACGAAAATCCGCATTGGTAGTGCAACGAGAGACGGGGTCGCGAAGTTGTTAGGCCGCCCCTGGCGTACCGTCCATTACGGCGACTGTAATGCTGTCGAGTATCAGGAGCTTTGGGAATACTGGGGCCATGATATCCGTGGTAGTTTCAAACTCACGATTGAGTTCGACGACGCAGGCATCGCTCGGGTCGTTGCGCGCACTGTCCCTGCGGGTGGCATAGTGGTGTTGGCCGCGGCTCCAGCTCCCGAATCCAGTCACCAGCACTAGGGAAAAGAACCGGAATAAGGATGAAACAAACAGTCGCGATTGCGGGGGCGATTTGCGCCATCTTATATAGCGACAGCGGCAGCGATCCCCCCGCCCCCCGGTGCGCCACACAGCTCTCGAGTACACAGGAGACACCGGCCAAGGGCAAAGACAGTCTCGCACAAGCCAACGCGCGGCCCCAGCGGAGAGCGATGCCATCGACCGTCGTAGTCTCATTTAAGGACGGATTGCTGTCGATCGTCGCCCAGGATGTCAGATTGCGCGATGTCCTGGACCAGGTGCGCGAGGCCACCGGAGCAGCGGTGCATGCGCCTGCGCTGAACGAACTCGTGACCGCCCATCTCGGACCGCGGGCCCCGGCACAGGTGATAGCCGCCTTGCTCAAGGGATCGCACGCGAGCTACGTGATTGTGGACGTCGCGGGATCCGGCAAAATTCAAGCTATCGAAGTCTTGCGAGAGCCCTCGCCGGAAGCGGGGCGCGGGTCCCACCAACCCACAGCCGACGCAGAGACCTCAGCCGCCTCGGAAACAGAAGCCGTGAGGGAAAAAGCGCTTCTAGTGGGACAAACGGGCGGGGATGAAGGTGTGTGGGACGACGTTGCTGTAGGGACTTTGCTAAACCCAGTTGCGTCCCCGCCTGTAACCGTATCACGCCCGGTCCAAGCCGCCCCGGCCACCTCAATCGCGACTTTCAGCCAAAAGTGAATCCGGCGCGTACCAACACCCTGTTACCACGATCAAGGTATCAGCTTACGCAGCGACCGCGTCGACAGATCGTCAATGTGCCGAAATGCCGGTGCGATCCTCTCGATCTGATGGGAAGGTACTTGGTACTCTTCGAAGTACACCTTCCATTCGCGTACGATCTTCCAGATCCTGGCGATGCTCTCGGCGGCGGCCTCCGCGGACAAGGTGAACATCTCGCGACCGGCAAAAGCGTTGTCGAGGGTTGCGATTCGTCCCTCCGGCCCGACGCCCAGGTGCAAGCGCCGCTCGGACGCCAGACTTGCTCGCGGCATGACATCGTACAGCGGACTCAGCCGCCACCCGGGAAGGCGCGGGTCCCAAACAAAGCCGTGGTTGCGGAGATGATCGTCGTCGTTATTGACGAAGATGTTGAAGACGAGGCGCTCAAACAGCTCGCGATTGTTCTCGCGTATCACGCCCGGGTGGCAGTACCGTCGAACCGCTTGTGCCAGATCTCCATAGGACTTATTCGGTGATTCCATCTCGTCACACGCCAGCAGCGTAAGACCGCTGATAAACCCTAAACGCTTCTCTGCTAATCCGTACGCTGGAACCGTGCTGAGAAGATCTTCCGGCAGCTGGGCATCTTGGCCTGCCTTGGCCCAATATCGGTCGAATCGGCGGATGAGCATTACAGTCCGGGACCCAAAATGAACCAGCCTGACTGGAGGCACGGTGAGACCCGAGGCGGCCGCCAGTCGCAGCGTCGCCGTCTCAAGAACGGGAACCAGCAGCGCATCCTTCCGGCTCGGAAATTTGGCGAGCCACAACACCCGTTCCTCATCCCGAACCGTCGCTTTCGGCCTTGCACCGCCGAGCGCGCTGCCCTCCGCAAAGATTTCCTCGAGCTGGGCGGGAACCGGTAAGCCCTCGTCGATGCGTTGGGCGGCGTCCATCAAGTACTCAAGATTGTTCCAAGTTCCAAAGCCCGGCGTGGCGGCCGAAACTCGGGAAGACCGAATATCGATCGCTCCCACACGCTGGCTGCCCGCATGAACCAGATAACTTGACTCTGGCAGGCTGTTGGCAGGTACTTTCAGGCGGGACTCGATGACCCGCCGGCCCCAGGCATCGGGCGCTGCATCGCGAATTCCGCCGAACAGGGGCAGATTGTTCGGCGGGAATAGAGCCGTACCGCGTACCAGATCCATGTCCCGAAGGCTTAGGCTTACCGGATCCACTTCGAGGGCGCCGGGACGTTGCAGATAACGCAGCCCGTACGCGAACGTTGAGGCCGACAGCTTCGCTCCGTCTTCGGACAAAGTGAGCTGGCCGCAAGGCACCCACTCCGTGTCGAGATAGGTGAAGACATACAGCTTCTGTTCCGTTGCGGTCATGGTTCAGAAGTCGATCTCTTCGAGCTCGCGCTTTGACAGGTCCCGGGCCCGGCGCCGCCGTTCTTGCGCACTGAGAGCGGCTAAAGCAGGATCCGTCTCAGACAGCAGTTCAAGCAGAGTCTTGCCCGGCACAATGGCATCCAGATAGCGAAGGATTTGACCCATCGCGATTCCGGGATCGCCTTTTTCCAGCCGATACGCCGTGTTTCGTGACAGGCCAGCCCGCAGTGCCGCCTGGTCCTGTTTCATGCCGCGAGCGAT
>VBMV01000040.1 GCA_005878835.1 Gammaproteobacteria bacterium | reverse complement strand
CGAGCTCACCCGCGTTGCTGCATCGATCCGCCTCGGCTTCACGCCCCGCGCGACGTACAGGGCCAGTTGCCGGCGCAGGAACAGCACCTCTGCATGCAGCGACTGGCGCGACTGAAACGCCAGGTGCAACCCATCCGCCTCAGTCGTGGCTGCGAATTCCGAATCCAAGAGATAACTCGATGACGCGGATATCGCCACTTGCTGGCACGTCTGAGACTCCTTACAATAGACTAGAGTGTAAGATCGAAAGGACCATCTCATGGCCTTCGCAACGCTGACGAGCAAGGGGCAGGCTACCATTCCACTCGAGGTCCGCACGGCAGCAAGGCTCAAGACCGGCGATCGGATTCATTTCACGGTCCTGGCTGACGGCACCATCATCTTGCGGGTCAAGAATCGCAGCATTCGGGACATTGCCATCAAGCCGCCTAAGCGAAAGCGAATCTCAGTTGAGCAAATGAATCGCTAGTGCTTGGACTCGATACCAACGTTCTGGTGCGACTGCTCATTGAGGATGACGCGGCGCAGACTCGGCGCGCGCGAAAGCTGGTTGATACGGCCAGTGCCGAGGAGGAAACGGTGCTCCTTTCACTTCCCGTGCTGCTCGAGACGGAATGGGTTCTCCGAAGTCGCTACGAAATGCCACCGGAAACGATTCTGGGTCTGTTCCGCGCAGCGTTAGAAGCGCGGGAACTAGCGTTCGAGGACGAGGCTGCAGTGGAGGAGGCACTTTTCAACTGGCAGGATAGCCATAGCGGATTTTCCGACTGCCTGATCGTGGCTCACAATCGCCAACTTGGCTGCCGCTTGACGGCCACCTTCGACGCGCAAGCCGCCCGCCTGCCGGGCGCATCCAAAGCATAGCGCCACCATCAGAACAACGAGTTAGGCGACCTCGTCCCCGAACCCCTGCAGCCGGTAGGCTGCAGTCTTTGGTCGATTAATCGCTCATTATCAGCTTAAAGATCGATTTTAGAGTCTTTAGCTGCTTGCTCTTTGATGACCGCCAGCCTAAGATGCGCTCGATTAATCGAGCGTTAGGCGATGAGTGCTTGGTTAAACGAGTATGAAAGTCACCCAATCCGCACTCCTGAGCTCAAGCCAGGCTGCTGAAGCGAAAAAGCTGGGGGCGGCCTTCGCGCGCTTACGGATCGCTCGCGGCATGAAACAGGACCAAGCGGCACTGCGGGCTGGCCTGTCACGAAACACGGCGTATCGGCTGGAAAAAGGTGATCCCGGACTCGCGGTGGGTCAAATCCTGCGCTATCTGGAAGCCATTGTGCCGGGCAAAACTCTGCTGGAACTCCTGTCCGAAACGGATCCTGCTTTAGCCGCTCTCAGTGCGAAAGAACAGCGGCGCCGGGCCCGGGAGCTGTCAAAGCGCGAACTCCAAGAGATCGACTTCTGAACCATGACCGCAACGGAACAGAAGCTGTTTGTCTTCACCTATCTCGACACGGAGTGGGTGCCTTGCGGCCAGCTCACGTTATCCGAAGACGGAGTGAAGCTGTCGGCCTCAACGTTCGCGTACGGGTTGCGTTATCTGCAACGTGCCGGCGCCCTCGAAGTGGACCCCGTAAGCCTGAGCCTTCGGGACATGGACCGGGTACGCGGTACGGCTCTATTCCCGCCCAACAATCTCCCCTTGTTCGGCGGAATTCGCGATGCAGCGCCCGATGCCTGGGGCCGGCGGGTCATCGAGTCCCGGCTGAAAGTGCCCGCCAACAGCCTGCCAGAGTCAAGTTATCTGCTTCATGCGGGCAGCCAGCGTGTGGGAGCGATCGACATTCGGTCTTCCCGAGATTCGGCCGCCACGCTGGGCTTTGGAACTTGGGACAATCTTGAGTACTTGATGGACGCTGCCCAACGCATCGACGAGGGCTTACCGGTTCCTGCCCCGCTCGAGGAAATCTTCGCGGAGGGCAGCGCACTCGGCGGTGCAAGGCCGAAAGCGACGGTTCGTGATGAGGAACGCGTGTTGTGGCTCGCTAAATTTCCGAGCCGGAAGGATGCGCTGCTGGTTCCCGTTCTTGAGGCGGCGACGCTGCGACTGGCGGCCGCCTCGGGTCTCACTGTGCCTCCAGTCAGGCTGGTTCATTTTGGTTCCCGCACTGTAATGCTCATCCGCCGATTCGACCGATATTGGGCCAAGGCAGGTCAAGATGCCCCGCTGCCGGAAGATCTTCTCAGCACGGTTTCAGCGTACGGATTAGCAGAGAAGCGTTTGGGGTTTGTCAGCGGTCTTACGCTGCTGGCGTGTGACGAGATGGAATCACCGAATAAGTCGTATGGAGATCTGGCACAAGCGGTTCGACGGTACTGCCACCCGCGCGTGATACGCGAGAACAATCGCGAGCTGTTTGAGCGCCTCGTCTTCAACATCTTCGTCAATAACGACGACGATCATCTCCGCAACCACGGCTTTGTTTGGGACCCGCGCCTTCCCGGATGGCGGCTGAGTCCGCTGTACGATGTCATGCCGCGAGCAAGTTTGGCGCCCGAGCGGCGCTTGCACCTGGGCGTCGGGCCGCAGGGGCGGATCGCAACCCTCGACAACGCTCTTGCCGGTCGCGAGATGTTCACCTTATCCGCGGAGGCCGCCGCCGAGAGCGTCGCCAGGATTTGGAGGATCGTACGTGAATGGAAGGTGTACTTCGAAGAGTACCAGGTACCTTCCCATCAGATCGAGAGGATCGCACCGGCATTTCGGCACATTGACGATCTGTCGACGCGGTCACTGCGTAAGCTGATACCTTGACCGTGGTAACAGGGCTCGAATCAACAGGAAGCCGCTCGCGCGCAATCGCACGCGCGATCAGCCACGAAGGCACGGGCGACCTTCGATACACGCAACGAGTGCGCCGCCTGGGAGCCCGATGGGAGCATCCCGCAATTTTCCTTGCTCTGCTTCTTCCGTTGTCTCTCGCTGCGCAGGTGGCACAAGATTTTTCTGAGGTCCATATCGGCGCATACGATGCGGATGCGTGGAACGGGATCGTATTCGAGTCCAAAGCGTATGCGCAACGCGTGCCCTTTG
>VBMV01000095.1 GCA_005878835.1 Gammaproteobacteria bacterium | reverse complement strand
AGCGAGCGTGCAGGAGACACGAGGTAGCGTGCAGGATCGAGCGCAGCACGAGGGGGAATCACGCCGGTCGATGAGCATGGCGCCCGCTCGGCGGGCGGCTCAGGCCCTGACGGCCCCGGTGCGGGGACTCGCGGAATTGCTCTTGCTGCGCCGTGGAGGGTACGCGCGCGCCTTTGAGAACCTCATCCTCGCGCTGATCGTGTTGAGCGTCGCATCCATCGGCGTGGAAGCGATGCCCGGGCTGCCCGATTGGGCCATCCGCGCTCTGCGTGCCGAAGAGATCGTGCCGTCTTCTCGCTCGAGTATCTGCTGCGCATCGTGGCAGCGGCGGAAAAGCGCGCCTTCATCGTCAGCTTCAACGGGCTGGTGGACCTGCTTGCGATCGCTCCCTTCTTCCTGGCTGGTTTCGATACGCGCTGGCTGCGCCTGCTGCGATGGCTGCGACTGCTGCGTGTGTTGAAGCTTCAGACGCACATCCTGGAAGCGACCGTCGCCGAGCGCACCCGCGAGCTCGCCGACAAGAATGCCGCGCTGGAACGGGCGCAGGCGCAGATCAAAGCCGAGCTGGATGTCGCGCGGGCACTGCAGATGGCGATTCTGCCGGCGGCCTTCCCGGCGACGGCGGGCTGCGATGCGGCGGCGCGCATGATTCCGGCGACCACCATGGGCGGGGATTTCTATGATTTCATCGAGCTGCCCGACGGGCGCATCGGGTTGGTGATCGCGGACGTCTCGGGCAAGGGCGTGCCGGCGGCATTCTTCATGGCCGTGGCGCGCACCAACCTGCGTGATCTGGCCGCACACCACGCCGATCCCGGGGCGTGTCTCGCCGAGACCAACGAGGTGCTGTGCACACAGAATCCGCTGGACCTGTTCGTGACGGTGTTCTACTGTGTATTCGACCCGGAAAGCGGGGTGCTGACTTACGCGAACGGCGGCCACAACCCCCCGTACGTGCACCACCCCGACGGGTCGGTCGAGACCCTGGACGGCGCCGGCGGCCTTGCGCTCGGGGTGATGCCTGGCGTCGTGTTTCCGGATCACACGACAAGGCTGCTGCCCGGTGACCGCCTGCTGCTCTACACCGACGGCGTGACGGAGGCCTTCAACCCCTCCGACGAGGCCTACGGCACGCAGCGGCTGCTGGCCGAGGTGCAGGCGCCCGGCGACGGAGCCGCGGCGGCGCTCATCGAGCGCATCTGTCGCAGCGTCACGAGCTTTGCCGGAACCGCCCCGCAATCCGACGACATTACGCTCACCGTGCTCACTCGGAAGGCGCCGTGAGTGCGGCTGCGGCGCTGCAATGAATGTCCGGTTCGAAAGGCTCGCGCTCACCACGCTCGTGATGCCGGAGGGCAGGCTTGATTTCGGCGCCGCCGCCGGTTTTCAGCGCCACATCGAGGAGGTTCTCGCCGGCGCCGCGACCGCATCCGCCGCAGTGATCATCGATTGCAGCGCACTCGACTACGTCTCGAGCGCAGGCCTGCGCGTGTTCCTGCTGGCAGCACGGGCGGCGCAGCGCGCCGGCATCTCGTTCGCGCTCTGCGCGCTGAAGCCTGCGGTACGTGAGGTGTTCGAGCTGAGCGGCTTCAGCCGCATCATTTGCGTGCACACCGACCGGGCGACAGCGCTGGCCAGTGCGCCGCGAGAGCCCGCATGACAGAGCAGCGCCTGGCCGTGCCGAGCGATGCTGAGCAGTTGCCGGCGCTGACGCGGTTCCTGCAGGAGTTCTGGTCGGCCGCTCGTCTGCCGCCCGCACAGGCGCTCCCCTTCGAGCTGGCGCTCGAGGAAGTGTTCATGAACGTCGTTCAGCACGGCTCACCGGCAGGTACGGCGCCGCGCGTCGAGGTGTCCCTGAGCCTGCGCGACTTGAAGCTCACGATGACGGTCGAGGATGACGGCCCCGAGTTCGATCCGCTCGCGGCGCCGCCACCTGACGTCACGGCGAGCCTCACGGCGCGCCCGGTGGGTGGGCAGGGGGTGTTCCTGGTGCGTCAGATGATGGATGCGGTGAGCTACCAACGCGTCGGGGCACGCAACCAGCTCAGAATGACCAAGGAGATTACCCGCTCGAGCCGAAATCGCTCGCGAGGCTGAGCCGAATGCCGGCGCTGTAAGCGCGCGCGCTCGCGGCGAAAAACGCCGTGCTATGATGGCCTGCGGTTGCGAAAGCATGCGATCAGCTCGCCAAGCTCTACCCTGAGAGCGTCGAAGGCGCCACGCCCTGTGTTCAGGGCGCGGTCAAGAACGCGATGGCGCAAGCCAGCAAGGCAGTGGCTGCGGCCGAGAAGGCCGCAAAGTAAAGACTAGGCGCGTCGCGCCCGGTAGGCCGTCGGCAGGCCCGGGGTGGCCCGGGCCTGCTCGCCCGCACTTGGGCAGGGCACGGGGGTTTTCCCTCCTGCGCTCGCTGGCTGTGGGCGCTGCTCAAGTGCAATGACCGATGAATGGGAAGAACGCGCAGATGTTCGAGATCCAACTGGGCCCGTCCGGCGAGGTCGTGATGGCAGGAAGGCTCGACGCTACCCAGTGCGATGGTGCGCTGCGATTCCTTGAGGCAGTGGCCGCACCGCGGGTCATCGACCTCGCCCGGCTCGAGTACATCGCAAGCTCGGGGCTGCGGGTGTTTCTCCTGACACAGAAGCGGGTCAGGGGATCGGGTGCCGGCCTCAGGCTCATCAACGTCCCCCCGCAGATCCACGACATTTTCCGTTACGCGGGCTTCGACCGGATCATCGACATGAGCCGCGCGGCGGGCTAGCGAGCCGCGTCCCAAGACCCGAACCCGGCGGAGCCGGCCAACCTTTGGTGTGCTGAGCGGTACTTGTGAAAGAGGACGATGACGCGACGCTGGTGCGGCGCTGTCGGGAGGGGGACCGGGCGGCTTTCGAGCAGCTCGTGGTGCGGTATCAGAAGCCGGTGTTCAATGCCGCCCTTCGGCTGCTGCACGATCCGGAGGACGCCCGGGACGTCGCGCAGACCACGTTCCTCAAGGCGTTCGAGCATCTTGGCGACTATGACCCGAGCTTCAAGTTCTACAGCTGGATCTACCGGATTGCGGTGAATGAATCCCTCAATGCCCTCGGCGCACGAAAACCCCACGAGGGGTTTGACGGCGATGAGGCCGATGAGGCTCCGGGGCCGGATCGACAGCTCGAGGGCGAGCAGATGGGCCGGGCGATCGAGGAGGCGCTGATGCACATCAAGCCCGAGCTGCGGACTGTCATCGTGCTGCGGCACTTCATGCACCTGAGCTACCAGGACATGGGCCAGGTCCTCCTGCTCCCCGAGAAAACCGTGAAGTCACGGCTCTACAGTGCCCGCCAGCTGCTGCGGGATCACTTACTCCAGCTGGGAACCATCTGAGATGGCCGACAGCAGGCACCTCTCACTCATTCACGCCGAGATCGATGGCGAGCTCGACGGGCAGCAGCGCGGTGAGCTCGCCCGTTCCGTGCTGGCGGATCCGGAGCTCAGGGTCCTGCGCGAGGATTTCCAGCGCCTCTGCGCAGCACTCGAGAAGCTCGAGGACGTTGAGCCGCCACCCGAGCTCCGGGAGAGCATTCTTGGTGCGCTGCCGCAATCGACGGCGGGGCCGGCATGGTCCTGGTGGTCGAGGCCTCGGTTGCGGTACGCCGCGGTCATCGTGGCCCTGCTCACGGGGGCGGTCGTGTACGAGGTCGTCCGCGGCCCGGAACCTCCCACGACCGAGGTGGCGGGCACGATGGCGCCGGCGGATACACGGACCACCCTGGATACGGTCCGTCTGGACAACGGAGTAGTCTCGGGTCGGGTGAGCCTGTACCGCGACCGCCGTGGGCTGGGTCTCAGGTTCGAGGTGTCGGCGGGCACTCCGGTGGACGTGCTCATTGCAAGCGACGGACATACGCTCCGGATCAACGGCGTCGGAAGTCAGGACAAACCCGCGCAGGGTAAACCCGGCGTGTTGGCTGTGGCGTTGCCGGGGTTTCGAATGGGAGGGCAAACGGTGGATCTCACCTTCCTGATGGCCGGCCGCCAGGTCGGGAGCGCAACGCTCCGCACGGTTGCGGATCGCTGACGGGTTTTTGTCTTTGAGGAACCAACTTTTTGCTGTGTTTATGGTAATTCTTTGCAGAACGGGAATCTGGTGACTGTTTCGACAGTTTGGGGGGAGGCTCTATGGCTAGTAAGACAGTGTGGATCGTGGGCGGGGTCGTGGTGGCGATCGGTGCAATCGCTTACCTGAGCTACAACAAGGCGCCGGCGGGTAAGGACGCTGCCGGGACCATCGTCGAGGCGAAGCGAGCGCGCGCGGATGGCACGAACTCTTTCAACCCCGCGCCGACGGCGAGCACGACCGAGCAGAGCGCGGCGGATGTGGCAAAGGGTACCGCGGTTGCGGACGCGGCCAACGCGGCGGATGCGGCGGCGGCCGGCGGTTCGGGCGACAATGCCCGCCGCGCCCAGATGGAAGGGGGGGGGACCAAGAGTACGGCTCACGCTCCCGAGGCAACGGATGCGGCGGCGGCGGCCAAGGCTTCCGGTGACAATGCCAGAATCCGCTCGCACACGGATGCCGCGAAGGCTGCGGATTCGGCTGCGGCTGCCCGAGGCGGCAATTCCTCGGCGCAGATCAGAAGCCAGGCGAATGCGCAGCAGAACGCGCAGCAGAACGCCATGGCGCAAGAAAAGTAGTCCGGCCCGCGCCGCTGCGCGGCATTGGAGTCGAAAGCATGGGAGTGGCTCGGGCGTTACCCGCGGGCCACTCCGCATTTCTTGCGTGACAGCCCTGACGGCTGTCTGCGTCAGAGCGGACAGTCCGGGGACGCGCACGCCAACGCTTCAAGGTGGCGACAGCCCTGGCTGGGTTTGCTGACAGCGTTCGTCGCGGTCGGGGCCGCATTTCCCACCCGAGCTGCCGATCTCGACTTCGTCGAGACCGGGGAGCTGCGGATCGTTTATTTCGACCCGGGCGAGAAACACCTCGTGGCGCACGCGACGCAGAGCTTCCTGAGCGGACTCGCCACCCACGAGCGCTTGTTCCACTACGTGCCCGACGGGCGCGTCAACGTGCTGTTGCAGGACTTCAGCGACCGCGCCAACGCGACGGCGATACCCGCGCCCCGCAACCGGATATTCCTCGACATCGCCCCTTCCAATGAGCCGTTCGAGACCCTCTCATCCGCCGAGTGGTTCGGATGGACCGCGGTGCACGAGCTCACGCACATCGTCGACAACGATCGCGCGAACCCGGCCGACGCGCGCTTGCGCCGCCTGTTTCACGGCAAGGTGGACGTCGACTCCGCGCACCCCGAGACGCTGCTGTACAACTACCTGACCGTGCCGCGCCTGACCGCCCCGCGCTGGTATCAGGAGGGGAGCGCGGTGTTCATGGAGACCTGGATGAGCGGTGGTGTGGGACGTGCGCAGGGGGGCTACGACGAGATGGTGTTCCGGGGCATGGTGCAGGAAAATACCAGGTTCTACGACCCGCTCGGGCTCGTGTCGAAGGGCACCGAGATCGACTTCAAGACCGGCGCCAATGCCTACCTGTACGGCACGCGCTTCATGGATTACCTGGGTCTTAACTACGGCCCGCAAAAATTGCTCGCCTGGTGGCGGCGCGACGCCGGCAGCCGCCGCTATTACAGCCACGATTTTCAGCGTGTGTTCGGCCTGCCGCTGCAGGAGTGCTGGCGACAGTGGGTCGACTGGGAGCACGGCTTCCAGCGGCAGAACCTGCTGGCGGTGCGCGAGCACCCGGTCACCGAGTACCGCGACCTCACTAAAAAGGACCTCGGGGCGGTCTCGCGCACCTACCTCTCGGCGGACGGGACGAAGCTCCTCGCCGCCATCAAGTATCCCGGGCAGCTTGCGCACATCGCCTCGATCGGCCGCAGCGACGGCAGGGTGAGCGAGATCAAGGAGGTCAAGGGCGCCAGCGGTTACTCAGTAACCTCGCTCGCTTATGACCCAGCGACCGCGACGCTTTTCTACACAACGAACAACAACACCCATCGCAACCTCGAGGCGCTCGAGCTGCGCTCCGGCAACTCACGCATGCTGCTCAAGGCCGCCCGCATCGGCGACATCGTCTACAACCCCACCGATCGCTCGCTGTGGGGCCTGCGGCTCAACAACGGATTCGTCATCCTGGTGCGGATCCCCTCCCCCTATAAGGAGTGGCAGACGCTGTACGTGTTCCCGCGCGGGGAGAGAGCCTTCGATCTCGATCTTTCGCCCGACGGGACGCTGGCGTCGGTGTCCGTATCGGGACCGGGCTTGAGGCCGGGCTCGCCACAGGTCACACAAGTGCGGGTCCTGCGCACCGATGCGCTCGAGAGGGGCGACGCCACCCCGCTGCACACGTTCACCATGGGAGCGGCGGTGCCGGAGAGCTTCGTGTTCTCGAAGGACGGCCGCTACCTCTACGGCAGCAGCTACTACACCGGCGTGTCGAACATCTATCGCTACGAGCTCGCGACCGAGACCCTCGCGGCGGTCAGTAACGCGGACGTGGGTTTCTTTCGCCCGCTGCCGCTCGATGAGTCTCGGCTGATCGTACTGCGCTACGCGGCCAAGGGGTTCGTGCCGACGCTCATCGAGGCAAGACCGACCGAGGACCTGAGCGCGGTGACCTTCCTGGGCGAGCAGGTGGCGGCCAGGTACCCGGAGGTGCAGGGCTGGGTCGCTCCCGACCCGTCGACCATCCCCTACGAATCCCACATCCAGCGCGAGGGAGTGTATCGACCCCTGCGCGAGCTATCGCTCGAGTCGCTGATCCCGGTCGTCGAGGGCTACAAGAACTCGGTGGGCCTGGGGGCCAGCGCCCGCTTCAGCGATCCGATGGGGTACGACTCGCTCGGCGTCGATACCAGCTACAGCCCGGATGCCGGGTTACCTGCCAGGCAGCGCCTGCACGTCGCAGCCGCTGTGCACCACACGCGCTGGACCGCCGGGGCCGCCTGGAACGGGGCGGACTTCTACGACCTCTTCGGCCCGACCAAGCGCAGCCTCGCCGGCTACAACGGCTACGTCGCCTACGACCGTCCGCTCATCTTCGACCCGCCGCAGACCATGGACTTCGTCGCCAAGGTCGCTTACTACGGCGGCCTCGACACGCTGCCGGGGTATCAGAACGTGACCTCGCCCTCGAAGAACCTCTTCACCGCCGATGTGGGCTTCGTTGCCGTGGATACGCGCTTCTCGCCCGGCGCGGTGGACGTGGAGACGGGCCACAGCTGGGCGATCAACGCGCACGGCAACGGGGCCGCCGGCGATCTGATTCCGAGCCTCACCGGCACGTTCGACATCGGCTTTCCGCTGCCGCTCAACCATTCCTCGGTCTGGCTGCGGAGCGGGGCGAGCCTCTCCAGTGGAGCGCGCACCAACCCGCTCGCGAACTCCTACCTGGGCGGCTTCGGCAACAACTATGTCGACAGCGGCGGCAACGGCGGCGCGCAGCGCTACCGCGAGCTCCTCAGCATGCCGGGTTTCAGGCTGGACGCCTTGAGCGGCAGGTCGCTCGTCAAGTCGACGCTCGAATGGTGCCTGCCGCCGCTGCGCTTCGAGGCCCTCGGCTCGCCCGGCTTCTACGCCAGCTGGGTCCGGCCCGAGGTATTTGTGAGCGCGCTCGAGACTGACCTCGACAACCGCGTGTTGCGTCGCAGCGCCCATGCCGTCGGCGCGCAACTCGACCTGCAGCTGCACGTGATGCACCGCCAGTCGATGATGCTGTCGGTCGGCGCGGCGCGAGGCTTCGCCGCGGGCGGACTCGGCAGAAGTGAGTTCATGCTGTCGCTGCAGGTGCTGTGAAGAGCGGGCACTGCACACGAGCGACACGTTGAGCACCGATCTGCTGCTGCGCGCGCCGATCGCCCTCGTGCCGGTGCTGTTGTTTCTGGCAGGGCTCGTCCAGCTCGACGCGTACAAACTGCTGCGCCTCAGGATGGTGCTGGCGCTGGTCGCCGCCGGCGCTCTCGCGGCCGGCGCAAGCTACCTCGTCAACAACTACGCGTACGGGCATTTCACGGGGGACTTCGCCGCCTACTCGAGCTACGTGGCGCCGTGGATCGAGGAGTCCCTGAAGGCGGTGTTGATCGTCTTCCTGATTCGCACGCGGCGCGTCGGGCTGCCGGTGGACGCCGGAATCGCCGGCCACCGGCTTCGCGCTCGTCGAGAACCTGTACTACCTCGCCTCGCGGCCGGAGGCCGCGCTGCCGGTGCAAGTCATCCGCGGCTTCGGCACCGCGATCATGCACGGCGGCACGACGACGGTCCTGGCGATGATCTCGATCACGCTCTACGAGAGCCGGCCGAACGGCGGTCCGCAGCTGTTGCTGCCGGGCCTCCTGGCGGCGGTCGTGCTGCACAGCGGCTTCAACTCGCTGCTCGGACGGCCCGCGCTCGCGACGCTTGCGACCCTGCTGGTGCTGCCGTCGGTGATCTACCTGGTGTTTCGGCAGGGCGAGCGCACGCTACGCGACTGGCTCGACGCGGATCTCGACTCCAACGTGCAGCTGCTGGAGTCGATCAATACCGGTAGGTTCCTCGACAGCAACGGCGGTCGCTACCTGCAGTCGCTGCGCGCGCGCTTCCGCGGCGAGGACCTGGCGGACATGCTGTGCTGCCTGCGACTGCACGGGGAGCTCGCGCTGCGCGCCAAGGGCATACTGCTGCTGCGCGAGAGCGGCATGGACGAGCCGCCGATCGACGCCGAGACGCGCGACAGGCTCGCTGAGCTCGCGCAGCTCGAGCGCGCCGTAGGCAAGGCCGGCATGCTCGCACTGCGCCCGTTGATGATGGCGACCGGCAAGGACATCTGGCAGCTCACGCTCCTCGGGCGGTAGCGAAGGTGATCGACAGATGCGCCGCAGGCGGTGACGCATGATTCGCGGCGGCGGTACCGCGCCTGAGGGTAAACCCCACCGGCTACAGAAGTCCGAAATGGCGCGGATTGATCTCGCGCGTCCGCCCGCAGCAGTGGACTTGAGGTGCTCGTCCTCAAGATGCTTTCCATAATGCGTCGAAAAGCGCAAGCTTGGCGATTCTAAGGTCGCGAATGTTGGGCTTTCAAAGAGCCTCCAACGCCTAGCGGCATCCTCCACTGACACGAAAATCGCCCTCTCAATCCTCGCCACCGAGCTGATGCACGCAGGCCAGCGCTGGAGACCGATTCGTCGAGGGACACGGGTGTTTGCAAATGCTCTCGCGCCATGGGCCACACACGCTGTTATGACGACTCTGTCCTGATGCGCAGCCATCCTTGACTCCCGGCGGCGGCAGCCGCCGTGCGTGATTGACGGCCCGCTGCGCACCGCGTAGAAACTGGTAGTTCGGTGGGGATCGCAAGCGTTTGCTCGGCGCCCGGGGGGGCACCGTCGATGATCAAAGTAAAACAATTGAAGCTGCGCATCTTTGCGCAGTTCGTGATCATCATCGCACCGATCACGCTGGTGCTGATCTATCAGGCGCTCTCCGACCTGCGACGCACGACCGCCGTTGAGAGCGTGGTGGTGCGCCACGGACTATCGCGGGCGACCAAGGACGGCTTTGAATCTTTCATGACCTATGCCGCGGACGCCGTGGATATGGGGAGCCTCGGACAGCGCGCCTATGAGGCGCTGCGGCAATCGGTGGCGTCCGCCGCTGCGTTGCGCCGCAAGGACCCGGGCGCGGCGGCCGTTGCCGCAAGCCTCGGGGCCCTGGCGGGCCAGATCTCGGTCGCCATGCCGCTCGAGCGGCTGCTGGCGCTGCAGCCCCAGATCAGGCAGACGCGCGAGGCAGTTCGTGCGCTCGAAGCGGGTTACGACAAGGCAAGCACCGCGGCCATCTCGCAGGCGATCGACTCGGCACGGCGCCAGAGCAAGATCGTGGCGGCCGCCACCTTGTTCACGCTCCTGATCGCGGGCTGGTTCATCTACAGCATGATCACCGGCGTTACCGAACCGCTCAACGCCGCCGTGGATCTCGCCCAGCGCATCGCGGCAGGCGAATTCGCCTTGGCTGCGGACCGTCTGCCGAAGCGCGACCTCGGGAACCTGCTCGCCTCGCTGCGGATGATGAGCGAGAAGTTGCGTCTGTCGCAACTGGAGATCGAGGAGGATCAGCGCAAACTGGAACAGCGTGTCGCCGAGCGCACCTCGGAGGTCGAGGCCCGCACGCGCGAGCTGATGCGCTCGGTGGCGGAACTGCAGGCACTGAACGAGGTAAGCCAGGCGGTGAGCTCATCTCTCGAGCTCGAGACGGTGCTGGCAACCGTCATCGCCCGCGCAGTGCGCCTGGCGGATGCGGATTCGGGCACCCTCTATCAGTTCGACGAGGCCGATGGGGTATTCGATCCACGCGCGAACTTCGGTGTCAGCGACGCCATGATCGAAACACTGCGCGGCTCGCGCATCGGCCTGGGGGACGGTCCGGTGGGCATGTGCGCGGTAAACCGCGTGCCAGTCCAGGTGTCGGACGTCGAGCTGTCCCACAGGGTGAGCGTCCTGTGGACGCACGACGGAATCCGCGCCGTGGTTGCGGTACCGCTGCTGCGCGACGAGCACGCGACCGGTGCATTGGTGATCCGCCGCAAGGTGGCGGGTGAGTTCGCGCCCTCGATCGTGAAACTGCTGCAGACGCTGGCCTCGCAATCGGTGATGGCCATCGAGAATGCCCGGCTGTTCAAGGAAAGCCAGGCCAAGAGCGAGCAGCTGGCGGAGGCGAGCAAGCTGAAATCGCAGTTCCTGGCGAACATGTCACACGAGCTGCGCACGCCCTTGAATGCGATCATCGGCTTGACGGAGATGTTGCATGAGGATGCCCGCGACCTGAAGCACCCCGAGGAGCTCGAACCGCTCGAGCGCGTGCTGCGCGCGGCGCACCACCTGCTGGAGCTCATCAACGACATCCTGGACCTGTCGAAGATCGAAGCCGGCAGGATGGACATGCACGTCGAGACCTTCGCCATCGCGCCGCTGGTCGACGATGTGATCTCCACCATCGCCCCCGCGGCGGCCAAGAACGGCAACCAGATCATCCTCCACTGTCCGCAGGATATCGGCGAGATGCACGCCGACCAGACGCGAATCCGCCAGGCGCTGCTCAATCTGGTGAGCAACGCCAACAAGTTCACCGAGCATGGCATTGTGACCATCGACGTGGCGCGGCTCATGGGCAAGGGCAGCGAAGAGATTACGATGGCCGTCAGGGATACCGGCATCGGGATGTCGCCCGAACAGATGGGCCGGTTGTTCCAGGAATTCGTGCAGGCCGATCCTTCGACCACGCGCAAGTATGGTGGCACCGGGCTCGGACTTGCGATCAGCCGCCGTTTCTGCCAGATGATGGGCGGTGAGATTGCCGTGGAGAGCCAATTGGGCAAGGGCTCGACATTCACGATCCGCCTGCCCGCCCGCATCGAGGCGGTCCAGCCAGCGCCGCTCCTGCGCCGGGTACGTCCTGAGCGCCGGGCGATGCAGCCGGTCAAAGGCTCGCTCATCCTGGTTATCGATGACGACCAGACCGTATGCGAGGTGATGGCGCGCTATCTGGAGCGCGAGGGATTCGTGGTTCGCATCGCAACCGGGGGCCGGGAAGGCCTGCAACTGGCGCGCGAACTTCACCCCGCGGCGATCACGCTCGACATCAATATGCCGGACCTGGATGGCTGGACGGTGCTGGCGGCGCTCAAGGGCGATCCGCAGCTGGCAGACATCCCGGTGGTGCTGGTGACGATCGAGGACAACCGCAGCCGCGGCTACTCCCTCGGCGCCACTGAATACATGACCAAGCCGATCGACCGCGAGCGGCTCATAAGCCTGCTGCAGGACATCAGCAGTCCGATCGCACGCAAGGTCCTGCTGGTGGACGACGATGAGATCATGCGCGAGAGCGTGCGGCGCGTGCTCGAGCAGGAGAGATGGCAGGTCGAGGGGGCGAGCAACGGCCGCTTCGCGCTGCAACATCTGGCCGAATCGTGTCCCGACGTGATCGTACTGGACCTGATGATGCCGGAGATGGACGGGTTCGAGTTCCTGGTCGAGATGCGTCAGCGCCCGGAATGGCGCGACATTCCGGTGCTGGTTCTGACGGCCAAGGACCTGAGCGTCGAGGATCAAAAGCGGCTGAACGGGTACGTCGAGCAGGTGATGCGCAAAAGCGCCTCCGAGCTGAGTGAGCTGCTGCGCGAGCTGGGCCGCATGCTGCCGCGCTCGATCGAGCGCGGCAAGCATGCGAAGGTCAAGGAGATTCTGGCGTGAAGATTCTGTACGTAGAGGATAATGAGGACAACATCTATATCCTGGAGAGCCGCCTCAAGCGCCAGGGGCATACGGTAGTGATCGCGCGCGATGGGGCCAGTGGCGTGCAGCTTGCCGCGAGCGAGCGGCCCGATGTGATTCTGATGGATCTGAGCCTGCCGGTGCTGGATGGCTGGGCGGCGACGCGCCAGCTCAAGGCTGCGCAGCACACTCGGCACATACCCGTCATCGCCCTCACCGCCAATGCGATGAGCGGTGACCGTGAGAAAGCGCTCGCGGCGGGCTGCGACGATTTTGACACCAAACCGATCGTCATGCCGCGCCTGCTCGAAAAGATTCGTGCGCTGTCAGGGGCTCACAAGCCGGATGATCGCATGAGCAAAACCGTTACGCCCGGGACCGACGCATGAAGAAGATCCTGCTGATCGAGGACAACGAGCTCAACCGCGATATGTTGTCGCGGCGCCTGCGCAAGCGAGGGTACGAAGTCGTGACGGCCGTCGATGGCGAGACCGGCATAGCCATGGCTCAGGCGGATGCGCCGGCGCTGATCCTGATGGACGTGACTTTGCCGGGGATCGATGGCCTGGAGGCAACGCGGCGACTCAAGGCGGCCCCGCAGACCCGCCATATCCCGATCGTGGCGCTGACCGCTCACACCATGGCCAGCGACCGCGATAACGCCCTGGCGGTGGGGTGTGACGACTTCGATACCAAGCCGATCGAGCTGCCGCGACTGTTGGGGAAGATCGAGAGCCTGCTCAACCAGGGATCTGCGGCGTGACCACCGATCGCGCGACATTGAATCATCTGCGGCACGAGCTGCACACGCCGCTGAACCACATCATCGGTTACAGCGAGATGTTGCTGGAGAGCGCCAGCGAAGGAAGCATCGCGGGAATGGAGCCCAGGCTGCGTGAATTGCACGAGTATGCGCAGCAGCTGATGCTGCTCGTCGATGAGGTGCTCGGGCGCACGCGCAAGGACAATGAGATCGATCTGCGCCGCCTCAGCGCCGAGGCCTCCGGGCCCATAAGCTCCATCATCGCCGCCGCCGATGAGCTCAAGGCGCAGGCCCAGCAGACGGCCGCCGCAGAGGTGGGCCAGGATCTGGAGCGAATCGCCACTGCCGCGCACACCTTGCACACCATGATCGCTGACGGGGTCAGCGCGCCGCCGCTCGCGCCGATCGCCGACTCGGATACGGCGCGAATCGCGGTAGCGCCGGCGCCGAACACGGAAACCGGAAACATCCTGGTGGTCGATGACAACGCCGCCAACCGGGAGATGCTGAGCCGCCGGCTGGCACGCGCGGGCCACCGGGTGCAAGTGGTGGCAAACGGACCGGATGCGCTCACCCTGCTGCGCCAGCAGCCTATCGACCTGGTGCTGCTGGATGTGATCATGCCGCAGATGAGCGGCTACGAAGTGTTGCAGCGGCTCACTGCAGAGGAGGCGCTGCGGGAAATTCCGGTCGTCATGATATCGGCGCTGGACGAAATGGACAGCGTCGTGCGCTGCATCGAATTGGGCGCAGAGGATTATCTGCCAAAGCCCTTCGACCCGGTGCTGCTGCGGGCGCGCATCGGTGCTTGCCTGGAAAAGAAACGCTTGCGCGATCGCGAAGCCTTGCATTTGCGACAGTTGGCCGAGTGGAATCAGAGACTCGAGCAGCGCGTCAAAGAGCAGGTGGCGCTGCTCGATCGTCTCGGGCGGCTCAAGCGTTTCTTCTCGCCGCAGCTCGCGGAACTCATCGTGGCGGGTGGTGCGGACGATCCCCTCGCTACCCACCGCCGCAACCTGACCGTTTGCTTCCTCGACCTGCGTGGCTTCACCGCCTTTGCGGAAAGCGTCGAACCCGAGGAAGTCATGAGCGTGCTGCGCGAGTATCACGCCGAGATGGGTCGGCTGGTCATGGAGCACGAAGGCACGCTGGAGCGGTTCACCGGCGATGGCATGATGGTTTTCTTCAACGACCCGGTGCCGGTGCCCAATGCCGCGGAGCGCACGCTGCGCATGGCCCTCGCCATGCGTGAGCGGGTCGGCGAACTGATCGTCTCCTGGCGCAAGATGGGCTACGAGCTCGAACTCGGCGTTGGCATCGCGCAGGGTTATGCCACGATTGGCGCGATCGGCTACGAGGGGCGCTGGGATTACGGTGCGATCGGCACGGTGACGAATCTCGCGGCACGGCTGTGTGGTGAGGCCAAGCCCGGACAGATTCTGGTCTCCAAGCGCGTGCTCGCCGCCACCGATGGTCTCTTCGAGCTCGAATCGGTGGGTGAGCTGACTCTCAAGGGACTGCACCGTCCGGTCACTGCCTACAACGTTCTCGGCGCCAAGGTGTCACGGTAGCGCGCTACGACGGCCCTGCGGCGAGCGCTCAGGTACAGCGCTGATCAGCTTCCCAGTCCAACGCGGCGCAGCATGTCCGCGAAGCGCGCATCGGCGCGCAAGTTGTCGTATCGGGCATCGACCTTCAGGTGAGTGAGCCTGGGGCTTCTGCCGGCATAGGATTTTTCCAGCCAGGCAAACGCGCGGTCCAGATCGCCCACCCGGGCAGAGAAAGCCGCAATCTCATCACAGTCCGGCTGCCCCTGGGCTTCGAGAGAGCGGATTCGCAGCTGCAGAAATCCTGGCCACGAGTCCTTGGCGAACGCTTCCTTCAACGCAGCCACCTCGGTTGCAGGCTCCCCATCCAGCTGCTTCTGTCGCGCATACGCCGCCACCGCCTCCTGGTACAGGCCTTTGTTGGCGTAGGCTTCAAAGAGCAAATAATTGGTGTCGGCGAAGTTGCGGCCAAGTGTCAGAGTCTTTTGCAGCTGCTCGATGGCTTCCGTGTAGCGGCGGGCGGAATTCAACTGGATGCCCAGCGCCAGATTGGCCACCTGTGACAGGGGGTCCAACTCAACGGCACGGCGGCCTTGCGCCAGTCCCGCGTCGAACCGTCCGGTATTGACGAGCAGCTCACCGTACCACTGATGCGGCACGGGAGAATTAGGGCTGAGCTCGATCGCCCGCTGGTACTGACGTTCCGCCGCCAGCCACTCGAAATCGAAGAGCGTCAGTATCAACCCCAACGAGGCGTGGGCTTCCGCCAGATTATCGTCGATCGCCAGCGCTCTGAGTATCGCCGTTCTCGCCTGCGGCATCGTCTGCGTCGCTTGCGAGGTGCGGTCGTAGATGGGCAGCAGACTGTAGCAGTTTGCGAGGCCCGTGAACGCCAGGGCATAGTCAGGGTCAACGGCAATGGCTTGCTGAAAGAATGTTATGGCTTTTCTGAACTCCTCCGGCGAGCGGCGATTCCAGTGAAAGTGCCCGCGCAGGTAGAGTTGATAACTTTCGGAATTCAGCGCAGCGCTCCGCGCCGGCAGCGTGGCGCTCAGCAGGGCATCGCACAGTGAGCGCACTACCGAGCCGGCTATCTCGTCCTGCACCTTGAAGATGTCATCGAGCGTACGATCGAAGGTCTGCGACCACAGGTGGAAGCCCGTGTCGGCCCGGATCAGCTGAACCGCGATGCGTATCGTGTTGCCGGCTTTGCGTACGCTGCCTTCGAGCACGTGGGCGACGTTCAGCGCCCGCGCAATATCGGCAATCGTCGCCTGCTTGCTCTTGAAGTAGAAACAGGAGGTGCGGGCCGGCACGCGCAGTTCGGGAACTCTGGTGAGCAATCCGATGAGTTCCTCCGTCAGCCCGTCCGAGAAGTACTCCTGATCCTTGTTCTGGCTCATGTCCACGAACGGCAGGACTGCGATCGACTGTTCCGAGCAGGGGCTGCGCCCGACGGAAGGTGTTGGAACTGCCGGCGCCATCGGCCGGCTCGTGAGCGCGGGCGCTGCACCTGCCGGCTGCATGTACCCACCGAAGGCCAGCAGTCGCGTCACCTGCGCGACGAAAGCGGGCGAGTTCTCCCCGCCCCTGAGCCACGTCCACTGTACTTCGTGGAACTTCTCGGGCACCCGGGCGTCGACCTCGTCGGTCGCGTCAATGACGACCGGCAGCAGAAATGCCTTCTCGGCGGCCATCAGGTGGGAGCGATCGACCGCGAGTTTCCATTCGAACCGGAAATATCCCTCGACGCGAGCGCGCGAATTCGCGGAAATGATCGGGATGAACAAGGCGCAGGTCCTGATCTGTCTCTTGATCGCGGAGTCCCAGGCAGCTCCGCCACGCAGCTCGTTCTGGTCGAACCACACTTCAATGCCTGCATTGCGCAGGCTGCTGCTGATACGCGCCGCCGCCTCTGTGTCCTCGGAAGCGTAGCTGAGGAAGACGGCTCGATGCCCGTCCGAGGCGGGAACCGGGTCGCCCTTAGGCCCAGATTCGTCGGTCACGGGGTGCTTCGAGGTGGCTGTCTTGAAGCCGCAGAGTGTACTACGGCGTCTGATTGCGCAAACTGAGTCGCCGCGGGCGAGGGGGCAACCGGACGCAACGGTGGCCAGGGGGACAGGCGGAATTTTCAGCTCACCCGCTGGCACGTCCAAGCTATTGATCATGCAAGGATTGTGTGAAGCGGATCACGGGAATATGAGTGTGGCTGTCATCGGTCTGACGCTTTTTGCAGCCGCGCTGCATGCAACATGGAACGCCGCCTTACGAAGCGGCGTCGACCGGTTGTGGTTTGTCACGGTCATGAGCTTCGCGACGACGCTCGCCGCTATTCCCTTTGCACTGCTCCTGCCCCTGCCCGCGACGCAGAGCTGGATGTATCTGGGCACCTCGGCCGTCTTACAGGTTCTTTACAGCATCTTCCTGGCTCATGCCTATCGATACGGCGAACTGGGACAGGTCTACCCGATCGTCAGGGGTAGCGTGCCGCTCATGGTGACCAGCGGCGGTTTCGTTCTCGCGGGTCAGCGAGTGAGCGGGCCGGCGTTGTTTGGCGTGACGTTGATTTGCCTTGGGATCATGAGCCTCGCCCTTGGCAGAACGCGGGCAGGGGCAAAGTCGGTCGCTCTCGCACTCGCAACAGCGCTGTTCGTCGCGTGCTACGTCACCGCCGACGGCATCGGCGTGCGCTTTGCGGGCAACGCGCAATCCTACGCAGCCTGGATCTTCCTGATCTACGGCGCTCTCCTGCCCCTTGCGTTCTTGCTCCTCAGGGGAGGAATTACCGTGGACCCGCGCACCCCTGAGACTCTGAAGGCAATGGCCGGCGGCTTCATTTCATTCCTGAGCTACGGAGCGATCACCGCCGCGCTCGCCCTGGGAAAGGTCGGTCCGATTTCAGCCCTGCGCGAGACCAGCATCGTCTTTTCTGCGCTGCTTGCTCGTATGCTCCTTGGAGAAGCTCTCACGCGTCGCCGTATTCTTGTGTGCATAGCAGTCACACTCGGAGCTGTCTGCATCGGCTACGCATCATGATCCACTGAGCCTGCCGTAATAATTCCCTACGTCCGATCCAGCAGCCGCTCGCGTGGAAAATCTCTCAGGCTCTCGATCGCGGTGGCCACACCGTCGCAGGCCCGCAATTTCTCAAGCGCCGCAGGCGCACCGATCGCAACGATATAGCCGATACCGGCGGCGTGGGCGGCGGCGAGTCCGGAGACCGCATCCTCGACCACTGCGCACTCATGCGGGGCGACCCCGATAGTGCGTGCGGCCGCCAGATACACATCCGGTGCGGGCTTTCCGGGGCGAATGCCATCGTCGTAAATAATCTTCGCCACGTCGAACCATCGCTCCAGGCGCAGGCGCTCCATGAAGAACTTCAGATTCGTGATCTCCGAGGAGGTCGCGATGGTTCGCGGGATGTCGCGGCGCGCCAGCGTCTCAAGAAGACTGTGCGCGCCGGGAGACAGCACCAGGCGGCGTGGGTTCGACAGGCACAATTCGCGATAGAACGACTCCTTGACTTGAATCAGATCGAGAAGTTCTTGCCCCGCAATCGTGCGGCCAGCCAGGTAGCTCAACACGTAGGAGTTCGGACGACCGTGCATGTGAATGGCGAGCTCATCGTCCGTCATCTCGTGTCCGCGCAGGTTCTTCGCAATAACCTGCCACGATTTGACCTGCAAATCGGCGTCCCAGAACAACACGCCGTTGAAGTCAAAGACGATGCCCTTGTACCTCATGCCGTGCAAGCCCATCGCGATCTAATATCACAGACGAGCACCGATTGCAGAGGTGCAACGACGCGAAGTCGACGAGAAGGTTCAGTCAATGCACAGGTATTTCGGGGTCTTTACCAGACTGGCTCGCTGGAAAAGGTTCCTTTACTAACGGAACGGCTTGCGTTTTCAACCTAAGCTATTCATCGCCGGGCAGCAGGTTGCTCACGGTTCATAGCCGGGTCCATGCAATATCTTCCCGGGCAGGGCATCGGTCATCTTGCCCCCCTCGATTACCGGCACGCCGTTGACCAACACATGCTCCATCCCCTCAGACAGCTGATTGGGGCTTTCAAAGGTAGCCGCGTCACGGATCGTTGCCGGATCGAAGATCACGATATCGGCCCACATGCCCTCCTTCAGTACGCCACGATCGGTCAATCGCATGCGCTGGGCGGGCAATGCAGTAAACTTTCGAATGGCATCGTGCAGCGTGAGCTTCTTCTCTTCTCTCACGTATTTGCGGATGATCCGCGGGAACGTCCCGTAGGCGCGCGGATGCGGGTGCTCCTGCCCCAGAATTCCTTGTGGGGAGGTACCAGGAGAATCGTTGTCCACCGACACCCACGGCTGCTCCAGCGCCAGTGCGACGTCGGCTTCTGACATCCCGAACACCGCCACCTCGGTGAGCGCATCGTCTGCAATCAGCAGATCGAATAATGACTCCATCGGATCTTTCTTCCAGCTCCTCGCCACCTCGGCCAGGGTCTTACCCTGCAACGGCAGCAGGTCGGCCTTGTGTACCACGCCGATGAGGACCGCCTCCGGACCCGCAATCTCATCCCATTCGTTGTCCCATTCGCTCGAGGCGCTCAACATGTCTTTTCGAATGCGGGCGCGAAGCACTGGATCTGTGAGTCGCGTAACGAGTTTCGCATTGCCGCCATCATGGGCCCACGGCGGAACAAAGGCAGAGAGATCGTTGTACCAGGCGGTGTAGGCATAGGTATTGGCACTGATGTCGGTGCCCGACGCGCGCGCTGCATCGATCTTCGCCACCACCTCCGGCATTCGGCCCCAGTTGTTCTTGCCCGCGGTCTTCAAGTGCCAGATCTCGACCGGCGCACCGGCCTCGCGGCCAATCCTCACAGCCTCCTCGAGCGCTGCCATGATGCCGTCGCCCTCGCTGCGCATATGGGTAGCGTAGATTCCGCCGAACTTCGCGGCCTCCCGCGCTAACGCTATGAGCTCGTCCGTGCTCGCATACGGCGCCGGCGCATATTCCAACGCACTGGAGAGCCCCATGGCACCCGCGCGCATGCTCTCTGCGACCAGTCCCTTCATCTGCTCCAGCTGCTGCGCAGTAGGTCGCCGATCCTCGTCCCCCAGAATCATTCTGCGGACGCTGGTCGCCCCAACGTAAGTAGCGAAATTGATCCCGATGCCCTGCTTCTCGAGTCGCGCAAAGTATTGCCGCAACGTGCGCCAATCCGGCGTTACGCCGTAATGCTCGTAAACCTTCCGGTCGGCCCGAATGATGGAGTCATTGAGCGGCGCCACCGAATCCCCTTCGCCCGTTATTTCGGTAGTAACGCCCTGAAATATCTTCGACGGCAGCCGAGGCTCGACCAGAATGCTCAGTTCGGACTGGCCCAGCATGTCGATGAACCCAGGCGCTACCACGCGGTCGTGAGCGTCAATGGTTTTCACGCGCGACTGCCGATCGAGCTTGCCGATGGCGGCAATCCTGCCGTTGCGAATCCCGATATCACCCGAATACCAGGGCGAACCCGTTCCATCGATGATCCGCCCGTGGACAATCACCAGGTCGAACGGCGCATTCGCAGCGTGAGCGGGCGTCGCAATTGCCGGCTGGAAGAGTGCGAGGCAAAGGGCGACACGGCTCGCGGAGGCTACCAGCTGCTTCCTCACCGTCGCCTGGCCGTATCGCATTGACTCCCAAACTCTGAGCATCTGGCACCTCGTTGAACCTCAAGGAGCGCTTCTCAAGCGAACCGGGCGAGCAGCGCAGTTCCGGATACACGCTGGCGCCATCGCTACCGATCCGAACCGCTATTCAAAACTGATTTTTACAATTCTGCCCTGCGTCCCTACCAACCAACCCGCCTGCGGGCTTGCGAACGCCACAGCCCAGTAGTTCGCGAGCCCTGTCAGGCTGACCCAAGTGTCCCCTTCGTCAGGTGACCAGGCCGCGCCGCCCGGCCCGGTGACCACGACGGCCCGCGTGGCGCTCACCTCCTCATCAGCGTCGCCCTCTGCAGAGCGTTCGCGCACGTAGCTCAGACCGTAAATTGCGCCCGGGACTGGCGGGCGGCTCGTGAGCCGCCACGTCTTCCCGCCGTCGCTCGAGCGTGCGACGGTGTCGGCGAATGCGGTGGGCGCCGCTAGCTCGCCAGCGCCGAGGATGCCGTGCAATCGATCGCGGAAATCGACGCTGAACACACCCGAGCTCGCGGTGCCCTGGACGATGGGCGTGTCGTACGCGGCCCACGTATGGCCGCCGTCGGTTGTCGCGAGGATTCTGGCCTTCGCCGCGCCGCCGGTGCCGATCCAAGCCCGACTTCTCCCCTGAGTCGCAACGCACGTGCCGCTCGCCGCGAACGCCGCTTCCCCGAGTTGCGCCGCCGGCAACCGGTCGCCGATATCCGCCCAGGTCGTGCCGTCGGTCGTCTGGATCACGGGAAACCGGCCGTTGACGGCGTCGCTCATGGCGATCCCGCGGCGCGCGGTCCAGAACGCGAAGCAGTCATAAAATGCCTCGGGGTCCAAACTCTGGAATTGCAGCGACCAGGATGCTCCGCCGTCCTCGGTCTTATAGATGCGGGAAGCCGGGCCGACGCCGGCGGACAAGAGAAAGGCGACCGTTGCGCTCACCCCCTGCACATCGCGGAACTGGAGTTGTTCGGCCCCCGCAACCACGCCCGCCCGCCAGGTTGCGCCGCCATCGGTGGTGACGACATAGGTGCCGCCCACGCCGCTGGCCCACACCACGCGCGAGTTGACCGGGCTCACCGCCTGCAGCCGGTTGAGAGTGCCGCTCTGCTGGGGTGTCAGCGTCGGTGGGCGCAGGGCGGCGACCTCGCCCCTGGCGACCTGCGAGTCGGCGAGCGCTGAGGCACTGACCGAGACCGCCAGCGCGAGGGGTAGCACACGAAGCATCTTGGGACGCATGGCTGGGTCCTCCACAAAGTCTGATGAGGTTCGATGCTGGCGAGAAGGTGACCGGCAAGCTTGGCCTGAAGCGCGCCCGCCGACCCGATCCGCGGTCAAACGAATAGTTTACTCACGCTTCAAAAGGACCGTAACGCCGAAACACCTCGTGCAGACCGCTTTGCGTACACCGCGCTCCAGCCGCGCCGTTTGAAGTCGGCCCACTCCTCGGCTGAGCGCTTTGTTCCGGCAGCCAGCTCACGCAAGACGCGGCGGCGAACACCAGATAGCCGCTTCCGTTGCCGGGTTGCTGCCGCATGCATCGACGGCGTGGAACCACCTTCACTCATGCGTTCCGTTCATTGACCGCACCAGGCTGAGCTCCGCCGAAGATCAGGTCGGCGTCGGCTGCATTCTGTTGCCCGTAGGTGCGGAACTTCTCGATGACGCGGCACATCTCGGTGTCATCGAGAATGCGGACTTCTCCCAGGGACAGGGCCACAGTGTATTGGAGCGCGAGGTTTTCGACCTCGCCGGCAAGCAAGATGGCGCCAGGGAGGTCCGCGCCAGTGGCAATGACCCCGTGATTGGCCAGCAGACACGCGTTGCGATCCTTCAAGGCGGCCAGCGCTGCATCCGAGAGCTCCTGCGTACCGAATGCGTGATATGGGGCGCAGCGGATATCGCTCCCGCCCGCAACCGCCACCATGTAATGGAATGCTGGAATGCCCCGGCCGGTGCAGGCGAGCGCGGTCGCTCGTGGCGAATGAGTGTGAACGATCGCGCCCACATCGTGCCGCGAGTTGAATATGTCGCGGTGGAACCGCCATTCGCTCGAGGGGCGGCGGCGGCCGAACCAACGTCCATCGAGGTCCATGAGCGGAACATCATCGGCTTGCAGCACCTCGTAATCCATCCCGGTCGGGCTCACGAAGAACCGCCGCTCATCGCAGCGCACGCTGACATTGCCCGAGGTGCCATACGTCAGACCACGACGCGCCAGCTCACGACAGGCGGCAATCACCATCGTGCGCAAGTCCGCGCGGCCGGCGCCGGCATTGGGTTCCGTCATTCCGCTGCTCGCAGCTCAGGATACAGTCGTTGCAATCCTGCACGACTCGCGGAGCAAATGCCTCGCTCCGTGATCAGTCCGGTCACCAGCCGTGCGGGTGTCACGTCGAAGGCGAGGTTCAGCGCGGTGCTCCCTTCCGGCACCAGCCTGACGGTTTCAATCCGGCCCGAAGAGCTGCGGCCGGTGATGTGCGTGACCTCATCCGGCGATCGCTCCTCGATTGGAACAGCAGACCCCGCCTGCAGCGACCAATCGATGCTGCTGACTGGCAGGGCCGCATAAAAAGGCACGCCATTATCCCGGGCCGCAAGCGCTTTGAGGTACGTGCCCACCTTGTTGCATACGTCTGCCCCCGCTGTCGTGCGGTCGCTTCCGACAATCACCAAATCCACCTGGCCGCGTTGCATCAGATGCCCGCCCAGATTATCCGCAATGACCGTGTGAGGTACGCCGTGCGCCCCGAGCTCGAAGGCCGTTAGCGCCGCGCCCTGGTTGCGCGGGCGGGTTTCATCGACCCATACGTGCACGGGTATCCGGGCGTCATGCGCCATGTAGACAGGCGCAAGTGCGGTGCCCCAATCAACGCAGGCAAGCCAACCGGCGTTACAGTGCGTGAGAATGTTGAGCGTTCGGCCGGCGGTTTTGGCGAGTCCGCGGATGAGTTCCAGCCCGTGTACACCAATCAAGCGGCATTGCTCGACGTCGGCATCACAGATTGCGGCAGCTTCCCGCAACGCCACATCAACTCGCTCCTTTGGCTGCACTTCCGCGAGCATTGTGCGCATCCTCGTCAATGCCCAGACCAGATTGATCGCCGTTGGACGCGTCGCGTGCAGTGTCCGAGCCGCTTCCGTGAGGTGCGAGTCCGAGGGGTTCGCGCGCGCAGCGAGTGCCATGCCATATGCCGCCGTTGCTCCGATCAGCGGCGCACCACGCACCACCATGGTTTTGATCGCGTGCGCCGCATCGGCGAGAGTCTCGAGGTCGATGGTGGCGAACTCGAAAGGCAGACGGGACTGATCGATCACCCGAACGGTTCCGGATTCCGTAATCCAAATCGCGCGGTAGTGCGTGCCAGATATTCTCATGGCTCAACCCCGATCCGTCTCGTCACCAGCGCAGGGCGGAGGTTCAGGTCGCTCACAGCAAAGCTTGGTGTGCTCGATGCTACGGCAGCTCGCATTGTCCCACCAGTTGGCATCCCGCTACCGCCGCCCTGCCCTGTTCCGGCGCCCTGTCCCACCATCCTGCTACATCCCTGCCGGTGCCAGCATTCTTTT
Source organism: Gammaproteobacteria bacterium (assembly GCA_005878835.1). Taxonomy (GTDB): domain Bacteria; phylum Pseudomonadota; class Gammaproteobacteria; order Steroidobacterales; family Steroidobacteraceae; genus 13-2-20CM-66-19. Next base: position 13,026 of record VBMV01000095.1, on the reverse strand, counting down.
CCCTGGCGCTGTGCGCCACTTTGCCGTGGCCTTCGGCACAGCGCCCCGATCGCGAACGGCCGGATCGCGGCACTCAACTCCACGAGACTGAACACGCGTTGGTGACGCAGCCGCGCCAGGGTCCAGCGCTCAGCCAGGAACCGGAAATTCTGGGTGGCTTTTGTCCCGCGGGCGAAACGGGCGTGTTGGGATATGGAGACGCTTTCGTTCGCCATCGACGGCGGCTTGTCCGTCGCAAAGCGTCGAGGTTACGCTGCAGGCCTTGCGGTAATCGATTCCGTGTAATCGAGCTCACGTGCCGTTTATGCTGCGTTCACGTTCGCGCGCACCCGTTACGGGTTTCACCTTATTGCGCGGCACTCTGGAATTACTAAAGTTACTCTCAGTAAGTCGAGTCTCGACTGTTAGGTCTCAGTTTAACGCGAGCTAAGCCATCTGTGTCGCCCGGAGTTGAAACGCGATCCTGTCGACGTTTCCGCTGTCAGAGGACAGCGCGCCCGTTTGGCAGCTCGATCCCGTTTCTTCGGCGGCTTTTAACCAGTGCCTGAGACAGGTCACTGGGGCGTCCGTTGGTCTGGCGACCAACGTCAGCTGTATCTCAACGTCAACTGTATCTCAGGGACATCTCGGGGACCGCCCCTGCCGTCGAGGCAAAGGAAATTCCGGGCATCCTGAAGCTGGAGGCGAGAGCAATCATGGAAGAGAGCATCTTGTCCACGATCGGCCACACACCGCTAGTAAGATTGACGCGGGTGCTCCCAGACATCCCGTTTTCTCTCTTCGCCAAGCTGGAAGGATTCAATCCGGGCGGGAGCGCCAAAGACAGGCCGGCGTTACACATTCTCCAGGAGGCGATGCGCACCGGGGCGATCAAACCTTCGACCGTGGTGATCGAGTCCAGTTCTGGGAACCTGGGGATCGGCTTGGCGCAAGCCTGCCGCTACCTGGGATTGCGATTCATCTGCGTGGTGGACCCGAAAACCACCGCACAGAACATTCGTATCCTCAGAGCGTACGGCGCACAGATCGATCTGGTCTCAAAACCCGATCCGGTGACGGGAGAGTTCCTCCACGCAAGGATCAATCGCGTCCAGACTCTCCTGCAGACCATCGAGGACTGCGTCTGGACCAACCAGTATGCCAACCTGGCCAATGCCCAGGCGCACTATCGCACCACGATGGACGAGATCGCGACGGAACTGGATGGGAGGATCGACTACCTCTTCGTGGCCACCGGCACGTGCGGCACGCTCAGGGGCTGCGCCGAGTACATTCGGGATCACCACTTGAGCACCAGGGTCTTCGCGGTCGATGCTCACGGCAGCGTGATTTTCGGCGGCAAGCCGGCCAAGCGGCTCATTCCAGGACACGGGTCGGCCAGGCGCCCCGAGCTCTACCGCGCCGACCTGGCCGATGAGTGTCTGCGGGTGACGGACTTGGACTGTGTCGTTGGTTGCCGCCGCTTGGTGCAGACCGAGGCCATCCTCGCCGGCGGCTCGTCGGGAGGAGTGCTCATGGCAGTACAACAGGTGAAGGACCGCATGCCCAGGGGCGCGACGTGCGTGGCTATTTTTCACGACCGCGGAGAACGCTACCTCGATACCGTCTATTGCGACGAGTGGGTCGCGGAGCACTTTGGCGATATCGCACACCTCTGGCAGGGGCAAGCGGAGCTCGAGCCATGCATGATGGCGACATCGCACATCTCTGGCAGGGACAACAGGAGCCCGAGCCATGCGTGATGGCGACATCGTACTCTTGAGGGGCTCCGAAGTCCGTGAGGTGCTGGCCGGACGCGAGCTCGAGCTGATCCAGGCGGTGCGGAGGGCGTACGAAACCCACGGCGATGGCGACAGCTCGCTGCCCCACTCGACCTTCTTGCCATTCCCCGGCCAGCCGCGGGACCGAATCGTCGCGCTGCCCGCTTACCTCGGCGGTGCCTGCCGGATCGCTGGCGTCAAATGGGTCTCCTCGTTTCCGGACAATCTGAATCGTGGCGTCGACCGCGCCTCCGCGGTGGTGATCTTGAATTCACCGCAGACGGGGCGGCCCGAAGCCGTGCTCGAGGGGTCCGCGATCAACGCGAAGCGGACCGCGGCCAGCGCGGCTCTGGCCGCCCAATGCCTGCTCAAGGGCAGCGAAGCCGGCCGCGTTGGGATGATCGGGTGCGGCTTGATCAATTTCGAGATTGCGCGATTCCTCCTGGCCGTGTTCCCCAACGTGGAAACCTTCGTCCTCTTCGACCAGGACGAAGCCCGTGCGCAGCGGTTCCAGAACAAGTGTCGGAGGATCTTCGACGAGGTCGAGGTAGAGATTGCCACTGATGTCGGGGCCGTGCTGCGTGACTCTCCGCTCGTTTCCATTGCCACCACGGCGGTCACGCCCCACATTGGCGAACTTCGCGACTGCCCTCGAGGGAGCGTGATCCTGCATGTGTCGCTGCGGGATCTGACTCCCGACGTCATACTCTCCTGCGACAACGTGGTGGATGACATCGATCACGTCTGTCGCGCCCAAACTTCGGTGCATCTGGCGGAACAACTCGTGGGGCACAGGAAATTCATCCGTTGTAGCCTGCCCGACATTCTCAGCGGCCGGAGCCCCGCCAGGAACGGTTCCGGGACCGCCTGCGTGTTCAGCCCGTTCGGGCTGGGGGTGCTAGATCTTGCCGTCGGCAAACTGGTCACAGACCTCGCGCTCCAGCGGGGGCTGCAGACAGTGGTCGCTTCGTTCCTGCCCGGTCCATGGGCTGAGGAGGCATGAAAGACGCACTTGCCAAGGGGGCTCAGGTCGGATCCGCCGAATGTGCGGTGACTCAGGAGCGCTGCGCCGACGCGATGACGCGCGCCGAACGCACCCTCGCCGAGGTCCTGGCGGAGGTTCTGCGCGCCGATCGTCTGTCCGTCGACAGCCACTTTTTTGATCAACTGGGCGCTGACTCCCTGGTGATGGCCAAGTTCTGCGCGCGAGTGAGGAAGCGAGGCGACCTGCCGTCGGTCACCATGAAGGACATCTACCGGCATCCGACGATCCGCAGCCTTGCAGCGGCGCTCGCGGACGCGGCGCCCAAACCTGTCCAGCCGCCAGGCTCGGCGGCGATCGAGGCGGCGACACCAACCAGCGCGCGGGAGTACATCCTTTGCGGAGCGCTGCAGGCCCTGTTTTTCCTCGCATACTCCTATCTCGCCGTAGTCGGCATCGCCTGGAGCTCCCGGTGGGTCGCGAGCGGCTCGAGTGCCGTCGAGGCTTGCGGGCGCTTGGTACTGGCCAGTAGCGCGGCTTTCCTCCTTGCCTGCGCCGTTCCGATCGCGGCGAAGTGGGTGCTCATCGGCCGTTGGAAGAGCCAGCACATCCGCCTGTGGAGCCTCGCTTACTTCCGGTTCTGGATCGTCAAGACGCTCATCCGATCGAGCCCGGCCGCCCGCATGTTCATCGGCACGCCCGTGTACCTCCTGTACCTGAGGGCGCTGGGCGCGAGAATCGGGCCCGGCGTCGTGATCTTCTCCCGGCGCGTGCCGGTGTGCACCGATCTGCTGACCATCGGCGCAGGGACGGTGATCCGCAAGGAAGCGATGTTGCAGTGCTACCGGGCGCAGGCTGGGCGGCTCGAGCTCGGGCCGGTCACGCTCGGGCGGGACGTTTTCGTCGGCGAACGTTCCGTGCTCGACATCAACACGTTCATGGGGGATCGAGCGCAGCTCGGTCACGCCTCCGGTTTACACAGCGGCCAGGCGGTGCCGACCGGCGAGCGCTGGCACGGATCTCCGGCACAGCGCACGGACGTGAACTACCTGAGAGTCCCGTCGGCTCAGGCGAGTACGTGGCGTCGGGCCGTGTATTCCACGGCCGCCGTGCTCGTCGTCCTGCTGCTGTGCCTGCCGCTCCTCGCGGGGGGTGCGACTTTGGCGATCGACGGGGCATCCTCGCTGGCTCAGGTGCTGGATCCGAGCGCGGGTGCGAGCACCCTGGTCGCGCTCCTGATCGAAGCGGTGATCCTCTCACTGGTGATTTTCTTCGGCCTCGCACTCGCAGGCCTCCTCCTCGTGGTCGCCGTGTCTCGCCTGTTGAGTGGCTTCGTCAAGCCGGACGTCGTCTATCCGCTGTACGGTTTTCACGACGCCGCGCACCGGGCGATTGCGCGGATTGGCAGAATGAGGTTCTTCACATACCTGTTCGGTGACAGCTCTCTCATCGTTCACTTCCTGCAGTGGCTTGGATATCGCCTCAAGCCGGTCGTGCAGACCGGCGTGAATTTCGGCACCGAGGTGATGCACGCGAACCCGTCACTGAGCGCTGTCGGCAGCGGCTCGATGGTCGCGGACGGGCTGCATCTGGTGAACGACGAGGTTTCGAGTACGTCCTTCCGCGTGTCGCGCGTAGCGATCGGGCCTCATAACTTCGTGGGGAACGACGTCACGTATCCCGCCGGCGGCAGGACCGGCGACAACGTCCTTCTCGGGACCAAGGTGCTGGTTCCGCTCGACGGAAAGATCCGTGAAGGGGTCGGCCTCCTAGGCTCCCCATGTTTCGAGATTCCGCGTTCTGTCGAGCGCGACATGCGATTCGATCATCTGCGGACGGGGGAAGCATTGCGACGCGGCCTGGCGGCAAAGAATCGATGCGACCTTCAGACCATCGGCATTTTCCTCGTCACACGGTGGCTGGGCGTCTTCCTGTTCGCCTTGCTCTACCTGGCCGCCGTCGAGCTCTACGACCTGCTTCCACACGGGCTGAACGCCGTGTTGTTCGCGCTCAGCGTGGTGGTCACCGCTGTCTTCCTGTGCGGGGTGCAGCGTTGCATCGTCGCGTTGCACCCAACACAGCCGACCATTTGCTCCGTCTACCATCCCGATTTCTGGTGGGCTGAACGGATTTGGAAGGTGCATCCGATTCACTACCTGCACGCTTTCGATGGCACGCCGTTCAAGAACGTGCTCTGGCGGCTGATGGGCGTTCAGGTCGGCAGGAGGACCTTCGACGACGGCGCGCACATCTCCGAGCCGACTCTCACCGCCATCGGGGATGAGTCTGTCCTCAATTACCGCAGCAAGATCCAGTGCCACTCGCAGGAGGACGGCACTTTCAAATGCGACCGAACCAGGGTTGGCGCCGGCTGCACGATCGGGGTGGGCGCATTCGTCCTCTACGGCGTGACGATGGGTGACGGCTCGGTGCTGGCAGCCGACTCCTTCCTCATGAAGGGAGAGGATGTCCCACGAGGTGCGCGCTGGGGCGGCAACCCGGCCATGGAGTTGTGAGATGAGTGGATTCACTGTCGTCCCGCGCTGGACCCTCGACCCCGTGCCGGGCATCGGCGAGCACGAGGTGAGGATCCCCGATGAGCTCACGGCGGCATCGCACCGGTTGGCGAACGACTCGGCGCTGCCGCTCAGCTCGGTGCTGCTCACTGCGCACGCCAAGGTGCTCGGCGCGTTAGCGGGCGAGCACGAGGTATGTACCGGCTACGCGGTGGACCCCCACCCGCCGCTGCCGATGCGGATGACGCTCAGACCGCGCTCATGGCGCGAAGTGCTGCGAGGCATCGCTCGAGCGGAGTCGGACCTGCTGGCGCACAGCGATGTGCCAGTCGACGATCGCGGAGGCGCCCCGGCCCCCGCCGAGCCGTTGTTCGAGACGGTGTTCGATCCGTCTGCGGCCAGCGGCGAACTCGCCGAGGGCACTGTCCTGCGGGTCGGCTTCGTGCAGCGTGACGGGTTCGTGCTGCGGCTGCGGTACAGGACCGAGGTACTCGACGCGACCTGCGCCGCCAGGATCGCCGGCTACCACGTCACCGCGCTCTCGTTGATGACGGCCGATCCCGAGGCCGAGCACGCGCGGGCATCTCTGCTCTCCGCCGAGGAGCTGCACTGCCAGCTTCATGGCCTCGCCGGACCACTCCGAATGCTGCCCGACCGCCGCACCCACCAACTCTTCGAGGAGCGCGCTCGGGCACACCCGGACGCCGTCGCGGCCGTGCACGGCAACACGCAGCTGACGTACCGGACGCTCAATGCGCGTGCCAATCAGCTGGCCCGAGCGCTGCTGAAGCGGGGCCTGGCCCGCGAAAGTGTGGTGGGCGTCGTGACCGAGCGCAATCTGGATTGGATGACAGCCGTGCTCGCGATCTTCAAGGCCGGTGGCGCGTACTTACCCTTCGAGCCGCATTTCCCGGCCGAGCGAATCGCCAGGATGCTTTCCCGGGCCGGATGCCGGCTCGTGCTCACTGAGCGCGGCAGCAGCGCCGTGCTCGATCGGGCGCTCCATTCGTTGTCCGGAGTCGAGACGCTCCTCATCGAGGCGGCACTCGCGGAGGGCCATTCTGAGACCGATCCTGACGTCAACGTTTGGCCCCAACAGCTCTCGTACATCTTTTTCACGTCCGGTTCCACCGGAGAGCCCAAGGGCGCGATGTGCGAGCACGACGGGATGCTCAATCACCTCTTTGCCAAGATCGACGATCTGAGGATCGCCGAGCGGGACGTGCTAGCTCAGACGGCGCCTCAGTGCTTTGACATCTCACTGTGGCAGCTGCTTGCCGCGCTGTTGGTCGGCGGGCGGACGCTGCTGGTGGAGCAGGAGATCATCCTCGATGCGAAGCGGTTTATCGACAAGATCGTGAAAGGCAGGGTCAGCGTCCTGCAGGTCGTGCCGTCCTACCTTGAAGTCCTCGTGTCCTATCTGGAGCAACACCCCCGCGAGCTGCCGCACCTCCGGCGCGTGTCCGTGACCGGAGAAGTGCTGAAGAAGGAGCTGGTGCAGCGCTGGTTCGCGGTCAAGCCCGCCATCAAGCTCATGAATGCGTACGGCCTGACCGAAACCTCCGACGACACCAACCACGAGATCCTGGACAGTGTGCCGCGCCAAGAACGCGTCCCGCTTGGCCGCCCCATCAACAACGTGCGTGTCTACATCGTGGACGAGCAGTTGTCGCCGGTGCCGCTCGGCGCGCCCGGTGAAATCGTCTTCGCCGGGATATGTGTCGGCCGCGGGTACATCGGTGACAGCGAGCGCACGCAACGGGCGTTCCTGACCGATCCACACCACCCGTACGAACGGCTGTACCGTAGCGGGGACTATGGGCGCTGGCTGCCCGAGGGCAAGCTCGAGTTTCTCGGCCGCCGCGATACCCAGGTCAAGATCAGTGGCTTCCGGATCGAGATCGGGGAAATCGAAAACGCCCTCCTGCGCGTGCCTGGCGTCCGCGAAGACGCGGTCGTCGTCACGGAGCGCCCCGACCGCAGCAAGCACCTGGTGGCCTTCTATACCGGCGAGCGCCAACTGGATACCAATGCGCTGCGGGACCGGCTCGCTGCGGTGCTGCCCAAGTACATGGTCCCGACGGTCTTTCATTGGCGGAACCGTCTGCCGCTGACGGACAACGGGAAGGTCGACAAGCGGGCGCTGGCGGCGCTCGCCGCGGAACGCGAAGTCGCCGGACGGAGCGAGCACGGGCTGGGTACGGCCACCGAGCACCGGCTGGCAGCCGCGTGGGCGGAGGTGCTCGCTGTTCCCAAGGCACAGATCGGCAGGCGGGATCACTTTTTCGACATGGGCGGCACGTCGCTGTCCGCTTTGAAGCTGGCCCTTGCCCTTGACCGCGCGGTGTCCCTGAAGGACCTCATCGGTCACCCGATACTCGCCGATCAGGCGGAACTCATCGATCGCCGGCTCAAGCGGGAAGTACCGGCTCCCGTGCCTGTCGGAGGCGGCCGCCGCGCGGTGACCGGCACGACCACCGCCACAGGAAGCGAAGGGCGGCGCTTCAGATGACGCACTCACTCGCGACCTCACTGCCCGACGTGGACCTGCAACCCGGCAAGCCGCCGGTGCTGCGAGCCAGGACGACCGGGGATGCGGCGCGCTGGGCAGCCGAGCACCGCAACGCGCTGCGCGCCCTGGTCGCCGAACACGGGTCGCTGCTGGTTCGCGGTCTCGGGCTGCGCGACGCGGCCCAGACCGAAGCGGTCTTTCGGCGGCTTGGGAGTCTCCTGGCCGAGAGGGAGACCTTCGCGCCGCGGCGCCGCTACTCTGAGGGCGTGTACTCCTCGTCGAAGTGGCCGCCCAACCAGCACATGTGCATGCACCACGAACTTAGCTACGCGGTCGAGTTCCCCAGCCTCATGCTGTTTGCGTGCCTCGTTGCGCCGACGGGCGGGGGCGCGACCCAGGTGGCCGATTCGCCGACTGTACTGAAGTCGCTCCCCGGCGAGCTGGTCGAGCGCTTTGAGCGACTGGGCTGGCTCCTGATCCGCAACTACAACGAGGACATCGGCGCGTCCATCGCTGAAGCCTTCGGCTCCGACGACCGTTGCGCCGTCGAGAGGTACTGCCGTGCGAATGCGATCCAGTTCGAGTGGCAGCCGAACGGCGTGCTGCGCACTTGGCAGCGCCGCAGTGCCGTCATGCTTCACCCGCGCAGCGGCCAGCGATGCTGGTTCAACCAAATCGCATTCCTGAACGAGTGGACTATGGACCCGGAAGTGCGCGAGTACCTCGTGGACCTCTACGGCGAGGACGGGCTGCCCTTCAACACGCGCTTTGGCAACGGCGACCCAATCGGCCCTGAGGTCATACAGATGATCGATGAGGTCTATGAGAAAAACACCGCATGCGAGCCCTGGCAAAGCGGGGACCTGCTCCTGGTGGACAACCTCCGCACCGCGCACGGCAGGGAGCACTTCGAGGGAGCGCGCGAAGTGCTCGTAGCGATGGCCGATGCGGTGCAGCTGGCCGACTGCTCCCCAACGATCGAGGTGACCGGCGGCTGACGAAGGATCGCTTCCGCAGCAACGACGTGCCCAATGTCCGCCGCATTGCACAACATACGGCGACCGAATCTCGCGACGACCACCGTACGCGTGGGCACGTCCTATGCGTCCCTTGACCTGTGGTACGTCGACCTGGACGTGAGGGCCGACGCCCGAGGCTCCTTCAGGCATTGGCTCTCGGACGATGAGCTCGGCAGGGCCGAGCGTTTCCACTCGGATTTGGACCGCTCCCGCTACGTCGTTGGACGGATCGCCCTGCGACGTGTGCTTGCCGATCGGCTCGGTTGCTCCCCAGCTGCGGTGCGGTTCTCGTATGGAAGAAACGGCAAGCCCATGCTCGAGGGCACTCGTGGACACCTCGAGTTCAACCTCGCGCATTGCGGCGGTGACGCGGTCATTGCACTCACCGAGTGCGCGGCCATCGGAGTGGACATCGAGCTCCTCCGGCCGGTTCCCGATGTCGAATCGCTCGCACGTCTCGTGTTCTCGGATGTCGAGCGTCGGGAGCTCGAACTCGCTCCCGATCCCGTGTCGGCGTTTCTGAACGGCTGGACGAGGAAGGAGGCATACGTGAAAGCACTCGGCCTGGGGCTCACCGCGCCGCTGACGGAGATCATCGTTTCGCTCTCGGAAAGGGCGGCGCTCCTGTCGACGGGGCTTGCGGGCCAGTCGGCTTCCAATTGGCGCTTGTTGAACGTGCCGCACCCACGTGCCGTCGTGGCCGTGGCGCTCGGGCCTCATCTCGAGAACACCGGGGCGACGTGAGGCGAACCTGGTGAGCCTCGGAGGCCCTCTCGCTACCCTGTTCCCGATTGTTCCATATCTCTGCTTCTTATCCCCCCTTTCGGCGCAGGTACCGAAGACTGAATTTGAACAATCAGATCTGAGCGCACAAGCAACCGCCGTCGGACAGCCTCCCAGGCTCGACGGAACTCTCGACGATCCGCAATGGCGCTCCGCTGTTCCGATCACGGTTTTTCGGCAACGCGAGCCTGACGAGGATCAACCCGCCACGGAGAAAACGGAAGTTCGCACTCTGTACACCCGCCGCGCGGTCTACTTCGGCATTCACTGCTATGACTCACAACCCTCTCGAATCATTGCCACGGAATTGCGCCGAGACGCCTCACAGGAACTTGACGATCACTTCGAAATCCTGATTGATGCCAGGCACGATCGCCGCGATGCTTACGTTTTCGGGGTCAATCCTCTTGGTACCCAGGTGGACGGCCTGATCGTCGAGGAGCAAGGCAGCGACGATGAGACGGATTTTGACCCCGGCTGGGATGGTGTCTGGAGCTCCGAAGCGCGGATCACGGCAGATGGCTGGACCGCGACGGTCGAAATTCCGTTCACGACACTCAACTTCACACATTCCGTCGATGCGCTGTGGGGCATCAATTTCAAGCGCTTTATCCGCGGGAAGAACGAAGAAGACTTATGGCGTGCCTACCGTCGCACCTTTGGCCTTACCAAGGTCTCCGAAGCGGGAGAGCTGCGCGGAATACACGATATCGGGAGCGGAAGGCTCTTTATCGTCAAGCCGTACGGCCTGGCAAGGTACGACAAACAGACCGGCCAGGCCCCGCTCTCCCCGCTGACCGCGGGCGTCGATATAAAGTATGGCCTCAGCTCCAGTCTGCTCCTCAACCTCACCGGCAACACGGATTTCGCCGATACGGAAGTCGATCTGCAGCCCTTCAATATCACACCCTTCAAGGTATATCTTCCAGAGAAGCGCGGCTTTTTCCTGGAAAACGCCGGCGTATTCAAGTTCCCCCTCGGCGATCAGGATCAGTTGTTTTTCAGCCGACAGATTGGCATTGACCCCGTAACGGGCAATCAAGTCCCGGTTAATGGCGGAGCAAAACTGACCGGCACACTCGGTCGTTTGGAGCTCGGCGTCATGGATGTCGACACCCGTTCGAGCGGCCCGAGCCCACATGCCAATTTCGCGATGGTTCGGTTGAAGGAATCGCTGTGGCCCGGCTCATACTTCGGAGTCATGGGCACGGATAAGCAATCCGGAGATGTTCTGGACAGCTTCAATCGGACCGTTGGAGCTGACACGCGTCTGGTTTTCTTCAAGGACTGGACCCTCAATGCCCACGTCGCCGGAACGCACTCACCAGGGGATCCGAGCGGAGCCAACGATGTCGGGGCCTCGTTGGCGTATCGCTCCAACTGGCTCGATGGGTTAGTGGAGCGCCGAAGAACCGGACCGAACTTCAGTCCCGAAGTCGGCTTCGTCGAAAGGACTGACTCGGACGAAACACTTGGAGACCTGACCTTCAAGCTCAGACCCCGCATCCCCGGCGTTCGTGAGCTGCGGTTCGAAGGGCTTCTGCTTGATGCTCCCGACACTCACGGTGCCGTATTTACTCAGGAACGGCTGGGCAGTTTTTATGCCGAGTTGAATGATGGTGCTCACACCGACGACGACATCGTGGATAGCTTCACCCAGCGCATTACGACGCCGCTGCATATCTACAGGGATGTTTTTATCCCTGACGGCCTCTATCACTTCACTCGCCATCAGCTCGCCTACGGCTCCCGCCAGGATCGCAGTTTCACTTACGGTCTTGTCGAACGATTCGGCGGCTTCTATGGTGGGAAGCTGAACGAATTTCGCGTGCAGGCGAGCTATCGCGCCAGTCCACGATTATCTATCGACACTTCCGGGACGTGGGACCGCTTTCAATTGCCTTTACCCAACGGCAATTTCTCGGTTGTGCTGGCGAGCCTGCAGTGGAATTACTCCTTTAACCGGTTTTTGACATTTACGAGTCTCGTTCAGATCGACACATCCAACACCCAGGCCGCGAGCGCCAGCTTCCGTTTACGCTACAACTACCGCCCGGACAGCGATCTTTACGTCATCTACAACGAGGGGACGCAGTTTGCGAGCATCGCCCCGGCCAATCCTCCGCAAGTTCGCGAGACCCGCTTCGCCGTGAAATACACCTATTCGTTTGCTCTGTGAGCGCAGTCCGGCTATTTGTCTCGACGTCCGGAGGCACGAATCGGCGTGAGCGACCTTTGCCGAGTCCGAAGACTCTTTTTTAGTTCAACGAGTTGCGGGAACCGTTCGGGCCCGACCTGGGAATAATGGTAGCCAGGGACAGAATCGAACTGCCGTCGGCCCCGCGGATACCGGGATGGCAGATACGGGATCGGGTTCTGCCCCGATCGCCATCCATCGGCGAGGACGGCATTGAAGGCGACTTTGGAAAAGGGTGCGACGGAACGCTGGATTATTGGTTCGCATGATGTAGCTACGATCTTGGCCAGCTGCGAGCTCGCCGCGCAGCCCGTGGGTTACCTTTAGCCGGGACTGTTCTGGCTGTCAGGCAACGCAACCTATAATCTTCCACCGATGACCATATTCCGCGCATTGCTTGTCCTTCCTCCTTTAATGTCACTCGCCGTTGCCCAGACCAGTCCGACGTGTTGCCCGAAGAGCCCGACCACGGGCAAGGAAGCCGTTCTCTGGCACAAACTCGAGACCGAAGTCCGCGAAATCGATGCACGTCTCGACGCTGTCATGGGAGTGGCAATCGAGGACCTCTCGAACGGCGGCACCCTCTTCCTTAATCCGGACGAAATCTTTCCGCAGGCCAGCTCCATCAAGATTGCGGTGCTCGCCGAGCTCTACCACCAACATCAGGAGGGCAAGCTCAAGCTCGACGATTTATACACCGTCAACACCGCCGACTTGGTTGCCGACAGCAACATCATGGGCGGACTCACACCCGGAGTCACGCGCATAACCAATCGCGGTCTCGCTACCATGATGATTGCCGTCAGCGATAACTCTGCCACCAACGTGCTGATTGACCGCATCGGCATGGAAAACGTGAACGCATTACTCGAGAGCCTCGGCCTGCATCACGTCCGGCTGCAACGCAAGATGATGGATCTCAGGGCCGCGGTCGAGGGACGGGAAAATGTTGCTACACCGCGCGAGATGATGACCTTGCTTGATGCCCTGTATCGCAACAAGGTTCTCAACCCAGGGCTCACCGACGATTTTTTCAAGATGCTGTCCACCCCTAAGGACAGTTGGATTCCGCGCTATCTGCCAGAGGATGTGAAGATCGCCAATAAACCCGGCTCTCTAGAAGGTGTGCGCACCGACTCCGGTGTCATTTTCGCGAAACGCCCTTACATCCTCTGCGTCATGACGACGTACCTGCGCAATGAGCGCGACGGAGAAGAAGCCATCGCGCAGCTCTCGCGGGCCGCCTACCGCACGTTT
>VBMV01000094.1:29456-39515 GCA_005878835.1 Gammaproteobacteria bacterium | reverse complement strand
GTTGATTTGTAGGCACCCTACTTCCGTTTCACACGGCAGGGGCCACTGGTTCGATCCCAGTACCGCCCACCAATAATCAATAGCTTAGGAAACTCAGGTTCTGCTCATACGGAAAAATACGGAAAATTCTGACTCGTTCGCGGATGGAAGCGCGTCGAGCCTTCAAACATTGTGCGAGCAACGCCGCGAGACCTGAAGCGCCGCGAACGACAGGAGTGCCTCCGGCCTCTGCGCGATCCGCCACAGCGGCTGCTGACTCGCTTAGCGCATTTTCGCGCTCGAAGCTTCATCCAGGCGTTGACATCGGTACTTCACTCTGCACGGCAGCGGCGGCAGCACTCGAATTCGGGGTTTCTCAAAGCACCGCGATCTGCCGAATGAACTCCAGCTTGTCCCGAGACAGCCCTCGAGTTGGCCCTCGGTCAGCCGCCCCTCGCGAATCAGCCGACCGAAAACCGATACGAGCTGCGAGTAGCGGTAATCATACTTCGCGTCGAGCTCGCGCCGTCTCTGATGCAGGAAATGCTCAACGGGCCACATGTCCTCCGGCGTCTGCGCGGCCGCCGCACGCGCCTTGAAGTCCTGCAGGACCTCAGCCAGCTCGGCCTGCAAAGTCACCTCGAACGCCCGCCGCGACAGCTTCTTCTCCGCCTCGGTCCAGCTCAGTTCGCGCATCACTTCGCGCATCGGGCACTACTCTGTCGCCGCAAGGGCGTTGATACCGCAACGGTTCGATTCCGCCGGGTGCGCTGACTCATTCCTTGCGGAATGCGAGCACGTTCTGGGATTGCGCGTTCGAGCTGCTCGGTTTAACCATCGGCGCCACGCGCTTCAGCAGAGCCGGTGACACGTTCCAGCGGTGTCCGTCGTCAGTCACGAGGCTTACCGTCTTCTTGTTGTAGCGCACGAGCATCCCGGTGATCCGACGTCCATCCTCGGCGTCGAAGCTCACGCGCTCACCAACCTTGAACTCGAGCATCGAGGCATGCGCGCGGAGCTGGGTAAACATCCGCAGACGAGCGACGATGCGGTGGTTGAGGTCGATGAGCTCGGATTCTGTCAGTCGGTCGAGATCAATCTTCATGGTCACCTCACCTTCGCATGACATCGACAGCCCAGACCATCGCCAGATTGCTAATGTGCCAGGAACATCCGGACGGCCGCCACCACCTTCGCCTGGTCAGCTTTGGGCAGCGCGCCGAGTCGCCTCACGATGCGCGCATCGTTCAGCGTCATGATCTTGGCGGGCCGCACCACGGAGGGCGCCGGGAGCCCTGCTCCGCGCAGATTGCTCACGGGCACATCCCCGGGCCACCGCGGGTTGGCGGCACTCGTTACCATCGCGAGGTAGCAGACGCCGGTTCCCTGCAAATGCTGCGGCGAGGAAAGTACCACCGCGGGTCGGACTTTGTCGGACGGCTCATCGCTGTAGGGGAAGGGAACCACCACGACGTCCCATGGCTTGAACCTACTTCCCGAGCTTGTCATAGACGGTGTCGTGTTCGCCGCCCCACTCGTCTGCAAAAGCGCCGTAGTCGATCTGCGCCCGCTCCTCCTCTCCCGTCGGCATGACGAGAGACCAGAGCTGCTGCTTCCCGCCCCGCGCTCGAAAGTACAGACGCAGAGCTTCTGTCACCACCTCGGATTTCTTCCGGATTTCCCTCCGGCAAACTTCGTCAAGTGCCTTCTCCATCTCGGAAGGCACGGTCACGGAGATGGCTTTGTACTTGGCTGAGGCTTTCATAGGCCTGATCCAATAATGGTAGCCAATCATATCCGATAGGATTGTCCGGTCAAGTGGGAGCGTTGTCAGCCAGCATTGCCGATCGTCGCTCTTCCGGCCGTAGCAGACGAATTCGGCAACAGACCACCGGTGCTGGTCACCGGTAGCGCCCGCCTCGATGCGCTCCGGCGCACAGGAGACGCGTTGACGGGGCGGCAGTACTTCTACCGGTTGCATCCGATAGACGTGGCCGAGTCAAAGCTGTTCTTACCTGAACTTGCGCTGGAAGAACGGCTGCGACGGTTGCTGGCGAGCGGTGGCTTCCCCGAAGCCTTTCTCAATCCGGACGAAGCTGCACGGTTGCGCAATGACCGTATGGAAATTGTTACCCGTGAAGATCTGCGCGACTTGTCGCGAGTGACCTCCTGGCACGGCCCGGCGGATCTCATCGAACTCCTGCGTGAGCGCGTAGGCAAGCCGACAAACTATGACAACCTGGCTCAGAGCCTGGGGATCTCGCCGCCAACGGCGAAATCTTGGGTCGAGTTACTCGAAAAGCTGTATGTGGTGTTTTTGCTGCCTCCCTACTCGAGCAGCCTTTCGCGCAGCATTCGCAAGGATCGACGGGTCTTCTTCTACGATTGCGCTGCCGCGTATGATGAGGCCGGCGGCGCACAGCTCGAGAACCTCGTGGCTTGCAGCCTGCTGAAATACACACAATTCCGGAAGGACGCCGCAGGCGAGAATTGGGAGCTCTATTACCTGCGCGACAAAGAGGGCCGGGAAGTCGATTTCGTCGTCACACGAAATCGGCGAATGCAGTGGCTGATTGAAGTGAAGACTTCCCACGGCGCCATCGGTGGCGCGCTCCCCTACTATGCGCAGAAATTGCGGCCCAAAGACTCGCTGCAGCTCGTACTCGACCTGGAACGCGCGCAGGAGAAGTCCGGCATTAAGATCGTGCCACTCGCCAAGTGGCTTGAGGCACTGCCGTTTGAGAGTGGTATGCGATGAATCAGGAGAAATCAGTGCCCGGTGAGTGTGGCGCCCAACGGCGACCCGCCCACCGCGCTGGCTGGGACAATTTTGGGACAGTTCGAAGATGACATTGCGTGGTATCAAGTGATATCACGTGATAGCAAGTCCATGTTGCAATTGGGGACACCGCTCGCATATCGTTGATTTGTAGGCACCCTACTTCCGTTTCACACGGCAGGGGCCACTGGTTCGATCCCAGTACCGCCCACCAATGAAATCACTTGACCCGCGCTGACGCCTCCGAGGCGCCGCATAGCGGGCGATCGCAGCGCGGTTCAGCTGAGGCGATAGTCCTCGTAAGCGGCACCGAGCCATGCGAAGCCTGGGTCGTGAGCTAACACCCTAGAGCGCATGCATTCGGCAACGGCGGCCTGCCAGGCATCATTCTCACCCATGCGGTTTGCGGCGCGCTTTTGTCTCGCCGCCGCCTTCTCCGCCTGTATGCGATGGATACCCTGCCATCCGTACCGCCCCAAATAGGCTTTAACGGCTTGGGGGTCTTGCGCTCCTTCGAGTACTTCAGCCAACGTTACCGGACTGATCCATAAACGGGCGCGTCGGTTTCGTTTCAGCCATTGTAACGCGGGACCTTCCTCATCGTTGTCCGCCATCTCATTCAGCAAGTCGATGACAAAAGAGGTGTCTAAGAGATATTTCTTCATCGACGCGTGACCCGCAAGCGCACATCGCCCATGCGCTTTCGGGCATCGGCCAACACATCGGCCGCGGTCTCGAAGGGTTGCTCACGGATGAGCTTACGAACGAAGCTGGCCTTTTTCATCCCTGCACTGCGCGACCTGCGCGCCAGCAGCCGCTCTTCTTCCTCCGTCAACCGAACCGTGAGAATTGCCATAGTGGAGCTGATAATAGGTGTATGTCATTTGTATGTCAACAGGCCGATGCTGGATCTGTTCATCGCCACGCGGCGCAGAGCGCGCCGTCGAAGACAGTCTGGGACACTTCACTGGTTCGATCCCAGTACCGCCCACCAATTACAAGTTCGCGCAGTTGACGCGGCACTCTGACGCACCAGGATGCGGCGCGCTCTGGTTCTCTTCCCAAGTCGGCCATCCACGCGACCGGGAAGCGGAGCTTCCGGGGGAACACGCCGAGCGCCCCGGCGCGCCGCGCCTGCGCTGCTCGCAGTGCGCGAGGCCACGGAGGTCGTAGCGGTGGCGAAGTCTGGGCCGCGCGGTACCCCAAAGAATGCGCACTAGCGGCGGAAGGCCGCGCTACCAAGCTGCCGCAATCTCCGCCTGCCGGGCGGCAACCAGGCAGCGTCGGAGGTTCGTTCCCGAACGCACCCTGACACCATAAAGGCGTGTTTGCCGACGACCCTGGTAAGCGATTTCGGAACTTTCCTGAGCCGGGCCACCTCGCGAGCTGGCTTGACACTCACAGCAACTTGGCCATAGCATTTTTGCCTAGCATTCATTCCTCGCCCGTGCCCTGGTTGTGCGGGCTCTGTTCCTCAGCGTGCTTGTGCTGGAGTTTGTTGATCATGCGCGGATAGGCCCGTATGACCAGCCACGTTCGCCCCAAACAACTCCGGTTTGGCACTCCCAAGATCAGTCGGGGGTTTCAATGAAATCGAAAAAACCGGCCTTTGCTCCTGTGGTGGTACTTGGGTTTACGGTGAGTTTCATGGCCTTTCCGCTGCTTGCGGGCCCGCCAACGACCCCGGCAAACATCGACGTCAGCCGACTCTCTAACAACGAGTCCGAGGAGACAATTGCCGTCAACCCAACGAACCCGAACAATATCGTGATCGTTACCAACGTCGTCGTCCCGGCAGCGGGTATGTTTGCGGCCGTGAGCGTCGACGGCGGCTCCACCTGGACCACGAGAATCATCGGAAACAACGACAACCTGGGAGCCGCATGTTGCGATCCGAGCTTGTCCTTCGACGAATTCGGCAACCTTTTCCTCACGTACCTTTTCAACATTGGCAACACTGTGCCGGTCGCGCTTAGCACCGATGGCGGGTTAACTTTCAACATCATTGCCAATATCGCAAAACCCGCGAGTGCAAAGCTGCAAACCAGCGACGAGCGCCGCGGTTTGTTCCGCTTCGTGGATCAGCCCACAATCGTGGCAGGGAAAGGTGAGGTTTGGGTCGTGTTTAACGGAGGCGGTCCCATCGTAGCCACTGGTGCGCCGGTGACCGGCTTGGGCGAGGTAGGCAGCTTCATTACGCCGGAAGTCGTCGCCGGCACGAACAATTGCACCTACGGCGACGTAGCCATCGGCCCCAACGGCCAGGTGATGCAAGTCTGCACGCTGACAGAAAGCGGCCAGGGTGGCGGCAAGATCTATGTCAATGTCGATCCCGACGGTCTCGGTCCAGCTGGATTCGCCGATCACAGCATCTTCGTCGTCGACACTCACGTTGGAGGTTTCGACTTCATACCGGCCCAGCCGGACCGCTCAATTGACGCCGAGCCGGGTCTCGCATGGGACCGTACCGGTGGCCCGCACAATGGCCGGGTGTACTTGGTGTACACGCTCGAGCAGAAGAACGAAAGCGACAACACCGACATTTACGTCCGCTATTCGGACGATGACGGCGCGACTTGGAGCGCGGGCGCACGGGTGAACGACGACAACACCAAGAATAGTCAATTCCTGCCGAAGATTTCTCTCGACCCCACAACCGGGAATATCGCGGTCATCTGGTATGACGCCCGCGACGATCTTGGCACCGGGGGAGCGGGTGACACTGAGGGCATCCCCAATACCGATGCGCAGGTCTGGGGCGCGTTTAGTACCGACGGAGGGCAGACGTTTACCAAGAACATCCAGATCAGCGCCGGAACGTCGAACTCCCATGATGCGCAGAATGGCATTGACTACGGCGATTACTCGGGGCTGTCGTTCTACGGCGGAATCGCACATCCGGCATGGTCCGACAATTCAAATAGCACCGGGAACAATCCTGACGGCACTCTCCACCAGCTCGATATCTACAGCGCGAGCGTCCCGGTGCGCGGGCGGTAAGCCTTTGTCTGTACATTAGGACGAGAAGAGTGTTGGCGATCGGCGCGCGCCGGCACACGCGAGCGCCGCACCGTTCGAGATACGGCAGGAGACGAGCGACGACGCGCAGCAGGAGCCGGCGCGACAACGCGCACCCGCGATCCGGCGACCAGAATCGCGCGGCGCCGCTAGCGAAATGTCGCAGGTCCGCAGTGGTGTCGCTCTTCGGATACGATTGCAGGGTCAATTCCATCCCGACCCACCATTTCAAGTCGGTTATCCGGCATGGTAAGCAGCCGCAGCCCCCGAAAGGACTTGAGCCCCCGATCGATGCCAGCCGCCAGTCAAGAAGCCACCTTGCCGCATGTTCTTGTTTTATAGCCTTAAAGCCGTTCACACAGCAGAGACCAAGGGTTCGATCCCGTACCGCCCACCAAAATCACGTGCTTAGCCTCGCCGGACTCACTCGCGGGCGGCGACAACTGCAAGCAGTTCGGTCTGGAGGCCAGCTTGTGACGGGAATGCTGGCAGGCGTACGCAGCTCCGACGGAGGTTTCCTTGAGGCCGGCTTTCAAGCCCCTGGGACCGGGAAGACGTGGGACGCTCCGTTCAACGTCGTCCGAGCCCTTCGTCGTCCTGCTCAGTGATGTCTCACGTTGCTGGCAGAAGCTTTCGGGCGTACTTGTGGACCGGCGAACTTGCGGAGGGTCTTGATGATGAAGCTCACGCCTCACCTCACCGCGGCCTGCCTTCTCCTCGTCGGAAGCAGCGCGGCCGCGCCGCCCGGCGACTCAGAGTTTCTCCGGATCACACCCGACGAAGTGCATTGGCTGGACGTGCCCGGCGGACACGGCGTGCAAATGGCCACGCTTCAGGGCGATCCCGACAAGCCGGGACTGTACGTCATCAGGGCGAAATTTCCGCCGCACGTAATGGATCGGCCACATTGGCATCCGAACGCGCGCTACGTGACGGTGCTTCAGGGAACATGGTATGCCGGCACCGGCAACGTCTTCGACGTGAAGCACGCCGTACCAATGCCGCCCGGCAGCTTTATGGTGCACCCGGCGCGGGCACCGCATTGGGACGGCTCGGCCACGGATGAGACCGTGATCGTGCAGATCACAGGCCACGGTCCTGGCACGACCACGCCGGTCGATCCTCGGCAACCGCTCTGGCTCGAGGTTTCGCGCTGAGTTTTGCGAACGTCTCACTGACCCCTGGACAAGCAGCAGCTCACGGAGCGGGTGCGGCTGACCTGAACCGTTCCTCAGGCATGGGCATCACATCATGTTGCCCCGGCGCCCGGCGGCTAACAGTCAACTCGTGCTGCTACACGATGGAGCAATGAAGAAAGTCACCGCACCATGAGAGTGCGAGACTTCCAGGAAAGCAAGCCGGTTCCGGCTGCAACTGATTGATCAAGCTCGAATGTCTTTTCCTGGCACGGCGCGTGCTTGCTGCAGCTCCGTACGGCCCAACATTGGGCGGCGAATCAGTGCATCTCACGGGGGAGGAGTTGGATTCATGAAACTGATCACTGCGATCATCAGGCCACACAAGCTCGAAGACGTCCGCCAAGCAGTCGGCGATGTGGGCGTTCAGGGTGTGACGGTTACCGAGGTCCGAGGCTTTGGGCGGCAACGCGGCCACACCGAGGTCTATCGGGGCGCCGAGTACGTCGTCGAGTTCGTGCCAAAGACAAAGATCGAAATCGCGGTCGACGATGCCCTCGCTGAGCGCGTGATCGAAGCGATTACCAATACGGCGCGCACGAGCAAAGTGGGCGATGGGAAGATTTTTGTTTTCGACCTCGAGCAAGTCGTGCGTATCCGCACCGGCGAGCGCGGCGCCAGCGCAATTTAGGACCACACGTACGCCAGGGGAGATGCTCAATGATTACACTGTCGCGATCGTTCCTGCTCGCTCTACTGGCACTGTCTGTGCCCTTGGCATGGGCCGATCCGCCGGCAGATGCCACTTCAGCGCCGGCTGCCACGTCGGCACCCGCACCGGCGCCCGAAGCCGCAGCTGCCGTCGCACCGGCGGCCGCTCCCGGAGCCACACCGACCGCTGCGCCCGCTGCAGCCCCGGCGCCCTCGGCGACCGAGCCTTCAGTCATCCTCAACTCGCAGATCAACTCCGGCGACACCGCCTGGATGCTCGCCTCCATGGCGCTGGTGTTGATGATGACCGTCCCCGGGCTCGCCCTGTTCTACGGGGGGATGGTGCGTAAGAAGAACGTGCTGGCAACGCTGATGCAGAGTTTTGCCATCACGTGCCTCGTGACCCTGCTCTGGTACGCCATCGGGTACAGCCTCGCCTTCACCCCCGGAACGCCTTACATCGGGGGCCTCAGTCGGCTATTCATGAACGGGGTGATCTACATCAAGGACGTTGCCGGGGCGGCGGCCACGAAAGACACGCCGGCCGTCGAGGCCGTGATCGGCAAGGTGTCGGTGAGCCACTTGGGTGTAACGATCCCCGAGACCGTCTATGCGATGTTCCAGCTCACCTTCGCGATCATCACGCCCGCGCTCATCTGCGGTGCGTTTGCGGAAAGAATGAAGTTCTCCGCGATGCTCTGGTTCATGGCGATCTGGTCGATCATCGTCTACGCACCCATCGCCCACTGGATGTGGGAACCGGGTGGTTGGGGCGCCCAGGCGGGTGTGCTTGATTTCGCCGGCGGCACGGTGGTGCACATCAACTCAGGTATCGCCGCGCTCGCTTGCGCGCTGGCCCTGGGTAGGCGGGTGGGATTCAACAAAGATTCCATGGCGCCCCACAACCTGGTGCTGACGCTGATCGGCGCCTCGCTCCTGTGGGTCGGCTGGTTCGGTTTCAATGCCGGTTCCGCGGTAGCCGCCGATGGCCGCGCCGGTATGGCGATGGCGGTCACGCAGATCGCCAGCGCCGCTGCGGCCCTTGCCTGGATGTTCATGGAATGGACCGTCAAGGGAAAACCGAGTGTGCTGGGCATCGCCTCGGGTGCGGTCGCGGGCTTGGTGGCCATCACGCCGGCGTCGGGCTTCGTGATGCCCACCCCTGCGGTCATCATCGGCATCGCCGCCGGGGTGATCTGCTTCTTCGCCGCGACCTCGCTGAAGAAGACCCTCGGTTACGACGACTCGCTCGATGCCTTCGGCGTGCACTGCATCGGCGGCATCGTCGGTGCATTGCTCACGGGCGTTTTCGCCAGCACGGCGCTCGATGGCGGACAGGCCGGAAGTGTCGTCACGCAGCTCAAAGGCGTGCTCGCCACCTTGGTGTACGGCTTTGTTGCGAGCTACCTCATCCTCAGAGTGATCGATGTGACCATTGGATTGCGGGTCACCGAGGACGAGGAACGGGAAGGGCTCGACGTATCACTGCACGGCGAGCACGTCGAGTAGCGCCCCTCCACTGATCCTGAGGGTCTCCGCCGCCCAAGGCGGAGACCCCTACCACCCCTCTTTTACGGAGCCCTGTGTCATGCACATGCCAGTCACTCGAGATTTGTCCCTCCGCTACGGGGAGGTCTTCGACATGAATCGTTTTCGCCTCGCTCTGGGGGGCGCACTGCTGTGTCTTTTGGCCCTGGGTACCCGCGGGGCGCATGCGGACGACGCTGCAAAGCCCGCAGAGCCCGCCAAACCCACCGCGCCGTCGCTGACCGACGTGCTGACGGCATCCGGTGTAGACATCCACGGCTACCTGGATACGGCTTACTCCTATCTTTCGGGGACGGGCATTTTCACCAGTGGGGTTGCGGACCGCGTGTTCGACACCGAGCCCAACTCGTTCAACCTGCATCAGGCAGCGCTCATCATCGACTATCAGCCGAAGGAAGGCTTCGGCGGGTTCGTTAACCTAACGGCCGCAAGAGACGCCCGCGTCATCGCAGCGGCGGGCGAGACGCCGAGCAATTTCGACGTCACCCAGGCTTTCGTGCAGTACGCCCGCGGTCCCCTGACGATCATCGGCGGCAAGTTCGTGACGCTCGCAGGGGCGGAAGTCATCAACTCCACGCTGGACGTCAACTACTCCCGCTCCATTCTGTTCGGCTACGCGATTCCCTTCTCGCACACGGGAGCGCGGCTCACCTACGCCACATCCGATCGAGTAACCGTTATCGTCGGCGTCAACAACGGCTGGGATCAGTTGCAGGATGCGAATAAACAGAAGACCGCCGAGCTCGGCGTATCCTTCACCCCCAACAAGGTGTTCTCCCTGGCAGTGCAAGGCTACAGCGGCGTTGAGCAGCTCTCCGGGGGCACGTTCATCGGCGCCGGCACACACGGAGTGCGCAGCCTGGTCGATGCGGTGGGCACTTACAACGC
>VBMV01000094.1:0-29231 GCA_005878835.1 Gammaproteobacteria bacterium | reverse complement strand
TGCCCACAAAATTCATCGAACTGCGCGGTGAGGTGCGCAGTGATAAATCGGACTCGAGCGTCTTCGTCAAAGACACAACGTTCTTTACAGGAGCGCCCGGCGCCGGCATAACCGACAATCAGTTTTCCGTAGGCCTCGAGGCCGTGTACAGGTTTTGAGACGAGGCACCACGGCCACGGTGCGACGATCGAATTGATCCGTAGGTGTGCTCGCGACGATCACGCGACCCGGGCATCCGAGCATCCCGCCAACGCCTCGCGCAGCTCGCGCAGCTTCGGTGGCTTGCTCAGGACACGGTCCACATGCGGCGGGATGTCCCCTTCGGCGACCAGTCGCTGTCCCCACCCGGTCAACAAAAAGACGCTCGTCCCCGGAGCGGCGGTCTTTACAACGTTGGACACTTTGCGCCCATCGACGTAGGGCATACCGAGATCGGTGATCACGACAGGGAACGGATCGCCTTGTGCGCGCGCCGCAAGGAAAGCATCGATGCCGGCCTGGCCACCATCCGCCGTTGCCACGCTGTGGCCATCCCCCTCCAAGGCATCGCGCAGCGATTTGAGCACCAGTGGATCATCATCCACGACCAGGATACGCAGCGGCGGCACCGCACTGACGGTGGTGGGCGGTGCGGCACCAACTGCGGGCGTGGCCGGTATCGCAAAAGCCAAGCGCATGGTGGTGCCCTGGCCGACTGCACTTTCGATTTCGATATCCGCGCTGTGGCGTTGCACGGCGCCATAGACCATCGCCAGTCCAAGGCCGGTGCCACGCTCGCCTTTGGTGCTGAAGAATGGCTCCAGACATCGCCGTCGCGTGTCCTCATCCATCCCGATGCCGCCATCGATCACCTCGACCTGAACGAATCGGGGGACCGCCCCCTCCTCCGCAGGGGACCCTTGCTGCTGTGCGACTCGGGTTCGCACCGTCAGCGGGCCGCCGTTGGGCATGGCATCGACGGCATTGAAGATCAGGTTGGTGAGCGCTTCGCGGATTTCATTGTCGGCGCCCATGATCGCCGGCAGGTCCGGGGCGAGCTCGGTCCGCATCGCGATGGCAATGCCGCGCTGCTGCGCCATGTCGCTCCAGCGGGCACGCGTCAGGTCGACGACCTGCTGCACTATGGTGTTCATGTCGACGGGAACCAGCGTCAACCGCGGTTCACGTGGGCGATAGAACTCGCGCATCCGCGCGACGGTTTGCGCCACGTCATCAATGGCGCGCTGGATGGTTCGGAGCTGGCCGCGGGCGCCTGGACTCAAGCCCGGCTCGCGCTCCAGCAGCGATTCGGTATAGAGCGCCACGGGGGAAATGGCATTGTTGATATCGTGCGCGATGCCGCTCGCCATTTGACCCAGGGCCAGCAGACGCTCCTGCTGCAGCACCGCCTTCTGCGTCTGCCGCAAGTCGTCGTAGGCCTGTTGCAGCGCGCCGTAGAGCTGGGCCTGGTGGGCCGCCAGTGCGACGTGCTCGCTCGCTTGCTTCAGGAATTCGCATTCGCCGCTGCTGAAGCTGTGCGCCTGCTGGCGGGCGGCGATCAGGACGCCGAACACCTTGCTTTCGACCAGCAGGGGAGCTGCGACCATCGAGCGCAAGGCCCCGCTCGCCAGGCGGCGGGGAAACGCGAATGGGACTTGGGTGATATCCGGTTCGTAAACGAGCCGGCCGTTCACGCAATGCGACAAGCCGTTCCGATCGATCTCGATGCGCGCCTGCGCCGTCATCGCCAGCTCCATCGACAGCGCTTGGCTGTGCGAGCCGACGCTCGTGACGATCAGGCAATTCTCGGCCGGGTCATACAGACAGATGCAGCAGAAATCCACCGGCAGATGCTCTTCGAGCGTGCGGATGACGACCTGAAAGATGCTCTGGATGTCCTGCCGCTCGCCGATCGCCCGGGTGATCTGCTGCAGCAGGTTGAGGCGCGCCAGCTGGGCCTGTACTTTGGCTTCCCCGAGCCTGCGGTCCGTGATGTCCCGGGCGATCTTGGACGCGCCGATGATGCGGCCCTGGCTGTCCCGGAGGGGGGAGATGGTGACGGAAACATCGATCTTGCGTCCGTCCTTGCCAATCCGAACCGTCTCGAAATGATCAGTCGATTCACCGCGCGCAATGCGCGCCAGGATGGCAGGCTCCTCGCTCGATCGCTCCGGCGGGATGAGCATCGCCATCGGCTTGCCGAGCGCCTCCTGCGCGGAATAGCCGAACAGCCGTTCCGCCCCAAGGTTCCAGCTGGTGATGATGCCCTGCAGATTCTTGCTGGCAATCGCATCGTCCGACGATGCGATAATCGCGGCGAGCCGTGCATTCGTCTCTGCCGCCTGCTCACGCTCCGTGAGGTCCCGCACGAACCCGGCAAAGGAGGGCGGCCCGTCACCGGGCATCCGCTTGATGCTCAGCTCGACAGCGACTTCCGAGCCGTCAGCCCGCAAACCGCTCAGCTCCAGCCTTTTGCCGAGTAGTGGCGCCTCGCCGGTGGCCAGATAGCGCGCGAGCCCGGCGTCATGTCGCTCGCGTAGCCTCGAGGGAATGATGACCTGCGCCAGCGGCCGCCCGATCACTTCGCTGCGGCTATAGCCGAAGATGCGCTCTGCTGCGGGGTTGAACTCGGTGATTTTGCCCTCGTGATCCATCGTCACGATGCCGTCCAGGGCGGTGTCGACGATTGCGCGCGTGCGCTCGTTGGTCAGGGCAAGCTCTGCGGTGCGCTGCCGGACGCGCAATTCGAGCTGATCTCTCGCAGCGCGCAATGCTCGCTCGGCTCGGGTTCGGCCCGCAAAGTCCCGGTGGATCGCCCACAGCGCCACAGCGACGAGTCCGCAGCCGAGTAACCCGCCCGCGATGATGACCAACTGAGCGATGGTGGAGCTACGGCGGGTCAGTTGCTCTCGCTGCCTGAGCAAGGACGTCTCGGCATCCTCCATCTGACCGATGAGGCGGCGAATCCGATCGTGCAACTGTTGACCTTTTCCGGTGAGAATCTCCTCTTGTACCGCTGCGAAGCCCTGGTCTTTCCGCAATTCGATGCCCGCGCGTAAAATGGCAAGTCGCTCGGTCACGAGCGCCGCCACCGAGTCGAGCCGTTGCTGCTGGGCACGGTTGTCCGCTGTCAGCTCGCGCAGTCGCCTCGTCTGGCTGTCAATGACCGCGGCAGCCTCGCGGTAGGGTTCCAGATAGCTCTCATCGCCCGTGATGACGTAGCCGCGCTCAGCGGTCTCGGAGTCGGTTGCGGCGGCCAGCAGCAATTCGAGGCTGCCGAGCACCTCGCGGGTGTGCTCGACCCGCGCCGCATTCTCGTTCAGGCGCACGACACTGAGATAAGAGACTATCCCGACCACGCCCAGACAGGCGAGCGCAAACCCGAAGCCGACCCGGACTTTCCACTCAGTGAATGCAGGTATGGGTACGGCGACTCCGTCATCGGTGGCTTCGCTCATGAGCTCCCCGTGAGACTTTCAGTCCGCACCACTGCATCGGCGTACGCCGGACACGGGTGATGCTAGCAGTTACCGGCGTCCCCGACCCGGACTGGGCTCGCACAATGGATCGGCGGGACCGGGCAGGCGCTGTCCTTCAGTGCCTGCCGGGTACTCGTGCTTAACTGCCGGCCCGCGCAACCGGGCGCGCCCCGGCGGTGTCGGCGACCTCGTCGTGACGCACGAACAGCTCATCGCTGAGGGTCTGCTCGAGGACCGCCCGCGCGCGGCTCTGGGTGAATGTGTGATCGGCGCTGTCGACGATGTGCACGTGGCAGCGATCACCGAGCCGCCTGACCGCCGATCCACCCTGGATCCTCAGCAGCTCGACGCCCGGATCACCGCGCGCGAACACAAATACCACTCTGATGCCGCGCGCGGCGATCTCCTCCAGCTCCGAGCCCAGATCGTGCGGCAGCCGAATGTGCAGAGCGCGCGCGGCATTGCGCGCGGCGGATTCCACGGCGATACGCACCCGGTGCAGGTAGACGCGCACGATGTGCCAGACGTTCACCTGACCCCCCAGCAACCGCTTCCAGGCCGCCGCGGAGAAGACGCGCTCGCGATATCCGCCGACGTTGCGCACCACCTCTGCCGGTGGCAGGTCACTGCTCATCTGGTCCTCGTCCCAGACGAAATTCTGCGGATTCACCATCAGGAGGCGGTTCACCGGCAGCCCCGCTACCGCTGCGCGCAGGGCGTGGTAGGCGGCCGAGCATAGCCCCCCCAGCGCGACCTCGCGAGCGTCGTAGTGGCGGGCCACGAAGTCCAGCGCGGTACGCACGTCCTCGAGCGCGGCCGGCGGAAAGACTTCGTTATCCGGCTGTCCGGGCCGCGTCGCGCTGTCACCCAGGCCGGCCAGGTCCATGCGCAGCACGACATACCCTCGGCGGGCCCAGCGTCGCGCGAGCGACACGTACACGCGCCCCGAGCCGATGTGATAAGTGGCCCCGGCGTTGAGCAGAATCACTGCGCGGCGACGCGGTTCGTCCGCTGCCGGCTCGGTGATGATGCCGAACAGGCTGCGCTCCGCGCCGAGCAGGACGGGGCGCTCACTCGGCGCCATATCGGACGGGTACCCGTCGCCCGCAAGCGGTAGGAGCGGCGCGGGCAGCCGCGGATGCGCTCGCCCGAGATGCGCTGCGTCATCGTCTGCCGGCGGCGCAGAGCTGGCGCCCGGGAGCGAGGGCAGCCAGTCCCGCATCGCCGCGAGCATGGATTGCGGGGTGACCGCCGTATGCGGCGCCGTCATGATCATCTCGACGAAGCCGGGCAGCGCGACATAGCGCGTGCGGACTCCGAGCCTGGCGAGCGACTCGCTCCAGCCGCGGGCGCCCGGCAGATCATCGCGATCGATGACGAGCACGTCGGAAGCCGGCGGTTGCGCCGGTGCCGACAGATCCAGCTGCGACAGGTGCGCAACGGTGGCTGCGGACAGGGAGAAGCCGCTGACTTCCATCGAGCCGACGCCAGGCGCCTGGGAGTCCTTGTGGATGAGGGTGCCCGGCTCGGCCGCGGCAAGCAGTGTGGTGCGCAGCTCGCGCAGGTAGCGGCGGCCGCTGAGCACGGGTGCGACGACCATCACTGCATTTACAGCCGCGGATGCGCCCGCCAGCAGGGCAAGCAGTGCACCCAGCCGAAATCCGAGCAGACACACGCGCTGCACGCCCGTCTGGCGGCGCAGCTCGCTGACCGCGGCCGCCACGTCCTGCCGCCAGACATCGATCTGATCGGCCGCGGGCTCGATATCCGCGGAATCACCGGTGCCGCGGTAGTCGAAGCGCAGCGTGGGCACACCGAGCTCCACCGCCGCCTCGGCGAATGCACGCACACTGCGGTGCGCACACAGCGCCTCGTAGCCGAAGGGCTTGCAGATCACCATCCCCAGCCCCGGCGCTGCCGGGACGGCGGGCCGATGCAACCAGGCGAACAGCCGGTGCGCTGCCGAGTCGAAATACAGCGGCACGGCCGACCCGGCGCCAGTCGCGAGGCGGGGTAGATCGCTCGGCTCAGCGCTCATAGTCTTTTCTGCACAGGGGCCGACATGAAGCCGCAGCATCGGCACGCGCAGCGCCAAGGTGAAGTCTACCGAAAAACCCACCGCTCGTACGACGCCCCGCGCCGCACAGGGCGTGCGCGTGACGGCTATGCCTGAGCTGCAGGCAGTCACCCGATCGATGCACGGTCGAACCTGGCCGCCGCGATCGCCCGTGTTTCACAGGTCTTGAGGATCAATACGGCACGAAGTACTCGGTGTAGGAGAGGATGCGACCGGCACGCACTTCGATCAGATCGATGAGCTCGGTGGACACGACGGCGCCGGTGATCCGGGAATGAATGTCGGCACGCCAATGCACGGCGCTTCGGGCGCCGTCGATCATGCTGCACAGCTCTTCGCGGCGGTTGAGCTTGAACGTCTTCAGCATCATCGCGAGCCAGGAACGTATCTCGCCGATCCCGCGGGCCGCCACCGCGATCGGCTTGCCGTCGCTGGTGCCGGCGATCCTGAAGTGCGCGTCGTCGGCAAACAGCGCACACAGCTCGTCCAGCCGCCCGCCGACGCGCGCCGCATACAGCTGTTGCAGCAGCTGCTCTACCTGAAGGCGATCCACCATCGGGCCCGTCGCTCGCGTCAGGTGTCAGGCGAGCAGCGAGCGCAGGTCCTCGCCGATGAGCCTGTAGGCCGTGGCTGCATAGGGAATCAGTCTCCCCATCCCGTAGAACAGATGGATCATACCGGAGTGACATCGGTAGGTGCTCTTCACGCCGGCGAGCCGCAGCCGCTCGGCGTAGGCCGCACCCTCATCGCGCAGCGGATCGAACTCCGCGGTGTGAATGCAAGTCGGTGGCAACCTCTGCAGCTGTGCCGCGCGCAGCGGTGACACCCGCGCATCCGTGCGATCGACATCCGCAGCGAGGTAGTGCGCGAGATCATGATCCAGGGTCGCCTGATCGAGCAGGTGGCCTTCGGCAAAGGCGCGGCGCGAATCCGTGACGGCGCAGGCGTCCAGGATCGGACAGATCAGCAGCTGCGCCGCCAAGGGCGGCCGGCCGGCCGTGGCGGCCATCTGGCATACGACGGCGGCGAGCGTGGCGCCGGCAGAGTCTCCGCCCAGCACGATCCGATCGGCGTCGATGCCGAGCTCGCGCGGGTGGGCAGCCACCCAGGTGAGCGCCGCGTAGCCGTCCGCGAGGGCCGCCGGAAAAGGATGCTCGGGGGCCAGGCGGTAGTCGACCGAAATCAGCCGACAGGCGCTGGCGTTGGTGAGGGAGCGGCAGATCGCGTCGTGCGAATCGAGACTGCCGGCGACCAGCCCTCCGCCGTGGAAGTAGATGAGCGCGGGCAGAGGCTCGCGCGGCGCGCCGGTGGGCGTGTACACCCGCACCGGCAGCGGGGCCTCTCCCGCGGGCAGGGTGCGATTCTGCACGCACTCCACTTCCTCGCGCAGGCCGGAGAAAGCGAGCAGCTGCTGCAGCGCGCTGCGGCGCGCGCCGATCGTAAGGCTGCGAGCGCTCGGGGGATTGGTGGCAGCGAGCCGCTCCAACAGGCGCTTGGCGTGCGGGTCGAGTGGCATGTTGCGGTAAGGAAGGGGGCGCGCAGCGCGCGCTCGATCACAGCGCAAGCGCGGCGCGCACCGAGCCCGGCCAGCGCGCGAGCTCGAGCCCGTGGACGCAGAACAGCGCGACGGCGAGGCGGTCCATGCCAAAGGCGACGCAGCCGGTGTGCGCGGTGGCACCGGCTTGGTCCTTCAGGCCCCAGATCACGCCGAACTGGTCGCGATGGTAGTTGAAGCTCATGCAGGCGGTGGGCTTCGCGCCGGCGTGGTACGGGATCAGCAGCTCGAACTTCAGTGACTGCTGCAGCTGACTCACCGCCATCACCTGCCCGACGCGCCCGAAGAAAGGGTCGCTGGCCGCATCGAGCTTGCATGGCAGCTCGAGCTGCGCGACAAGAGCCTGCGCGCGCTCCATCCAATGCTGCCGAAACGCCAGCACCTCCTCGGGCGGGCCGATGCGCACGAACTCGCGCATGCGAAATGACTGCAGGCGGTCCAGGGCGCGCGAGGGCTCGCGGCGAAAGCAGTCGGCCGCCACGTCGAACAGCAGTCCATCGGGGGGAACCGCTCCGCGGCGCGCGACGAGAGGATAGACCGGGTAGCACGCCGCGGGCGAGAGCACCAGGTCCGCGGGCGCGAGCGCTCGGGTCCAGTCTGCGCCCTCCTCGTACCGCTCGGCCGCCGCGCGGATCTCGGCCTCCGTGCCCTGCAGCGCGCACACGCACCCGAGCAGATTGGGAAAGCTCTTGAGATACCCGGACTTCTCCAGCTGCTCACGGCTCATGAGCGGCGGGAAACGCAGGATTTCCGCGCGCCGGTCGCGTTGACGCGAGATGAAGGCCGTGAGCCGCTCCACCAGGTCCTCGTACAGAGCGGTGCGCGCGTACACGCCCTCGACCCCGAGCGACCTGAACAGCGCAGCGCCGATGTGCTGCAGGGGATCGGGCGCCTCGGAACTCATGTGAGCTAAGGGCGTCGTCAATCGCCGATCGAGGCCGCAATCGGCGTGAGGAGCGAGGAGCTCCCGAGGTTGGTCAGTATCCGATCGTTGTTGATCATGATCGGCGCGGAGAGTACGTCGCGCAGATGCCGCTCGATGCTGAACTCGCTGTCGCAGCGATATCCCGACAGTCCGCAGGCCCGCATCGCCGACAGGACGATCGACACCGCGAGCTCGGAGGCCTCGACCTTCGTCAGCGTGATCATGGTCTGGAATTCGAGCGACGCCAGCGCCTTGGGGTCGTCCATCGAGCGCTGGTAGGCGCGCAGCGAGCTCGCCAGCATTCCGCGCAGGGTCCGCAGCGAGGCGAGCGCCCGGGTGTACTGGGGCGCCCCGGGTGGAGTCTGCCCGCCACTCTGGCGCACCACCTGGCGGATGAACCCCTGGGCGCGCGCGGTTGCATCCGCAGCGACACCGGTCCAAACCGAGCCCCACAGCAGGTGGGCGCACGGCACCATGGTCTGCGGGTGGATGATCTCGTACGGGTCCGGCACGATCTGATCCGCCGCGCCCGCAGCCTTGAGCGTGTAGCCCTCGCTGCAGGTCCCGCGCATCCCTAACGTGTTCCAGCCCTGCAGCCGCGTGAGGGTGTAGTCGTCCTTCAGGAAAGCGATCAGCACCTGATCGGAGGCCGCCGCATCGGAGGAGCGCCGTGCGGTCGTCACGATGCCGTCGGCGTACGCGCCGTAGGAGATGACGCTCGCGCGCCGCTCCAGACTGATGCGGCCGTCGCGGTACTCGACCGGTGCCTCGCTGGCGCGGACGTTCCCGCCGCCCTGGCCCTCGGTGGTCGAGGACGCCAGCAGCAGCTGTTCCGCGCACAAGCGGCGCAGCAGACGCCCGAGCGCCTGGCTGTCGCGCATGTGCCGCAGGAGGCAGGCCGTCTTGATCTGGTGCATCGCGTAGATCATGCCGGTCGAGGCGCACGCCTGAGCCAGCTGGTAGCACACGTCCGCAACCTGCGCGAGGTCTGCGCCTTCGCCCCCGAGCCTCTGCGGCACCAGGATACCGAGCAGGCGCTGTGACTTGACGGCCGCGAACGCTTCCTCGGGGAAGCGCGCGGCGCGGTCGACGGACGCGGCGTGCTGCGCGGCGACCTCAGTAACCGCCTGCACGCGTGTCTTGAAGTCGGCCGGCGTGCCGGCCGCAGTGACCGATGGTGCTTTGTTCATTCTACCGACGCCGCCATGGCATCGAGCAGCGCTTCGGAAGACTCAGGGGCTTTCGCCGCATCCTTGGCCGCCTCGACAAGCTCAAGCTGGTGTTCGTCGCCTCCATGCTTCTTCCGGCTCATCGCCGCAGCGCTGTGCCGGTAGTGTTACCAAGCCCTGACAAGTACCCTACTGCTGCATGACGGGCATCGCAATAAGGCGCGAGGACTAATGCCACTGCAGGTCGAGCCCGCGCGATCCGCAACATCGCCCGCGTACCGGGGCTGCGAACAGCGCGCCGGCTCGCATGCCATCGTCATCGGTGTCCTCAACAATATGCCGGACCCGGCCCTCGAGGCAACCGAGGGCCAGTTCAGCAGCCTGCTGCAAGCCGCAGCGGGCTCTCATCCGGTGCGGCTGTGCTTCTCCTGCCTGCCGGGAGTGCCGCGCGGACCGGCCGCTCGCGAGCGCATCGAGCGCATCTATTGGAGCCTCGAGGAGCTGCTGCGGCAGGCGCCGGATGCGCTCATCGTCACCGGAACGGAGCCGCGCGCGGCCTCCTTGAGCGATGAGCCCTATTGGGCGCAGTTCGTGGAGGTGCTCCACTGGGCCGAAGAGCACACCGCCTCCAGCATCTGGTCGTGCCTCGCCGCGCACGCCGCCGTCGAGGTGCTCGACGGCGTTCGCCGCCAGCGCCTCGGGCAGAAGCGCTTCGGCGTCTTCGAGCACACCGTTCTCGCCGGCCACCCGCTCGTGCGTGGCGTTTCCGCCCCGCTGCGGATGCCGCATTCCCGATGGAACGAGCTGCCGGTGGGAGAGCTGCGCGCGGCCGGATATGCGATCCTCAGCTGCTCACCCGAGTCGGGTGCGGATTTCTTCGTGAAGCAGCGCCGCAGCCTGCACCTGTTCTTCCAGGGTCATCCGGAGTACGAGCGCACCACGCTGTTCAAGGAGTACCGGCGCGATGTCGGCCGGTTCCTGAGCGGGCAGCAGTCGAGCTACCCCCCGCTCCCCTGCCGCTACT
The DNA here is from genome assembly GCA_005878835.1 of Gammaproteobacteria bacterium. Lineage (GTDB taxonomy): Bacteria > Pseudomonadota > Gammaproteobacteria > Steroidobacterales > Steroidobacteraceae > 13-2-20CM-66-19. Next base: position 19,023 of record VBMV01000094.1, on the reverse strand, counting down.
TCTCCGCCGCGGCGGCGGCGGCGCTGCGCGAGTTCCAGGAGCGCGCGCTGTCGCAGCGCACGCCCGAGTTGCTCACCGACTTCCCGGCCGCCGCCGCAGCCGGCGCGCACAGCAGCTGGCGGCCCGCGGCCCTGACGATGTACGGCAACTGGCTGTCGTGGGTCGCGAAGGCGAAGGCCGCCGCAGGCACGACCGTCCAGGCGCAGGCCTGATGGTGCGGGCCATGAGCGAGCTCACAACCGAGGGCCTCTCCGACCGCACGACGCGCGAGCGTCTGATCGACCTGATCAGGCAGATTCTCGGGCCCCCGGCCGCCTCCCGACCTCTGCCGATCGATGCGCGCTTGAGCGAGCTCGGGATGAGCTCCATCAAGATGGTGAACCTCATGCTCGCCATCGAGGTCGAGTTCGGTCTCACCATCCCGCAGGCCGAGATTACCCCGGAGAATTTCGAGTCCATTGTCTCGGTCGAGCGGCTGGTGCGGCGGCTTGGCGCCTCAAGCGGCGGTGGTTAGCGCGGCGACGAGCTCATCGACGTCGGCGAGACTCGTCTCCCCGTGCGTTGCACAGACTCTCACAACCTCGCGCCCCTCGAAAGTCGCGCACGCGGCCCAGGCGCGCCCGGAGGCGCGCACCCGCCGCACGATCTCCCCGACCCCGGGGTGCCCGGGCGGCGGGACCGCGCACAGCACCGCCAGCGGCGAGTCATTGGCCACGGACCAACCGTGCGTGAGCAGCCGCGCCCTGATCCGCCCGACCACCTCCACGGAGCGCTCCACGTGTGCGGCATAGCCCTGCCAGCCAGCCGCGGCGAGCGCCAGAAACAGGCGCAGGCCCATGAAGCGCCGCGACCACTGCACGCTGTTCAGGTAGGGATCGAGGCTGTGCGCATTGGAGGGCATGAAGTCGGCTCGGACGCGAAATGCCTCGCTCAACAGCGCCGGGTGTCTGGTGATGAACATGCCGCAGCCCATGGTCGTGGCCAGCCACTTGTGCGCATCGATGGTGAGCGAGTCCGCCAGCTCGATGCCTGCGAGGAACCCGCGCAGCCGATCCGAGCATAGCGCCGCCCCACCCCATGCGGCATCGACGTGGCACCACAGGCCGTGCTCGCGCGCGATCTGCGCACACTGCGCCAGCGGATCGACCATGCCGCCGCCGGTGGTGCCGGCCGTGGCCGAGATGAGCACCGGCACCAGCCCCTGCTGGCGATCCTGGGCCACGCGCTGCGCGAGCGCGCGCGCGTCCATGCGGCCATGGCCGTCGGTGGCAATGAGCCGCAGCGCGGCGCGCCCGACACCGGCCTGGTGCACGATCTTGAACCAGGCGGGATGACATTCGCACGAGGTGTACATGGCGAGCGGGGCGGCAAATGCCCGCACCCCGTCCTCGCCAAATCGCGGTTCCGCGCGCGTCAGCGCGCACACCAGCGCGGTGTAGTTCGCCTCCGAGCCGCTGGTGGTGAAATGTCCCGACGCCTCCGCCGGCAGGCCGGCGCGCCGCGCGAAGGCACGGATGACGTGTGCTTCGATCTCGACCGGCGCCGGGGATGAGCCCGAGCTCGCCAGCTGCGGATTGAAGGCGCCGGCAATGCGATCGGCGCACTGCGAGGGGAAGTTGGCGGCCGGATTGAACAGACCGAAGTAGCGCGGGTGCGTCATGTGGGTGACGCCGTGCTCGAGTTGCGCGATCGCCCATTCGAGCAGCGGCTCGATGGGACGGGGGTTCTCGAAATCAAAGCCGGCGAGCTCGCGGCGAAATCTCGCCATGTCCAGGGTAGGCATGACCGACCCGCGGGCGATGCGCTCGCCGGCGAGCGCAAGCTCGCGTGTCAGATGATCATCCAGGCGCTCGCGCGGCCCGCGAGCGGGGAATAGCGCTGGCACCGGCGGCGGCAGTTCCTCGCTCATGCGCAAGCCCTCAGCCGCGCGTGGCGGCGCTGAGTGCCTGGTCGAGGTCGGCGATGATGTCATCGATGTGCTCGATGCCGACGCTCAGGCGCAGGGTCTCGGGCCCTATGCCCGCGAGGCGCTGCTCCTCCGGGGACATCTGCCGGTGCGTGGTCGAGGCGGGATGACACGCCAGAGACTTCGCATCCCCCAGATTCACCAGCCGCTTGAACAGGCGCAAGGCGTCGTAGAAGCGGGTGCCGGCATCGTAGCCGCCGCGAATCGTGAAGGTCAGCAGCGAGCAGGCGCGCCCGCCGAGATATTTCTGCACCAGCGCATAGTACGGGCTGTCCGGGAAGCCCGCGTAGCTGACGGAGGCGACGCGCCGGTCGGCACGCAGGAATTCCGCGACCCGCCGCGCATTCTCGACGTGACGCTCCACGCGCAGAGCCACCGTCTCGATGCCTTGCAGCAGCAGAAAGGCGCTGAGCGGCGGCAGCACCGCGCCCATGGTCCTTTGATAGACGCTGCGACAGCGGCCGATGTAGGCCTGCGGCCCGTAGTGCTCGGTGTAGACGAGCCCATGGTAGGAATCGTCCGGCTGCGTCAGCATCGGGAATCGTGCACCATACTTCTGCCAGGGGAACTTGCCGGCGTCCACGATGATGCCGCCCAAGGTGGTGCCATGGCCGCCGAGGAACTTGGTCAGCGAGTGCACGACGACGTCCGCGCCGTAGTCGATGGGGCGAATCAGTATCGGGGTTGGAACCGTGTTATCGACGATCAGCGGCACCCCCGCCCGGTGCGCCACTTCGGCAATCGCCTCCAGGTCGCAGACATTGCCGGCCGGGTTGCCGACCGTCTCGCAGAACACGGCACTGGTGCTCTCATCGATGAGGGCCGCGAGATCCGCCGGCTTGTCGGACCTGGCAAACCTCGTCCTGACTCCGAGCTTGGGCAGAATGTGCGCGAGCAGCGTGTGCGTGGTCCCGTAGAGCTGCGGCACCGAGACCAGCGTCCGGCCCGCTTCCGTCACGGCCAGCACCGCAAAGTGCACCGCCGCCTGCCCGGTGCTCACGCTCAGGGCATCCGCACCTCCCTCGAGATCGGCGACGCGCCGCTCGAGCACCGTGTTGGTCGGGTTGGCGATGCGCGAATAGCGGTAGCCCTCGACCTCGAGGTCGAACAGAGCCGCGCCATGCGCGGCGCTGTCGAAGGCGTAGGCAACCGTCTGGTAGATGGGCACGGCAACGGACTTGGTGGTCGGGTCGCAGTCGAAGCCGCTGTGCAAAGCGATAGTCTCTGGTCTCATTGCCTCGCATCACCTGTTGGCTTACAGCCGCTGCCAAGACCGCGCCTACGCATCACATGCGCTGACGCCATCGGCACCGTTTGCGCATTATGAGCGCTCCCCGGCCTGAAAACATGCGCTCACCTGCGAAGGCGTGGCTACGCGCGCTCGAGGCGACAGCTCCCATCGAGCGCGGCCAGGCGCCGATCCTGCCGCTGCTCATCGACACTCTGGCCGAGCGGTTCGAGGCGGCGCCGGCGCTGCTCGCGCGCGAGGGCTCTCTGACCTACCGCGCGCTCGCGCAGGCGGTGAGTCGTTACGCGCGCTGGGGCCTCGCGCAGGGTCTGACCGCCGGGGACGTCGTGTGCCTGCTGATGGGGAACTGCCCCGACTACATGGCCATCTGGCTCGGCCTCACCCGCATCGGCGTCACCGTGTCGCTTCTCAACACGAACCTGACCGGCGAGCTGCTGGCGCACGCCATCCAGGTCGTGGCCCCGCGCTGCGTGCTGGTCGGGGCCGCTCTGAGCGGCGCGCTCCAGGGAGCGCGCGCGCGCCTGCCGAGCACGCTCGCCTGCTGGGCACACGGGGCGGGGGAAGCGGGTCTGCCGCGGCTTGACCTCGAGGCCGCGCGCATGCCGGCAGATCGGTTGAGCGAGGCGGAGGCGCCGGCGCCCTCGCTCGAGCAGCGCGCACTCTTCATCTACACCTCGGGCACGACCGGGCTGCCCAAAGCGGCCAACGTCAGCCATTTTCGCCTCATGCAGTGGACTCACTGGTTTGCCGGCCTGATGCACGCCGCACCCTCCGATCGCATGTACAACTGCCTGCCGATGTACCACAGCATCGGCGGCGTGGTGGCGAGCGGCGCGCCGCTCGTGGGTGGCGGAGCCGTGGTGCTGCGCGAGCGCTTCTCGGCGCGCGAGTTCTGGCAGGACATCGTGGCTGAGCGCTGCACGCTCTTCCAGTACATCGGTGAGCTGTGCCGGTATCTGCTGGCGAGCCCGCCGCAGGCGCAGGAGACGCGCCACGCGCTCAGGCTGTGCTGCGGCAACGGCCTGCGGGCGGAGGTGTGGGAGGAGTTCCAGCGACGCTTCCGCATTCCGCAGATCCTGGAGTATTACGCCGCGACCGAAGGCAGCTTCTCCCTGTACAACTGCGAAGGGCGCGCCGGCGCCATCGGCCGGATCCCGGCGTTCCTGGCGCATCGCGTGCCGGTGGCCCTCATCAAATTCGACACCGAAGCGGGCGCTCCCGTGCGCGACGAGGCCGGGCACTGCCTGCGGTGCGCGCCCGATGAAGTCGGCGAGGCCATCGGCGCGCTGTCGAGGCCGGGGGCTCGGGACGGCGGGCGCTTCGAAGGCTACGCGGATCCTGAGGCGTCGAAGCAGAAGATACTGCGCGATGTCTTTGCCGAGGGCGATGCCTGGTACCGCACCGGCGATCTGATGCGCCAGGACGATCAGGGGTTTTTCTATTTCGTCGATCGCGTTGGCGACACCTTCCGCTGGAAGGGCGAGAACGTCTCCACCGGCGAGGTCACCGCCGTCATCACCGCCTGCCCGGGCGTGAGCGATGCGGTGGTTTACGGAGTCGGCGTGCCGGGGACCGAGGGGCGTGCAGGCATGGCGGCCGTCGTGGTTGCCGCGCAGTTCGAGCTGGCGGCCTTGCGGCGCCACCTGCAGGCTCTACCCGCCTATGCGCGTCCGCTGTTCATTCGGATCGTGCCCTCGATCGAGCTCACCGGCACATTCAGGCTGAAGAAAAGCGAGCTGGCGCGGCAGGGATACGATCCGGCGCGCTTCGGCGACCCGGTGTATTTCGACGACCGCGCGCGCGAGGCTTACGTGAGAGTCGATGCGGCGCTCTACGAGCGCATTGGCGCCGGGAGCCTGCGCCTGTAGCGAGCGCGCCGCGCGCCCTCGCGGAGTTGGAAGGTCGCGCTACGGCCGCAATGCCGCAGTCTTGGGCTCAACGTCAGGCGGTTGGGTCAGCGCGAGGACCGCGTAGGCCGTCGCCGCATCACTCATGAACAGGCCGACGTTGCTCGAGGGATTGCGGCGCTTGTTCAGGGAATGCGTGACCCAGAAGCCCTCCTGCCCACGCACCCAGAGCCCTCCGTGCCCGCGCTGATTGCGCACCAGCCAGGACCGGCCACGTCGCACGGCCTCGAGCGCGCGGGGCATGGCCGCCTGCTCCAGCACAAGGGTGACCAGGCCCGTCGCATAGCCGTCGCTCACCGCATCGCGCAGCAGCTCACCGCGCCTGCTCGAGGGCGAAATGAGCGCGGACAGACTCCAGCCGCCATCCGGGTTCTGCGCGCGTAGCGCCGCTTCGATGAGCGCCTGACGTTGCTCGGAGGCCAGAAGCCCCTCGAGTCTCGTCGAGGCCCACAGCAGCACCAGGCGATGGTGCAGGGACTGCGCCGGGTAATTGCGCGCCAGGTATTCGCGCAACCGCTGCAGAGGATCCTGGATCTGCGGGAGCGATCGATAGTCCTGCGGGGCGACTCCGACCGCCAGGGCAGCGAGGGCGGCTCCATAGTACTGCGCGTCCGGTACTTCCCAGGGCGCCAGATTGAAGTCGAGCCACGCCCACGCTCCGCTATCAGGCCCGCTCGAGAGCTGCACCGCCCACATGTGCTCGAGCGCCGCGCGGGTCGCGGCGCTGAGGCGAGCGCTGCGCTCGTCATCCCAGGCGAGCATCAGCGCGCTCAGGACCGCTTCGGTGCCGCGGGATTGGGCGCTCTTGCCCGGCCCGTGCCGCTCATCGGTGTAGAAGGGGCGGGTCGCGCTCCACAGCCGCACGCGTTGTCTGACGTCCTCCATGAGCTTGCGCTCGGCGGCGGTGGGCGCCACCTCGGCGAGCGCCGTGCGAAGACTCGGGCGCGCGAGCGCATAGGGCACCGCCGTATGGCAGGAGAAGCAGAACGTCCCCTGATCGCGGGCCGCGCCCGACCATCCCATCCACCACTCGATCCTGTGGTCAAGGTACGCGGCCGCGGCCTGCGGATCCCAGGGGTCTGCGGGTACGCTCCGGTGCGAGCAGGCGGCAACGCCGATCGCAACGCAGCAGATCGCAGCGCTACGACTCACCCACGCGCACATGGCTAGACCGTGTTGCCGGCGTCCACCGTGAGTGTGATGCCGGTGATGTTGCGGGCGCGCTCGCTCAGCAGGAACTCGACGCCGGCGGCGACGTCAGCGACGCCGGGGAGCCGCCGCAGGGCGCTGCGGCGCACGATCTGCTCGCGCTGTTTCTCGCCCAATTCGCGCGTCATCTGCGTGTCAACGAAGCCGGGAGAGACCGCGTTGACCGTGATGCCGAGCTGCCCGACCTCGCGCGCCAGTGAGCGGGTGAAGCCGATGAGGGACGCCTTGGTGGCCGCGTAGGCCGACAGCCCGCTATAGCCGGTCGAGCCGCCGACGATCGAGGCGATGTTGACGATGCGGCCCGCGCGCTCGACCATCATCCCACGCAGCACGTACTTGGTGAGGATGATCGGCGCGACCATGTTGAGGCGCGCCAGCTCCTCGATCTGCTCATCGCGCATCAGCGTGAGCATGCCGCTCGTGCCGATGCCGGCATTGTTGACGAGCCCGTAAAGAGGGCCGAACTCCTCGCGCAGGCTGCCGACGAGCCCCGCGATTGCGGCGCTGGCGCTCAGATCGAAGGCGCGAAAGCTCACCGCGCCGCCCTGGCCATCCCCCGCCGCGATGGCGCAGCGCAGCTCCTCGCTCGCGGTGCGGGCGATGGCAATCGCGCGATAGCCCGCGGCTGCGAGCGTGGTGGCAATCGCCAGCCCGATCCCGCGGCTGCCTCCGGTGACCACGACGTTACGCATCGGGACGCACCAGTTTCCCGGACGCGGAGACCTCCAGTGCCGGCACGATGCGAATGCTCATCGGTACCTTGTGCGCCGCCAGGTGACGGCGGCACGCCTGCAGCATCTCGCCCTTCAGCAGCTCCTCGGCCTGAGCTCCCGCCGCCGCGCCCTCGATCAGCACCACCTCCGCCGTCACGACGGCCCCGGTGATCGGGCTGCGGCGAGCCTTGACGAGCGACATGCGCACGCCCGGCTGGGCATTGATGATCGCCTCCACTTCCTCAGGATATACCTTGAGTCCGCCGACGTTGATGACTCCGCCGCCGCGGCCGATGAAAACGTAGCGTCCGTCGCGCAGCTCGACGCGGTCCCCTGTCTCGATGAAGCCGTCGCTGTCCTTCAGCGCCGGCGCGTGCGCGCCGAGGTAGCCCATCGCATTGCCGGCGGACCGCAGCCGCAGCGTACCGCCTGTCACGTCGATGTCGACGGCGGCCCCCGGGGCTCCAACCAGGGCCGCCGGGAAGCCGGCGAGCCCGTCGCGCACCTCAAATCCCACCCCCGCCTCGGTGGAGGCGAACGCATGCGCGACGGTCGCTCGCGGAAAGGCACGGTGCAGACTGTCGAGGATCCCCTGATCGGCGATCTCCCCGGACAAGCGCACATAGCGCGGCGAGATCCGCGCGGCGGCGCCGCTCATGAGCGCCCGGCGCCAGTGCGAGGGGGTTCCAGAGATGTGGGTAACCCCGGCCGCGGCGGCGCGGGCGAGGAAATCGGCGGTCGATTCCGCAGCGCTCGAAAGCACCAGCGACCCATGGTGCAGCGCGCGCAGGAAGATCTGCAGACCGCCATAGCGGCGGATGTCATAGAACGTGGCCCATACCACGGGACCCGGAGGAGGCTCCTGAGCGTTGAATGCGCCGGTGAGGCTCGCGAGCGTGTGCTGCACCAGTTTCGGCGCCCCGCTGGTGCCGGAAGTGAGCAGGATCCACTCCGTGTCGTGCGAGCGCCGCCGTGTAAGGCCGAGCGCCTGCAACGCAGGTCCCGAGCTGACGTGCAGCCCCGCGAGGCCGGGTACGGCGGCGGCGCCCGCATCGGTGAGATACGCATCCGCTCCCGAATCGCGCATCACGGCGGGCGCATGCTCGGCAGACAGGTCGGGCGGACAGAGCACCATGCGCCGCGCCACCCCATCGAGCTCGATCAGCGCGAGTGCGGCGGTCAACTGGTCGCCGGCGGCGAGGAGGACGCAGCGCCCACGCAGCGCCTCCAACCCCCCGCCGAGGCTCGATGCGCCGGCAAGGGTGGCAAGGTCGATGCGTGCGCCCGCGCCAAGCAGGCACCCCGAGGGCGGCGCGCCGGAGCCAGTCAACGACCCCCACAGCCACATGGGGCTAGCGCGAGTGGCTTTCGTACAGTCTCACGAAGTCCCCGAACGTCACCGGAAAGCTCTCGGCGGTGTCGAACGGGTCATAGCCGAGCTTGTCCTCCAGCCGCGCGACGATGAGAGCGAAACTGAGCGAGTCAAGGCCCGACTCCAGAAGCCTGAGGTCATCCGACAGCGGCGACAGTTTCCTCTGCTGCTCGCGGGCAACCTGTTCGAACAGCGACGTGATGGTGGCTCGCTCCGACATCTCAGCTGGCTCCCTTCGGGACAATTCATTATACGGACTGAAGGCTCGCGGGTGAGTCTTTCACCACCGTGCTTATTATATAGTCCACAGAGTCTATGCCCGCCGCGGCGGCCCGTACGCACGCCGCTACGAGGAGGCCTAGATGGACCGCCGCGATTTTCTCATGGCGACGACTGCCGCCATCCTTAGCGTTCCGGGGCGTGCGCCGAGCGCACCCGCGGGATCACCCCAGGACCTCGCCGACATCGCCGCGGCAATGACCGACGGGCGCCTCACGGCGCGGGGCCTGACGCAGGTCTACCTCGATCGTATCGAGGCGTTGGATCGTCACGGCCCGCAGCTGCATGCCGTGCTCGAGACCAATCCGCGTGCGCTGGAGATCGCCGCCGCATTGGACGAGGAGCGCCGCACGCACGGGCCGCGCGGGCCACTGCACGGCGTGCCGATTCTGATCAAGGATAACGTCGAGACCTCCGATCCGATGATGACCACCGCAGGCTCCCTCGCCCTCGAGGGCTGGCATGCCCCGCAGGACGCGCCGCTCATCGCGCGCCTGCGGGCCGCCGGCGCCGTGATTCTGGGCAAGACGAACCTCAGCGAGTGGGCGAACTTCCGCTCGACGCATTCCTCGAGCGGCTGGAGCGCGCGTGGTGGGCAGACGCTGAATCCCCATGCGCTGAACCGCACGCCATCGGGCTCGAGTTCGGGCTCAGCGGTCGCAGTCGCGGCGGATCTGTGTGCCGCCGCCGTCGGTACCGAGACCGACGGATCGATCGTCAGCCCAGCCTCGATCAACGGCATCGTGGGGCTGAAGCCGACCGTCGGACTCGTCAGCCGGCGCGGTATCGTGCCGATCTCACACAGCCAGGACACCGCAGGTCCGCTGGCACGCTCGGTGCGCGATGCGGCGCTGCTGCTCGGCGCCCTATCCGGTCCGGACCCCTCGGATGCGGCGAGTGCGGCGGTGGCAGGTCGGTTCGTGGCCGACTATGAGCGCTTTCTGGATGCGGATGGCTTGCGCGGCTCAAGACTCGGCATCGCGCGCCGGTTCTTCGCCGACAATGCGCCGCTGAACGATTTCCTCGATCGGTGTGTCGCCACACTCGCCCAGGCCGGCGCCCAGATCATCGATCCGGCGGATCTCCCAATGCACGGTGACTGGGTGGCGCCCGAGCAGGAAGTTCTGCTGTACGAGTTCAAGAGCGATTTGAACGCCTACCTGGCGAGGCTCCCGACCGGCTTCCCGGTCCGTACCCTGGCTGACTTGATTCGTTTCAACACGGCCCAGGCGCCTCGCGAGCTGCCGCTCTTCGACCAGGAGCTGCTGCGTCAAGCCGAAGCCAAAGCGGGCCTGCAAGACGCGCCCTACCTCAAGGCCCGTGCCGCCTGCCTGCGCGCGACGCGCGCCAGGGGCATCGATGCGGTCCTCGCCCGCCATCGACTGGATGCCATCGTAACGCTGACCTCGGGACCTGCATGGCTGATCGATCCGGTGAACGGCGACTTCGATACCGGCGGCTGTTCCTCGCCCGCCGCGATCGCGGGCTATCCGCACATCAGCGTACCGGCGGGTCTGCACCGGGGTCTGCCCGTGGGACTGTCTTTTTTTGGCGCTGCATTCAGCGAACCGACGCTGCTGCGGCTCGCCTGCGGGTTCGAGCACGTCGCCCCCGCGCGCGCGGTCCCCGCGCTCCTGTCGAGCATCTAGCGCAGAGCCCAACCGCGCTGAAATTGCAGTCGCAGGCAATTCGCAGTGAAATACGCGCTGCAAAAGCGCCGAGCCGAATCAAGAAATCGTCGCGCCGATGTTGTCTGACCCGACACCGGCGCCCGCGGCGGTGCATCATGCCGGGGATACCGCTCAGGGAGAGTCTCATGCATTCAGTCATGGCCATGCTGATGGTGCTCGCAGCACCGCTCGCGCTGGGCTCTACCGCCGAGGAGCTCGCCGCCAAGAACGTCGCAGCCCGGGGTGGGATCGACAAACTGCACGCGATCTCCTCGCTGCGCCTCTCCGGCAAGCTACTGGTCAATGGCGGCACGCTCGAGCTCGGGTACCTGTGCGTGCTGAAGCGCCCACGATCGATCCGCTGCGACGCCGCGCTGCAAGGCTTGACCGAGGTGGAAGCCTATGACGGCACGCAGGCGTGGCGGATCAACCCCTTCCAGGGCCGCAAGGATCCGGAGAAGCTGTCGGCCGACGACGCCAAGGGCCTGGGCGAGGATGCGGCGGATTTCGCCGGCACCCTCGTGGACTACAAGGCCAAGGGCTACACACTCGACTATCTGGGTACCGAGGACGTCGATGGCACCGAGGCGCACAAGCTGCGGGTGACGCGCCCCAACGGCGACATCACCTACGTCTATCTCGATCCGGATTACTTCCTCGAGGTGCGCGCGATCAACCGGCGCATCGAGCACGGCGTGCCCAACGAGACGGTCATCGACTACGGCGATTACGAGCAGGTGGCTGGTGTCTACTTCCCGTTTGCCCAGGAATCGGGGCCCCGCGGCTCGAGCGAGCGCCAGAAGGTGCAGTTCGACAAGGCCGAAGCGAACCTCACCGCCGACGATGCCCTGTTCCACTTTCCCGCCGCGAGCGCGCCCGCCGCCCCGGCCCGATAGGTTCAAGGAGAAGAACGATGCGTATCGAGCTTGCGGCATTGACGTGCGTGCTCCTGCCCGGTCTGAGCTCCGCTGCCCTCGCCGATGCCGCGGGGAGCGGCGCGACGGTGATCGATTCCGGCACGATCTCCGGCCTCGGCGCGCGCAACATCGGTTCGGCCGCCATGAGCGGGCGGATTTCCGCTCTCGCCGGCTACACCGATGCCTCCGGCAAGGTGACGCTGTTCGTCGGCGCGGCGAGCGGCGGGGTATGGAAGTCGACCGACGGCGGCACGACCTTCAAACCGGTGTTCGACGAGCAGCCGGTGCAGTCGATCGGCGCGATCGCGCTCGACCCCTCCAATCCGAAGAACGTCTGGGTGGGCAGCGGTGAGAGCTGGACGCGCAACAGCGTGTCGATCGGCGATGGCATCTACAAGTCCACCGACGCCGGTGAGACCTGGACGCACGTCGGCCTGCCCGACTCCGAGCGCATCTCCAGGATCATCGTCGACCCGCGCTCGGCCGACACCGTCTATGCCTGCGTGCCCGGCAAGCTGTGGAGCGACTCGGCCGAGCGCGGTCTGTACAAGACCGCCGACGGCGGCCGCACCTGGCAGCTGGTGCTCAAGGGCGCCAATCTCTCGACCGGCTGCGGCAGCATCGCGCTCGACCCACGCGCTCCGGACGTGCTGTTCGCCAGCCTGTGGGACTTCCGGCGCAAGGGCTGGACGTTCCGCTCCGGGGGGGACGGGCCGACCGCCTTCTCCGGCAGCGGCCTGTATCGCAGCGCGGATGGCGGCAGGAGCTGGAGCGAAATCACCCCGCAGGCCAATAAGGGCTTCCCCGCCAAACCTTACGGCCGCATCGCGCTCGCCGTGGCGCCGAGCGATTCCACGAGGGTGTACGCCTTCGTCGAGTCGACCGACTCGGCGCTGCTGATCTCGCACGACGGCGGCAGCAGCTGGGAACGCGGCGACAAGAGCCAATGGATGGTCTGGCGACCGTTCTACTTCGCCAACCTCATCGTCGATCCGCAGGACGCCAATCGCCTCTACAAGACCGACGGCAACCTCATCATGAGTGAGGACGGCGGCAAGAGCTTCAGCACCATCGGCGGGTTCGGCGGCATGCACGGGGATGTGCACGACGTCTTCATCGAGGCGGGCAACCCCAAACACGTGTTCGCCGGGGACGACGGCGGACTGTGGATTTCCTACGACGGCGCGAACAAGTGGTGGAAGACCGACAATCTGCCGATCTCGCAGTTCTACCACGTCAGCCTCGACAACGCCGACCCCTACCACGTCTACGGCGGCCTGCAGGACAACAGCTCCTGGGTAGGCGACTCCGCCTATCCGGGCGGCATCACCAGCTCCCGCTGGGAAAACATGTTCAACGGTGACGGCTTCTGGATGTTCGCCGACACTTCCGATCCTGACTATGTGTTCGCCGAATACCAGGGCGGCAACATCGGCCGCGTCAACATGCGTACCCACGAGACGCGGGACATCCAGCCCAAGCTCGGCGCCGCCGACCTCAAGCGCTACACCAAGCTGCGGTTCAACTGGAACACCCCGATCGCGCTGTCCCCGCACGAGCCGGGCACGGTTTACATCGGCGCGCAGTTCCTGTTCCGCTCGCGCGATCACGGCCAGAGCTGGGAGCGGATCTCGCCGGATCTGACCAGCAACGATCCGCAAAAGCAGAAGCAGGAACAGTCCGGTGGCATCACCGTCGACAATTCCTCGGCGGAGATGCACACCACGGTCTATTCGATCAGCGAGTCGCCGCTTACCGCCGGGGTCATCTGGGTCGGCACCGATGACGGCAACCTGCAGTTGACCCGTGATGGCGGGCAGCACTGGGACAATGTCGTCGGCCATGTGCCGGGAGTCGCCAGGAACGCCTGGGTGAGCTGGGTGCAGGCGAGCGCCTTCGCGCCCGGCAGCGCCTATGTCGCCCTCGACCGGCACACGTACGGTGACATGGCGCCGTACGTCTATGCCACCAGCGACTGGGGAAAGTCCTGGAGGCCGCTGGTCAGTGCGCAGGATCCCAAGGGCGTGCGCGGCTACGCGCACGTCATCAAGGAAGACAGCGTCGATTCGCAGCTGCTGTTTCTCGGCACCGAGTTCGGACTGTGGATCTCGGTCGACGGCGGCGCGCACTGGGCGCAGTTCAAGGGCGGGCACCTGCCGGCGGTGGCGGTGCGTGATGTGGCGATCCAGCCTCGCGACAACGACCTCGTGCTCGCCACCCACGGCCGCGGCATCTGGATCGTCGATGACATCACGCCGCTGCGCCAGCTGACGCCACAGCTGACCTCGCAGGACGCGGCCTTCGTGTCCGCGCGCCCCGAGCAGCAGCGCATCGAGGCCAACGGTGGCTGGGCCAACGGCGCCGCCGCGTTCGTGGGCGACAACCCGGCCCATGGCGCCGTGCTGACCTACTACCAGCGTACCCGCCACCTGTTCGGCAAGCTCAGGATCGAAGTGCGGGACGCGAGCGGGGAGCTCATCGACGAGCTGCCGGCGAGCCCCCGCCGCGGGCTCAATCGCGTGGTGTGGACCATGCACCGGCGAGCGCCGCACGTGCCGCCGGCCGCGCAGCTGGCGTTCGCCGGCACGCAGGGGCCGCGTGTGCTGCCGGGCGCCTATACCATTCGCCTCCACAAGAACGATAAGGTCTACGAAAGCCACCTCGCCATCGGCCTGGACACGCGCGTCAAGTGGACCCCGGCGGATCGCAAGGCACAGTATGAAGCGGCGATGAAGGTGTATGCGCTGTTCAACGATGAGTCGGCACTGTTCGGTCGTATTGCCGGCCTGCGCGAACAGGTCGCCGAGGCAGGCAAGAGCCGGCCCAAGGGTGAGGCGCTGCTGCGCCGGCTCGAGGACTTCGACGGCAAGCTCGATGCGATCAGGAAGAAGATCGTCGCCACCAAGGAAGGCGGAGCGATCACCGGGGAGGAGCGGCTGCGGGAGCACACCGATCAGCTGTACGGTGCGATCGCCGCCTGGGATGGGCCACCCTCGGCATACCAGCTGGAGAACATCGCCGCGCTGCGCTCGGAGCTCGGCGAGATCGAGGGGGAATTCAACCGCCTCACCTCCACCCAGTTGCCCGCTCTCAACGATGCGCTGAAGAGCAACGGCGCGAGAGCCCTCACCGTGCCGCCGCCGGCGGTCTTCAATGGCGGCGCGCCGGGCGCTGGCGCCAGCGCACCGTAAGACCGCATCGTGCAAGATCACACGCTCACCACGGTCGCCGAGGAGTCGGGCTTCAGCAGAACCGGTCGCACCGATGAAGTGACGCGGCTGTGCGCGGCGTTCGCGGCGGCCTGGCCGCGCGCGGTGCGCAGCCTGGAGTTCGGGCGCTCCGCCGAGGGGCGACCCATGCGCGCGCTCATCGCCTGCCGCGCCGATGCGCGCCAGGTGCCCGTGCTCATGCTGCAGGCGGGTATCCATCCCGGCGAGAGCGACGGCAAGGACGCGGGCTTCATTGCGCTGCGCGAACTGCTGGGCGAGACCGCAGCTCCCGGGGTGCTGGAGCGGATCGCGATTCTGTTCGTGCCGGCCTTCAACGTGGATGGGCACGAGCGCTTCGGCCGCTGGAACCGGCCGAACCAGAACGGCCCCGAAGAGACCGGCTGGCGCACCACCGCGCAGAATCTCAATCTCAACCGCGACCACACCAAGGCGGATGCACCCGAAATGCGCTCGCTCCTGGGGCTGATCCGCACCTGGGACCCGCTGGTGTGCGCCGACCTGCACGTCACCGATGGCGCGGACTTTCAGCCCGATATCTCACTGCAGGTGGAGCCCCTCAACCAGGGAGATGCGCACCTGTACCCGCTGGGCCGCGAGCTGCGCGATGCGCTGATCGCACGGCTCGCGCGCTCAGGCTCGATGCCCCTGCCCTTCTACCCGGACCTGGCCAGGACCGACGACCCGACTTCCGGTTTCCTGCTCACCGTGTACTCGCCGCGCTTCTCCACCGGGTACTTTCCGCAGCGTAACCGCTTCACGGTGCTGGTCGAGACGCACTCCTGGAAGGACTACGCGACGCGCGTGCGCGTCACGCGCAACACCATCGTCGCCCTTGCGGAACTGCTCGCCGCGCACGGCGAAGAGTGGCGCGAGCGCGCCCTGCAGGCGGACGCCGCGGCCGCTCGCCTCGGCGGAGCGCAGGTCGCGCTCGCCTACAGCTCCGGCTGGCGCGAGAGCGGCAGCGGCGAGCCCTTGGATGCGGGCGGCGCCGCCGGCTCCGAGCTCATCGACTTCCAGGGCTACGCCTACACGCGCGAGCCCTCGCCCATCTCCGGCGAGCCGGTGACCGTCTACGACCCGAAGACGCCGCAGGTGTGGCGGGTGCCGTTTCGCGATCGTGTTTCGCCTTCCCTGGTGGTGAAGGCGCCGCTGGGCGGCTACGTCGTGCCGTGCGCGTGGGCGCAGGATATCGGCACGCGGCTTGCCTTGCACGGCATCGCCTGCGAGCCGGTGCGCGCGCGCAGCGAGGGCGTGCGCGTCGAAGCCTTCCGCGCCACGCAGGTGCGGTTCGCCGCCGCACCCTTCGAGGGGCGCATGCGCGTGAGCCTGAGCGGCGCCTGGGGACGCGAGACCCAGGACATCGCCGCCGGCGCCCTGTTCGTGCCGATCGCACAAGCGCTCGCGCGCCTGCTGATGCACCTGCTCGAGCCGCAGGCGCCGGACTCGTTCGCCGCCTGGGGGTTCTTCAACGCGTGCTTCGAGCACAAGGAATACCTGGAGCCCTACGTCGCGGAACAGATCGCGCGCACCGTGCTCGCACAGCACCCGCAGCTGCAGGATGAATTCGCGCGCAAGCTCGAGGCGGATCCGGCCTTCGCCGCGAACCCCGCCGCGCGGCGGGAATTCTTCCTGCGCCGTCACCCCTCCTGGGACTCGCATCTCAATCTCTATCCGATATTCCGCGTGGATGAGTTGCTGGCTGCGGCAAGCCCGGTGCGGAGCTGATATGGCCCGTGGCGGGCCATGATGTCTGGCACGATCGTGCGAGTCCCAACGCCGCTGACCCTGCTCATCGCAGCAGGAACTCTCACCGTCTGTGGCGGCGCCTGGTGTCAGACTTCTGAACAGCCGTCGCCGCCACCGCCGGCGGCGCCCGCGCCGCAAGCCTCCCGCTCGGGCCTCGCGTCCGACATCAAGCGCTACTTCACCGCACCCCTGCACTGGGACCGCGGCGACTGGGCCTGGTTTGGCGGTGCGCTCGTCGCCATCGGCGCCACTCACCACTACGACACCCAGGTGCGCACGCATTTCCTCAAGACCCTCACTTCAGCGCCGACGACCAACAAGGACGTGCAGGACGCGATTCCGGCCGCCGCGGTGTTCGTGGCGACCTGGGGGTACGCGAACCTGATCGATGACAGGAATGGCCGCGCCGAGGCGTGGGCCATGCTGGAGGCCGCGGGCCTGGGCAGCGTCAGTGGTTATGCGCTCAAGTACGCCGTCGGTCGCGAGGGACCGGATCACACCAGTGACCCGAACCAGTGGCGCAAGGGCGGCGGAAATTCATTTCCGTCGGTGCATTCGACCGCCGCCTTCGCGGTGGGCACGGTGCTCGCCGAGTCAGGGAGCGACGACTATCGGTGGATGCGGCGCGTGCTGGGTTACGGCCTGGGCGCCGCCACCGGTTACGAGCGCCTCAAGCACAATGCGCACTGGCTGTCCGACACCGTCGCCGGGGCGGCGCTCGGAATCGCCAGCGCGCACTTCGCCATGAACCGCCGTGACCGGGCGGATGAAGAGACCGGCCTGAGAGTCGTTCCGCTCGAGCGCGGCGCGATGCTGAGCTGCACGCTGACTCTGCGCTAAGCGCAGATCACGCAAGCCCGTGCGCGCAGGATGAATCTGCGCCCGCTGAACCCTACGCGATCACTTCAACCGTGTGGTATCGATGACCGCGGCGAATCCGGTACGTATTGAAATCTGCGCGGTCAAGCGTGAAAACCTTGCGTGTTTCCAGCGCTTCGGCCGCCACTATGAGCGAGGCGTCGGCGAGATCCATAGGACGGTCCGCGTACTGTTCCATGAGTTCGAAGGCGCGCGTGACTGCCGCACGATCAAAAAACCAGATGGCCAAGCCACCCTGCAACGCGAACGCGCGCAGGCGATCGGAACCGATACTCTGCGGCTCGAGCATATGGAAAGCCTCCGTCAGTACCGCCACGGTGCTCGAGAGCGGCGCGCGCAGATTCCTGAGTGTGTTCACCGCTCGCCGATGCTGTCGGTCCCGGGGGTCGAATAATGCGACCAGCGGCCCGGTGTCGACCAGAATCATCGACGGCGCTTTTGCTTCAGTCGCCTGCGCAGTGCGGCCCGGACGTCAGTGGAAGGAGCCACGGCGTACCCTCCCGGGCCCAAGTCCAGCTCCCGGTAAATTTCGTACGCAGACCGACTGCTTTCCCCACTCCTCAAGCTCTTCTGCAGCGAACGTAAGCCCGCCTTGAGCGTTGCTGAGATTGGCCAACCCGTTGCCGCACGCACTTCGTCGAGCACGTGCTCTGCTTCGGCATCGAGTCTTACTGTGCGGATGGCCATGAGGATGTATTACACATTGTAATACAGAGGCCCAGCGGCATCAATCTCGAAACGGCGGCGCGTTTTTCTGCCGCTCGGATCAGACCGGTCTCGGGGAAGGCGTCACGCCCCGAGCGTCTTCGGGCGCTTCGCGATCAGCGGAAAACTCCTGAGCAGCCGCTCGTCGAACGTCGCGAGCGGCAGCGACTCACGATCCGCGAGCTCGACAAACAAGGTGTCGTAGGCGGCGACTCCGGACTCCAAGGCGCGCCGGAGCGCCGCGCGCCACAGCGTTCGACTCGCGATCGAATGGATCCCGAGCTGGCCTGCATAGTCGAGCTTCGAGGGCGCATCTTCCGGCGCGACGACGCCCGCGCGAGCGGCCATCCAGACGACGTTCGCGAACTCCGCCTCCCACAGAGCCGGCGCGAGGGGATCGACCACGCGGCGCCAGAAGTCTTTCGCCTCCGACGCGAACCCCGGCGTACCGAGCAGGTAGTATGCAACGACGTTGGTATCGACGACCGCCCTCACTCGCGGCCACCGGTGATCCAGGCGTCGATCTCGTTCGATTCCGGGCGGCGCGACTGCCGAGGACCGAGTCGCGCTCGGCGAGGTGCTGCTCCAGGATGTCCCTCACCTGCTGTTCCATGGACTTGTTCTGTCGGCTCGCGAGGCGCTTCAAGCTCTTCACCACCCGTGCCGGCACGTCTCTGATCGTCAAGGTTGAACCACGAGCGCTCATGCTAGCAGTGTGCTAGCACGACTCGGGATAGTCAATGATTTGGCGATTATCCCCATTACATCCCTTATAATGTGCGCACAAAATAACAAGGCCGCGACTAGCGTGGCCTTGTTATATCGCGGTGGCCGGGAGCGCGGTGCTGACGAGTCCCACAACTTTCCGAGTTGACGGCTTTGACGCCCACAGTGCTCACGCTCTGGCGTCGGCGAACTTAGCTCTATGGCTCACGCCGCGCATCTCCCCCGGCCCACCGAATCACCCCCGAGCAGGGCTCGATCAACCGCTCGATCCGGCGCCTGAGTCCCATCGTCCGCACGAGCGCAAAGTCACCCGCGTTGGCCATGCGGTGGAACTGTCTTTGCAGCAGTGCCTGTCCCGCGGGGCGCGAAAGGAAGGAGAAGGATTGCGTGAGCACCAGCGAAAACGGCGCCGACAGCAGGCGGTTGAACATCCCGACGACGCTCGGGGTCGGGTA
>VBMV01000147.1 GCA_005878835.1 Gammaproteobacteria bacterium | reverse complement strand
AAATCAAGCACTTGCTGCCCTCCGCGTCCGGCGATCGCAGATAAAAACTAGCAGGACCGAACTGGGGCAGCAAAACGCGTCAATCACACGCGATATGCCGCTCGACCACGACGCTATCGATCTGCTTCCATCACTCCAGGAGAAGGGCCATGACGCCCTACCATCGAGAGAGTAATCCAGCGGCAAAGCGCCCCGGTCTCCTCGCTGTGGCGCGGGAACGGATACGCACGCGTCACTTGGCATTGCGGACGGAGCAAGCGTACCTGCAATGGATGCGACGCTATATTGCATTTCACCACCGACGGCACCCGCGCCGACTCGGCGCACCGGAGGTGGAGCAATTCTTGACCTACCTGGCAGTGGACCGCAAGGTGAGTTCCGCCACGCAGAACCAGGCGCTGCAGGCGCTGTTGTTTCTCTATCGCCACGTGCTGGCAATCGAGCTGCCTTGGCTGGATAACGTGACCCGCGCGAGCAGCGCGAGGCGCTTACCGTTAGTGCTGAGCCGCGATGAGGTTCGGGCACTCCTCTCGCAGCTGCAGGGTACGTCGTGGCTGGTCGCCAACCTCCTCTACGGCAGCGGCCTCCGTCTCATGGAGGCCCTGCGCCTTAGGGTCAAGGACCTTGCGCTCGAGCGCTGTGAGCTCATCGTGCGTGACGGCAAGGGCGGCAAGGATCGTGTGACCATGGTGCCGGACGCACTCGATGTGCCTCTGCGTGCGCACCTGGCTCGGCTGCGGGCCTGGTTCGAGGATGAGCGGCGTCGCGGACAGCCTGGCGTTTCGCTACCGACGGCGCTTGCACGGAAGTATCCGCAGGGCGGTACACAATGGGGCTGGCAGTATTTATTTCCTTCGGCCACGCTCTGCCGCGATCCGTACGCCGGCGTGGCGGTGCGTCATCACCTGCATGAGAAGGCCGTGCAACGAGCCGTGCAGTCGGCCGTGCGTAAGGCGGGACTCACCCAGCCCGCCAGCTGTCATACGTTGAGGCACGCCTTTGCCACCCATCTGCTCGAGGACGGCTACGACATCCGCACCGTCCAAGAGCTGCTCGGTCACTCGGATCTCAAGACCACCATGATCTACACCCACGTCCTCACGAAAGGTGCCGGCGGCGTGCGCAGTCCGCTCGACCGGCGCGGTACGGCCGAGCGGAGCGATCCGGCTCCGAAATCGGCACAGCGTGCACATGAGGCCGACTAATGATTGAATTCAATTCGCCGCCGTGCCGGCTAGCCTCGTCGCCCGACCTGCTTCGGTGGCTGCAGCGCGCACGGCGCCTTCCGCCCGGTAAATGGACGCAAGCGTGGCGGATCTGGTCTCGTCCGGCAGTGCCGCGGCGATTGCGCGTCCCAGCAGGACGGGGTCCGAACCGCAGCGCGACGGCGTTCGAGAGGTTCAGGCTCCGGTTCCCGCTGCCGCATCACGACCTGTCAGGAGTGATAGGTGATTGCACCATTTGACTCACTCAGCTCGCCCCTCGCGATCAGCTCATCCACCAGAGCCTGCAGCTCGCGCTCGGGGACTTTCTTCGAGAAGTGCGAGTGCAGCACGGCGACGAGGCCCTTGCGCTTGCGCGGGCGCCTGATCTTCTGTGTCCCCTCGATCAGGTGCCGGGCTTCCGCGAGCAGCGCCGCGTTGTCGCTGCGTGTGGCCGGGCGACCCTGACCGCGCGGCGCCGCCGCAGCAGGCAGTGCGCGCGAGCCGAGTGCCTCGGCCATGGAGTTGGCGCGCCGCACGGCAAAGCCTCGCTTGACCAGGTGTTTGATCAGCGGGTCGAAGCCCTTGTCCCGGGACAGAATCACGCATGGGCTCTGCGGTGATCGTGCCAGGTATTCGCCCAGGTAGAAGGCGATGTGGAAGTCCAGGGCATTCTTCCCCTGGCCCTCGATGTCGATCTGCACGAACCGCTCTCCGAGCTTCACTGCGGCCTTGAGAAACCCGGTGGGCACGGACTTCTGCGAGGCGCCGAAGAAGAACGGCACCCGCACGCCGGCGGGAACGGCTCCCAGGTCCACCTTGCCGATGTTCTCGTAGTCCACGAGCAGCACGCTGTCAGCCATGGCGATGCCCCTTTACTGCGATGCGCTCGCGCCGGTGAAACCATTCTGCCGCCACGCCTCGTAGACCACCAGCGCCACCGCGTTGGACAGATTGAGGCTGCGATTGCCGGCGCGCATCGGGATGGCGAGCTGGCGCTCGCGCGGCACCTGCTCGAGCACCCGCGCGGGCAGGCCACGGGTCTCGGGGCCGAAGAGCAGCGCGTCGTGCGGCTGGAATTGCGCGTCGCTGTAGGGGCGGCCGCCGCCGGTCTCGATGCTGAAGAGGCGCGCGCCCTGCAGGGATTCGAGACAGGCGGGGAGGCTCGCGTGCACCCGCACCGGCGCGAGCTCCTCGTAGTCGAGGCCAGCGCGGCGCACCGCTTTGCGGGTGAGCTCGAAGCCGAGCGGCTTCACCAGGTGCAGCGTCGTGCCGCTGTTGGCGCACAGGCGGATGATGTTGCCGGTATTGGGAGGGATTTCGGGTTGAAACAGCACGATGTGGAACATGGGTTTGGCCGGGCGTGAGTCGGGGCGTATGCGATAATGCGCGCCATGGCGACGCTTGAACCAGGCGCAGCCGCGGGCGCGGACCGCCGCGCGGCAGTGCCCGATGCCGCGGCCCTCCTGAGCCTGAAATTCTGCCGTCTGGATTTCGCCTCCCCGATCGTGCTGCTCTCCGGCTGCGTGGGCTTCGGCGAGGAATACACCCGCATCGAGGGCTTCTCCAACCGGGACGCGGGCGCGGTGGTCCTCAAGGGCACCACCGGTGAGCCGCGCCTGGGCAATCCGCCGCATCGGGTGTACGAGACCCCGGCGGGCATGCTGAATGCGATCGGCCTGCAGAACCCCGGAGTCGAGCAGGTGGTGCGCGGCATCCTGCCGCAGCTGGATTTCACCGAGACACGCTTCATCGCCAACGTGTGCGGCTCGACCATCGAGGAGTACGTCGAGGTGACGCGCCGCTTCGATCAGTCCCCGATCGACGCCATCGAGATCAACATCTCCTGCCCGAACGTCAAGGAGGGTGGCGTCGCCTTCGGCAACTACCCCGAGATGTCCGCGCAGGTGGTGGCGGCGTGTCGCCGCGTGACGAAAAAGCCCCTCATCGCCAAGCTGTCACCCAACCAGACCGACATCCGCGAGAACGCGCGCCGCTGCATCGAGGCCGGCTCGGACGCGCTGTCGGTGATCAACACCATCATGGGCATGGCCATCGACGTGCACTCGCGCCGCCCGGTGCTCGGCAACGTGCAGGGGGGCCTCTCGGGACCTGCGATCAAGCCGATCGCGTTGCTCAAGGTGCATCAGGTGTACGAGGTGGCGCGCCCCCACGGTATCCCCATCATCGGGCAGGGCGGCATCACCACCGGCAACGATGCGCTGGAGTTCATCATCGCCGGCGCCTCCGCGGTGGGCATCGGCACGGCGCTGTTCTACGACCCGATGGTCTGCAGGACGATCAACGCGGGAATCGCCCGCTACCTGCGCGGACAGGGCTTCGGCAACGTGACCGAGCTCGTCGGCACGCTGCACACCGCGGCCGACACCCAGGACTGCGCGCTCTCGGGCTGAGCGGCTACAGCAACCGCTGCTGGCCGCCGGCCTCCGGCGCCGGGGACGGCGGGCCGTAGAGGCGCACACTGGTCGGGACCGCCGCTGCGAAACTCACTTCCAGGGCGCGGAAGCGCTCGAGGATGCGCAGATTGATGCGCTGCTGGGCGTCGGCGTAGAGGTTGAAGTCGGGGTTGGCGAGGACGTAGACGATCTCGAACTGCAGCGCGCGCTCGCCGCAGCTGAGCAGGTGACAGCGCTCGAAGCGCGCGTCGGGCGTCGCCTCGATGATCTCGCGCACCGCGCGCGGCACGGCCGCGAGCGTCGCCACCGGCGTGTCGTAATCCACCGCGAGCTGGAACACCGCGCGCCGCTCGGTCATGCGGCCGAAGTTCCGCACGCGCGCCTTGAGCAGCTCGACGTTGGAGATGATGATCTGCTCGCCCGAGAGGCTGCGCAGGCGCGTGCTCTTCACGCCGATGTGCTCGACGGTGCCCGAGGAGGCGTCGACGGCCAGGAAGTCGCCGAGCCCGAAGGGCCTGTCGAGGGCGATGGAGACCGAGGCCAGCAGATCCGCCAGCACGCTCTGCACCGCGAGCGCGAGTGCGATGCCGCCGATGCCCAGCCCCGCCAGCAGCGGCTCGATCTTCACGCCGAGATTGCCGAGCGCCATGAGCAGCGCGAGTCCCCAGATCACCAGGGAGGCGGCGAACAGGATCACTTCCATCGAGCTCTTGAGCAGCGTGTCCGGCCCGCTGGAGCGCTGGCGGCGCAGGTCGATGGCGTAGCGCACGGCCGCCATCGCCCACATCGCCGCCTGCATCCAGAACAGCAGCACGAGTGCGATCGTCAGCCAGCGCTCGAGGCGCGGCGCGAGCGTGAGATGGCGCGAGCCCAGCCACACCGCCACCGCCCACAGGAACAGGCGGCTGGTGCGCTCGATGAGCAGCGCCGTGAGGTCGATGGCGAAATGGACCCGCGGCGGCCCGTGACTGATCAGCCGGCGGCGGCGCACGCTGATGAAGCCGGTGATCGCCGGCAGCAGCGTGAAGGTGACAAGGAAGGTGACGAGCGCGAGCGTCCAGGCGCCGAGCTCGTTGCCCAGGAACTGGAAGTGCCAGAGCTCACGCCAGCCCGCCATCCGATCACTCCTGTTCTTCGCCCGCCTCGGCACCGCTCATGCCGAGGTCCTTGAGCTTGCGGGTGAGGGTGTTGCGCCCCCACCCGAGCAGCCGCGCAGCCTCCTGGCGGTGGCCCTGCGTGCGCTTGAGGGCCGCGCGGATGAGCACGCGTTCGAACTGTGGCTGCGCGGTATCCAGCAGCGGCGCCTGGCCCGCGAGCGCGTGCCGCTCGGCCCAGCGCTCCAGCGCCGTGGCCCAGTCCGCCTGCGCGGGCGCTTGCGCGGACACGGCGGCGAGCTCCGGCGGCAGGTCGGCGAGGTGCACTTCGCTCCCCGGGGCGAGCACGGAGAGCCGCCGGCACAGGTTCACGAGCTCGCGCACGTTGCCGGGCCAATCGTAGGCGGCGAGGCGCGCGAGGGTGTCGGGGGCGAGGGACTTTGCCTCCACGCCCAGCTCATGCGCGCTCACCACCAGGTAATAGGCGAGCAGGTCCGGGATGTCCTCGGCGCGGGCGCGGAGCGGGGGCAGCTCGATGCGAATGACGTTCAGGCGGTGATACAGGTCCTCGCGGAACAGGCCGCGCATCACCCGCTCCTGCAGGTTCTGGTGGCTCGCGGCGATGACGCGCACGTCGACGCGGATCGGGGTCTGGCCCCCGACACGGTAGAACTCGCCCTCGGCGAGCACCCGCAGCAGGCGGGTCTGCAGCGGCGGCGACATGTCGCTGATCTCGTCCAGGAACAGCGTGCCGCCGTCGGCCTGCTCGAAGCGCCCGCGGCGTTGCGCGTCCGCCCCGGTGAAGGCGCCGCGCTCGTGCCCAAACAGCTCCGACTCGAGCAGGTCCGCCGGAATCGCCGCGGTGTTGAGCGCGATGAAGGGGCGGGTGGCGCGCGGGCTGTGCTCGTGCAGTGCGCGGGCGACGAGCTCCTTGCCGGTGCCGGACTCCCCGGTGATGAGCACCGTGACGCTCGAGCGCGCCAGGCGTCCGATGGCGCGAAACACCTGTTGCATCGCCGGCGCCCGTCCCAGCAGCTCCGGCATGCGCGGCGCGCCGGCGGGCTCGCCGCCGGGCGGCTGGCCGGCGCTGGCGGCGCGCCGCACCAGGGCCACCGCCTCATCGATGTCGAAGGGCTTGGGCAGGTACTCGAACGCGCCGCCCTCGTAGGCGGACACTGCGTTGCCCAGATCCGAGTGCGCCGTCATGACGATGACCGGCAGCGCCGGGCGCGCGTCGCGGATGCGGCGCAGCAGCTCCAGCCCCGAGGCGCCCGGCATGCGGATGTCGGTGATCAGCACGTCCGGGGATTCGCGCCGCAGGGCCTCCAGCGCCGGCTCGGCCGCCTCGAACGCCCGCGGCCTCATGCCGTCGCTGCGCAGCGCGCGCTCCAGCACCCAACGAATGGAGGCGTCGTCATCGACCAGCCAGACCCGCAGTGCAGTACCGCTCATGTGTCCTCTCCCAGGGGCAGCAGCAGCGTGAAGACCGTGCGCCCCGGCTCGCTTTCGAATTCGATGATGCCGCCGTTGCGGGTCACCAGGTCCTGGGCGACCGCCAGCCCCAGGCCCGAGCCGTTGGCGCGCCCGCTCACCAGCGGATAGAAAATCGAGGAGCGCAGGTGCGCCGGCACGCCAGGACCCGAGTCCTCGACCTGCACGCTCGCCACCAGGCGGTGCAACGCCCTGCCGATGCTGACGTTGGAGCGCGCGCGGGTGCGCAGCACGATGCGCCCCGACTCGCCCTGCGCCTGCAGGGCGTTGCGCGCGACGTTGAGCAGCGCCTGGATGAGCTGGTGGCGATCGAGCATCGCGTTCGGCAGGCTCGGGTCGTAGTCGCGCTCGATCAGGATGCCGCCCGGGGCCTCGGCGCGCAGCAGGTGATAGACGTGCTCGCAGATCTCGTGAACGTTGAGCTCGCTCTTGCTCGGCGAGCGGCTCGGGCCCGCCATGGAGTCGACCAGCGCGGTGAGGCGGTCGGCTTCCGCGATGATGACCTGCGTGTATTCCCTGAGCGCCGCCGCGGGCAGCTCGCGCTCCAGCAGCTGCGCCGCGCCGCGCAGCCCGCCGAGAGGGTTTTTGATCTCGTGGGCCAGCTGCTGCACCATCAGACGGCTGCCGTCGAGGCGCGCCAGCAGGTCGTTCTCGCGCGTGATGCGCTGGCGCTGCGTGGTGTCGGCGAGCTCGAGCAGCAGATGAGTGCCGGTGAGGCCGGTGAGCGGGGTGATGGTGACATCCAGCGTGCGCACTTCGCGCGGCGCGCCCGCGGGGCGCACGGCGAGCTCACGGTCGGCGATGCCCTCGCCGGTCTGCAGCGCGCGCTTGAGGATGCGGCACAAGCCTTCCGCGTCGTGGAGAAAATCGGCGAACGGGCGGCCGCGCGCCGTGTTGAGGCTGAACGCGAGCAGGTCCTGGGCGGCGACGTTGGCGTACACCGGACACAGCTGCGCATCGAGCATGATGATGCCCGTGGACAGGGCATCGAGCAGGTCCGCCGGATCGAAGTGCGCGAGCGCAGACGGGCTGGCACGCTCAACAGCCATGGCGCGCACCAGCCGCGCGGCGCGCCGCGGCCACCGCGAGTGCGCGGCTCAGTGACGCAGGGGGTTGGCGGGGCTCAGAATCGAGGGCTGGTGCACGTTGTAGGTCACGCCCGGGGTCTGGCACATGAGCGCGCCGGCGCTGTCGCGCACCACCGCCTGCAGGGTATGCGTGCCGCGATCCAGCGGGGTGAGGGTGAACTGGCTCCCTGTGGCCACGCCGCCGTTGAGCGGCTGCCCGTCGAGCATGAGGAAGATCTGGTCTCCGGGCCGCAGGGCCGGATCGGTGCGCACGATGACGCTGAGCGAGTCGGCGTTGGTAAAGGTCTGGTCGTCCGTCGGCTGCGCGATCGCACAGCCCTGGTACGGCGGGGGCTGCGCCGGGGTGGGCGGCACGGCCGGTCCGCCGGGCGCGACGGGCATCTCGCCCGCCTTGTAGGTCTGCGCCGCCGGCACGCTCACGACCTGCGCGTTCGGATGCGGCTGGTCGCTGTAGTGAACCACGCCCTTCTCGTCGACCCACTTGTACACCGTGGCGGCCAGCGCCAGCGAGCACGTGAGCGACATTAAGGTAAAGAGGTGCCTGCGCATGACAGGGGAGCATAGCCCGCGGCGGCGCCGGCGACAAAAGCGGGCAGCGGCGTGCCGTGAACGCCGCTACCCGCGCCCCTCTCCCCTGCCCGCCGGCACGCTCGCCGCAGCCGGACGCGACGCTCGCGAGCGAGGAATGCCGTCGTCTCATGAGTCCATCAGCAGCTGTAGTACAGCTCCAGCTCCACCGGGTGCGTCGACATGCGGAACTTCGTGACCTCCTGGAGCTTGAGGCTCGTGTAGGCGTCGATGACGTCGTTGGTGAACACGCCGCCGCGGGTGAGGAACTCCCGATCCCGGTCCAGGTGTTCGAGCGCCATGTCGAGCGAGTGGCATACGGTCGGAATCTGCTTCGCCTCCTCGGGCTCGAGGTCGTAGAGATCCTTGTCGGCCGGGTCCCCGGGATGGATCTTGTTCTGGATGCCGTCCAGCCCCGCCATCATCATCGCCGTGAAGGCGAAGTAGGGGTTGGCGCTGGCGTCCGGGAAGCGCACCTCGATGCGGCGCGCCTTGGGATTGGACACCCATGGAATGCGGATCGAGGCGGAGCGGTTGCGCGCGGAGTAGGCGAGCAGCACCGGCGCCTCGAAGCCGGGCACCAGGCGCTTGTAGCTGTTGGTGCCGGCGTTGGTGAAGGCGTTAAGCGCCTTGGCGTGCTTGATGATGCCGCCGATGTAATAGAGCGCCAGATCCGAAAGTCCCCCGTAGCGGTCGCCGGCGAACAGCGCCTTACCCTCCTTCTGCAGCGACTGGTGCACGTGCATGCCGCTGCCGTTGTCGCCCACCAGGGGCTTGGGCATGAAGGTCACGGTCTTGCCGTAGCCGTGCGCCACGTTCTGCAGGGCGTACTTGAGGATCTGTACCTGGTCGGCCTTCTGCACCAGCGTGCCGGCCGCGATGCCGATCTCGGCCTGGCCGGCGGTCGCGACCTCGTGGTGGTGCACCTCGACCTTGAGTCCCATCTCCTCGCAGGCGAGGCACATCGCCGAGCGGATGTCCTGGAACGCATCGACCGGCGGCACGGGGAAATAGCCGCCCTTGATCCCGGGACGATGACCCTTGTTGCCGTCCTGGTACTCCTTGGGCGAGTTCCAGGCGCCCTCGACCGAGTCGATCGAGTAGAAACAGCCGTGCAGATCGTTGCCGAAGCGCACGGAATCGAAAATGAAGAACTCGTTCTCCGGCCCGAAGAGTGCGCTGTCGGCGATGCCGGTGGACTTGAGATAGGCCTCCGCGCGCCTGGCGAGCGAGCGCGGATCGCGCTCGTAGCCCTGCATGGTCGTCGGCTCGATCACGTCGCAGCGGATGTCGACCGTCGTCTCCTCGAAGAACGGATCGATGACTGCGGTGTTGGCGTCGGGCATGAGGATCATGTCCGACTCGTTGATGCCCTTCCATCCGGCGATGGAGGAGCCGTCGAACATCTTGCCGTCGCGGAAGAACTCCTCGTCCACGAGCCGCGCCGGGATGGTCACGTGCTGCTCCTTGCCGCGCGTGTCAGTGAAGCGCAGGTCCGCGAATTTCGCCTGTTTTTCTTTTATGAGTTTCAGTACGTCACTGGGTGTCATATCGCCTCCGGGAAAGGGGTAGAGCTCGCCGCCGAGGTCGAAAGTGCCTGATGTGCGAGGCTGGCGGGGTGGCCTAGGTACTGCAGGGTCCGTGCCAGGCCACGGCCAACGCAAATCAAGTAGTTAGCAGGCAAATGATGCGCCGTTTGCACCATGTTGGTGCGGGGCGCAGCGATTATTGCACCATTCACGTGCGACTGGCACCGGCGGAGCGGATTTCGCGGGACCGCACAGGTGCGCACGCGCGTTCTTGGTGCGAGTTCAGGCGTCCCGCTGCCGGCGGCGGGCTCGGGGCGGACCGCTGCCCGGGGCGGACCGAGCGCGGTGTGCGCCGTATACTCGCGCGCTCTTTGGGGTCGGAAAGTCATTCCATGAAAATCGGCCGCGCGCCGCGCACCTTCCAGGAGCTGATCTTCACCCTGCAGCGCTACTGGTCGGAAGCTGGGTGCGTCATCCTGCAGCCTTATGACATGGAAGTCGGCGCCGGCACGTTTC
>VBMV01000093.1 GCA_005878835.1 Gammaproteobacteria bacterium | reverse complement strand
AACGATGTGCGCGAGGACATAGAGGAAGTAGATCGGCAGGATGGGTCCTACGTACGCGCGCTCGCGTCTGGGCACGACCGTGAACAGCGCGATCACAGCGAGGACCAGGTAGCTGCCGATCGCGCCCGCGAAGGCCACCGGGTTGATCGCTCGGCCCGTAGGCAGTAGACCCAACGCGAATAGACCGTCGAGTATCGCCGCGGCGCTCACGAGCAGCAGCGCTGCGCTCGCGATCCTGAGCACGTGCAGCCCGAGTCCGAGCACGCCCATGTAGCCGATGAAGTTGTACATTGCAAAGGGAGCACGCCGCCCGATACGCCACAGCTCGCGCGTACGCTGCGTGTATAGCCTGAGGAAGCCGTAGTACCAGCCCACCCGCTGCGAGTACCAGCGGCGCACAGTGTGCGGCCCGTGGGTGCTCACCACCAGCCGGCCGTCGTAGTAGATGCGCTCACCGGCGTGCAGCAGGATCACGGTATTCTCGAGATCCTCGGCGTAGATCGACATTGAATGCTGCGCGAGCGCCCACTCGAGCGCGTCGCGCCGGTAAATGGAGACGCCGGAGGTGACGCCGTAGTCGGCGAGACTGCGCCGCCCGACCATGAAGCACAGGGTGTACTCCAGCGCCTGAAACCGCGCCAGAAAGCCGTCCCGCTCGATCGCGATGCGCGGGCAGGCTGCCGCGGCCCCCGATCGCTGAAGGTCTGCGATGGCGCGCTCGAGATCGACGACACTGCCCTCGTGCCGGCCGCAGATCCTGACATCGGGATCGATGACCATGACGGTCTCGACCCGCGGCGGCAGCGTCGCGAGCAGGTGACGCAGCGCCCCCGGCTTGTGGCGGTTCACCTCCTCGTCGAGGCACCGCCAGCCGGCCTGCTGCAGGCGTTTCGCGGTCTTGTCGGTCGAGCCGTCGCTGATGAGCCAGATGTGATCGCGGTACGGCTGCAGCCGCTCCATGAACTCATCGAGCTCGTCCTCGAGATTGTATATCGAGGCGATGATCGCGTACGGCCGGACGCGTACCGAGCCGGTGCGGGCGCCTCGAGCGCCCGCGAGATCGATCGACAGCAGATGCGTTTCGCCGCCGCCGAGCTCGGACGCGACCGCGGTATGTCGCCGATGCACGTAGAGTCGCACCCCAAAATCGATCGCGTCCGTGAATACGATCAGATTCGCCAATCCATAGACCAGTAACGAGACGCCCTCATCGGTCGTCGCCGACAGCGCAATCCATCCCACCAGCAGTGCGCACACGCTGAACAGCGCGAACAGACTCCAGGGGCGCTGGGCATCATCGAAGCGCTCGCGACTCGGGGACTTCATCGCCGTTGAACCGTGTGCTGCGCATTCATTTCGTCCTCTGACAGTACCAGGGTCGGTGATTCCGGCACCTTCACGGTGGGTGAATCCGCCAGCACCAAGGTGTCGCCCGCGCCCTGGCCCGCATCGCCGGCTGCCGCCCGGACTGTGGGCACGGCCGTCGTCGACGGGGGCACGTAATGGCGCAACTGCTCCAGGGCCTGCTCGGCTTCCACGGGTGCGGAGAAGAAGTATCCCTGGCCGAAATTGCACCCCATCTGCAGCAGAGCCTGCGCAGCCGCCTGCGTTTCCACGACCTCCGCGACGGCACGCAACCCCAGGCTGGAGGTCATCTGCAGGATCGCCGACGTGATCGCATTGTTGGCGCGCTCCGATCCGGTGCGATTGACGAATGGACGATCGATCTTCACATAGTCGAACGGGAACAACTGCAGGTTACTGAGCGATGAATAGCCGGTCCCGAAATCGTCCAGCATCAGTTCGATACCCATCCCGTGCAACGCGTCGAGAGCTTCCCGCGCCGCGCTCAGGTTGCTCATGAGACCGCCTTCGGTAAGCTCGAACTTCAAATGCCCGGGTGGCGTGCGGGTCTCCTCGAGCACACGCGCGACGTAGTCGCGCAGCCCCGGATCGCGCAGTACCGTCGCGGAAAGATTGACGCTGATGTAGAAGCTCACGCCTTGCGGCAAGCGCCTGCGCCACTCGGCCGCGAGTCGGCACACTCGCTGAATGATCCAACGCGTCACCGGAACGATCACTCCGGCCTCCTCCGCGATGGGCAGGAAGTCGTTGGGCGTCAACAGGCCTTCCACCGGATGCCGCCACCTGAGCAGTGCCTCCGCGCCCACGACGCGCTGGCCGCGCAGATCGACGATGGGCTGGAAAAGCAGGCGGAACTCGTTGCGCTCGAGAGCGATATGCAGGTCGGCCTCGAGACTGACCAGGCTCACGGCGGCGCCGCCCATGCCCGGCGTGTATGCAACGGTGAGCTGATTCTGCTGCCGCTTGGCGACCGACAAGGCGACGTCCGCCTCACGCAGCGCGTCCTCGGCGCGCTGCAGCCCCGAGTCGATGCAGGTAAATCCCACTCGCGTGGCGATCTTCACGCGGTGCTGGCGCAGCGCGAACGGCTCCTGGCGCGCGTTTTGAAGCGCGGTGGTGATGGCGTGTGCGGCCGCGGGCGACTGCACCTCGTGCACGAGCACGGCCAACTGCTCGCTCCCCCAACGGGCCAGCACGCATTCCACGCCCTCGAGCGCCTTGGCGAAGCGCTGCGCCACCTGCAGCATCAGCTCATCGCCGGCGGTGTGACCCAGCGTGTCGTTGATGAGCGTGAAGCGGTCAATGTCGATCAGAACTATCGCAATGCGCTGCCGGCGTCGATTGCGCAACTCGCGCAGGGCTCGATCAAGTTGATCCATGAAGTAGCGGCGGTTCGGCAGCCCGGTGAAGGGGTCGTGGTAGCGTGCATGCTCGAGGCTCCTCTGCAGCGCCTGGTGCTGCTCGATCTCGGCGCCGAGGCGATCGTTGACCGCGTGCAGCCGTTTGCGCGCCTGCGCGAGCGCGCTTTGCATGCGGCCGAGGCTCGCCGTCATCTCGTGCGCGCCGAACACCAGCGCCCAGGCGAGCAGAAGAAGGAGACCCGTCCTGGTCGCCAGGTCGCCCGTCGGGTACCAGCCCGTCCGCGGCCGCAGCGCGAGCTGCAGGTAGGCTGAGGCGTTCGGCGGGGAGAAAGCCGCGGGCGCACGAATCGCGCTCGCCACCGCGTCGGACGGCATGTCCGGGCGGGACCCGAAGAGCTCTCTCACCCCATGGGTCAGCGGATCGGTCTGGTTGATCTGGAAGGCGAATCCGTCCTTCACCACTCGTCCGAAGCCCGCGCGCACCAACAGCGCGTCGAGGCTCTGGTAACCCACGGCCCAGGCGGGAGAGGCCGCCGCTGCCTTCGCCTGCGGGGCCTCGATGGGGGCGTACGCCGCGATGATCCACTGGCTGCCGTAGCGCACCGGACCGAAGATCCCGGTCGGCGCGCGCGCGCTCGCCGCCGTCACCGCCCATTCGTTCGCCAGGGCCCGGCTCACGGCCGTGTCGGCGTCCCCGGCACGCGCGACCGTGCCGCCGGCGCTCATCCAGAAGGCGCCCCGGCCGGGACCCGCGCCGGCGGCCGGCGCGGAGTCGGCGCCCTGCGCGAGCGTGCGGGCCGCGCGGCGCGCCTCATCGCGGGTGCGATCGGTGAGCGCCTGGAGCTGGGCCTCGATCAGCCGCGTCTCACGCGTCACCGTGCTCTGCGCCGCGCTGCGCATCTGCGCGGCGTGGTCACGCATGCTCAAGGTGATCAGGCGCGCGCCCGCCAGCAGCACCACCGCCGCGACCAGCGTGGCGGGCAGCCATCGCGAAAGGTGTTTGAGGTCGATCGTGGTCATGGCACTTGAGCTGGTGGGTGCAGGTGAACGGTGCACGTCAGCGAGAGGCTGGTGCGCCTGGTTCCACCCACGTTCTGGTAGTCACCGATGAGCAGCCAGTCGGTGGGCCCCAGGGGCTTGCCGACCCCGACAAAACCCTCGCGCAGCTGCGGGCCGGGCGCCACCACGAGCCCGTTCAGGTCGAGAACCGCCGGCGCGACCGGCCCGCCCGATATGCCGGCAATCGCGCTGAAGCTGTGCCCGGTGTAGTCAATGCGCCCCGTTCCGAGGTGGGTGCCGAGATTGCCCCCGAGAGAAACGGCGTACGAGATCGAAGCCAGGAGCTGGGGTGTGACCTGGAACGAAAGCCCGAGCTTGGGCAGGTTGCCGTGGCTCTTATCGATATCGATGCGGCGCTCCTCGAGCTGCACGGAGAGCTCAGATGTGAGCTGCTCGAGCAAGCCGGCGACAAGGAGCGAATAGTGGAAGGCGCGGTCGCCGACATCCCCCGCGCCCTCGCGACCCTCGAGGTACAGGTGGGTCCTGAGCCCGGGCGCGAGCGCGCCGCTGAAGGTGCCGAGTGTCCAATGGGAATTCGAGATCGTCTGGTACTCGGCACCCGCGCCGATCACGGTCCCGTTGCCGAGGCCCCCCACCCAGGAGGCTGAGCCGCCGCCCCCGCCGATCCCGCCCGTCAGCCTCGATCCGTTGGTGCTGAACACCAGGCGCTGGTCGGCCACCGCCGCCGGGGTGGGTGATGGCGAGGGCGGCTCGACCGCGGCGGCCTGGGCGCAGGGTAGCGCCACAGCCACGCACACCGTGATTGCACGGGTGCTCAAGGCCGCTCCACCACTGTAGTAGAGCCGACGGGACTTTGATCCGCCGCGGCGACCCGCGCCACCGGGAGGAACGCGACAACGTACAGCCGCGTATCTTCGCCGGGCAGCGGCACCGACGAGGTGGTGAGCTGATACACGCGCCGCATGACCGTCACATGCATCTTGCGACGGCCGCTCAGCCCTGGATCCCACCAGCGCGTCCCCGGCTGGAATTGCGGCAGCAGGCCCGACACCTCGGCGCCGACTTGGGTCCCGGAGAAGAGCGCGCGAGCGGGCCTGTTGAACGCCAGGATGCGCCCCTGCGGGTCTGCGACCAGGGCGGCGTGCTCGGCTACGTCGAGCGCGGCCCGCACGCACAGGGCCTCCGTCGTGTCATTGACCACGACCAGGGCCAGGCGGCGCCCATTCTGCGCGAGGTGCTGCACGCGCACCTCGGTTGCCAGCAGTTGTTCGCCCAACCGAACCATGCTCTGTGGCTCCACGCCACCCGCGCCGTCGATCAATTGCTGCACGGCCTCCGGGTAGGAGAAGTGGATGGCCTGGAAGAAGTCGCGGCCAACCACCGACTCTTCACCGCCGAAAAACTTCGCCACTGCGGGCGCGCTTGCACCCACGACTTCGTGCGTATCGGCATCCAGCAGAACCGCCGGCAGCGGCAGCTGTTCCAGGAGCGCGGACCACAGCGCCTGACTGCGCGCCGTTTCAGCGCGGGCAGAGGCGGCCTGCCCACGCAGTCGCTCGAAGATGCCGGCGAGATACTCCGCCGCGACCGCGCAGCCGAACAACATGATCACGAACGCTTCGAGCAGTATGACAAAGTACGCCGCGGGCGCGTAGAAGCCCGCGAACGGCAGACTGCCGGCACCCGTTGCCTTGACGAGGACGCCGCCC
This sequence comes from Gammaproteobacteria bacterium, assembly GCA_005878835.1. GTDB lineage: Bacteria > Pseudomonadota > Gammaproteobacteria > Steroidobacterales > Steroidobacteraceae > 13-2-20CM-66-19. Next base: position 40,090 of record VBMV01000093.1, on the reverse strand, counting down.
AGCCAGTCTGCTGCCGCGCTCAGCCCCGCCGGTGCATACCAGCGCAACTCGGGTGCCTGGCTCGAAGCCATGAGCGCGACCATGACTGCAGCCAGCGTGGCCATGAGATACGGCTGCCAGCGTGAAAGAAAGATGGCGCCGATGACCGGCAGCGCGAACACCAGCAGAAAGAGCGGGTTCTGCACACCGCCGGCGTGCTGCCAGATGAACGCCACCGTGATGACGCCGAGCGTGTGCAGGGCCGTGAGCGTGCGCGTGAGCCGAATCGGGTGGCGGGTCTCCCGACTGGACAAGACCGTGAAGGCGAGGTGGATTGCCCCGAGAGTCAGCAGCCCCATGGTGGTGGCGACAAAGTCGATCTGCAGCCCACTGTTGAACCAGGGCAGCGCGATCGCCGGCACGATGGTGAATATCGTCAGTAACCACGTGTCGTCGAGCGGGTGAATGCGCGGATCGTGCCATAACAACGCCGGCAGCAGCTGTGTCCGGTAGCCGTCATTCATTGCGGTCGCGCCGTTGCTGGAACCGGGCCGTTGTCGACTTGCAGCGCATCCGCGCGGAAATTGTTGCCCTCCAGAAATGGCTGCGACCGCACGTTCTGAGCACCGGGTTGCTGAAAATCGACCACGTGCAGCGCGAACAGGTGCGGTTGCAGCACCTGGTTGTGTCGCAGGATCGGTGAATCTCCGATCACGTCGATGCCGTTGAACTTCGGTTCGATGATGGTGTTGTCAACGGCAGTGCTGGGGTGAGCACGATCGCCGAGCACGAAGGCAATACCGTAGCCGCAGTTGTGCACACGGTTGGCGCGCAGCAGCGCGTTGGCCGAGCCACGCACCATGATGGCGTAGGCCGTAAGATGCTCGAGCTCATTGCCGTCGATGATCGCGTCGCGGGCATTTTCCGCGATTATGCCCATCGGCGCCTCGCCACCGATGTGGTTGCCGCGAATGACCGCGCCGGCACCGATCAGGTGCACCGCGCCGTCGGGAGCATTGGCGAAGTCGTTGCGCTCGACGAGTATCGCAACGTTGCCGGCCACGACGCCGCTGCCATCGCCGTTGAAGTGGTTGTCGCGAACGGTGATGGCGCCGCCGCCCCTGGCGCCCCCCTCGCCGCGCACTGCCCATAGACCCGCCACCTTGTCCTGTATGAAGCTGTTGCCGGCCACTATCGTGTCGCGATTCGGGGCCGTGAAGCGCACTCCGACCCGGTCGTTCGCGAAACGATTGTGCTCGATGAGGATGTTGCTGGCGTTTTCGGCGACTTCCACGCCGACGTTACAGGATTCAATGGTGCTCGACTGCAGATGGAAATGCGCGGCGCGCACCAGGATGGCCGCCGCCCGGCAATTGCGCAGCACCAGGCCTTCGAGCGAGGTGTTGGCGCCGGTGACGTCGAACACCGGTGCATCGGCAACTCCCTGCGCGTCGATCTCGACGCCGGGCGATTCGCCGACGATCCGCACGCCGTGCAAATTCATGAGCGGCGGCAGCGCGGTCTTGAGCGTGATGCTCTTGGTCCTGATCAGGACGTTCGCCTTACCGGTGGCTGCGGCGACGACGAACAGTGCTTCCCGCAACGTGCCGGGCCCAAGGTCATTCGGGCTGGTGACGTTCACCGTCAGCGTCCCGGCGGCCCGCCCGGGTGCCGCCTGTCCGGAGTGGTACCACCAGCCCAGCCAGGCAAGAACTCCGAGCAGGAGGAACGTGCCGGCGGCAAGCGCAATTCGTTGTTTAGGGTTCATATGCGCTCCAGAATGAAGACTGCGTGCCACGAACGCTCGACCGCTCCGCGGCCGAATAGCACGTCGATCGGGATCGACAAGGCAGTGACGACTGCCAGCGCTGCCGTGCGCAGCCGCTGCGGCAGCCGCGGCAGGTAGGGCCACAGCCAGGTCTTGAACGGCGCGGGGTCGACCCCGGTGATCGCTCGCACGCGCAGACCGCAGTCGGCGAAGAGTCGCAGGTAGGCGCTGCGCTGGCGCGCTCGGAAGATCGGGCTGTCGCAGCTCTCGACCGCGCGATTCGGCGCAGCCTCGAGCAGGATCAGCGTACCGCGCTGCGCCAGGTGAGCAACCATGCGGTGCATGGCAGCGCGTAAGGCCTGCGGTTCGAGAATGTGCTGCAGAACCGTGACGCCCAGGACAAGATCGAATTTCCGGCCGGCATCGAGCAGCGCCAGATCCTGCACCAGGAATCGACAGCGCCCCGCAACACCCTGCGCCGCAGCGCGCCGCTTGGCCTGCGCGATCATGGTGGGACTGAGGTCGATACCCGTCACCCGCGCGCCCCGGCAAGCGAGCTCGCGACTCCAGCGTCCGACCCCGCAACCGACGTCCAGCACACTCGTGCCGCGGCGCACCCGCAGCCACGGTTCGAGGGCCAAACGCTGACAGGTATGAATCATCCGGTTATAGAACGCGGGCATGCCGTACGAGCACACGGCCGCGAGCCCGTCACCCTCGGTTGCAAAGCGACGTGCGCGCTCTTCCCAGTACACTGCGGGCCGGATCATGCTGTTGCCACCCTCGGCACGGCAGCCGGCGGGCGTAGTTGCGCAAGCCCGGCGGGGAGCTCGCTGCGCACTGCCTGCGCGTCGGCAAGTTGCGCAAGCCCGGCGGCGGGGAGCTCGCTGCGCACTGGCTCCGCGTCGGCAAGTTGCGGAAGCCTGGCGGTGAACTCGCTGCGCACTTCTTCCGCGTCCGCAATCGGCAGTCCCTGCTCGGCCATGGCCTGCACAGAGCACTGAATCCACAGCAAAGAGCGCAGCCGGGACGGCAAATGCGCGGCGCGCGGCTGAAGCTGCAGCAATGACTCCTCGAAGTCGCGCTCGATGCGCAGAATGGTCTCCCGTACCGCCGGGTCCATCGGCAGGATCTTGCTGGGTTGATCCCACGCAACCTGCGTCCCGGCGACCTGCCGGCGCTCGTAGACGGTGAACGGTCGCAGTGCGGGATCTGCCGACATGGCGGCTCCCGAAAACGGAATCACGTAGGGATACATTCCGACTTCGCACCCCTGCCGCAGCCAGTGATAGGCCTCGCGCAAGGTCGCGGCAATGTCTGCGAGCGTTGCGCGCGGTGAGCTCAGGATCAGATCCAGGAACGGCGTGATGCCCAGCTCCAGGGCCGTTGTCAGCGTCGGTCGGATATGGCTGTAAATATGGGCTTTGTTGAATTCGCTGAGCACGTTGTGCGAGAAGTTCTCGATCCCGAAACCGAGCACGCGGAAGCCGGCCTGCCGCATGGCCGCCAACCGCTCGGGCGACATGGCGTCGATACGGTTGGTGCTGATGAACTGCAGCTCGCGCGGCAGTGCGCCAGTGTCTTTGGCGGCGATGATCGCCTCACACAGCGGCAGAATGCGCCGGTCCTTCGTGAATACGAAGATATCATCCTGGAAGATGACGGTGCGCACGCGAGGGTGCGCACTCACGATACGCTGCAGCATCTGTACACATTCTTCTGCATCGAGCCGCGCAATGCTCGCGACACTTCCCTGGGCCTCGTGCAGGAAGTTCGTGGACGAGCAGAAAGTGCAACCCATGGGGCAGTAGTTGAGCGTGATCAGGCGCACCGAGCGGACCTCGGCAAGTCGCGCCTCGCGAGCCGCCTTGGTCGGCAGGGCGCCGACGCGGTACGCGTCTTCGAGCCGGTCCCAGTAGCTGCTGTAAGGCATCTTTTCATAGGGCGTGCGGAAGATCGCGTCGCGCAGCTCCGTGCGGTCGAGCGCCCGCTGCGGCATTCTCACGTAACCCCCGTCAGCGGCGCGCTCCGCGGTTCCGGTGATCCCACGCAGGGACGCCCCGGAGCGCAGTCGCGCGACCAACTCGAGCATCGGGCGCTCGCCCTCCCCCAGCACGACGCAGTCGAAGGGTCCGAGACGGAACATGAGCTCGGGTCCGAAGGTCGCCTCCATACCACCGGCGACCAGCAGCGCCCGGGGCGCCAGACGTCGCGCGAGGTGCGCCAGCTCGAGATCAAATCGCAGCGTCATGCCGGTGGTCGAGACGCCGATGACGTCCCACGGACATGCCAGGAGCTCGCGCTCGAGGGCGCGACCGGGTGGCCCTGCACAACAGTTTGGATCGAAGACTTTCGCTTCGGCCCCGGCGGATTCGAGCACGCCCGCGAGGCGCCACACCCCCAATGGAGGAGCGAGAAAGGTGTATTCCCCGCAAAGCGGGTCGTAAGGTCCAATCAGCAGGATCCGCGGCGAGCGCATCAATTGAATCGGCCTCCCTGTCCGGCCTTGCGTTGGATCACGCGGTCCTCGAGTGGCACGATGCTAAGGGACGTCCCTGTGAAACACCACCGGCACGCGCCTGCAGCGTTTTCTCCCGCATTTGCTCTAGAAACTCTTGGAGGAGCGTTTTCTCCCATCAAAGAAACGCTACAAGCCTAGTAGCCCGGCGTTGTGGGTCAAACCGGGGAAAGCCGCAACAGCGCGTCGGCCAAAGGCGCAACACCACATCAGGAATTTCCGGATGCTGCGCTGCACACTGCACCTGGCTCACACTCCCGCGCCCCGGGACCTGGAGCGGCGTGACCCGACGGTGTTCGAGCGCCGCCCGATGGCACGGCGATCAGGTGTCGCAGCGGGCGTTCGCGGGCCGCGAACAGGGCGGTGATGCACGTCGGCGCGGCGTACGCCTGGACGGCTGCGCTTGCGACATCCGCCCCGGGGCGCATCTCGTCACGGCACACACATTCGATGGCCGGCACCCGGCCGTCGAACACGCGGTCACGATACGACGGCGGTTCGCCGTGTCTCGCCACTCAACGATGCGCACATCGGGTCTGCGGCGTCTTGGCGGGTATTTCACGGAGTCCCTCTTGATCGCATGCCGATACTGCCGCCGGCCGCCGCCAACTGCGTGTCAATGGCCTTGGCGAACTTCAGGCCGACAGCACATTGATCGCGGTCCAGGCGCTGGCAGTACACGACTTCGGCGTCGACGTGATAATCCCCGCCGACCAACTCAGTGAGTACCAGCTGCTCGTGTGGCTGCCAGTTCCGGTGGGAGAGGACGCGGGCGCCATGACTGCTGATGTTCACAATCATGACCGTCTCGACGATTGGTGGTTCGCCACGACTCTGCAGACATGCAGTGAGATGCATGGCGGCCCGATGTTCATTTCTTCCCGATAGCACGATTGCATCCTTGACTTACAGCCCTTCGATCCGCATGGCCAGCCGTCAGTGGATGAGCCACAGCCCTAGCCATGCAATACAGTGCTCAGGTTGCGGTCGGGTCGAACCAGTTTTGCCAGCTTGTCCTCGTACATCACCAGATCCGCTTTGCGGAGCAGGTCCGAAATCGAGCTCGGCTGGCGCGGATTGAACTGTGCGAACCCTACGCTCAGAGACAGAGACGGCTCCGCACGCGAGAGATTGTCGGCGGCTATCGCAGCTTGTAAACGACGCACGATGAGATCGCAGGCACCCGCATCGGTTACCGCAGCGAGTGCCGCGAATTCATCGCCACTCAGCCGGCCGATCACGTCAGTGTCGCGAAACACTGACCGCAGTACCTGCGCAGTCCGGATCAGCAGCGAATCCCCAGCGGCATGACCGGCGGTGTCGTTGATGGACTTGAGATCATCGACGTCGATATAGAACAACAGCGCCCCGTGCTTGTCTCGGCTCGCGGCGCTCAAGAGTCGGTTGCCGGCTCGCAGGAACCCCCGCCGGTTGTAAAGGTCTGTCAGGTCGTCGCTGAGGGCCATCGACCGCAGCGTCAGGAATAAATGCAGCAGCACCCCCAGCTGTGAGGGGAGCGGCTCGCCCGATCGTCGCAGCTGACAGCTCAACAGGGTCGTCAGCATGTGCTTGACCATGCCCTCGTCGGCATCGATGGCGGCCGCGCTCAGCTGGCTCGCAATCTCGCTGCTGCTGGCGTTTGCTGATGGTTGTAGCGCCGCAGAAACGTCCGCGCTTGCGTCCATAGACGGATTGCTCCCGTGGGCATCGTTATTGCCCGCGGACAGGATACCGAGACCGGGGCCAGCACCCAGCCGGCAAAACCCGCATGGTGTGTCGATTCAATGACCTGTTTGGCCATAGGGAAATTCCGGAGTCCTGCGGGAGGCCCACCCGCACGTGTCGCCCCGGTGCAACGTTTTTGTGCCCCGGGTGCCTGTCCGGGGCTCGATTGCGCCCGTGGCGGGCGCCGCCGTTCGGTACTGAAGTCGCGTGCTATCTTAAGAGTGGATGGTCCTGAGGCAGCTGTTTGGAGTACCAGATGGCGAGTTTGTGTCTCATGGTGACTTCGGAAACCTGGTCTTCGGGCAGGGGCTGAATGACTTTATCGTGGACCAGGAGCCTGTATATGTACCAGAGCTTCTGACTCGCGGAATCCGTGGGCTCGAACTCCACCGCGCCCCTGCCCTCCGCATACTTGACGCCTGCGAGCAACGCCGCCTTGAACAATTCCGCTTCGTGTTTCAGTTTTTTCATGCACGGCGCACCCGGCGCGTCAGCCGTCACAATAGCGCCTCTTTCCTGGTGGTGAAACCTGCAGCACCATGATGTTGTTCCTGCGCGGATTGTTCGATCGATTGTTTCTGGTGACCGCGACGGTGGCCGGCGGTCTGGTGCCGGGTTTCATCGCGCAGTACCGCCAGCGCTTGGGGGGTCGCCTCGATCAGGCCCGACTCGATCTCGAGCCCTGGCAGAGAATCGCCGATCAGTTCTATCAGGGCGATATCGGCAAGTTGATTCAATATCACCTGGACAGCAAGGACGCGACGTTCCACCTGGAAGGCAGCGTCATCCAGTCTCTCATCGCCACCGTGCAACGACTGCAAGGCGCCGTCGACGCGTTGCACGGCAATCTGTTTCATCAGCTCGGCTATCTGGCACTGCATGCCGATGCGGGCCTGGTGCGCGCGACCTTCACGGACTGGGTACCCACCTTCGCGCTGTCCGTGGACGGGGTGCTGTTTGCACTGCTGTTTGCCGTCGCGGTGTGGTTGCTGTTTCACGCCTCCTGGCGGCTGATCGGCCTGGGAAGCCGTGGCTTGCTCGGGGCGATCCAGGCGCCGCGCTCCGGGCGGCAATCCCCGCACACGTATCCCTAGCGCGCACGGGCCAAAACGGCTGCCGAGAAGCGCTGCACGCCTTTTGCAATCTTCGGGCATTGCTCGCCGTGGGAATCGGCGGCCTCGGCGGGATACAACGCCATCAGCTTGCGCATCACGCCGTTGGTCCAGCCAAACCCGTCCTGTAGCGGGTATTCGCCTCCGCCGCCGCTGCGGCCGCTGCTCATCACGTCATACTTCTCGACCAGCTTGCCGGTCTCGCCGTACACGCGGTTGACGCTGACCATCCAGCGGCAGGCAATGGTCTCGGCGAGGCGCCCCTGCGCATACTGGCGCAGACCCGAAACAGCAATCCACTGCAGCGGCGCCCAGCCGTTGGGCGCATCCCATTGCTCGCCCGTATTCTGCGTCGTCGTAACGATGCCCCCTGCCGCGAGGAGTTGCCTGCCAATGGTCGCGGCGACCGAGTCCGCCTGCTCCCGGGAGGCCGCCTTCACGAACAACGGATACAAGGTTGCCGCAGAAATTCGTGGCACCCGAATACGCTCTGTCCAGTGATAGTCGAGATACGCTCCGGCCGCCGTATCCCACAGGTAACGGTCCATGGCCGCGCGCCGCTGGTGCGCACGGCGCTCGAACTCCCTCACGCAGGGCTCATCGACCGTGCGCTGGCAGGCGGCGCGAATGGCCTCCTCGAGGCCGAACAGCAGGCTGTTGAGATCGACCGGAACGATCTCGGTGGTGATGATCGTGGCGCGCGTATGTGCATCGGCGAACCAGCGAGAGCCGAAATCCCAGCCGCTTTCCGCCGCCGCGCGGATATCGCGGTAAACCTGCTTCGGGTTGCGCCCGCTGGTGCGCGCCAGCTCGGTGTCATGCCGATACGCCTCGTCCCGTGGGCTGTCGCGGTCGTCCCAGTAGCGGTTGAGCAGCGCGCCGTCGGCAAGGGCCACCACGCGCCGGTGAGCCGTACCGGGTCGCAGGCCCCGCGCGCCTTCCATCCAGAAGGCGTGCTCGCGCCTGAGCTGCGTGAGGAAGCGTGCCAAGGAGGCGGTCGGGTCGTCCCTGGAGAGCAGGCCCACCATCGCGAAGAAGAACGGCGGCTGAGAACGGCTCAGATAGTACGTCCGCACGCCGTTGGGAACGTGGCCGTAGGTGTCGATCAGATAGGCGAAGTCGCGAACCATGTCCTCGATCAGATCATGCCGTCCACTCTCCTCCAGACCGAGCATCGTGAAGTACGAGTCCCAGTAGTACATCTCGCGGAACCGCCCGCCCGGGACGACATACGGCCACGGCGTGGGTAGCAGCGAGGAATACGCGGGGGCGGTCGGTGTGCGCCGCGTCAACGGGTCCCACAGCTCGTCGATGTGGGTGACGATTGCGACGTGCTCGGGCCTGGAGGGCACCGTGCTCGCTTCCGACGGCAGCGTGAAATGCGAGGCCACGAAGCGCCTCAGCGCCTCGGGCGCCTCGGGTCGCTGCGCATGGTACTCCGCGAGGATTGCCGCCGGCGCGGCCTTGGCCGCGGCATCGGGAAACGCCTTGTCATCGCCGTAGACCCGGGCGCTCTGCACCGCCACGAACAGGTCCTTGAACAGCACCTGCGGTGGTTGCGGATGGCTCGCGGGCGGGGTCGTCCGTGGTTGCGTCCGCGTAACGGGCAGCAGGACGGCTAGCGCCGCTACCAGCGCCCCGCATCGGCGCGGGCTCATGCGCTCCTTCCGCTATCAGTTGCCGAGATTGCTGGTTCGGCGAATGAACGCCGCGACGTTATCGTGCAACATCTTGAGCGATGAGTCCTTGGCATAGACCATGTGCCCCGAGTCGTAGAATTTGTACTCGATATTGGCCTGCAGGTTCGCGGGAATCGGCAGGTGGTGCATCTCATAGACGCCCTGATAGAAGGGTGTCGCGAGGTCGAAATACCCGGCGTTCAATTGCACCTTCAGGTTGGGGTTGATCTTCATCGCGTTCGCGAGGTCGGGCATGACGTTGGAGCCCTGGCGCGAGGACATCGGCTGCTGAGTTTGTCCCGGCAGCCGGTGCTGGAAGTTCCAGGTGGTGAAGATGCGGATGCTCGGTTTGAAGACTTTGCCGTCGCCGTAGTGCAGATCCCTGCGCACATAATCGTTGAATGCAGAGACGTAGGCCGAACTGAGTGCGGCGGCCTGCGGATCGTAGTCGGCGCGCTGACTCAGAGGATCGATGTCGGGTCCGGAAAAACGCGAGTCGAGCCGGCCGGTCGTCCTGCCATCATCGCCCTGCAGGTTCTGGCGAAATTCCCCGCCGTCGATGCGCAGGTCTGCCCTGAGTATGTAATCGACGGGAAGGCCGGTGTACTGGTGAAGCTTCTCGGCGATGGCGGCGCGTTCCGCCGCGCCGAGCTCGGAGCCCCTCGCGAGCGCATGGGCATAGTCCCCCATGGCGAACTGCTCCACTTCGGCCAGCAGAGCATCGAGACTCTGGTGCTCCGCGGGGAGCTTGTGGTGGTACCAGGCGGTTGCGGCATAGGTCGGCAGCGCGGTCTGGTACGGCAGATCGATGCCGGGATTGCCCGTCGGACGATCGGGACTCAGATCGAAATTGAGGATCTGGGAGAGCAGGATCACCCCGTTGAAATCGATCGAACGGTCCGCTTGCAGCTGATTGACGAGCACCGCCGAGCGCGGCGTACCGTAGCTTTCGCCAAACAGATACTTGGGTGAATTCCAGCGGCCGTATTTCGACAGGAACTGGGAAATGAATTCAGCGAATGCGTAGGCATCCGGATCGACGCCGAAGAACGCCTTCTCCTTGTCTTTGCCGGCGATGCGGCTGAAGCCGGTGCCAGGTGCATCGATGAAGACGAGGTCGGTTGCATCGAGCAGGCTCGAACCGTTGTTGACCACGGCGTACGGCGCAGCCGGGGTGTGTACGTCGGTCGCCGTGACAATCCGGCGGGGCCCGAACGCGCCCATATGCAGCCACAGGCTCGCCGAGCCGGGACCGCCGTTGTAGAAAAACGTCACCGGTCGCGGACTGCCGCCGCTTTTGAAGTAGGCCACGTAGAACATCGAGGCCTCGGCAGTCGGGTTCTTGGCTTCCGCGCCCTCCTCCGCAGGCGCCGGGCCTGCCCTGTCGGCCTTGGGATCGCGCGGCACGTCGTCCCAGTCCTTCGGATGCACGATGAAGGTACCCGCGATCGCCTGGTAGGAGATCGCCTGACCGCCGACCGTGACAGTGCCGGCGCTGGTCACTGCTTCGGGCTTGAAGGGCTCGAACTTGCGCTCGTCCGGCTTCTCCCGCTCGCTATCCGCCTTCTCGGACTGCGGGTTCGGCGCGTTCGAGGTCGCGAACGAAGTCGCGGACCAGGTCAGCGCGAGGGCCGTTACCAGGCAGGTTGCACACCCGAATTGACCCATGCTCATCCTCCCGGAAACCCATGCCGGCACTCGCGGCCGACGCCGGTAATCATTAAACATCCCGAGAGCCCGAACCGGTAGACCGGTACTCGCACGTTCTGCACAATCCTCTCGGCGGTGACTCGAGCCTGTACTGCGCGGTTGCGATGACGGGCCACGCCTGGGGGCGCGGGGCGAACGAAGTGAGGCAGCCGTGATCGTGTATCGCCTGTTGGCATGCGGTGCGTCGTGGTGTGGGTGCTTCGCGCTGGCGGGGACCTTGAGTCATCCGGTGTTCAGCGACTACTCGGCGCTGTCCACCAACCTCGAGCTCGCGCGCCGCTCCTTGAGCCCCCTGACCGCGGCGCAACTGCCGCGAAGATTGACACAGTCTGGCACGCGGCTGAGTGAACAGCCCATCGATCTTTCGCAGGAGACGTTCGTTCTCTACGTACCCTCGCCGGCGCCGCCGCAGGGCTACACGCTGCTGGTGTTCGTGCCGCCGTGGCAGGATGCGAGACTGCCTGTCGGTTGGACTTCGGCTCTGGATCGATATCATGTCATCTTCGTCAGTGCGGCGCGCTCCGGCAATGAGGAAACCGTTCTCGGTCGGCGCGAACCGCTGGCCCTGCTCGCCGAGCACAACGTCGTCGTGCGTTATCCGGTGGACCCGCAACGCGTCTATCTGGCGGGGTTCTCCGGCGGAGCGCGCGTGGCGCTGCGCCTGGCGCTCGCCTACCCTGATGTGTTCCGCGGCGCGATTCTGAACGCGGGCAGCGATCCGATCGGGGACACCGACATTGCGCTGCCTCCCAGGGATCTGTTCCTCCAGTTTCAGAGCTCCTCGCGTCTGGTTTACCTCACCGGGGAAGCGGACCTCACTCATCTGGAAATGGCTGCAGTCAGTATGCGATCGATGCGCAAGTGGTGCATGTTCGACACCGACGCCGAGGTCATCTCCCGGGTGGGCCGCTCGGTGGCCGGTCACGAGGTGGCTGACTCTGCGGCACTGTCCCGGGCGCTGGAAGCTGTGCTCAGGCCCGTCACGCCCGATCCACACAGGCTGGCCTCGTGCAGGTCAGGTCTCGAGGGCGAGCTGCTGGCGAAATTGCAGCAGGTGGAATCGCTCATAGCAACCGGCCGGCGCGATGCGGCCCTGGAATCCCTCAAGGAAGTCGACCGGCGTTTCGGCGGACTGGCGGCGCTGCGCAGCCTCGAGCTGGCGGGAAAGATTGCCCTGCTGCCGAAGTGAGCCAGCAGTTTCGATCGCTGAGCTCCGCAAGCCTGCGCCGCACGAGCCGCTCCGTCAGTGCGGCCCGTGCGGCCGGTCCACGGTCATCCAGACGGCGAGGTCCCAGGCATTGCGAATCCCGATGAACAGCAAGAGAAGGGAGGCCGCGGCGACGCCGTACAGTGCCGGTAGCGGCTTGCGCCAGACCAGCAACGCCATGACGAGCAGACCGCCATACACCAGTGCTGGCAGGGCCACGTTCCAGATCCAATCTTCGTGCACCGGGACGTAGCCACTGCCTTGACGGCGCATGTTGGCGGCGATCACGCCGCCGTAGATCAGCCCCACGAGCCCGGCGACCGCGAACCCGACACTCAGGCTCATCACCCCTTGATGCGGCATGCTCAGATACGCCGCCAACGCCAGCACCCCGCCGAAATGGACGATCGTCGGAGTCAGAAAGGCGCGTAGACCGGTACCGCTCGGCCGCTGCACATCGCGGATCAGCGCGATGACGACGAAGGTCAACCCCGTCAGCCCTCCGGCACACGAGCCGACGATGACGTAGAAATTCTCCCAGCCCGCCAGCAGTGACCCGTCCATCGCCTGGACTCTTTATTTCTCACGGGTATTTACTCTCGACGACGCCGCGCACCGGATGGGTGTCGTACACGAGCACGATCGACTGGATTCGCCCGCTGCTCGGGTCAAAATTGAACACATCTGCGCAGTCGAACGCCACACGGGAGCCGTCGTTCAGCCGCCAGTCGTACAGGTAGTAGGCCACGGCGCGCAGATGACCTTCCGCGCTCACCAGTACGTCGTGCACGGTCAGCTTGGTTCCCTTGGATGACTCCGCAACCTTCTTGATGAACTGCCGCACCGGCAATCGACCCAGAAACGGGGACTCCACCCAGCCGTCGGGGATGAACAAGGACGCGGCCTTGTCGGCATCGCCGGCTTCGAGCGCCTTCAGATAGTCGTGCACCGTTCGCTGCATAGGCTTCTCCACACGGAACGCGCGCCCCGACAGCCAACCCTGAGGCGTCCCCGGCGATCGGTCAAGTCCGCCGCCAGCGCTCGCGGTGCGCATCGGGCCGGCGAGCGGCGCGCTGCCGGAAGGCTCTTCGCCCCGCCGTGGAGCCTCGCGCCGACGCGCCACCTCGCCCGCGGGCATCGCGCCTGCGGGGCCGCCGTGACCGCGTCTGGCGGATCGTAAAGCTCTTTGTTTTCATTGACTTCCAACGCAAGAACCCCTGAGGTCGCTGCCGCGGCCTGCGGTGCGTGTGGGCTCGAGCGCGCCCGCAGCCAAGCGAGCGAGCGCACCGGCACGAGCCCCTCGAGGTCGGGCAATGGTGCGCTCGCGGCCGGCGCGCGCCGCCTCGCCGCGCGCGCCCCACAGATCAATTGCGCGACTCACCTACGCCTTTTGAGAGGGGCAGGCCACCGCGACGGCGCGGCAGAATAGCAGAAACCCGCGGCGAGTCGATCTTTCAAAGGATCGCGCTGGCCCGTACATTCTACTCACGGCGCCGACGCCGCCGGGCGCGCCACACAGGACCGCCGCCAAACAGCTCGGCGGCGGCCTCGAAGATAACGCCCACATCATTGGGAGCGCGACCATTAACATCGACTCGCAGGCAGGAGAGCCGCGCATGCAGACGCGCGTACAAGAAAAACCGAGCACCACCAAGCGCATGATTGTCATGATTGTCGCCGTGCTCGCGCTGATCGCCGTGATCGCGGGAATCAAGGTGCTGTCGATCATGAGGATGATCGCCGCGGGCAAGCCGCCGCCGCCCGCGGTGGTCAGCACCGCGAAGGCCGCCTATCAGGACTGGCAGCCCGAGTTGCGCGCGGTGGGGACCCTGCGCGCGGTGCGCGGCGCCGATCTCGCCCTCGACGTCGCCGGGCTCGTGACCCGCGTCAACGTGAAATCCGGCGACGAGGTCAAGGAGGGCCAGGTGCTGCTGCAACTGCGTGACAGCGAGGACGTCGCCCAGCTGCATCAGCTCGAGGCAGCCGCCGCGCTCGCCGAGCTCACCTTCGCTCGCGCCAAGGAGCAGCTGGCGGTGCAGGTGATCAGCAAGGCCGATTACGACCAGGCCGCCGCGGATCTCAAGGCCAAGCAGGCGGCGGTGGCGCAGCAGCAGGTCAATGTTGCGAAGAAGCAATTGCGCGCACCGTTCGCGGGGCGGGCCGGCATCGTCACCATCAATCCCGGGGCCTATCTGAGCTCCGGCACCATGATCGTGACCCTGCAGCAGCTCGACCCGGTCTATGTGGATTTCCATCTGCCGCAGAAGGATCTCGCGGAGCTGCGCACCGGCCAGAAGGTCACCCTCATGCTCGATGCGTTTCCGGGCAGGACGTTCGCGGGCACCGTCAATGCCATCAGCCCGAAGGTCGACAGCGACACGCGCAACGTGCAGGTCGAGGCGCGAGTACCCAACCCGGATCGCGTGCTGACACCCGGCATGTTCGCCAATGTCAGCATCGACGTCGGCGCGAAGCAGCGCCACCTGACGCTGCCGCAGACCGCAGTGGTCTACAACCCGTACGGCGAGACGGTGTTCGTGGTCATACCGAAGCGCGAGGCCGACCGCAGGCTGGCGGCTGCCGCCGCGGCCGACGACGCGCCCAAAGAGCAGCAGCCCGCGCCGAAGGCCAGCAAGGGGCCGCAACTGCCGCCGGACGCGCTGGTGGTGCAGCAGACCTTCGTGACCACCGGTCCCACTCGTGGCGATCAGGTCGCGATCCTCAAGGGACTCGACGAGGGTGTGGAGGTCGTCAGCAGCGGCCAGATCAAGCTCAAGAGCGGTGTGCCGATCCGGATCGACAACAGCGTACAACCGGCCAACAGTCCGAACCCGACGCCCCAGGAACATTGAGCACCCCGGCACGCGATGAACTTCACCGATATCTTCATCAAAAAACCGGTGCTGGCGATCGTCGTCAGCCTGTTGATTCTGGTGCTGGGACTGCGCGCGCTCGCCGACATCTCGGTCCGCCAGTATCCGAAGACCGAGAATGCGGTGGTCACGGTCACGACCGCCTATTACGGCGCCGATGCACAGACCGTCGCCGGCTTCATCACCCAGCCGCTCGAGCAGGCGATCGCGCAGGCGCAGGGCATCGACTATCTCTCCTCCAGCAGCGTCACCGGTCAGTCGACGATCACCGCCACCCTGCGTCTGAACTACGACGCCAACCGCGCGCTCACGCAGATCCAGACGCAGGTCAGTTCGGTGCGCAATCAGCTGCCCCCGCAGGCTCAGCAGCCGGTGCTGAGCGTGCAGATCGGCGAGACGATCGATGCCATGTACATGGGCTTCAGGAGCGACGTGCTGCCGGCCAACAGCATCACCGATTACCTGGCGCGCATCGTCAAGCCGAAGCTCGACGCCGTGCGGGGGGTGCAGACTGCGGAAATCCTCGGCGGCCGCCAGTTCGCCCTGCGTGCCTGGCTCGATCCCGCGCGGCTCGCCGCCCACGGCATCACCGCCGCGGACGTCTACCGGGCGCTGACTGCCAATAACTACCTCGCCGCGGTCGGCACCACCAAGGGACAGATGGTCAGCGTCGATCTCACCGCCGGTACCGACCTGCATTCGGTCGAGGAGTTCAGGCAGCTCAGCATCAAGCAGAGCAACGGCGCAATCGTGCGTCTCCAGGACGTCGCCACCGTGGTGCTCGGCGCGGAAGACTACGACGCCAACGTCTCCTTCAGCGGCAAGTTGGCGGTGTTCATCGGCATCAAGGCCGCGCCGGACGCGAACATCATCGAGGTCGCGCAGCGGGTCCGCGATACCATGCCCGAGATCCAGGCGCAGCTGCCGACCGGGCTCTCCGGTGAGATCGTCTACGACAGCACGAAATTCGTCACCGCGTCCATTCGCGAGGTGGTGAAGACCCTGATCCAGGCGCTGCTGATCGTCACGGCGGTGATCTTCCTGTTCCTCGGCACCTTGCGCGCGGTCGTCATTCCGGTCGTCGCCATGCCCCTGTCGCTGATCGGGACATTCTTCTTCATGCTGGCGCTCGGCTACTCCATGAACCTGCTGACGCTGCTGGCGCTGGTGCTCGCCATCGGCCTGGTGGTGGACGACGCGATCATCGTGGTCGAGAACGTCGACCGGCACATGAAGGAGGAAGGCAAGACGCCGCTGCAGGCGGCACTGCTCGCGGCCCGCGAGCTCGGCGGCCCGATCCTCGCCATGACCGTCGTGCTGATCGCCGTCTACGTGCCGATCGGTTTCCAGAAAGGCCTGACCGGCGCGCTGTTCACCGAGTTCGCCTTCACCCTCGCCGGCGCGGTGACCGTTTCCGCGGTCATCGCGCTGACCCTATCCCCGATGATGTGTTCGCGCTACTTCCGCACCGAGCAGGAAGGCGGGCGCTTCGTGCGCTTCATCGACCGCCAGTTCGAGCGCGTGCGGCGCGGCTATCAGCGCGTGCTGCAGGGGCTGCTGCAGACCTGGAGCGTGGTCGTGGTGATGGGCCTGCTGCTGTTCGGCGCGACGCTGCTGCTCGGCATGACCTCCAAGTCCGAGCTCACGCCGGAGGAAGACCAGGGGTTCCTCTTCTATCAGCTCAAGGCTTCCCCGGACGCGACCGCACAACAGATGCTCGGCTACTCGCAGCAGATGTTCGCGATCGGCCGGCGGCTGCCGGAATACGAGATGATGTTCCAGATCATCACTCCGGGCCAGGGATTCGGCGGCATGCTGTTCAAGCCCTGGGATCAGCGCAGCAACAGCGCCGCGCAGCTGCAGCAGGTGCTGCAGGAGAAATGGAGCGCCATCGCCGGCGGGCAGATCTTCGTGTTCTCCCTGCCCGCGCTGCCGGGCGCACAAGGAGCACCGATCCAGGTAGTCGTCAATACGACCGAGCCGTTCCAGAACCTCAACGAGGTCGTGCAGGCGGTGCTGGCGAAGGCCCGCGACAGCGGCAAGTTCTGGTTCATCGACGCAGATCTGAAGATCGACAAGCCGCAATCGACCGTGGTGGTCGATCGCGACCTGATTTCCACCCTGGGCCTGACCCAGCAGGATGTCGGCAGCGCGCTCGGGGACGCCCTCGGCGGCGGCTATGTCAACTATTTCTCCATCGCCGGGCGCTCGTACAAGGTCATCCCGCAGGTGCTGCAGGCCGATCGGCTGAATCCGAATCAGGTGCTCGACTACTACGTGCGCGCGCCTGACGGCGCGGTGCTGTCGGCCTCGACGGTCGCGAGTCTCAAGCGCACCACCGTACCGCAGTCGATCAACCGCTTTCAGCAGCTCAATTCCGCCACCATCACCGGCGCGAGCGGCATGTCGCAGGGCGAGGCCCTGAAATTCCTCCGCGATGCGCTCACCGAAGCCGCCCCGAGCGGCTATCAAATGGATTACTCGGGCCAGTCACGTCAGTTCGTGCAGGAATCCGGCGGCTTCGCCAGCACGCTGATGTTCGCGATCATCATCGTGTTCCTCGCGCTCGCGGCGCAGTTCAACAGCCTGCGCGATCCGATCGTCATCCTGGTCTCGGTGCCGATGGCGCTGTTCGGGGCGCTGATCTTCGTCAACCTGATCTCGAGCCTCAACATCTACACCCAGGTCGGCCTGGTCACGCTCATGGGCCTGATCTCCAAGCACGGCATTCTCATCGTGCAGTTCGCCAACGAATCGCAGCGTGCCGGCTTAGCCAAGCGCGACGCGATTGTCCATGGGGCCGCGGTGCGACTGCGCCCGATCCTGATGACCACCGCGGCGATGGTGCTCGGCGTGATCCCGCTCGTCATCGCCTCGGGTGCAGGGGCCGCGGGACGCTTTGCCATGGGCCTGGTGATCGCGACGGGTCTTTCGATCGGCACGCTCTTCACGCTGTTCGTCGTGCCGGCCTTCTACATGCTGCTGGCGGCGGACCATCACGCCGAACAGGCGAAACGCGTCGACGCCGGCCTTGGTGGAGAGCCCGAGCGCGCCTAGCCAACTGACCCTGGGGTTCATCGCCCATTGCCAACACCGACGAACCTGCCCGGCCGCGGTGTTCAAGCGGCCCCCCGCGCCGGAGCGTCAGCCCCCTGCGACGGGGTGTGTGGGAGGCATTCCCGCCCTAACGGGGTCGATAAACCGCGAGCTTGCTGTGAGTGCGGTCGGATGCGGGATCGATGCTCGAGTCGGATTTGCGCTGTGATTCGCGCAGCAGGTTGGCGAAACTCGCCGCCGGCACCGCCGGACTGAACCAGAACCCCTGATACTGATCGCAGCCGAGACGCTTGAGCAGGGCGAGCTGCTCTTCGGTTTCCACGCCCTCGGCGACCACCTTCAGATGCAGGCTGTGCGCCAGCGACACGATCGCTTCCACGATCGAGGCATCGTCGGCCCGCGATATCAACTCGGCGATGAAGCCGCGATCGATCTTCAGCTTGTCGATCGGAAAGCGGCGCAGGTAACTCATGCTCGAGTAGCCGGTGCCGAAGTCGTCGACCGACACGACCACCCCCATGCGGCTGAGCTGCTCCAGGATGGTCACGGACTCTTCCGGATCGCTCATCAGCGCGCTCTCGGTGATCTCCACCTCGAGAAAACGTGGCTCGAGCCCGGCGGCCTTGAGCGCCTCACGGATCATCTGCAGCAGGTTGCCGTCCCGGAATTGGAATGCCGACAGATTCACCGCAATGCGCAGCGGCGGCAGACCCTCGAGTTGCCAGGCGCGCGCCTGGCGGCAGCCCTCGCGCACCACCCATTCACCGATCGAGTCGATCAACCCGCACGCTTCCGCCAGCGGAATGAACTCTCCCGGAGGGATGAGTCCCCGCTGCGGATGCCGCCAGCGCAGTAGCGCCTCGACGCCGTGAATTCCGCCCGTGGCGGTGTCGACCTTCGGCTGGTAGTGCAGCTCGAACTGCCGCAGCGCCAGCGCCTCGTGCAGGTCGCTCTCCAGCTTGACCTTTTCCTGTGTAACGGAATTCATCCCCGCCGCATAGCATTGAAGGTTGTTGCGGCCCCGCTGCTTGGCGCAGTACATGGCGGCGTCGGCGTTGGCGAGCAGGGTCTCGACGCTCGTGCCGTCGGCCGGAAACATCGCGATGCCGATGCTCGAGGAGGTATGGATATCGACTCCACCGATCCGGATCGGCACCTGCAGCGCAGCGACCGCCCGGCGCGCGATGTGTTCCGCATCCTCGCGCTTCGGAAGCCGATCCATGATGAACAGGAACTCGTCGCCTCCCAGCCGGCCCACGGTGTCGGTGCTGCGCGCGATACCGGCGAGGCGGTGCGCCACCTCCTTGATGAGCTCATCACCGGCCCGGTGCCCGAACGAATCGTTGACGATCTTGAAACGGTCGAGATCGAACATGGCGATTGCGAAGATGTGGCCGTCGCGCTCCGCGTGCGCCACCGCCTGTGCCAGGCGATCATCCAGCAGTACCCGATTCGGCAGACCCGTCAGGGCGTCGTGGCTTGCCAGGTGCCGCAACTGCTTGTTGGCGGCTTCCAGCCCCTGGGTGCGGGTCTCCACGACATGCTCCAGGTGCTCGACCTGGCGGCGCAAGGTCCGCTCATTGTCCCACTTGCGTGTCAGCGCGTTGGCGCATTGCAGCACCTCGATCGGCTCGAACGGCTTCTTGATCACCAGCAGCTTGTCGGAATGATCCAGACGCGCTACCACCTCCGTCCAGTCGTAGTCCGAGTGCGCCGAGCAGATGACCACCTGCACGTGCGGGTCGATCTGCCACAGGCGCTGAATGGTCTCCAGGCCGTCCCAGCCCGGCGGCATGCGCATATCGATGAACGCCATCGCGTAGGGCTGATCCTCCTCGAGCGCCTGCTGCACGCGTGCCACACCCTCCTCACCCTGCAGGGCCGTGTCGATCTGGAAAGTCGGGCGCGGCGTGGCTGCGAGCGCCTCGCCCAGCAGCAGGCGCTCGGCCGCCAGCAGCTCGGAACTGGCGCCGGCCTTGCCGCTTAGGATCTTCACAAAGTCCTCGTGGATCGCGCGGTTGTCATCCACCACCAACACGCGTCTGGTGGGCAAGGGGTTGCTAGCCATGTGAATTCTCGGGAGGTTTCAGGGGAAGTTCGAGAACGAAAGTTGCCCCGCGGCCCGGACCGGGGCTCTCGGCGCGCAACACACCGCCAATCTCCTTGGCCGCGAGTGCTCCGCTGTGCAGCCCGAAGCCGTGACCGGTCGTCTTGGTCGTAAAGCCATGAGTGAAGATGCGATTCATGTGCTCAGCGGCGATCCCGCTGCCGTTGTCGGCGATCGCGATCCGCACCCCCGCAGCGCACCGCTCGATGCCCATCGTGACGCGCCGTTCCTGGCCGCCCATGCCCTCGCAGGCGTCCTTGGCATTGCGCAACAGGTTGACCAGTATCTGCAGGACCTTGTGCTTGTCGACGGTGATCTGCGGTACATCGGCGAACTCGCGCATCACTTTGACGGCATGACGCTCGAAGGCGCTGGCATTGATGCGCATGCTCTCCTCGACCAGGTGCCTGATGTCGATGAGCTCAGCCAGGCCGCCGAGTTTTGCATAGCGCTGTTGCATCGCCACGATGTCCTTGATGTGGTCGATGTTGCTCTTGAGGGAATCCAGCTCCTGCAACGCGTTCCGGTTGTCGGCGCTGAGGTGTCGGGACAACTCGGCCAGGTAGACCGGCAGGACCTTGCCGCGCTCGTCGTGCGCCACGAAGCGGCCCAGATCGCTCTGGTGCTCCTGCAGCAGCGACACGACCCGACCCAGCCCCGCCGCCCGCGAGCGCTTCAGGCTCTCGGTCACGAGGTTCGCCGAGACATTGACGCTGTTGAGCACGTTGCCTACGTTGTGCAGAACGCTGGTCGCCACGTCCGCCATGCCGGCTTGCCTCGAGGCGTCACGCAGCTGTTGCTGCAGGACGTCTTCGCGCTGCTCGGCGGCGATTCGCTCCGTGACGTCGAGATCGATGCCCACCAGGCGCGCCCCGCCTTCGGATGAGTCGCTGACCACGGCCGCTACGGATTCGACGTGCCCGATGCTGCCGTCCGGGCGCACGATCCGGTACTGGTTGTGCAACTGCTTGCGTTCACGCATCGCCGCGGTCATGGCGGCCTGGGCGGCAGCGCGGTCGGCGGGGTGAATCAGCTCGAGCCAGCCGTCCAGCGTCGGACGGAATGTCTGTGCCGACTGTCCGTAGAGCTCCTTCATGGTGTCGCTCCACCACACCGTGCGACCACTCTCGTGCACCTCATACACGCCGGCGCGGGCCGCGCGCGTCGCCATGCCGAAGCGAATCGAGATGGTCTCGAGCTCCGCTCGCCGCCGCCGCTCGATCGCCGCGTCGGCGTCAAGCTGTTCTTTCAGGCGTCGCCGCGTGGCCAGCACGAATATGACCGTCAGGATCGCACTGATGAGCAGTGCCACGGTCACTTCCTGCTTCTGGCGTCGCGCCGACTCGACGGCATCGCGAATCACCGTCGCGTCGCGCAGCTCGAAGTTCTCATCGATCGCCCGGGTATCACGGTCCGCCAGCGCGATCTGCCCGCGCAGCGCCATGAGTTTGTCCAGGGTCGCGCCGCTGCGCACCTGCGCCGCGAGGTCCGCCACCAGCCTGGGCGTACCACCCAGTGCCGCCGCCTCGCCGCTGGCGGCCAGCTTGCTCAGCAACCCGGCGGCGCTGTTCAGGGCTTCGGCGGACTGCCGGCCGAGCGCACCGGTGTCAACCGCATCCGCAGCCCCGTTGGTGAAAGTGCGATAGTTGGCGCGCGCCTCGTTCGCAAGCGTCCGCAACGGGCGCGAGTGCTCCAGGGCGGTGGCACGGCGCGCGTCTGCGACCATCTGCGCCAGCAACACAAATGCAATGGGCACGGCAACGGCCAGGAACTGCAGCGCGATCAAGCGATCCGTCGATCGCCTCATCGTGCGTCCTCCCGGGCGCGCCGCGGTTGCGCCGCCGGGCGCGCGCCCGGCGGGCAGGAATATCCGACCAAAAGCATAGCAATCCCCATGTGCGCTACGTCACGTCTCGCACCGCGTCGGGACGGCAAGATCGCCTGTGATTTCACCTGCTTAAGCGATAACATGTTCACTGGGTGGGGGGCGAGATGCGGGTCACGCTTTGCCAAGTAACGAGGCGTAACATCCGCGCAGCGTGAACTCCTGAACACAATGCGTGAGGCCGGCCAAGTCAGCTGCGCGTCAGCCATTGCAGCCATGCGCCGCAGCACCCTGTGCCTGCTCCTCGGACTCCTCGGTGCCGCCCCGCCCGGGCAGGCGGCAGGCTTCGACTTCGCGTCCCTGCAGTCGCTGCTGTCACATCAGGATATCGGCAGCGTCGAGAAGTTGATCGCGGCGCTGCCGGCGGCGCAGCGCAACCGCTACGCCCTGGTATTCGAGAGCCGCAGCCTGCAGGGCGCCAGCCCGGAGAATCCGCGGGTCATCCTCTACGGACCGGACGCGCGCTTCATCGTGACTTTCAGTGGCAGTCCGGCACAGCGCGGATTCCGGGTCGTGGAGACCATGGAGTTCGACGACGACAGCAAGGAGTTCCGGCTGCGTGAGTTGCTGTTCCCCGAGCGGGCGGCGGGCCCCGACAAGGTCGTGGTATCCGAGGTCAATCCGCAACGCTGTACGCGCTGCCACGGAGCGCCGCCGCGCCCCGTGTGGGACACGTTTCCATTGTGGCCGGGCGCTTACGGTGAGCGCTACCGAGCCACGCTGTCGGCACGCGAGCGCGCCGGCCTGGCGGCGTTCCTCGCGCTGCAGCCGAAGCATCCGCGCTATGGTGAGCTGCTCGACGTGAAGCGCTTCGCCGACCCGCAGACCTTCCGCTCGAGCGCGCTGACTCAGTACGCGGGCATACCCGAAGAGCCACCGAACGCCGAGCTCTCGGTTTACCTCGGCAGGTTGCAGTCGCAGTCCATCGCGCGCCAACTGGTACGGCAGCCGGCTTTCGAGCTCTATCGATACGCACTACTCGGTCTTGCGGACACCGCCTGCGGGCGGCTCGCGGATTTCTATCCCGACGCCCTGTGGCGCACCCAGCGCCACGGCCTCGAGCGCTTCGCCCGGGACACTGCTGCGACCAACGCCCGACAAGCGCAACTCAAGGCGGCGCGCGCCGCTTCCGGCGGTGGCGCTGCCGTCGCCGCAGACGGCGGCACAAGCGACAACTCCCTGATGCAGTTGCGCTTCGTGGCTGAGTCAGCTCTGGGCATTGCCACGCAAAACTGGACGCTGGCGCTTGAGAAGGGGACATACGATTTCACGATGCCGTCCTTGCCTGCGCAGCCCCTGCGCGAGACTCTGCTGGCAGAGGTTGCCGCGCGCGATGCCGCCGTCCGGGATCTGAGCCTCTACCGGACCTCTTCCGATGGCGACCGCTATTGCAGTTACCTGAAGCGACGCAGCCGCGCCGCGCTCACCCCGGCAGAGGACGGCGCGCAGGGTGTGATCGCGCCGGATCCAACATCACCGCTCGCGCGCGCCGGGGCCGCCCCGGCGATTGGTGCGCTCGCCAACGCGCCGGCCGCCGCGAGCATTACGCGTCCGGCGGCCCTGCAGCTGTGTGTCAACTGTCACGAGACCGGAGTTGCTCCACAGGTGCCGTTCTCCAGCCCGGCGCAGCTCATGCAGCAGCTGCGCGTGCGACCGTCCGCGCACGGGACTTTGATCGACGAGATCCGCTTTCGTCTGTCGGCCGCGGCCGGCGCACAGCACATGCCGCTGGGATTGAATCTTTCTGATGCCGACCGTGAGAGCCTCGAGGCTTACTTTGCGGCACTCGCCGCTTCTTCGAACTGAGATCTGCCTTCTTCCGCCGCCGGGCTCGCTGTGACGTACATAACATTTGACATAGCGCCTTTCGGCCGATACTTTGGCCCTCGGACCGCAAGCCGGCGTACTCGAATGCACAACAGCCACCGCGTGTCCTCTGAGACCTATGGCAAGCCGCAGCGGCGGCCGCGGAAACTGCGGCGCTCTACGGGGTCGCTACTGATCGCCCTGCAACTTGTCCTGGCCGTGCCGGGTGTGTGGCCAGCCCTCGTGTGCGCGTCCGCGCCCCAATTGGCCGGGCTGCCCGGCGGCTGGCGCGACGATCGGGGTCAACCGTTCGATTTGCGGACTCTGCAGGGGCACGCGGTGGTGCTGACCATGGCTTACGCCACCTGTCACCGGGTCTGCCCGACGACCATGCGCCGGCTGCAGCAGATGCAACGCGAATTCGACCGGCGCGGCAGCAGCGCGGAATTTCTGGTGATCGGCTACGACCCCGAACGTGACGATGCGCCAGCCTGGCGCCAGTATCGCGAGACCCGACATCTCACGCGCAGCAACTGGCACTTCCTCATCGGCACGCGGACCGCCGTCGAACAGACGGCGCGGCAGCTGGGGTTCGTGTTCTGGAAATACGACGAGCACGTCATGCACGACACACGCATCCTGTATTTCGACGAGCGCGGCGCGCTGGTCGAAACCCGCGAGGCAGCAGGGTATGAGACCACATCGAGGTAGCAGGGCCATGGGCACAACAACACCCCGGCGCGCCGGAGCGAGCCGAGCATGGGTCGGCGCGTTACTCGTGGCCGGTCTCGGTCATACGCCGGTCACTCACGCCGCCGTCGCTGACAGCGATCGCATCGCAGCCCTCGAACAGAAGCTCGATCAGAGTCTGCAGCTGATCGGGCAGCTGTCGGCGCGGGTTCACGATCTGGAAGCGCAGGTGGCGCAGGGCGCCCCGGTGGCCGCAGCCAGGCGCCCCGGCACGGCGGCCGCGGCAGCGGCCCCGGTCACGGCCGCAGCGGCCCAGCCCGGCAGCCCCGCCGCAACACCGCCGGCCACGGCCGCGGCAACACCGCCCGACACGGCGCAACGCCTGGCGAAAGTCGAGCAGACGGTGACTGAGATGACGGCCAGTGCCGGACGGCGCGCGGAGGAAGGGATGGCGACCCACGGTTTTGCGGACGTCGGCGTCGGAAACCACAACGCCACGTTTTCCAACTACCAGGGTGCCAATGTCGGTGAGCTGGATTTCTTCCTGACACCACGGCTTGGCAGCCGCACCCGCGCCCTCTTCGAGCTGAACTTCGAAGTGGGCTCGGACGGCAGCGTGGGCGTCGATCTGGAGCGCGCGCAGCTCGGCTACCAGTTCGCGGATTCCGCGACCGTGTGGCTTGGCCGGTTTCATACGCCCTATGGGTACTACAACACCGCCTTTCATCATGGTCAGCAGATTGCGACCTCCCTCAGGCGCCCGCGCTTCATTCAGTTCGAGGACCAGGGCGGCATCATGCCTGCGCACACGGTCGGGGCCTGGCTCACCGGCTCGCAGCGTGTGGGCGACGAGAAAGTTACCTATGACGTTTTCATCGGTAACAGCCAGCGCATCCAGGACCACACCCTCGACATGAATAACGCCGGCAATACGCACGGCAGCACGATCATGGGCGGAAACCTGGGTCTGCTCCTGAGCGGAGCCTTCGATGGCCTGAAGGTCGGTGTGGACGTTTTTCAGACCCGTATCCAGGACGAGGACCAGTCGCCCTCATACATCACCCAGCTGCGGAGTTACGGTGCGTACGCCGCCTACGACACCGACAGCTGGGAAGACATTGCCGAGTTTCATGTCTTCAGCAACCAGGACCTCACGGGTCGTACCGGGACGCATCACAGTGATGCCGGGTTCGTGCAGCTGGGCTACCGCGCCGGCCGCTACACTCCGTACGCGCGTTACGAGCGCGGCGCGTTCCAGCAGTCTGACGACTACTTCTTCGCGCAAGCCAGTGGGAGTTCCTACTACCGCACGGCCCTGGGTCTGCGTTTCGACGTCGATCTGGTGTCTGCGCTCAAGCTGGAGCTCGCCGACACCCATCTCACCGATCGGCTCATCGGGAGCTATGACGAAGCACTCCTGCAGTACGCGATCCGGTTCTGATCGGTCGTTACCGGAACTGCGAGATGCTCACGAGCTCAGCGAAACTTCTCCTTACCGGCCTGCTGTGCGCGGGATGCGCCGTGGCGGGCGCCGCTGACCTGTCCGTGATCTGCAACTCGCGGGTACCGCTCACGGCGGGCGACGTCCGTGACCTGTTCCTCGGTGAAAAACAGTTCGCCGGAGCGGTAAAGCTGGTGCCCGTCGACAACAGCTCGGCGCAGAGCGTGTTTCTCGACAAAGTTCTGAAAATGAACGCCGCAAAATACTCGACTACCTGGACCAAGAAGTCGTTCCGCGACGGCATAAATCCGCCCTTGCTCACCGGTAGCGACGCCGAAGCGCTCGCTTACGTCAAGCGCACCCCCGGCGCCTGCAGCTACGTCACCACTGCGACTCCGCCGGACGTGGTGGTGGTCGCGCGGCTCTAGGCCTGGCGCTGCCGCGCCGGCGCTCGCTCACCGGCCCCGCATGCCCAGATTCTCGGCCAGAAACGCGTACACGTCCGCGCTCTGCGCGATCGCCTGCGTGACGGTCTCGCCCCCGCCGTGACCCGACGACAGGTCCACGGCCAGCAACACCGGCGCCGGCCCGGCCTGGGCAGTCTGCAGCGCGGCGGCGAATTTGAACGAATGCATCGGCATGACCCGGGTGTCGTGATCGCCGGTGATCACCAGGGTCGCCGGATAGTGCGTCCCCGCATGCACGTTGTGCACCGGCGAGTAGGCGTACAGTGCCTTGAACTCCCGTGGATCCTCGGGCGAGCCGTAGTCCCCCTCCCACCCCGCGCCCTGTCCAAAACGATTGAAACGCAGCATGTCCAGCACGCCCACCTGGGCGATCGCCGCCCCGAACAGCTCCGGCCGTTGCGTCAGACACGCGCCGATGAGCAGTCCGCCGTTGGAGCGGCCGTGAATCGCCAGCCGGTGCACGGACGTGTAGTGCCGGGCAATGAGCCACTCGGCGGCGGCGATGAAGTCGTCGAACACGGTCTGCTTGTGCGTGCGAATGCCCTGACGGTGCCAGACTTCCCCGTACTCCCCGCCACCGCGAATGTTGGCGATCGCAAACACGCCACCCATTTCCATCCAGGCGATGCGCGAGGCGTCAAAGACCGGCAGGCTCGACAGCCCGAACCCGCCATAGCCATACAGCAGCAGCGGGTTGTCGCCCTGCAACTTGAGCCCCTTGCGGAAGGCGAGCAGCAGCGGGATGCGCGTGCCGTCGCGGGCGGGGTAGAACACCTGCCGCTGCTCGAACGAGGCGGGATCGAACGCGAGCCGCGGCGCGTGTACGCGGGTGCTGGCCCCGGCGTCCAGGTCATAGCGGTAGATGGTCGGCGGGGTAATCAGGTCGGTGAACGAATAGAACGTCTCGCGATCACCGGGATGGCCGTCGAAGCCGGCTGCGGTGCCGGCACCGGGAAGGGTGATCTCGCGGCGCGGCGTACCGTCCAGGCCGTAGGTCATGACGCGACTGTGCGCGTCGTGCACTGTCCGGACGATCAACTGGTGATCGACCAGGGTGACGCTCGTGCCCCCGAGATCGATGGCGTCACGCCCCTGCGGGATCACGCTCTTCCAGTTTGCCCGCGCCGGCTGCTCTGGGTCGATTGCCAGCACCCGTCCATTCGGAGCGTCGAGCGAGGTGAGGAAGTAAAGCCAGCCGGCGTCGGCGCCGACATAGACGTAGGCAGCCTCGAAGCCCTGCGCCACCGGGGTGGCGGCCGGCACGCTCGCCGTGAGATCGATCAGGTACAGGTTCTCGCGTCCCTTGTCCCCGACCTCCCCTTCACCCGCGCGCACGATGAGCCAGCGGCCATCGGTGGACAGATGTGGCTCGAACTGCCAGTCCGGATGCGCGCTGTCCTGCAGCACGCGTCGGTCCGCCGCCGCGCCCAGCGCGTGATAGTAGAGCGCGTTGCCCAGATCCTGGGTGCTGAGCTCCGCGCCGGGCTGCGGCGGCGGAAAAGCGCTGTAGTACAGGCCCTGCCCGTCGGGGGTGAACGCCGGCTTGTAGTACTTGGTGAACCGCAGGACATCGGGCAGGTCGCGGCCGGTGGCCAGATCGCGGACGCGCCACTCGGTCCAGTCCGAGCCCGACATTGAAACCGCGTAGGCCAGCAGGGTGCCGGCGCGATTGGGCACGTAACCGGTCACCACCGGGTTGCCTGCCCTCGGCAGCGTGTTCGGATCGACGGCGACCGCCGCTGCATCGCCGAGCCGGGTCGCCGTCAGCAGCACGCTCTGATCCTGCTGTCCGCTGTTGTCGGTATAGAAGTAGCGGCCGCCTTCCCGGAACGGAATGCCGCGCTTCTCGAAATCGTAGAGTGCGGCGAGGCGCGCGCGCAGGCGAGCGCGCTGCGGCAGTGCCTCGAGATAGGCGTGCGTCAGGCTCGCTTCCGCGCTCACCCAGGCACGGGTTGCGGGGGAATCGAGGTCCTCGAGCCAGCGATACGGGTCCGCAACCGCCGTGCCGTGGTACTGCTCCACCACCGAACCGCGGGCAGCGGTCGGATACCTGAGCCCCTCGTGCGGTTGCCCCGCGACGGAGCCTGCCGCCCAGAGGCCCGCGAGTATGAGTCCAGGTAGAATTGCGCTATGCCAGGACACATCGGAATCGTCGCCTGCTCCGCCGAGGGCGCGGGGCTTTGCTACCTGACCGTGTGTCTGGAAGGCGCGCAGCTGCTGGGAGCGTTCGATCATCCCGAAGTCTCGATGCACACCCACCCGCTCGCCAGGTACATGAAGTGCTTCGAACGGGACGACTGGCCCGGGGTCGGGGAACTGATGCTGTCCTCCGCCCACAAGCTCGCCAAAGCGGGCGCTGATTTCCTCATCTGCCCTGACAATACGATCCACCAGGGGCTGCCGTGGGTGGACAGACGCTCGCCCCTGCCCTGGCTGCATATCGCGGAGGTGGTCGCCGCGCGGGCCGCCGAGCTCGGCTTCCGCAGGCTCGGCATCCTCGGGACACGCTATCTGGTCGACGGCGAGGTCTATCCCGAGAAGCTGACCGCGCGCGGCCTCGGCTACCTGCGGCCGAACACCGCGGAACGCGCCGAAATCAATCGCATCATTTTCGAGGAGCTGGTTGCCGGGGTCTTCAGGCCCGAAGCAGTCGCCTACTTCCAGCGAGTCATGGGCCGCATGAAAGACGAAGGCGTTGACGCCGTGGTCCTGGGCTGCACGGAGATCCCGCTGATCATGAACGACGCGAATTCCCCGCTGCCAACTCTCGACTCCACGCGCCTGCTGGCGCGCGCCGCGCTGCGGCGCGCGGCACCCACCGCAGCCGTGCGCTGACGGGTCGATTGCGGCGCCCGGGGATCGGGCGCTATTTCTTGCCTTCAAACTTGAAGGAGACCTTCACTTTGGCGCGGTAAGTCTTCACCTTGCCGTTCTGCACCTGCAAGTCCAGCTGCACCACCTCCACGATGCGCAGATCCCGCAAGCTCTTGGCGGCCTGCGCAACCGCTGCACCCGCGGCCTTCTCCCAGGACTCGGTGCTGGTCCCGACCAGTTCGATGATCTTGTAGACGCTATCGACCATGGATTTCTCACCTTCCAGCCCCGCTGCCGGGGACCGTGGGTTGTTGTTCGCGGGCACGCATGATGCTGCCGACCTGCAGTAATTGCAACGCGCCGCGGCCGTCCGGGGCAGTCACTACCGGCGTCTGCGCCGAGGGCGACGCGCTGGTGTTCCTGCCCGCGAGCTACCTGGAGAAGGTCAGGTCCGCGAAGAGGTAGTCGCAGGCCCGCGCCTGCGCGCGGGCGCGGGCGTGCGGACTTGCGCGGGGGAACGCCACACGGGGCGGCGCACGAGCGTGCTCTTGCCGAACAGCGATTCGATCAGATCGACGGCGAGGATTGCGGTCCTGTTGTGGACATCGAACGCCGGGTTGAGCTCGACCACGTCCAGCGAAGCCAGGCGGCGCGTGTCGGCGATCATCTCCATGCACAGCTGCGCCTCGCGGTAGGTCGGGCCACCGGGGACCTGCGTACCCACGCCGGGCGCGATATCAGGATCGAGGAAGTCGACGTCGAAGCTCACGTGCAGGTGAGTGTCGTTGTCGAGTCCCGCGAGCGCCTGTTCCATGGTCTGGCGCATGCCCATCTCATCGACGTAGCGCATGTCGAACACTTCGAGGCCCTGCTCGTGGACGAAACGCTTCTCTCCGGCATCGACACTGCGGATCCCGACCTGGCGCACCCAGGAGGGGTGAATGGCCGGGGACGCGGCGCCGAGCCCGGTCAGCTCAGGCGGTCCGAACCCGCACAGACAGGCGAGCGGCATGCCGTGCACATTGCCGCTCGGGGACAGCGCGCTGGTGTTGAAGTCGGCGTGCGCATCGAGCCACAGCACCCGCAGTTTGCGGCGCTGCTCGCGGCAGTGGCGTGCCACTGCGCTGATCGAACCTACGCCGAGGCAGTGATCGCCGCCGAGGAGGACCGGCAGCCGCTCCTGCTGCAGCTGCGCATACACGGCCTCGTGTACCAGCTGGTTCCAGCGCACCACCTGCGGCAGGTGCCGGTACCCGTCCCGCGGCGGCTGCCAGGGATTTCCCGGTCCGTTCAGGTTACCTAGATCGAGCACCTCCAGCTCGCGCGCATCCAGCGCGGCGGCCAGTCCCGCCACGCGCAACGCCTCCGGTCCCATGGACGAGCCCCGGTCCGCGGCGCCCACGTCCGTGGGCGCGCCAATGAGGGTCGCCTTGCGCGGGCTGCTCACGCGGCCACCCCGGGGCGAGCGGCCAGCTTGCGCGGCTCGGGCAACAGCAGCGCGAACAGGTCTTTCGGGTCGTCCAGATCCGGCAGCAGATCGATCTGCTGCTGCGCGCCGCGCTCCTCATGATGGATGCGCAGCAGGTAGCGCAGGGACGAGAAATCCTCCAGTGCAAACCCCACCGAGTCGAAGATCGTGACCTCGCGATCGCCGCCGCGCCCGGGCGCTTGCCCGGCAAGCAGCGCTGCGAGCTCGATCACCGGGAAGGCCGCACCCATCTGCTGGATCTCGCCCTCGATGCGCGACTGCGGCTCGTACTCCACGACGACTCGCACATCCGCACGCCGCAGAATGTCCGGATGCAGCTCGGTCTTGCCCGGACAATCGCCGCCCACCGCGTTCAGGTGCATACCCGCGCTGATCATCGGCGGTGTCAGAATCGTGGCATTGCGCTTGTCGGCCGTGACGGTCGTGACGATATCGGCGCCCTGCACCGCCTCCGCGCTCGACCCGCAGCGCAGCACCCGAAGGTCCGGCAGCTGCAGACGGGCGAGATTGTGCTCGAGCTTGGCGCTCGCACCGGCGTCGGTGTCGTACAGCCGCACTTCGCGGATGCCGAGCATGTGATGGAAGGCGATGGTCTGGAATTCGCTCTGCGCGCCGTTGCCGATCAGGGCCATCACGCGGCTGTCCGGGCGTGCCATGCGGCGGGCTGCGAGTGCCGAGGTTGCGGCGGTGCGCAGCGCCGTGGTGAGGGTCAGCTCCGCGAGCAGCAGCGGGTAGCCGGTCTGAACATCCGCCAGGACTCCGAACGCCGTCACCGTGAGCAGCCCCACCGCGGTGTTCTTCGGGTGTCCGTTCACGTACTTGAATGCGTACAGCCGCCCGTCGGACGCCGGCATCAGCTCGATCACGCCCAGCGGTGAATGCGTCGCGTGCCGCGGGGACTTGTCGAACACGCCCCAGCGCAGGAAATCCGCCTCGATCTCGCCGGCGAGCTCCTCTATGAAGCGCGCCACCCCGCGCCGGGCGACGAGTTCCTGGATACGCTCGATGCCAATGAAATCGACCATGACTGACTCCGTCGGCGGCCGCGAAGGCTATGAGGGTGGCCGCATCTCATGGTCCGTCCGCTCATAACCAAAAGAAAGCCAGAAACCTGTTCATAACTGGCGCTACATTGATCATAATGACAGGCATCATTGACGTTATGATGATATATTGCACTGCAAGGAGGCCCGCGTGGATGATACCGACCGCCAGTTGATCGGCCTGCTGCGCAACGACGCCCGTGCCACGGTCGCTTCGCTCGCGAAGGCGCTGGGGGTCGCTCGCGGCACGGTGCAGAACCGCATGGCGCGGCTGGCCGCCGGCGGCACCATCGTCGGTTACACGGTGCGCCTGAAGCCCGACGTCGAAGAGCAGCGCATGCGCGCCTTCATGACCGTCGCGGTGGAGGGCAACAAGGTCGACGCGGTGCTCAAGGCGCTGCGCGGCGAGCCGGCCGTGGCTGCGCTGCACAGCACCAACGGGCGCTGGGACATCGTTGCCGAGCTGCGCGCCGACAGCCTCGAGGGTTTCGACCGGGTGCTGGCACGCATCCGGCTGATCGAGGGAATCTCGCAGACCGAGACCAGTCTGCTGCTGTCGACGTTCAAATTCTAGGGAGGGCAGATGCCGTTACGTGAACTGTTGGGCCGGCTGCGGCAATTCCCGCGCAATCTCGGCGTGTCGGTAGCGCATGACGAACGGCACTACGCGAGGCAGGCGAGCCGCGAACTGCTGGAGCTGTACCAGCTCGTGCACCGCGAGCACCCCGAGCTCGGCGGCCGGGCGCTGTACACAGCCGTGGTCGCCCGGCGTCTCGGGCCCAACGCCAGCAACGCGGCGGACATCGTGCTGCGCGCCGAGGAGAGCTTCACCGACTGGCCGGTGGAGCGGGAATTGAGATTTCGTCACGTGGTCCACTACCAGATCTTCGACGAATACCGCCTCCAGGCCCCCGCCCGCCACGGAACCCGAACCAACATCGGGGAGGTGGTGGCGCGCATCATCCCGGAGGAGATCTGAGGTTGCCGCTGCCTTCGGCGCTGCCGCTTCAGTTCACGGCGCGCCGTTACGCCGCTCGCGGCTTGCTGCCGCCGCGGCGCACGGGGGTGATCTGTGCCGCGCGGTGCTCATGCTTGAGAGTCTTCACCGCAATGGAGGTCTCGACGTGCCGCACGCCCGGCAGGGCGAGGATACGGTTGTTGACGATCGCAGCGATATCCTCGAGCGCGCCGAACAGCCCGATCGCCAGGATGTCGAACCGCCCGAGCATCAGGATGACGCAGCCGATCTCCGGCATGGCGGCAATCTTCTGACACAGCGCCCTGAGCTCCCCGTGCTGTGCGTGGACTCCGATCAGCGCCAACCTGGGAGAGCCTGCAAACGCGACGTTGGTGACGGCGGTGAGACGGATCGCCCCGCCCTCTTCCAGGCGCTTGATGCGGCCGCGAATCGTGCCTTCGGTCACGCCGAGCTGGGCGGCGATGCGGCGGTTGCTCACCCGCGCATCCACCGTCAGAACCTCGATGATCCGCCGATCGAGCCCGTCGAGGCTGGGCGGCGCCGTCCTCACGTGACCGGTTCCACGTCGAAGTCGTACTTGATCACCTGCGCCGCGATCCCGACCGCGAGCGAGCCGATGCCGCGGATCTTCGCCAGGTCGCGCAGCAGGAATGCCTCCAGTTCGTCCAGTTCGTGCAGCGCCACCAGGATCTCGACGGCGTGCGCACCCGTGACGAGGTGCGCGACGAATACCTGCGGGAGCGCGGCCAGCTCGTGCGCCACTTCCGGCGCGGGCCGGCCCTGCACCTGGACGCCGATCGCCAGCAGCACCTTGCAGCCGAGGGCCGCAAAGTCGCTCACCGCCACCACCCGCATGGCGTTCATGTTCTGCAGGCGGCGGATGCGCGCACCCACCGTGGCCGGCGAGATGCGCAGGCTGCGCGCGATGCGCTGATTGGTGGCGCGCCCGTCGCTCCTGAGCGCCGCGATGATGCGGCGGTCGACATCGTCCAGTCGGTACGGCTGCGCTGCGCCGCTCACTCACAGCCGCTCGATGATGGTCACGTTCGCCTGGCCACCGCCCTCGCACATGGTCTGCAGGCCGTAGCGCGCGCCGCGCCGTTCCAGCTCGTGAAGGAGCGACGTCATGAGTCTGGCGCCGGTCGCCCCCAGCGGGTGCCCGAGGGCGATCGCGCCACCGTTGACGTTGACGCGCGCGGGGTCTGCCTGCAGGTCGCGTTGCCAGGCGAGCACCACCGAGGCGAAGGCTTCGTTGATCTCGACCAGGTCGATGTCGGCGAGCGTCAGGCCGCTCCTGGATAGCGCGTACTGCGTCGCGGGAATGGGCGCAGTCAACATCCAGATGGGGTCCGCACCCCGAACCGAGAGGTGATGGATGCGCGCGCGGGGCTTGAGCCGCCTGCGCCTCACAGCGCCCTCCGAGGCGATCAGCAGCGCCGCGGCGGCATCGGCGATCTGGCTGGACACGGCCGCGGTGATGCGGCCGCCGGCGGTGAGCGCCTCGAGCCTCGCCATCTTCTCGAGCGTGGTACCCACGCGCGGCGTCTCGTCCTGCTGCAGGCCGTTGATGGGGGCTATCTCGCGCGTAAAGAAGCCGCGCTCGATGGCCAGGGTAGCGCGGCGGTTGCTCTCGAGCGCGAATTCCTCCATCTGCCGGCGGGTGATATTCCACTTCGCGGCGATCATTTCTGCCGCGCGGAACTGCGACACCTCCTCACCGCCATAGCGCTCGCGCCAGCCGCGCGAGTCACTGAACGGGTCGGAGTGACCGAACGCCCGCCCCGCAACCATCGCCGCCCCGAGCGGAATCTGGTTCATGGTCTGCACGCCGCCGGCAACGATGAGGTCCTGCGTTCCGCTCATGACGGCCTGCGCCGCAAAGTGCACCGCCTGCTGCGATGAGCCGCACTGGCGGTCTACGGTGGTGCCCGGAACATGCTCGGGCAGGCCCGCGGCGAGCCAACAGGTGCGCGCAATGTCACCGGCCAGCGGTCCCACCTGATCGACGCAGCCGAAAACGACGTCGTCGATCTCTCCCGGATCCACGCCGGTGCGCTCAATGAGCGACCTGATCGCGTGCGCGCCGAGATCCGCAGCGTGCACCCCCGCCAGGCTGCCCTTTTTCCTGCCGGTCGGCGTGCGTACCGCGCCGATGATGTAGGCCTCGTTAGCCATCGCTCATGTCCATCGATCCACTATGTGCATTGATCGACGCTCAGCGCAGCAGCGCGAGCCAGTCGCGATCCCTGGGCCCGTAGGCCACGAAGAACGGGTTGAGCAGCTCTTCGCGGGTGTTGTACCGCAGCGGCTCCCCGTCCAGGCGGCTCACGGTACCGCCCGCCCCGGTCACCACCGCGTGCGCCGCCGCCGTGTCCCACTCATTGGTCGGACCCAGGCGCGGGTACACATCCGCCGCGCCCTCGGCAACCATGCAGAATTTGAGCGAGCTGCCGACGGGTAGCAGCTCGTGCGGTCCGACGCGCGCGAGAAACGCATCGAGCGAGTCGCCGCGGTGCGAGCGGCTGCCCACGACCCGCACCGTCCCGCCGGCTCGTGCCGCTACGTGGATCTCCTCGGCGCGAGCCCCCTCTGTGTCGCGCCACGCGCCCACCCCCGGCAAGCCCCGGTAACTCATGCCGCTCACCGGAACGTGCACCACACCCATGGCGGGCGCATGCCCTTCGATGAGCGCGATGTTCACCGTGAACTCACCGTTGCGCGACAGAAACTCCCGGGTGCCGTCGAGCGGATCCACGAGCCAGTACCGCCGCCACTGCGAGCGCTGCGCGAAGCGCGTGTGCGCCGCCTCCTCGGACAGCACCGGTACCTCGGGCGTGAGCTCGTGCAGCGACTGCTCGATGAGCCGATGCGCGCGCAGATCGGCAGCCGTGAGCGGGGAGGCATCGGCCTTGAGCCTCGCGGCGGGCTCGCCGCTGGCGTAGATCTCGAGAATCTCGCGCCCCGCCCGGCGGGCGATCGCGGCCACGCGCGCCAGCAGCTCGTGCGCGGCGCCGCTCATGCGCCGCCGCTCACCCTGAGGGCTTGCAGGTGCGCGACGATCCGCTCGGCCGCCTGCTCGGGCGTGAGCGTGGTGGTGTCGATGCGTATCTCCGGGTTCTCGGGCGCCTCGTAGGGTGAATCGATGCCGGTGAAGTTCTTCAGCTCGCCGCGCCGCGCCTTGCGGTACAAGCCCTTCACGTCGCGCCGCTCGGCTTCCGCGAGCGGCGTGTCGACGAACACCTCGAGGAATTCCCCGGGTGCAAACAGCTCGCGCGCCATGCGCCGCTCGGAGCGGAACGGTGAAATGAAGGACACGAGCACGATGAGGCCCGCGTCGACCATGAGCCTGGACACCTCGGCGACACGGCGGATGTTCTCGACGCGATCCTGGGCCGTGAACCCCAGGTCCTTGTTGAGTCCGTGCCGGACGTTGTCGCCGTCGAGCAGATAGGTGTGTCTTCCGGCGGCGGCGAGCTTCTTCTCGATGCGGTTGGCGATGGTGGATTTGCCCGCGCCCGACAGACCCGTGAGCCACAGCACACACGCCTTCTGCCCTTTGAGCCGTGAGCGCGCCTGCTTGTCGACGTCGAGCGCCTGCCAGTGCACGTTCTGCGAGCGCCGCAGCGCGAAGTTGATGAGCCCGGCCCCCACCGTGCTGTTGGTGAGGCGGTCGATGAGGATGAACCCGCCGAGCGCGCGATTCTCGCAGTAGGCCTCGAACGGGATCGCCCGGTCGAGCTCCAGCTCGCACACGCCGATGTCATTGAGCTCGAGCCGCTCGGCGGCCGTGTGCTCCAGGGTGTCGACGTTGATCCTGTGCTTGAGCGGACTGATGGTCGCCGACACGGTACGCGTGCCGGCCTTCATCAGGTAGGCACGCCCCTGCAGCATGGGCTCATCGTGCAGCCACACGATGGTCGCCTCGAACTGGTCGGCCACCTGCGGCGGTGAGTCGCCTGCGGCGATGACATCGCCGCGGCCGACGTCGATCTCGGAATCGAGCGTGAGGGTGACGGACTGCCCGGCGACCGCCTCCGGCAGATCCCCGTCCGCGGTCACGATGCGCGCCACGCGGCTCTCGCGGCCCGAGGGTAGCACGCGGATGCGATCGCCCTGCTTGACCCTGCCGCTGACGATCTGTCCGGCAAAGCCGCGGAAGTCCGCATCCGGCCGGTTGACCCACTGCACCGGCAGGCGAAAGGCCGCGCCGCCACTGTCCGACTCGACCGCGACGCTCTCCAGGTGCTGCATGAGTGTCGGCCCCGTGTACCACGGCATGTTGGGGCCGTGCGCGATGATGTTGTCGCCATGCACCGCGGACAGCGGAATGGGCGTGACGTCGCTGAGTCCAATGCGCGCGGCGAAGGCTCGATAGTCGGCGAGGATTGCCTCGAAGGTGGCGCGCGAGTATCCGACCAGATCCATCTTGTTGATCGCCAGCACCACGCGTGAGATGCCCAGCAGTCGCACCAGGAAGCTGTGGCGGCGCGTCTGGGTGAGCAGCCCCTTGCGGGCATCGATGAGAATGACCGCCAGGTCGGCGGTCGAGGCGCCGGTCACCATGTTGCGGGTGTACTGCTCGTGCCCGGGCGTGTCGGCGACGATGAACTTGCGCCGTTCGGTGGAGAAGAAGCGGTAGGCCACGTCGATGGTGATGCCCTGCTCGCGCTCGGCCGCCAGCCCGTCGACCAGCAGCGCGAAATCCAGCTCCCCGCCGCGCGTGCCGACTGTCTGCGAGTCGTGCTCGAGGGCTGCGAGCTGATCGTCGAAAATCAGTTTCGCTTCGTACAGCAGCCGGCCGATGAGCGTGGACTTGCCGTCATCGACCGACCCGCAGGTGATGAAGCGCAGCAGGCTCTTGCGCTCGTGCGCGCGCAGGTACGCGCCGATGTCGCTGGCGATGAGATCGGACTGCGGCGTCATCAGAAATAACCCTCCTGCTTCTTTTTCTCCATCGAAGCCACGGCGTCGTGGTCGATGAGGCGCCCCTGGCGCTCGGAAGACCGCGCGAGCAGCGTTTCCCGGATGATCGCCGCCGGCGTGTCCGCCTCGCTCTCGATGGCGCCCGTGAGCGGATAGCAGCCGAGCGTGCGGAAGCGCACCTTCTTCACGACCGGTTGCTCGCCCGGCGCGAGTGGCATGCGCTCATCGTCCACCATGATGAGCGTCCCGCCGCGCAGCACCACCGGCCGCGGGGCCGCAAAGTACAGCGGTACGATCGGAATCCGCTCGAGCCAGATGTACTGCCAGACATCGAGCTCGGTCCAGTTCGACAGCGGAAACACGCGCAGGCTCTCTCCGCGGTGCTTGCGGGCGTTGTAGAGCGACCACAGCTCGGGGCGCTGCTGCCTCGGGTCCCAGCCGTGCTGGGCGGAGCGGAACGAGAAAATGCGCTCCTTGGCGCGACTCTTCTCCTCGTCGCGCCGCGCGCCGCCGAAGGCGGCATCGAAGCGATGCTCATCGAGCGCCTGTTTCAGCGCCTGGGTCTTCATGACGTCGGTGTACAGCTGCGAGCCGTGGGTGAAGGGGCTCACACCCAAGCGCAGCCCCTCCGGGTTCACGTGCACCAGCAGGCGCATGCCGAGCTGCCGCACCATGCGATCCCGAAACTCGTACATGGCGCGGAACTTCCAGGTGGTATCCACGTGCAGCAGGGGAAACGGCGGCGGGGCCGGATAGAACGCCTTCACGGCAAGGTGCAGCATCACCGCGCTGTCCTTGCCGACGGAATACAGCATCACCGGCCGCTCGCACTCCGCGACCACCTCGCGCAGGATGTGGATGCTCTCCGCTTCGAGCCGCTGCAGGTGGGTCAGAGCAGCCGCCGCCGGCGCGGCACTGCCGGGCGTCGCGTGCGTGCCGGCGCCGGCCGCCGCGGCGCCGCCGGCCTCATGGCCCGGGGGCGGCGTATCGCTCGCGGCGCGACTCATGTCACAGGCTTCCTCCGCACGCTGGAGTGCGTACCACAGCCATCCGTCGTAGTCGAACTTTCCGCGAAAGTGACCGACGATGTCCGGAAACGCCATGGGGGTTCCTGGGTGATGGCGGCCACTGCGGCGGGCCACAACGGCTCGGGCCCGCACTACGAAACCAGTTTACTCTGAGCGCCGGACAAGCGTAATCCGCTACCACAGGCGGCTTGGATTACGCAAATGATCAAATTCAGCCGGTTCGGACGCCCAAACCACCCGCGGGACGCGCCGTTGCGGGACTGCGACGAAGCAACTGGAGGCAGCTGCGCGGCCGTGCTCTACTGGCGGGCGTGCTCCGTCACGCCCAAGCTCTGCTGTGCGGCTGTCTGCTGGGGATCCTCTGCCCCGTGCCTCTCGCTGCCGACACCACGGAGACCGCGGCCCCGGTACCCAAGCCGCCGCCGGCAGACCCGACCCAGGACCAGCTCGCCGAAGTCATCGTGGAAACCACGGAGCCGAGGTTCGTGGCCCCGACGCGGCGTGACCGTATCGGCAGGATCTGGGCGCCGGTGCTCATCGATGGCAAGGGGCCCTATCGCCTCGTGCTCGATACCGGCGCCAACCACTCGGCGGTCACGGCGCGCACCGCGCAGCTGCTCGGGACCAGCCCCTCGGAGGACGGCAGCACCGTGGTGACCGGGTTCACCGGCTCCGCCGTGGTGCCGACCATTCACGTTGGACGCATGGAGGTGGGCGAGCTGCTCTTGGGTCCTGCGACCCTGCCCGTGCTGGCGGACGTTTTTGGCGGCGCCCAGGGCGTGCTCGGGATCGAGGGACTGACCAACATGCGGATTTACGCCGACTTCGGACGCGATCAGCTGATCATCTCGCGCTCCCACGGCGAGCGCGCCCGCCGTGATTTCACCGTCGTGCCGCTCAATCTGATCCGCGGCGGGCTGCTGGTCGCCGACGTGCGCGTCGGCACGGTGCGCGCCAAGGCCATCATCGACACCGGTGCCCAGGGGACGGTCGGCAACCTCATGCTGCGCAAGGCCCTGATGCGACATCCGCCGGGCAACGCGGCGCACGAGGACATCATCGGCGTGACCCTCGACGTGCAGGGGGGCGATAACATACCCGCACCCGATATCGACTTCGGTCGGCTCACCATTCACGGCGTGCGCGTCACCTTCGGCGACATGTATCTGTTCCAGCACTGGAAGCTGACCGACGAGCCGACACTGACGCTCG
The DNA here is from genome assembly GCA_005878835.1 of Gammaproteobacteria bacterium. Lineage (GTDB taxonomy): Bacteria > Pseudomonadota > Gammaproteobacteria > Steroidobacterales > Steroidobacteraceae > 13-2-20CM-66-19. Next base: position 578 of record VBMV01000093.1, on the reverse strand, counting down.
GCATGGATCTGCTCGGATCCTTCGATGTGCTGATCATCGATTACAACCGGCACGAGCTGCAGATCCGGCTGCGCGGTTCGCAGCTGCCGTACTAGCGCGTCAGGATGTGCCGCGTCCGCGTTGTCCCATGCGCAGGAACCGTCGTCGTTCGTTCCATTGGTGCCGCGCATGCAGCCGCTCGGACTGGTTTGCCGCTTCCGCCGGCAGCGCCTGCAGGGCGCGCAGCGCCGCGGCATGCGCCATGGCGACACCCGGGTCGGTCTGCAGCAACGCCCGATAGTGCTCGAGGAACGGCTGCTCCGCGGGCGCGCCCCCGCCGGTGAGCAACTCCCGCGCGTGCGCGCCGATCGCGGCGCTCTCACTCGCGGGCAAGTCATCCGCGTAGGCGAGCGCGTGATCGACGTCCGCGATCAGCCGGTACAGAGGCTGTAGCCAGGCCCATTCCGGGCTGGTGGTTATCTGGCGCAGCCGCTCGAGGGGCGAGGCCGGCGGCGCAAACTGACGCTCCGCCTCCAGCAGCGCTCCCAGCACTCCCTGCAGGGCGGCACTGCTGTCCCGAAGACTGTCCAGCCACGGAC
>VBMV01000146.1 GCA_005878835.1 Gammaproteobacteria bacterium | reverse complement strand
CCGGTAAGGTCCTTACCGCCGAACAAGGGAATGGGTTCACCCCATCTCGGCGCGCCCTTGCGTGCGAGGGATGGTGCTCTTCGGCCGGCCCATTGCCATGAAGCGCCGTTGACCGTGGTCACTGTCCCGACGAGCTCACCACCTGCGAGCTTTCCTTGGAATAGCGTACCCTCAGGGAAGCCTTCGCCTTTGGGCACAGCGAACTCAATTTCCCCGTCTTTGATTTGAATCTCCGTCGGAGTCGCATGTCCCCAAAGTCCGATCAATAGACCTTGCAGGCGACCTTTATTCTCAGACAACTCGATCCACGACGCCCGCTCCTGGGTCGGAGTCTTTATGGCCAGGTCCCAGCGCCCCGGGTACGACGTGCTTGAGCCAGATCCGCCCACCGTCGGATTTGCTTGAGCGGTTGCCGGTTGCGAGCCCACGCAAAGACGCAGTGACACTGCGACCACGAGAACAATGCTCAGCTTTTGTGCATCCGTCATCGCTACCCCCTTCGGATTAGATGGGCATGCCGCGACTATCGCGGCAGCACGTCGTGTGGTCCGCAAAAACTCAGTCACGCGCAGCAAGGCGCGAGGGAGTATTCGTGATGCAATCCGCCGAGGATCGGTTCGCACGGACTGCATATGATTCCCCGTGGCGATGGCGCGAACTGGCCTTTTGGTAGTCGCGACACGCGGGCGGCGGATCGGGAACACCCGGATCGATTCGCCGCGGCTTCATACCTTGTTCGACATACAGGGCGAGTTGCGGACGCAAAAATAAATTCTCCGCCTTGAGTGACTGCGTTGAGCGGAACGTGAGCCGCCACCAGCGAAGTGTGTCGCCGATCAGTTGGACCACGATGCCGGAGACGCCAAGCATCCTTGGATCATGCCACAATGCGTGCCGATCGTTGATCCCGTAGACGTATTGATCGGCGAATTCAATATTTGCGCATTACAGGTGTCTTCTGCACGCGCAGGCCGAAGCTGCCAACAGAGGCATCGAGCTCGGCAGAGAAGATGCTGTCGCGGTCGTGGATCGCCCGGTAGTGCGGCGAAAGCTACTTGAACGATTCTGGTCGCGGGTCGGGGATGAAGCCGTCGCGGTTGGGCATTCGCACGCGGGGCAACGTCTGGGCGTCGAGCACCATCGCTCTGTCTACGATATTGCCTTCTGCCAGGATGTATCCCGACACCGCGTAGATCTCATCGGCCGTGAGCGAACCCGGGGCGAGATATGGCATCGCACGCCGAATGTAGTCGAATAGCGTTGTGGCGTAGGGCCAGTAGCTTTCGACGGCCTTGCCGGTCGTAGTGACGAGATCGGTATATTTCGATGTTTCCTCGCGTGTGTAATATGGCTTGTCGCTGACCTCAAGCCGACGCAGCCATTTGATCGACATGTTGCCTTCCCAGCCGGGGAGGAATAGCCGCATGGGATGGCCCTGTTCAGGGCGGATCGCCTCGCCGTTCTGTGCGAACACGATCAGTGCGTCGGACAGGCACTTGTCGATCGGCACGCTGCGGCTCATCACTGCCGCATCGGCGCCTTCGGCCAGCACCCACGCAGCACCGGGCTTGAGGCCGGTCCGTCTGAGCAGTGTAGAGAGCGGCACGCCGGTCCATTCAGAGGTGGAGACGAGGCCGTGCGTGCGCTGCACGGTCGGCTCACTTGCCCCCATGATCTCCCAGCCAGTAGTGCCGGAGCATTCCATGAAATAAGTGCGCGAAAAGTCGGGAAGCGCTTGAGATCAGCGAGCGAGTATTTGGTCGGCCGCTCGACCATGCCATGGATTACAAGGCGGTGCCTGATCGGGTCGATATTCGGGATGCCGGCGTGATGGCGTTCGTAATGCAGCCCGGACGGCGTGATAGTGCCGCAGCTGTTTTGCAATGGCGTAAACCCGGCCGTCTTCGTCGGGTTCGCCCAACGAACTTCGGTCTCGAATTGCGAGCGCGAGCCATAGCCGCCGTCCAATCCCAACATGCGTCCCTGCTCTTTTGTCGGATCCGCCAGCACTGGATATTCGACCGCACCGGGCGGAGCCTTGGCATTGGCTGGGCGAGGAAACGTAGTGGTCATTCCAACCGCGGCGAGGAGTCCACTGCCGGCTAAGAGCTGCCGGCGCGTTACAGCCAACGCGAACATGCCCTCCTTGCATTTGCAGTCCTCCAGCGCCGCTATCGCCTTTGCCTGCTCCTCCGTGATCGGCTCACCAAGGCCGCTGAGTGCCTTTTCAGGCGCTTCCACCGTCACACTCGGGCGCTTAGATTCGGTCGAACCCATCGTTTCGCCTCTTCGCCCCGACGCCATTGTGAAGCGCGTCGACTATTGACAACAGCCGCACGTTGTAGGCACGTGCAGAGCTTGCCGTGACCGCGTTGGTGCCGCGTTCTCGGGCCGATTGAGCAGGTGACCAAAGTCTCCGACCGCTCGCTGGCTGTGACGGCGCGGGCACCGTCGTCACCGTTGCTGTGTCTCCTCCATTTCGGCCATTCGCCGGAAGCGGTGCGCAGTAGCACTTCGGTGCGGGATTCTCTCGATAGGGCAGTCGCAGCTGTGCGCGCTTTCGCTCACTTCGGTGTGACGAACTTGACTCGTATTCTCACGCAGCGAGGAATCGCGTTCGTACCATTCGTGCCCTGAGGGGTGGCACTTTGGTTCCCGGGTGCATCTGGACTGGCGGTCTGATCATTCGCAGCTCGACTCTTGCCAGCCTTGCCTAACCTAAGCGCTGCCTCGTCAAGTTGCGGGCCACCCGAAGATTGGACTATTTGCGGGGCTGTTATGACGTTCCCTCGGTCATCAACGCATCCAAAGCTGGAACCCGGTGCTGCGCCGCTATTCGAAGCGGCGGGCATATTCCGCACCTGTGTTGTGCATGCGCAGAGTAGTGAGACAGCGCAGCCGATCAGAGCGCCAGGCGGAAGCATTCTTGGCGCAACTATGCCCATTTCGAGTCTCCTTTAGCGGATCCCCGACTGCTACCGGAAGTACGAGCGACCGCCCAAAGGAAAGCCATTCGTCGCCTGCGGGGCGGATCGGCATCGGCGTTACCGGCCACGAGCAGACGGTTCCAGGGTGGCGTTCGATTTTCCACACAGCAGACATTCGAACTCATTGAGGGGTCCCCGGCAATTGGCGATATGTTTCCATCGATCGCTGGAGCCACTGTAGTCCCGCTTCTGGATAACGATCCACGCCCCGGCCCAAGACATACGTAGCCCCTAGCACCATCTGCGCGAAATCCAGTCCATATACCGCAGCGTTAGCTTGGCTCAAAGAACAACCCTTCGTACTTGCCATGCGAATCGCCGCCATGGGCAACTCTGGCTGCACGCGGTCGAGCACGCGAAGTCTCCGATCTTCTTTTTCCAGGCTGAGAACGACTACAGCCTTGCGCCAAGCCGAACTTTGTACGCCGCGATGAAGGCGTCGCACGAATCGGCGCAGATTCGAATCTACCCTCCGTACGGTAGCTCGCCCCACCAGGGGCATAGCTTTGCCTACCGCGGGGCGAGCGTCTGGTTCGACGACGTGCTCCGATTTCTCGAAGCCAACTGCAAACTTTGACATCGGTCGCAGATCGGCCAACCCCAGCCCGTCACAAACGGCAGCAATGGAGATTTCTGGTTTCTCGTGGGGCAGCCCAGGGTGCCAGATGCCGATGGCATCGTGCTCTCACAGGTGATCTTCATTTCGTGTAGCTGCGCGAGGGCACGGTCGAGAGGTATACCGACTGTGACTTTTTCCCGGACTCGCAAGTTCCATAACCGGTCATTTGGAACGTAGCAACCGACCAATGTTGCGGCGATCAAGATCAAGGGCAAGCTTTTGATCATTCCCGAGAGCTTGGGCAATTTTACGTTCACGACTGTGTTGCCCACGCGGGCGATCGTGACCGGGACGTTCCAATCGATCATCTACGGTCTCAAAGTCTCGCATACTCGGACTATCTTTCCGCGGGTTTGACAGGCGGATTGTGGCCCAAGTCCATCAGCATGCGGGTCAGAAGATAGACTCTAGGTACGACGCTCGATAGGTCGGCGTGGTCGTCGACCCCATGGGCGCCACCGCCAAGAATGGCCACGCCGTCGATGGAGGGTGTGCGAGTTTCCGCCGCGAAGGCGACGTCGGCGGATGAGCCGACCGGGACACCAGCCAACTTGCCCCCGATCTCGGCATACAGTTTCTGTGCGCGCGCGAGCAGAGCATCTGTCGAGGCGGCAGGTGGCCACGGGGGAAAATTGCGCGTCATGGAGGCTTTCACCTGAACCTCCGGGACGATCGTGTCGCTGGCAAGTTTCTGAAGACTTGTCTCCACGCGATCGAACTCCTCCGGCGTGAAGGCGCGAGCGTCTGCCTTAATGACGGCGTGGTCAGGGATGACGTTGATTGCGTTTCCACCTTGGATCATCGTGACGTTGACGGTCGTCTCCTTTGCAGAATTCGCGAGCGAGGCGAGCTGTAAGGCCTGGTGGGACGCCTCTACGATGGCATTGCGGCCTTTTTCGGGTTCCAAACCCGAGTGCGCGGCGCGACCAATGATCTCGACGGTAATTACAGCTGAGCCTTTCCGGGCGATTTCGAGGCCGTCGGGTGGCACGCCGCGCTCCAGGTTGATGACAGCGTCGCTCTCCTTGGCCTGCGCCCGTATGAGGTCGCGCGTGCCTACAGAACCGGTCTCCTCGTTCGAGTTGAGAATCAAAGTGATCAGTGCATAGTCGCGGTAATTGAGCTCATGCAGGATGCGCAGCGCGCACACGGCGGTAACGATTCCCGCCTTGTCGTCACCAGCGCCCGGACCGATACCGCTGTCGCCGACAACTCTGTAGGGTCGCTGCGCCACTGTCCCATGAGGGAATACCGTGTCCATGTGGGCGATGAGCAGAACATGGCCCTTACCCGTGCCCGTCAGCGCAGCGACAACATTGTCCCCAACGGCGGGCGCTACCGCTGGTACGGTCTCGACGTGGGCACCGAGGGACTCCAGTTCAGTCTTCAGGATCGCGCCCATGGCGGCCAAGCCAGCGACATCACCCGTGCCAGAATCAATCTGCACGAGCTGTTGCAAGAGTGCCCGCGCCTTCGGTTCGCATTTCTTGGCGGACGCAAGGACGCGAGCGTCTGGTCGAGCGTAGGACGGCGAGACGGAACTGACCGCCACAATCGCTAAAGCGGCACAAAAAAACGCCCGTGCACGGCTCAACTCGCATGTGCGCAGCATTGTGTGCCCCCTAGCTTACGTCGCTCAGCACCCGCCGATCATGCCACACTCACGAAACCGAACCCCTTCAGGACCCACAGACCGGATTTGCGGACCACAGGGACCGAGGCGTTCAGGCCAAACGCTTTCGCTTCGACGATTTCGGCGCAAGAATCGGAATGCGCGCATCAAGGCGGCGCGTAAATTTGATGGTCTCATGTTGAGAGGAACGCCGTGCTAACGCTCTATGACTACTTACCATCCCAGAATGGTTGGAAGGTCCGGGTTTTACTCGGGCTACTCAAAATTTCATATCACAGTCAGATTGTGTCGATCTTCGAGGGCCAGAGTCGCAGTGAGCGCTTTTTGAAACTCAATCCGGCCGGCGCCATCCCGGTGCTCGAAATCGAGGATGGACGCACGATCGCCGAATCAAACGCGATCCTTGCTTATCTCGCCGAGGGTACGCCTTTTCTGCTGCCAGACCGCTATCCGCGCGCTAAGGCCATGCAGTGGCTATTTTTCGAACAATATAACGTTGAGCCGGTGATAGGCTCGCTGCGCTTCTGGACGTTGACCGGACGGCTCGAGCGCAACCGGGATATGGCCGCGGGGAAACGCGAAGCCGGAGCTCGCGCTCTCGCCGCCTTGGACCGAAGCCTCGCCAATACTCCGTTTCTAATCGGGAAGGACCTGTCGATTGCAGATATTGCGGTCTATGCCTACAGCCACCGAGCCGAGGATTGCGGGTTCTCTCTGACGAATTATCCGGCGGTCAGCGTCTGGTGTGATCGCGTGCGAGATGCCATCGGTCCCGAATATCCCGTCTATCCGTACAGCGTTGACCCCCATTCCGGTGCCTGAATCTCCGGACGCCATGGCGGACAACGATCAAATACCGACGTTTCCGTGCTCTTACGATCTCTCGAAAAATCAAACACGTAGCTTGGCTTACTCGTGCCGTGAGCCGCGTGCGACCGAAAAATCGGGTGCTCGAGCGCCGGAGTTCGAGCCTCGGAAATCAGAGAGTTGCAACGTCGGGCGACGACCTGATCAAAAATCCGGTTGCCGGCCTGCACACGATCATCGCTCTTTGCGTTCAACGAGTTGCCGCGGGAGACCGGAAGACAGGTGGATGTGCCGCAGCTGTGCCGAGGACCTTGTTGAGCTGTTCAGCAGTTCGGTGTAACCGCGAAGCTCCGGTCCGGCGGTGGGATCGCGAACTCATCGCACTACCGGGCTGTTGCCTTCAAGGCTGGGATGGCGAGGCGCCGAAACAGCGCATCTACGTCTTCAACCGATAAGCGCATTCTGCCGTCGACCCACCAGATCACGACGCCAAAAAGTCCTCCGGCGATGTATTGAGTGATCGTCTCCGTGGGTGCCGAGCTGGTGTCTCCTCTCGGCGCTAGCGCCTTGACTTCTTCACGAACGAGATCGATCAGCATGCGATGAAAAAGTTGCTGAATGACAGACCCGCTTCGCTTACCAAGCATGGCGCGAAACACATCTCGATGCTCATTTGCGTGTGTGAACATCTCGCGACTGAAGGCGAAGACCCGCTCCTCCGTGCGAGGCGTTTGCGAGAGCGCTTTGCGCTGGCACTCTCGCAGTGATTGTCGCAAGCCCTCAATGCCGCTCCTGAGCAGATCCTCTTTATTGTCGAAGTGTGCATAGAACGTCGCGCGTCCCACGTTCGCGCGATCAATGATGTCTTGCACCGACAGCGCTTCGAATCCCTTCTCCTGAATCAGAGACATGAGCGCGGTCTTCAGAAGCTCCTGGGTCCGTTGAATGCGCCGATCAATCGCTTGCGCTGCCATGACATCACTCCCGTTCCGGAACAAAAAGCGTCTTGGTGTTCGGTATGGAACAAAACGCTCGCGTGATTCTCGCCTTGCTCAACGCTATTGAACACACTGTTCCATAGCGAATGCAAGTACAGAGTTTGATGTTCTGTTCACTACGAGGAGGAATAGCAGCAATGGCGACAAGCAACGGTACACGTGAATCCGCCCGACTCTCACTACTCAGTGTCGTGCTGACGGCGGTGGTCATTACGGTCAATCACTGGTACGTGCTTGGTCCTGGCGCCCTGGCACTCGGCGCGACGCTGGCCACCATCCCGACGGCGCTGCTCCTGTGGTACCTGAAGAGTCGGAGCAAGGCTGCGCTGGGCGGATACCTGCTCGTCACTCTCTGGATTGTTGTCGGCTTCGGCCTGATGAAGGGTCTCTGGAAGAGCGGCTTGCGGCTCTTTCTCGGAACGTTCTTGGCGTCGGTGTCGACGTCATTTCCGAAGCCGGTCATCGGATCGGTCGCCTTTGAAATGAGCGGCTTGCTGACGTTCATTGGTGGCGTGTTCGTTGCCTACTACGCTTACAAGTTCCTTCGCTCGATATACGCACCGACCGGAGGCACAAGGCGGTCCTCCGAAGTGGCAATGGGCTGGGTTGCCGCCGCCGTCCTCGGCGCCATAGGCGTGGTAAGCGCCTACGTCGTCAAGGATCGGGATCGGTTTGTTGTTCCGCCCCGAGGCGTCGTCAAGATCGGCGTGATTGTGCCAACCACCGGACCATACGCGTTGCTCGGAAATTCGTATCTGAAAGCCCTTCAGATGGCGAAAGATGATCTGAAAGGAACCAAGTACCAGTACGAACTGGTCATCCGGGGCGTCGGTGCAGACCCGGCGAAGGCGGCGGCCGTCATCCGGCAGGTCGTCAACGAGGATAAGGTCGACGCCATTGTCGGAGGGATTTCGCTGATTGGACTCGTAACCAAGCCGTATGCAACGCATGCACGGATTCCGCATATCTGCGTATGCACGGTGAAGGCAATTCCTGACGGCGCCTACAACTTCTCGAACATTCCGACTCCGGAGGCGGAGGCCACGCTATGGGTTCGAGAAGCCCAACGGCGCGGCATCGCGAAGGTCGCGATCCTTTCTCAGAATCACATCAGCATCAACGGCCACGTGAGCGCTCTGAAGGCTGAAGCCACCCGCGCCGGCCTTACCGTGACGTACGAACGGCGATTTGAGGCGGCTCAGACGGAGTTTCGGGAGATGATTGCGGCGGCCCAGGCGTCGAAGCCAGACGTGCTTTACGTGGAAGCGGCGAACCCAGGCCTCGACCTGCTGGGTCAGCAACTGCGGGATGCCGGAGTACGTCAGGTCTCGTCCGTTGTTGCGCCATCCCTGAGTCAGAAGCCGGAGTTGTTCGAGGGCGTCTGGTACACCGACAGCAACCTACGGGACATGGCCTTCAGGCAGCGCTTTGAGGACAAATATCCCGGCACCCAGTTTGCGACGCACATGATGCCGTACGCATACGACTCCCTGAACATGATCGTCCAGGCGTATGAGCGGGGTGCGAGTCCCGCCGTTTACCTGCGCAATCTTCGATCATACGACGGGACAGCCGACACGCTCACCCAGGAACCCGGCAGCGGCATCTTCCGGTCAGCGCCGAGCGTCTGGGTTATTAAGGACGGCAAGCCGACTCTGCTCAGCGGGCACTCAAGCCAGGAGAATGCGTCATGACAAAGAAATTACTTGTGCGAGCGATCGTGGTAGGTCTAATTGCGGCCGTACTCGGGGGCGGATACGCCATTGTGCTGAACAACGGTACCCCTTCGGGGTCGCAATCGGAGATTCCAGCTGGGTTCGGCCACTGAGTGCGCGAGGTCCGGGACGGTGTCGTGCTGGCCACCAGTCCATTTCACCAAGTTAGCGCGGCACTGTTGCTCACCCTGTAGAGGCCGTCGCTTGATGACGGAGTTCAATCACTGACGTCGCTCGCCTCGAGCGCAAACATCGTCTGTTCGTACAGCTGAATAACGCGGGCCCGGTCAATGCCAACACGTTGCTCAATCGCGAGAGGGTGATCGGTCGGCTCGAGCTCGATGAATGGTCGAGTCCTGTCCATTGCGCAGATGCACGCGCGTCTTCAGCCCGACAGTCTCCGGGTAGACGCGAATGTGCGACTGAAGCCATCCAAAGAATGGACCGACGTGAGATCGGTTCGTTTGGTCGTACACCCTGACGAAGAGCTGGAAACTGGGTTGACTCACCGATACCCATACGCCCCAAATGAATGGGTCCGATTCGTCCCGGACCGGCAGTTCCAGACAGCCGCGCACCAAGAAGTACTGGTCATCGATAGTGCACGTATCAGAGGTGAGGCTACAACGTCGATCTCGTTTTCCTTCCGGGATGGTGAGATAGTAAATGGGGTAGTCCCACGAGAACCCGGGCACGCCCTCGTGGACTCCGTCTCATTTTCCGCACTTGAATCGCAAGCTCCAACGTGCATCCGGCGAACTAACTAACTAAAAAGCCATCCGCACGCAAGGATGATGGGATGATAAGACACAACCGTTGGTTCTCAAATCTTGGTTCCGCCAGCCTACGATTTCCGCTCGACGTTCTGGCTTTGGCCGGGTGGCGCCGGACGACACCAACGTTCGGAATGTCCGCATGCGGTTCGCGTGCCATCGCCGATTGAGCCGTGTTGTCCGGCCGTGCTTTTCGTCAGATCAGGCCGGCTGAGCGCTGCGGCGATCGGCCGCGAGCTCAGTCCTAGGAACAGGACCAGACCGACGGTAAGTCCCCCGTAAATGGGGACTACTGAATTTATTCCCTTCACGAACATCAGCACGATGACCAGAATGGCGCTGGCGATGATCGAAACGAAGGCAGCGGCTGGCGCGCC
>VBMV01000145.1 GCA_005878835.1 Gammaproteobacteria bacterium | reverse complement strand
CTTCAGCGGGACCAAGGACAACATCGCCCATCTCATCGGCAATCCCCGTTTCGAGCTGCTGCGCCACGATGTGACTTTCCCGCTCTACGTGGAAGTGGATGAAATCTACAATCTCGCCTGCCCCGCGTCCCCCATTCATTACCAGTACGATCCCGTCCAGACCACGAAAACCAGCGTACACGGCGCGATCAACATGCTGGGCCTGGCGAAGCGAACGAAAGCGAAAATTCTTCACGCATCCACCAGCGAAGTCTATGGCGACCCCAGCGTCCATCCCCAGACGGAGGACTACTGGGGCCACGTCAACCCCATCGGCCTGCGCTCCTGCTACGACGAAGGCAAGCGCTGCGCCGAGACGCTTTTTTTCGACTATCGCCGCCAGCACAACCTCCGGATCAAGGTCGCGCGCATTTTCAACACGTACGGCCCTCGCATGCACCCGAACGACGGGCGCGTGGTGTCCAATTTCATCGCGCAGGCCTTGAAGGGCGCGCCCATCACCGTCTACGGGGACGGCAAGCAGACGCGCTCGTTCTGTTATGTCGACGATCTCATCGAGGCATTCGTCCGCTTGATGGCGACTCCCGACGATTTCACCGGCCCGGTCAACCTCGGGAACCCGGAGGAGTTCACCATCCTCGAGCTTGCCCGGAAGGTGATCGCAAACACGGGCAGCAGATCCGAGATCGTCTTCAAACCGCTGCCGAGCGACGACCCCATGCAGCGGCAGCCGGACATTTCATTGGCCAGGCAAATACTTCAGTGGGAACCCGCAGTTGCGCTGAACGAAGGCCTGCGGCGAACGATCTCGTACTTTCGGGATGGTGAGTTTAGCCGTTAGCGGAAGGACGTATCGGTGGCGAGACATGTACTGGTTACGGGCGGCGCCGGCTATGTCGGGTCCCACGCGTGCAAGGCGCTCGCATCGGCCGGCTACACGCCGATTGCCTATGACAATCTCGTCCACGGGCATGAATGGGCTGTCCGTTGGGGCCCGCTGGAGAAAGGCGACATTCTCGACAAAGTCCGCCTCGACGAGGTATTGCGCAAATACCGGCCCGAGGCGGTGATGCATTTCGCCGCCTTCGCCTACGTCGGGGAGTCGGTGGGGAATCCGGGAAAGTACTATCGCAATAATCTGTGCGGAACCGTGACGCTGCTTGAGTCCATGCGCGATCACGAGGTGGAGCGGATCGTATTCTCGAGCACCTGCTCGACCTACGGCGTGCCGCAAAGCCTGCCCATTAAGGAAACCCATCCGCAGAACCCCGTCAACCCTTACGGGGCGAGCAAGCGGATGGTGGAGCGTATGCTGGAGGATTTCGATGCGGCTCACGGGATCAAATCCGTTTGCCTACGGTACTTCAACGCGGCGGGTGCGGATCCGGACGGAGAGCTCGGCGAGGACCACGATCCGGAGACACACCTGATTCCGCTGGTTCTTCGCACCGCGCTTGGGCAGCGCCCGTCGGTGGCCGTTTATGGTGGAGACTACCCGACTCCGGACGGCACCTGCGTCAGGGATTACGTTCATGTGGCGGATCTCGCCGACGCACACGTGGGCGCGTTGCGGTTCCTGGAAGAGCGCGGGGCATCCGACAGGTTCAACCTCGGAACCGGCCGAGGGGCATCCGTTAAAAACGTGCTGGAAGCCGCGAGACGGGTAACCGGACGTCGAATTGCCGCGGACGTGGTAGCGCGCAGGCCCGGAGATCCGCCGCAATTGGTTGCCGACCCGACCCGGGCCGTCGAGTCGCTCGGGTGGCGCCCGAAGTATCCCGAGCTCGAGGTGCAGATCGAGCATGCGTGGAAGTAGCATGCCTCGGAGAAGGCCGCGGGCGCATCCCGGATGGCGTGAAGTGAAGACCGCAATAATAGACGCTCATCTCGCCGATAAACCATCATCTAACCCAGAGTTGAATGGCGGGACAGGCACATATGAAATTCAGCATGCTATTGCCGGTCATTGCCGCCGCCGTCTCGGCGGCCTCCGAAGCGCAATCGGCAACGCGACCGCGGATCATCGTGGCAATTTCCGTAGACGAGTTCTCGGCCGATCTATTTACTGAATACCGGCCGCTGTTCAAGGCTGGATTGCATCGCCTGCAGAGCGGCGTTGTATTTCCGGGCGGATACCAAAGCCATGCTGCGACCGAGACCTGTCCCGGCCATTCCACAATACTGACCGGATCCCGTCCCGCGCGCACCGGCATCATCGCTAACGAATGGTACGACCAATCGCTCAGCAGGGCGGATAAGAAAGTGTACTGCTCGGAGGACCCCTCACTACCAGGTTCCTCTTCAACGAATTTTACTGTTTCTGCGCAGCTCCTTAAGGTCCGGACGTTGGGTGATCGTATGAAGTCGGCCAATCCCAGCAGTCGTGTCGTGTCTGTCGCTGGCAAGGATCGCGCGGCGATCATGATGGGTGGCCACGCAATGGATCAGGTGTGGTTTTGGAGCGGGAAATCCTTCGTAACGCTCAAGGGCATGGATCAGCCAACGCCTGCCATCGTCGACAAAGTGAACGCCTCGGTAGCGCTTGGGATCATGAAGCCCGATCTACCTGTACTGCCGGAACCGTGTCGTGTCCGCTCGCTTCCAGTGGCCGTCGCAGATAAGACAGTCGGCGTTCCACGCGAGCGCAAGGCAGGGGATTTCCAGGGTTTCCACACCTCACTGGCGTTTGATCGAGCGACGACCGATGTTGCAATCGGACTGATTCGCGAGCTCCGTTTGGGCGCGGGCAAAGCGCCCGATGTGTTGTCAATCGGTCTTTCCGCGACCGATTATGTGGGTCATACATTCGGCACGGAAGGCGCGGAAATGTGCGCCCAGCTTTTGGGCGTGGATGAGAACGTTGGACGAATTCTGGCGGCCCTCGACGCCACGCACCAGCCCTACGCCGTGGTGCTCACCGCCGATCACGGTGGCCAGGACCTCCCCGAGCGCAATAAAATCCATGGTATCCTCGATGCCGCTCGCGTGGATGCGGCGCTCCTGCCTGCCAACATGAGCAAGCAGCTCGCGGCGGAGTTCAATCTTCCCGAGCCCGTGGTGCTGGGTGTCGCGCCCTTCGGCGATATCTATCTCGCTCGCGGCATTCCCGGCAATGTTCGCTCAAGAGTGCTGGAAGCCGCGAAGGCACGCTATCTTGCACACCCACAGGTGGCCGCAGTCTTTACCCCGGCTGAACTTCGCCGGCTGCCACTTCCTTCGGAACCAGCGGACGAATGGTCACTGGCGGATCGCTTCCGGGCCAGCTTCGATCCGGAGCGGTCAGGTGATCTCATCGTCGCGCCGAAACCCCATATAACACCGATCATCGACGTGAGCACTTACGTGGCGACCCATGGTTCACCGTGGAACTACGACCGAAAGGTTCCGATTCTCTTTTATCGACCGGGTGTCGTAGGCTTCGAGCAATCGCTACCGGTCGAGACCGTCGACATATTGCCAACCCTGGCCGCGTTGATTGAGCTGCCGGTTCCGTCCGCCGAGATTGACGGCCGCTGTATCAACCTCGATGCCGCTATGGGAGATAGCTGTGCATTCGAAGCTCATTGAGGCGACTTGCATGAGAGTGCGGACGCGCTCCGAGCGCGTCGATTTTCGATCGATCCAGGCTCGCATCCGCTGGTGGCGTCGTCGATGCGATCAATGAGCTTACGGCCGCAGGAGCGCCTTGATCGCGCGGCGCTCATCCATCGCGCGGTAACCCTCGGCGACCTGGTCGAGAGGCAAGGTGAGATCGAAGACCTTGCCGGGGTTGATCTTGCCGTTGCACACCAGGTCGATCAGCTTGGGCAGGAAGCGGCGTACGGGGGCGGGACCGCCGTGCAGGTGGACATGGGCGAAGAACAGCTCCTCACCCTTGAGCTCAACCCCATGCGGGACTCCAACATAGCTTACGTAGCCTCCCGGGCGCGTGGCATGGATCGCCTGCATCATTGACTCCTGCGTGCCGACGCACTCCAGCACCGAGTCAGCGCCCACTCCACCTGTCAGCTCCATGATGCGCGCGACACCCGCCTCACCGCGCTCTGTCACGATGTCGGTCGCGCCGAACTCGCGGGCCAGTTTCTGCCGCGATTCGTGACGGCTCATCGCGATGATTCGCTCTGCGCCCATTCGCTTGGCGGAGAGCACAGCCAGGAGACCCACCGCGCCATCACCAACGACCGCCACGGTGCAACCGGACTTCACGTTGGCCGCATCGGCGGCGAACCACCCCGTTCCCATGACGTCGGAGACGGCCAGCAAGCTCGGAATCAGCTCCTTCGTGGGGACATCCGCGGTGGCCACGAGGGTACCGTCGGCGAGCGGGACGCGCAGCACGGGCGCCTGCGCGCCGCCCACAAATTCCCGGTGCTGACACGACGACTGGTAGCCGGCGTCGCAGTTCGGACAGGCGTTGTCGGATGCAAAGAACGAACCGATGACGAACTGGCCCGGCTTGATCTTGGTGACCGCACCACCGACGTCCTCGACGATGCCACAGTATTCGTGCCCCATCGGAGTCGGCTCGGGGACCGCTTGGATGCCGCGGTAGGGCCAAAGGTCCGACCCGCACACGCAGGTGGCCGACAGTGTGATGATGGCATCCGTCGGCTGGGCGATCCTCGGTGTGTCGCGCTCCTCGAAACGTATGTCGCGCGGACCGTACAGAACAGCGCCTCGCATCGTTTTATCTCCTCATCTCTTGTGGTGTTCGCTATCTCGTCACCTATTTCAGCGCTCAGTGTGCCGTGAAGGCGCCATTCTTACCCCATGAAATCACTCAAGCTAGCGAAGAAAGGTCGTAGCCCGGCTTCTTGTAGAGCTTCTCGGAGTTGCCGAGGATGTCGGGTTTGTAAACCTTCTCGGCCCAATCCCGTGAGCTGATCTCTTCGAATGCCACCGACACGGACTCTTCGCCGTAACCCAAGACATCCGTCACGTCTTTGACGATGGCTTCAGTGAGCCGAGTCTTCTGGCGCTCGGACTTTCCGGGCCAGAGCTTTACGATGACATGAGGCATAGTTCTCTCCTTCTCAACAGCTTCCTTTACTCGGGGCTCGGTACGGCGCGGTATTGCTCGTCACTCACTTTTTCCAGCCAGTCCACGACCCTGCCATTGAGCTCCTCCTGGATGGCGATGTGCGTCATCGACGTGGTCGGCGAGGCGCCGTGCCAGTGCTTCTCGCCCGGTGGGCACCAGACGACGTCGCCAGGCCCAATGACCCGGATCGGGCCACCCCAGCTCTGCACGAAGCCGCAGCCCGAGGTGACGATGAGCGTCTGACCGAGCGGATGCGTATGCCAATTGCTGCGCGCGTACGGCTCGAAGGTGACGTAGGCGCCGCTCGCCCGGGCCGGTTCTGACGCCTTGAAAAGTGGATCCAGGCGGACCGTGCCGGTGAAGCACTCGGCCGGTCCCCGGGCGGAGGGTTGTGAGCCGTTTCGTGTTAGATGCATGTGACCTCGCGATGACTCGATCTCGTTTCATCGGCAGGAGTGCGGCACCCGCGCCTTGTGCGGATGGACGCCTGTTCATGGATCGCAAGGTAGTGGCTGGGAAGCGCGCCGAGAAGATGGGACAATTCGCATAGACTGGTGAGGAGAATTCACCAATGCCGCGGGAAAATCTCAATGATTTGCTTGCCTTTCTGGCTGTCGCCCGCGACCGAAGCTTCACCAAGGCGGCGGCCAAACTCGGGGTATCGCGCTCCGCGTTGAGTCACATCTTGCGGGGGCTCGAGGCGAGACTTGGCCTTCGGTTACTGACCCGCACAACAAGGAGCGTTTCGCCTACCGCTGCCGGTGAAAGGCTTCTTGAGGCTGTCGGTCACCGCATCGAGGAGATCGAGGCGGAGCTTGCGGCACTGAGCGAGCTTCGCGAGAAGCCCGCGGGCACCATCCGCATTACCGCCCATGAACACGCCCTCGATACCGTCCTGCTGCCGAGCTTGAGTAGGTTCCTTCCGGAATACCCCGATATCAACGTCGAGGTCACGATCGACTACGGGCTCACTGACATCGTGGCGCAACGCTTTGATGCCGGGGTGCGCTCAGGCGGCCAAGTGGCGAAAGACATGATTGCAGTCCGTATCGGGCCGGATCTGCGGATGGCCGTCGTCGGAGCGCCGTCGTACTTCGCCAAGCGCTCTGTCCCGAAGAGACCGCAGGAGCTCACCGGGCACAGTTGCATTAACCTGCGGCTGCCCACCCATGGCGGCCTGTATGCCTGGGAATTCGAAAAAGGCAGCCGCGAACTCAGAGTCCGGGTCCAGGGTCAATTCGTCCTCAATGGCACCACCCCGATGCTGAATGCAGCGGTCGCAGGATTGGGCCTGGCCTATGTACCGGAGGACTTGGTGCAGCCCTACGTGGGAAAGGGCGTTCTCGAGCGCGTACTCGAGGATTGGTGCCCCCCGTATAGCGGATACCACCTCTATTACCCAAGCCGCCGCCAGTCCTCGCCGGCGTTTGCCCTACTGGTCGATGCGCTACGCTATCGGGGCTGACACAGCAGCGACCAGGCTGCCGCGGGACCGCACGAGCCGCCTTCGAGAGTTGCCCAATTGGCAGGCAGGCCGCCTTGCACTCTGCATAGGATTCTGTATGATGGACATCATATGCAGCGAAGCGCCCCCAGAGCCAAGGAAGTCACGCACGAACGTATCGTCGAGGCCGCCGCACGCGCCATCCGGCGCAGTGGCTACGATGGCACCAGCGTCGCCGACATCATGAAGGAGGCTGGCCTCACGCACGGCGGCTTCTACGCCCACTTCGCTTCGCGCGAGGCGATGCTCGCCGAGGCGGCGGACCGCGCCGGTGCCGAGGCCGTCGCCGCAGCGGCGCGCGTCGCGGCCACCGCTCCGCCGGAGCAGGCGTTGCAGCGGCTGCTGCACGCCTACCTCTCGAAGGAGCACGTAAAAAGCGTGGAAATGGGCTGTCCAGTTGCGGCCCTCGGTTCGGAGATGCCGCGTCAGACCCCCGAGGTACGGCGCGCGGCCACGCGCCGCATCAAAGAGATGATCGATGTCGTTGCTCGCCAGTCGCCCGACTGGGGGCAACCGGGCGCGCACGAGCACGCGCTCGTTACCGTGATCACGATGGTCGGCGCATTGCTGCTGGCGCGCGCCGTCGACGACCCCAAGCTTTCCGACGCGCTGCTGAAAGCGGCGCTGCAGCAGCTTGCTGCCGCTGGCACGTGAGTGCACTTGCACACGTGCCGGCTCTTCTTCGAGCGGAAATATGATGCATCTCATATGCTGACCATGGGCGATGAACGACCCCACCCAGATCCCGTGGCCCCTGCTCCGTCATCGCCGCAACCGAATTCGCGACGCCCACTGAAAGGCATTCCCATGAAGCTCAACAAATCCATCGCGCTCGTTACGGGCGCCTCCTCAGGCATCGGCAAAGCGACGGCCGAGCGCCTCGCGACCGCTGGCTACAAGGTCTACGGCACCAGCAGACGCGGAGGGCAAACGGGCCAGCGATCGTTCGGGATGCTGCGCCTCGACGTGACCAGCGATGATTCAGTCGCGGCGGCTGTAAACGAGTTAATGCGATTGGAAGGTCGAGTCGACCTGCTCGTGAACAACGCCGGTTTTGGTGTCGCCCCCGCCGGAGCGGAAGAGAGCTCGGTCGAACAGGCCCGGTCGATCTTCGAGACGAACTTCTTCGGGATCGTCCGGATGACGCGCGCCGTCGTGCCTTACATGCGAAAGCAGGGGGGTGGTCGCATCATCAACATCGGCTCGGTGCTGGGTTTCTTGCCCATGCCGTACGGGGCACTCTATGCCGCCACCAAGCACGCGATCGAAGGTTATTCCGAGTCGCTCGACCATGAGCTACGCACCAGGGGCATCCGGGTCTCGGTCATCGAGCCTGCATACACGAAGACGCCGTTCGACGCGAACTTCCTGGAACCCGACGCCAAGCTCGATGAGTATCGCGAGGTTCGTGCGGCCGTCAGCCAGAGGGTGAAGGAAGTGATGGCAACTGCGGAACAGCCGGGTGTCGTGGCTGAGGTCGTGCTGAGAGCTGCCAGCGCGGCTCGCCCGAAACTCCGCTACACAGCCGGCGGGCTCGCGAGCCGCCTGCGATTGCTACACAGATTTGCGCCCGCTGGCCTGGTGGACGCCGGGATTCGAAGAGATCTGCGGCTCGACGCGGTGCCGGCAGCGAAAACATCATGAAAGCATTCATCGTCGATCGCTATGGAAAAAAGGACGGCGCACGGATCGGATCGCGAGTGCGGCTATTCAAGCCCGGCGACGAGGTCTATGCGCGACCCGATAAAGATCGAATCGGTACGTTCGCGGAAATTCATCACGATGAATGAAGATGCCGTGGCGATCAAGCCCAAAGCACTCACCATGGAAGAAGCGGCCTCCATCCCTCTGGTGGGCTTGACCGCCTGGCAAGTGTTGATCGAACGAGCGAACCTGAAGAAGGGACAAAAAGTCCCGATCCACGCGGGCTCCGGCGGAGTAGGAACATTTGCAATCCAGTTGGCGAAGCACCTGGGAGCGGTCGTCGCTACGACGACGAGCACGGCGAATCTCGATTGGGTCAAAGCCCACGGTGCAGATATCGTCATCGATTACCGCAAGGACGATTTCGCAACCATCCTTCTCCGGCCCACCGGATCCCGATTTCGCGAAAGACATGGGATCGTCCTCGATCGTGAGACAGTTCATGCGCCTGTTGAGCTATATAAAAACTCCGTTGCTTCAATCGAAGCCGAGCGCCAACAGCCAGTGCCCCTCGCGCACCGTCGGCGACAGCCGCGAGGGGCTTCGGCAGGGGCTCTGCGCTCAGTGAGCGTCGAAGAACGACGTGACCGCCATGAGACAGAACGGCGGTACGAGCGTGGCGTGGTAGATCTCACGGACGGCAGCGGCGCCACCGTCAGTGGCACCGTGTACGATCGCATCCAGAGCGATCAGGTCCTTCGCCGCGCGAAACGCGTCCTTGATATCCGCGTACGCACCGCCGCTGGAATCGACGTCCAGAACGGTTACCCGGCCGCTTGGCGTATTCGTTGCCCAGTATTGCTGGATCAACTGCGTATTGAGAAAGAACACTGAAGGGTCCGCGTTGCCGCCGCATAGCAGCACGGGCGCGGTCGGCGACCAGTTCCTGAGATCATTGCTCTTCAAAGCCTGCCGAAGCGTGTTTGCCGGACTCGCCGGCGGTACGCCGGTCGTCTTGATCGGGAAGCCGCCGTCAGGCGCGGACTGCGCATCCCGCAGGTAGCTCAGACGATAGGCGTTGCTCACCAGATGGTCTGCGCCGAATCCCATTGCAAACACGGGTGCGAGGTCTGCGGGCTTGGTCGCGGGGGTCATGGAAGCGAACTCAGGCGCCGGGGGCTTGCTGTCGAAGAGGGCGTGGCTCGGCAGCAGTCCTTGTGAGATGAGGGTGTTGGCGTCTGTCGTGCTGAGCGCATCGATTGCGGATGCGTACTTTGGCTCCAAGATGTCGGTTGGAGTGGTGTAGAGATTACCGTACGCGTGCTGGTA
>VBMV01000092.1 GCA_005878835.1 Gammaproteobacteria bacterium | reverse complement strand
CGGGGATGGGGAGCTCGCCGATACCGCCGACTGCGTCGTATCTCTTCCGGAGGTGTTCACTCACTATCTGCAGCGCGGCCGGGTGGATGTCGGGTTCCTCGGTGCCGCGCAGATCGACCGCTACGGAAACCTCAACACGACCGTGATCGGCAGCTACTCGCATCCGACGGTGCGCCTTCCCGGCTCGGGAGGCGCTCCCGAGATCGCCGCCCACGCCCGCGAGGTGCTCGTGATCATGAAGCAGTCGCCGCGCAGCTTCGTTCCGCGTCTCGATTTCCTGACGAGCTGCGGATTCCTCGGCGGCTCGGGCGAGCGTGGCCGGGCAGGCTTTCCGGGGCGCGGCCCGCAGGCGGTGGTCACCGACTTCGGCATCCTGCGCCCCGATGCCCGCACCGAAGAGCTCAAGCTCACCGCCCTCTACCCCGGCGTGTCGGTGGCGGATGCGCGCGGCGCGACCGGCTGGCTCCTGGCGGTGGCCGACGATCTCGAGACCCTGCCGCCGCCCGAGGGCGGGGACCTGCGCGTGCTGCGCGAGTTGCATGCCCGCACCGAGGCGGCCCATGCGACTCCCGTGCGCATCAGACTGCCGGCTCCCGAACGACACTGAGGATTCTCCATGCGTCCGCCCCACATCCACACCGAGCTCCCGGGACCCAACGCCCGCGCCCTGATGGCACGCGATCGTGCCGTGAGCTCGCCCTCCTACCCTCGCGACTATCCGTTCGTCATGGCCAGGGGACGCGGAGTGGAGGCCTGGGACGTCGACGGCAATCGATTCCTGGATTTCGCCGCCGGCATTGCGGTGTGCAGCACCGGGCATGCTCATCCGGCGGTGGTGCAGGCGATCAAGAGCGCCGCGGATGATTTTCTGCACATCTCGAGCGACTACTGGCACGAGCGCATGACACGGCTGGCGGAACGCATCAACGAGCTCGATCCGATGCGCCAACCGGTGCAGGTATTCATGTGCCAGAGCGGCACCGAGTCGGTCGAGGGCGCGCTGAAGCTGGCGCGCTATGTCACCGGCCGGCCGCGCTTCATCGCCTTTCTGGGCGGCTTTCACGGCCGCACCATGGGATCGCTGGCGCTCACTGCCAGCAAGCACACGCAGCAGGCCGGCTTCTTTCCGGCCATGCCGGGGGTGACCCACGTACCCTACCCCAATGTGTATCGACCGCTGTTCGCCGGACCCGATCAGGGCCGCGCGACACTCGACTACATCGAGACCGTCCTGTTCCAGAGCAACCTGCCGGCCGCGGAAGTGGCGGCGATCGTTGTCGAGCCCATCCAGGGCGAAGGCGGGTACCTGGTGCCGCCGGACGGGTTCCTCGCGGGCCTGCGTGCGTTGTGCGATCGCCACGGGATCCTGCTGGTTTTCGACGAAGTGCAGAGCGGGGTCGGACGCACCGGCAGGATGTTCGCCAGCGAGCATTGGGGCGTCTCGCCCGACATCATGACGCTCGCGAAGGGCCTGGGCTCGGGGTTGCCGATCGGGCTGGTGATCGCGAGAAAGGCGCACATGGAAAAATGGAAGCGCGGCGCGCACGGCAACACCTTCGGCGGTAACCCTATCTGTTGCGCCGCGGCGCTGGCCACGCTCGATCTGGTGCAGGCTGAATACGCGGCCAATGCCGCCCAGGTCGGCGATTACTTCCTCGCGCGCCTGCGCGAGCTGCAGCAGCGCTTCGACTGCATCGGCGACGTGCGCGGCAAGGGACTCATGATCGGCGCGGAACTGGTCACCGACCGCACCGGCCGCAAACCCGCCGCCGCCTTGTGTCAGAAGGTCCTGACGCGCGCCTTCCACAACGGGCTGCTGCTGCTGTCCTGCGGCATGAGCACGCTGCGCTTCATCCCACCGCTCATGGTAAACCGTGCGCAGGTGGATGAGGCGCTGTCGCTGCTGCAGGTGGCGCTCAGCGAAGCGCTGGCGGAGCCGTGAGGCGGGCCGCCGACGCCGCAGGCCAGGAGGGCAAGCGCAGTCTCGGTTTTTGGATGTGCACGGCGCTGGTCGTCGGCAACATCATCGGTGTCGGGATCTTCGCCATGCCGGCGACGCTGGCCCCTTACGGCCTCAACGCGTTCAGCGGCTGGCTGGTCACCGTGATCGGCTGTGCGTTCCTGGCGATCTCCTTCGCCGGTCTCGCCCGCGCCTTTCCAGCAGACGATGGTCCCTCCGCCTACACCGAGCGCGCCTTCGGCAAGGGCGCTGCGTTCATCGTGATGTGGTGCTACTGGGTCTCGATATGGGTCGCGAACGCCGCGATCGCCATCGCGGTGGTGGGCTATCTCACGATCTTCTTCCCCGGGCTCATCCACACTGCCGGCCTGCCGGGCCTCATCGCGCTGGCTCTGATCTGGATGTTTGTCGGCATCAATCTGCTCGGCGCACGTACCGCGGGCTGGGTGCAGGTCCTCACCACGATGCTGAAGCTCGTGCCGCAAGCCGGCGTGATCGTTCTCGGTCTGTGGCTGCTGTTCGCCCATCCTGCGATCTACGCCGCGCACGTGCCACCCAACCCGGCGTCATGGCGGGAGATCAGCAGTGTCTCGAGCCTGGCCCTGTTCGCGATGCTGGGCATCGAATGCGCGATGGTCCCCGCGAGCCGCGTGCGCGATCCCGAGCGCACCATCCCTCGCGCCACGCTCGCCGGCACCCTCACGACCGCGGCAATCTACATCGCCATTTCAGCGGTGCCGATGTTCGTGATACCGCAGGCGGAGCTGGCGGTCTCCAATTCCCCGTATGCGGAGCTGTTCGCCCGCGTGCTGGGCGGGCACTACGGCGAGGCGGTGGCCGCCTTTGTGGTGGTGAGCGGCCTCGGTGTCCTGAACGGCTGGACCCTGCTGGCCGGCGAAGTCGTGCAGTGCATGAGCCGGCACGGCGGCTTTCCGGAGGTGTTCGTCCACGAGAACAACCGCGGCGCACCGGCGCGCGCGCTGCTCCTCAGCGGAGTCGTGGCCAGCGTCATGCTGCTCACCAACTTCACCGACTCGATCAGCAAGGTCTTTTCCCTGCTCATCGTGATAGCGACCGGAGCGACTCTGCCCTTGTATTTCGCGAGTACGCTCGGGCTCATCGTGCTGCGCCGGCGGGGCGAGCTGCCGGCGCGGGCGCACCGGCCGCAGTGCTTACAGGCCGCGGCGCTGGCGGCCGTGATCTACTGCGCGTGGGTCTCGATCGGCATCGGCGCCGAGCCGCTGTTGTGGACGATCGCCCTCGGGGGTGCCGGGGTGCCGCTCTATCTGTGGTGGCTGCACGCGCAGCGGCGCGCCGCGCCGGCCGTCGGCGGCGAGGCGAGCTGAGCTTCACGGGCGTTGATAGCGGGTCGGATCCGGCAGTCCCGCCGCCGCGAACCCCGCGCGCCGCAGCCGGCACGCGTCACAGCGCCCGCAGGCCCGTCCCTCTGCGTCCGCCTGATAGCACGACACCGTCTGGCTGTAATCGACGCCGAGTCGCGCGCCTTCGCGCACGATCTCGGCCTTGGTGAGGGCGATCAGCGGCGTATGCACGCGGCAGGGGCTGCCCTCGACACCCGCCCGGGTGGCGAGCGCGGCGAGCGCGCCGAAGGCGGCGATGAATTCCGGCCTGCAGTCCGGATAGCCGCTCGAATCGAGCACGTTGACGCCGATGAACACATCGCGCGCCCCGAGCACCTCGGCCCAGGCAAGCGCGAGCGACAGCAGGATGGTGTTGCGCGCCGGAACATAGGTGATCGGTATGCCGGGAGTGGGTGTTTCCGGAATCGCGATACGGAAGTCGGTGAGCGCCGAGCCCCCGATGCCGGCCAGGTCGACGCCCATGACCCGGTGCTCGCGGGCGCCGCCGGCGCGCACCACGCGCCGCGCCGCCTCCAGCTCAGCGGCATGGCGCTGCCCGTAGTCGACCGACAGCGCGTGACAGGTGAATCCCTGTTCGCGCGCAATCGCCAGCACCGTGGCCGAGTCGAGACCCCCGGATAACAACACCACCGCGGCAGACCCGTCCACGCTACTTTCCCGGCACGTTGCCCCACAGGTATTTGTGCAGCTGGATCTGCAGGCGCACCGGCAGCCGGTCCTCGAGTATCCAGTCGGCGAGCGAGCGCGCCGCGAGCTGCTCATGACTCGGCGAAAACAACACCGTGCAGCCGGCCGGGAGGGCGAGCTCGCGCAGCTTGGCGCGACTCCACTCGTAGTCGCTGCGGCCGCAGATCACGAACTTCACCAGGTCCCGCGAGCACAGCCGCGCCAGCTCCTCGTAGCGGTTGCGGCGTTCCTCGCCGGAACCCGGCGTCTTGACGTCGACGACCTTGGACACCCGCGCATCGACGCCCGCGAGCGGCATCGCGCCGCTGGTCTCGAGCGACACCCGCAGGCCGGCATCGCACAACATGGTGAGCAGCGGTGCGCAGCCCTGCTGCGCGAGCGGCTCGCCTCCGGTCACACAGACGTACGGCGTGCCGAACTCGCGTACCCGCGTCACGATTGCCTCCAGCTCCCACCACTCCCCGCCGTGGAAGGCATAGGTGGTGTCGCAATACTGGCAGCGCAGCGGGCACCCCGTGAGGCGCACGAACACCGTGGGCCAGCCTGCGGTGTCCGCCTCGCCCTGCAGGGAGTGGAAGATCTCGGTGATCTTGAGGCGCGTCACTGCATGCGCCCTGGCCGCGCCGGATGCCTTACTGGGAGGGTGACGTGGAAGTGCGGTGCAGCCGGTCGGCCGCGAGCTTGGCGGAGTCGCTCCCCGGGTATTTCCGCATGACTTCGGTCAGCGTGGCCCGGGCCGCGGAATATTGCCGCTGCGCATATTGCGTGTAACCGAGCTTCAGCAGCGCATCGGGCGCCTTGCGCGAGTCCGGCCATTTCTTGAGCACCGCGCGGAATGCCCCGGCGGCCGCCTCGTAATCGTGGTTCACGTAGTAGGCTTCCCCCAGCCAGTACTGGGCATTCTCCGCCAAGGGGCTCGCGGGATAGGTGCCCAGAAAGTCCTTGAAGCCCGTGATCGCGACCGAGTAACTGCCGGCCTTCAGGGCGTCAAACGCCTGGGTATACACCGCCTGCTCGACCGAGGACGGCGCGTTGCCGGCAGCTGCCCCGGGCGCTGCGCCCGGGCTGGCGCCCCCCTCCGCTGCAGTCTCCCCGGTGGCGCTGCCGGTCGCGGCCCCGCCCGCCGCCCCGCTCGCCGCCGCCAGGCGCTTGTCCAGATCGGCGTACAGATCGCGCTGCTGCTTCGCCAACGCCTCGTGGCCGTGCTCGAGCTCCTCGAGACGGCCGCGCAGCTGGCGCACGGCGCTCTGCACCTCGTCCAGGCGCTGCGCGGCTTCGACCTGGTTCGCAACGATGCGCTCGATGCGCGTGATGCGCGCATCGAGATCGTTCAACTTCAGCTGCACCGGGTCCGCCTCCGGCGGGGTGCTGGCACAGCCGGCAACGAGCACCGCCACCGACAGGGCAAGCAGGTTCAGGCGCATGGATACTCCTTGCGGCACTCACTCACTTGGGCGGCAGCGGCTGCGCCAGGTACACGATCTCGACGCGCCGGTTTTTCGCCCAGGCCGCCTCATCGTGTCCGGGTACCGCGGGGCGTTCCTCGCCGTAACTCACCGTGGAGATCTGCGCGTCCGCGGCGCCCTGCAGCAACAGTGCGCGGCGCACCGCCTGTGCGCGGCGCTCGCCGAGGCCGATGTTGTACTCGCGCGAACCGCGCTCATCGGTGTGCCCCTCGAGCCGTACGCGCGTGTCCGCATGGCCGCCGAGAAACTTCGCGTGTGCCGCCACCACGTCGGTGCCGGTGCCCTTGATCTCGCTGCTGTCGAAGTCGAAGTACACCAGGTGCGTCGCCAGCAGCCCCGCCTGCGGTCCCGCCGCCTCCTCGTCCGCACCCGCGGCGGCGTTGGCACTGCCGGCCCCGGAGCCCTGCACGGCCTCGTTGGCGGCGGGCGCGGCGGGCGGCGCGGCTGCCGGCCGCTTGGCAGCGCAGGCGCCGAGCGCCACGGATGCCGCAACCAGCAGCACTATCATCACTCGACGCATAGACGCTTCCTCCGTCATTCCGCTTCTCCTCAGGGGCTGAACGGCCCCCACGCAGGCTCACGGACCTCGCCCTGGGGAGCCTTCAGGCGCAGGCCCGTCAGGCCGTCGGTCGACACCGTCGCCAGCACCCCGCGCTCGCCGTCACGCTCCGAATAGATAAGTGTAGCGCCATTGGGCGCGAAACTCGGTGATTCGTCCAGCCGCCCGTGCGACAGCACGCGCGCCGTTCCGCTGGCGAGATCCTGCACGGCAATCCGGTACGCGCCGTTGTCGAGCGTCACCATCGCCAACTGCGAGCCATCCGGCGATACGCGCGGGCGGGCGTTGTAACTGCCGCCGAAGGTGATACGCGTGGGGTGCGCTCCGGACTGCGCGGCGATCCGGTAGATCTGCGCCGAGCCGGCGCGGTCGGAGGTGAAGTACAGCGAGTGTCCATCCGGTGCCCACACCGGCTCGGTGTCGATCGCCGGATCGTCGGTGAGGCGTGTCAGCTCCTGGGAGGCGAGATCGAGGATGTAGATGTCAGGATTGCCGCCGCCGCCGCCGAGCGTGAGCGCCAGCTTGCGCCCGTCGGGCGACCACTCGGGGGCGCCGTTGACACCGGCGCGCGCCGACACCTGGCGGCGCTCGCCGCTGCGCACCAGCTGCACGTATACCCCCGAGTGCTTGGTCTCGAACGACACATACGCGAGCCATTGCCCGTCCGGCGACCACGAGGGCGACATGAGGGGGAAGCGCGACTCGAGAACCAGGTGCTGGTTCGCTCCGTCGGCATCGGAGACGATGAGCTGGTAGCGCTGCGCCGGCGGGCTACCGTCGGCCGCCACGTAGGCGATGCGCGTCGCGAACGCACCGCGCACGCCGAGGATCTTCTGGTAGATGACGTCGCTCACCCGGTGGGCAGCGTTGCGCAGCGCGCTCGCCGCCCCCACGAAGCGCTGCGCGGCGAGCCGTGCTCCGGTGAGCGTGTTCAGCAGGTCGAAGTCGACCGCCAGCTGGCCGTTGTCGATGGCGGTCACGCGCCCGACCACCACGTAGTCGCTGCCGGTGCCCTTCCACACGGCCGGCGCGATCTCATCGGCGCGCGTCGGCGTGGCCGGCATGCGCTCGCGCGGCAGCGCCCGGAAGCGCCCGCTGCCTTCCAGGTCGTGCTGCACCACCTCGGCCACGTCCAGGCCGCCGTCCGCGGCTACGGCACGCGCGAACGGCACGATCGCGATCGGCACCGGATCGCGTACCCCGGAGGTAATCTCGATCTGCAGTGCCGCGCGGGCGTCGTGCGTGGCGCCCAGACCGACGACCATCAGTGCGAGCGCCCCGGCGAGGCCGCGCCGCCCCGACACGAGTTGGCTGGCAGGTATCGGCCGCATGCGCATCAGTCCGGCTTGAAGTTGATCTTGAGGTTGCGGTCGAACAGCGCCGGATCCGGCGGCGGGGGCAAGGGCGATGCGCGGTACACCGCGGCTTCGATCGATTCACGCACCGCCTGGTCTCCGTTGCATTCGCCAATACTCACCTGCGTCACTTCCCCTCCCGGCACCTGGGTCACGTTCAGCACGCATTGTATCCCGGGCCGCGCCGTCGGCGGTCGCAGCCACGCGCGCGTGATCTTCGCGGCGATCTGCGACTCCCAGCTCGCCAGCGCGGCTGTCGAGCGCGCGACCTTGGCACGCTCCTCCACCGCGAGACTGCGCTGCAGGTCCGCCACGCTCTCGCTGCTCTCCTGCGCTTCCGCCTGCTTCTGCCGTTCCGCGGCGGCACGTTTTTGCGCGGCGCGCTCCTCGGCCTTGCGCTGCTCCTCGGCCTGCTTCGCCTGAGCGGCCTGCAGTTCCGCCGCCTTCTGCTCGGCGGCGCGGCGCTCTTCGGCCGCCGCGGCCTGCGCCTGTTGCCGCTCCTGCTCGCGGCGCGCCCGTTCCTCCGGCGTCGGTGGCGGTGGTCCGAGCGGTTCCTGCGGCTGCTCGGTCGGCGCCGGGGCGGCGGGCGGCGCGGGTTGCGGCGGCGGCTTCACCGCGCCTCTCACGGCGCGCGCATCGACCACGGTTGCCTCGATCGCCAGCGTCGGGGCCGGCGGCGGCGGGCGCCGGAACATCAACCATCCGTACACCAGCGCGGCCAGCAGTGCTCCGTGCAGCAGCACCGACAGCGCAATCGAAACCCATCGATCACTGGCTCGCTGCATCGTCCGCAGGCGCATCAGCTCCCGCGCCGGGCACGTTCCGGCAGCGGCTCGGTGATGAAGCCGACCTTGCGCGCCCCGGCGCGCTGCAGAATGACCATCGCCTGTACCACGCGGCCGTAGGCCACCGCGCTGTCGGCCTTCACCAGTACCTGCACGTCCGGATTGCGGCGCAGCGCCGCGGTGGCGCGCGCCGCCACCGTGTCCTCATCGAGCGCCGCCTGCGGATCCCCGCCGATGTTGAGATACAGCCGTCCCTCACGATCCACCGACAACACCAGGGGTTGGAGCCGTTGTGCCTCCAGAGGTTCCGCACCGGCTTTGGGCAGATCCACCTTCACACCCTGGGTGAGCAACGGCGCGGTGATCATGAAGATGATCAGCAGCACCAGCATCACGTCGATGTACGGCACGACGTTGATCTCACCCATCAGCCGCCGCCCGCGCGAAGTTTGTGCCATGACCAGCGCTCCTCAAGTCGCGACCGCGCCGCTGCCGCGTGTCGCGTGTCGCTGCAGAATGGTGGAGAACTCCTCGATGAAGGCATCGAAGCGCATCTCCAGGCGCGTCACCTGGTCGGCGAAGCGGTTGTAGGCCACCACCGCGGGGATCGCCGCAAACAATCCGACGGCGGTCGCCACCAGGGCTTCGGAGATTCCCGGCGCCACCATGGCGAGCGTCGCCTGCTGGACATTACCGAGCGATGAGAACGCGCTCATGATTCCCCACACGGTGCCGAACAGCCCGACGTATGGACTGGTGCTGCCGACCGTGGCGAGCGTGGCGAGGCTGTGCTCGAGCCGGTCGATCTCCTTGAGCTGCGCGACGCGCATCGCGCGCCGCGAGCTCTCGAGCAGCTGCTCGCCCCCGCTGGCGCTCTGACGCTGGCGCGCAAATTCGCGGAAGCCGAACTCGAAAATGCCGGCCATGCCGGTCGCGCCGCCACGCGACTCGATCGCCCGGTACAGCTGTGCCAGGTCATCGCCCGACCAGAAGCGGTTCTCGAACCGGTCGGCTTCGCGGCGCGCGCGCCCGATGTAGCGGCGCTTGCGGAATATGATCGACCAGGAACTGAGCGAGGCCAGCAGCAATATGCCGATGACGATCTGCACCGGCACGCTCGCCTGGGCGATGAGGCGCAGGATCGACAGCTGCTCAGCCACTGCCGGGGGCCTCCGCGGCCAGGGCACTCGCCAGGAACTCCGGCAGGCGCTGCGGCCGCATGGTGCGCACATCAACGCACGCCACCCGCACGCTCGCTTCGAGCAGCAGCAGCTCCGCTGCGCACCCGGCGGCCGGCGCGCGATAGATGCGCTGCGCGAAGCGCAGCGACGCCGCCCCATCGGCGCGCGGCTCACAGGTGATCTCGAGCTCGTCATCCAGCCGCGCCGGCGCCCGATAGTCCACCGCGAGACTCACCACCGTGAACACCACGCCGCGATCACGGGCGAGCTGCAGCTGCGAATGTCCTCGTGCGCGCAGCCACTCGCTGCGCGCGCGCTCGAGGAAGCGCAGGTAGTTGGCGTAATAGACGATGCCGCCGCCGTCGGTGTCCTCCCAGTAGACGCGCGCCGGCCAGCGGAACACGCTCATCGCGGATCCTCGAACAGCGGCAGCGTGGCGGCGCCCCGCTCGGGCGGCTTGAGACCGAAATGCAGGTAGGAAGCGCGCGTGGCCATGCGCCCGCGCGCGGTGCGCACCAGAAATCCCTGCTGGATCAGGAACGGCTCGGTGACGTCTTCCAGCGTGCCGCGCTCCTCGCCGAGCGCCGCGGCAAGACTATCGATACCGACCGGGCCGCCGTCGAAGCGCTCGATGATCGCCGTGAGGAGCTTGCGGTCCAGGGTGTCGAACCCCAGACGATCCACCTCGAGCAGGTCGAGCGCGGCGTCGGCGACCGCTTCGTCGATGCGCCCCTCGGCGCGCACCTGCGCGTAATCGCGCACCCGCCGCAGCAGGCGGTTGCTGATGCGCGGCGTGCCGCGCGAGCGCTGTGCGATGCGCCGGGCGCCGCTTTCGTCGATGGCTACACCCAGGATCGCCGCGGAGCGCTTCACGATGCGCTCGAGGTCCGCGACCCCGTAGAACTCGAGCCGCTGCACGATGCCGAAGCGGTCGCGCAGCGGCGAGGTGAGCAGTCCCGCGCGCGTGGTCGCCCCCACCAGCGTGAACGGGGGAAGGCTCAGCCTGATGGAGCGCGCCGCCGGCCCCTCGCCGATCATGATGTCGAGCTGGTAGTCCTCCATCGCCGGGTACAGCACCTCCTCGACCACCGGGGTGAGGCGGTGGATCTCATCGACGAACAGCACATCGCGGGCCTGCAGGTTGGTGAGCAACGCGGCGAGATCTCCCGGGCGCTCCAGCACCGGGCCGGAGGTCTGGCGCAGATTCACGCCGAGCTCGGCCGCGATGATGTGGGCGAGGGTCGTCTTGCCGAGGCCGGGAGGGCCGAAAATCAGCACGTGATCGAGCGCTTCGCCGCGCTGCCCGGCGGCGCGGATGAAGATCTCGAGCTGGGTTTTCACCGGCAACTGGCCGACGTACTCCTCGAGCCGGCGCGGCCGGATGGCCCGCTCGACCGCCTCCTCGTCGGCGGCCGCCGTGCCACTGATGATGCGTTCGGCTGTCACGGGTACGACATCTACTCCCGCGCCGCGCCCTGCAGGGCGCGGCGGATCAGTTCCTCAGTCGAATGTGTACCGGGACCGACCGCTTTGAGCAAGCGCGCCGCCTCCGCCGGCCGGTAGCCAAGCGCCACCAGGGCGCCGTACGCCTCTCCCGCGGCGCTCGCTGCCGGCGCCAGCGGCGCACCGGGCATCTCCTGGGGCGCCGCCAGGCGATCGCGCATTTCCACGATCAATCGCTCGGCGGTCTTGCGGCCTACCCCCGGCACGCGCGTGAGCGTGCCGATGTCCTCATCGAGCACGCACTGGGCAAAGGCGCTGACGCTGATGCCCGACAGCAGCGCGAGCGCGATCTTCGGTCCCACGCCTGACACCTTGATCAGGCTGCGGAACAGGCGCCGCTCGTCCTCGGTGGCAAACGCGTACAGCACGTGCGCATCCTCGCGCACCACCAGGTGCGTAAGCAGACGCACTTCCTCGCCCACCGCCGGCAGGTGGAAGAACGTCGACATGGGTGCCTCCAGCTCGTAACCGAGCCCACCGACGTCGACCGTGAGTTGCGGGGGCGTCTTGGAGGCGATAGTGCCGCGCAGCGAGCCGATCATCGCCCGGCGTGCCTCAAGCGCGTGTCGCTTTGCCGCGCCAGCGCGCCGAGCCGGCGCGCGTGCGCATGGCACACGGCCACCGCGAGCGCATCCGCGGCGTCCGCGCCCGGGCGTTCGGGCAGCGCCAGCAGCGTGCGGATCATGTGCGCCACCTGGAACTTCTGCGCGGCTCCGGAGCCCACCACCGCCAGCTTGATGGCGCGGGGCGCGTATTCAAACACCGGCACGCCCTCGGGCACGGCGCACAGCGCCGCGCCGCGTGCCTGGCCCAGTTTCAGTGCGCTGTCGGCGTTGCGGCTGACGAACACGCGCTCCACCGCCACCTCCGCCGGCCGGTGTTGGGACATCAGTCCCTGCAGACCCTCGAAGATCAGGCGCAGGCGTGCCGCGGGCGCCGCGGCGGCCAGGTTGAGACAGCCGTGCGCGACCGCAATGAGCTCACTGCCGCGACATTCGATCACGCCAAAGCCGGTGCGCCGCGAACCGGGGTCGAGCCCCAGCACCCGTACACTGAGCGCCGCGCTGAACTGCGCGGCGGCGGGCTCAAACGCGCGCCAGGACCTCGTCGGATATCTCGACATTCGAGTAAACGTCTCGTACCTCGTCCAGCTCTTCGAGCGCCTCGAGCAGATGCACCATCAACACCGCAGTCTCGCCCGACAGCTCCAGGGACGTCGCGGCGCGCTGCGTGACTTCCGCGGTCGCAGGCGCGAAGCCGTGATGCGTGAGCACGGCGCACACGGTATCGAACTCCAGGGGATCGGCCAGTACCTCGACGGAGTGGTCGGCGTTGGGCACGACGTCCTCGGCGCCGGCCTCCAGCGCCACCTGCATCAGCCGCTCCTCGTCCGTCCCCGGCGGGTAGGTCATGAGGCCCACGGTGTTGAACAGGTAGCTCACCGAGCCGTCGGCCCCGAGCCGGCCGCCGTGTTGCACGAACGCGCGGCGCACCTTCGCGCCCACCTGGCGGCGATCGTCGGTGACGCACTCGACCATGACCGCCGCGCCACCGGGGCCGTAGCCTTCGTAGCGCACCGTCTCACAGCCTTGCGGCGCGGCGCGTGCGAGGCGCTTGTCACGGCGCAGTGCCAGGGCGCTCTCGCGGCGCCGGATGTTAGCCCACCTGCTGTGCCCTGCCATGCGTAACGCTGCCCGACGCGGCACCGCCGGAGCGCACCGCCTGGAAAAACAGTCGCGTATGATAGCGGTAAACCTCGCGGACGACACGCTGGCGCGTTCCGCGCTCGCCGCTCGCCCAAGAACCGTTATCCGTGGAAACCAGTCAACTGTGCCCGCCCCAGGTCCGCGACGCCATCAACGGCGCACGCGCGGCGCTCGAGCGGGCCAACGCACTCGCACCGGCCGATCTGGCGTGCGCCGCGGAAGCTGCCGAGATCATGGGCGCCCTCACCGAAGGCACCGAGCTCGCGCACGCGCTGCTCGCACGACCGCTGCTCGCGCGGGCCGCCCTCACGCCCGATGAGGCCGCCGGCATCGTCGGCCGGCCCGCGACCGAGATCGCCACGGCACTGCTGCGCCTGGGCACTCTGGGACTGCCCCGTGACTGGTCGCCGGCGCTCGGCCTGAACACGCGTCAGGCCGAAACGCTGCGCAAGATGCTGCTCGCGGTCGTCAGCGACCCGCGCCTGGTGCTGGCGCGGCTCGCCGAGGAGCTGGTCGCGCTGCGCCACGCACGCGAGCTGCCGGGCCCGGAGCGCGAGCGGCGCGCGCTCGAGGCGCGCGCCATCTACGCTCCGCTCGCCAACCGCCTGGGCGTGTGGCAGTTGAAATGGGAGCTCGAGGATCTCGCGTTCCGCTACCTCGAGCCGCAGGAGTACCGCCGCGTCGCCGCCGCGCTCAACGAGCGGCGCGCCGACCGCGAGCGCTACATCGAGACCCTGTGCGCGCAGCTGCACGCGCGCCTGCGCGCGGCGGGCATCGAGGCCGAGGTCTACGGGCGCCCCAAGCACATCTACAGCATCTACCGCAAGATGCAGCGCAAGCAGCTGGCCTTCGAGCAGCTGTTCGACGTGCGCGCCGTGCGCGTGGTGGTCGCTTCGGTTCCCGAGTGCTACGGCGCGCTCGGCATCGTCCACGGTCAGTGGCCGTACATTCCAGGCGAGTTCGACGACTACATCGCCACCCCCAAGGGCAACGGCTACCGCTCCATCCACACCGCCGTGATCGGACCGCAGGGGCGCAGCGTCGAGGTGCAGATCCGTACGCCGCAGATGCACGAGCACGCCGAGCTCGGCGTAGCGGCGCACTGGACCTACAAGGAGGGTGGTGCGCGCGATGCGCAATACCAGCGCAAGATCGAATGGGTGCGGCGCTTGCTGGAGCCGCACGACGGCGCCGCGGGCGGCGCCGAGGCGGACCGCGACCTGATCGAGGGCATGCGTACCGAGCTGTTCGCGGACCGGGTCTACGTGCTCACGCCCAAAGGCGAGGTGCTCGACCTGCCGCGCGGCGCGACACCGCTCGATTTCGCCTATAGCGTCCACACCTCGCTCGGCCACCGCTGCCGCGGCGCCAAGGCGAACGGGCGCATCGTGCCCCTCACACACGCGCTCGCCAATGGCGAGATCGTCGAGATCATCACCGGCAGGCACGATGCCCCCAGCCGCGACTGGCTGGCACCCGAGCAGGGCTACCTCATTTCGGCGCGCAACCGCGGCAAGGTGCGCGCCTGGTTCCGCAAGCAGGACGTGGGCGACAACCGCAGCGCCGGCTTACGCATCGCCGAACGCGAGCTCTCGCGCATCGGCGTGCGCCCCGAGCAGCTCAGCGCCCTGGTGCAGGAGCTCAAGGCCCGCGACACCGATCACCTGCATCAGCTGCTCGGCGAGGGCGAGATCACCGTTACGCAGCTGCTGCAGGCCGCCACCCGGCTGTTCGAGCCGCCACGGCCGCTGCAGCGCCCGCCGCGTCCGGGCGCGACGCGGCGCCGGGCGGCGCCGGTGCAGATCGAGGGCGTGGGCGATCTGCCGACCACGCTGGCGCGCTGCTGTGCGCCGCTGCGTCCGCAGCCGATCACCGGTTATGTCACCCTCGGCCGGGGCGTCACGGTCCATCGCAGCGACTGTGCGAGCCTGCGGCGCATGAGCGCGCTCAAGCCCGAGCGCGTGCTGAAAGTCGAATGGAGCAGCGCCGACAGTGCCGGGCTCAACGTGGAGCTGTCCATCAGCGCCTACGATCGCCGCGGGCTGCTGCGTGATCTGACCGACGTGCTGGCGCTCGAGCGCCTCAGCATCGACGCCGTGACTTCCAGCACCGATCACGACTCGGGCATTGCGTATTTCGCTCTCAGCGTCGCGGTCAATGACCTCGAGCAGTTCGCCCGCGTGCTGCGGCGGCTCGCGGGCGTGCCGAATGTCATCGAGGCGCGACGGCGGCTGTAGGGCGGGGCCGTCAACGGTTGATCGCGTCGATGGAGCGCTTGTCGGCGGCCAGCGCCGCCTCGTGCAGCGCCTCGGCGAGCGTCGGATGCGCGTGGATGGTGCGCTGCAGATCCTCGCTGCTGGCCGAGTACTCCATCGCCAGCACCGCCTCCGCGATCAACTCCCCGGCCATGGGACCGACGATGTGCACGCCCAGGATCTCGTCGTCGTCGCGCGCGGCCACGATCTTCGCGAAACCGGTGGCCTGCTCCAGGGCGCGCGCCCGGCCACTGGCGAGGAACGGGAACACGCCGGTCTTGTATTGGCGGCCGCTCGCCTTGACCTGTTCCTCGGTGAGGCCGACCCAGGCGATCTCCGGCGCGGTATAGATGACCGAGGGGATCACCTTGTAGTTGACCTCGCCGAAGCGGCCGGCGATCAGGTCCGCGACCATCACGCCCTCCTCCTTGCCCTTGTGCGCCAGCATCGGGCCGCGTACGCAGTCCCCGATCGCCCACACGCCCTCCACGCCCGTGCGGCAGGCGTGATCGACGCTGATGAAGCCGCGCTCGTCCAGCTGCACGCCGGTATCGGGCCCGAGCAGATCCTGGGTGTAGGGGCGGCGACCGATCGCCACCACCAGCCGCTCGACGGCAAGGCGCTGCGCGCCTTTCGCATCCTCGTAGGTGACATCGACCGTCGCGCCCGCCACCGCCGCGCCCGTGACCTTGGCGCCCAGGCGAATGTCGAGCCCGAGTTTCCTGAGGTGCCGCAGCGCTTCCTTGGCGAGCTGCTGGTCGGCGAACGCCAGGAAATCCGGCAGCGCTTCCAGCATCACCACCTCGGCGCCGAGGCGCCGCCACACGCTCCCCAATTCCAGTCCGATCACACCCGCGCCGATGACGCCGAGGCGCTTGGGCACGGCGTCAAAGTCGAGCGCCCCCCAGGAATCCACGATGTGCGGCGCCGCGAACGGCGCGGAGCGCAACTCGATCGGGGCGGACCCCGAAGCGAGCACCACGTGCCGCGCGGACAGCTCGCGGCGGCTGCCGTCATGCGCGATGAATTCAATGCGGCGCCCGGCGAGGAGTCTGCCGTGTCCCTGGAGCGGGGTGACGCCGGCCGCCTTGAACAGCGCGAGGATCCCCTGGGTCATGCCGCGCACGATGCCGCCCTTGCGCTTCTGCATCTGCGCCAGATCGAGCGTCGCGCCCGACACCTTGATGCCGTGCACGGCGAACTCCTCGTGCACGCGATGGTAGAGCTCGGTGGACTCCAGCAGCGCCTTGGACGGGATGCAGCCCGCGTTCAGGCAGGTGCCGCCGAAGGCGGCGCTGCCGTCGCGGTTCTTCCACTCATCTATGCAGGCGACGCTGAGCTGGTTCTGCGCGGCGCGGATCGCGGCCGGATAGCCCGCCGGCCCGCCGCCGATGACCACGACGTCGAAGGCATCAGCTTTGTTCTTCATGTGCGGATCAGATCCCCAGCAGCATCCGTCCCGGGTCTTCCAGTGCTTCCTTGATCGCGACCAGGAACTGGACCGCTTCGCGGCCGTCGATGATGCGGTGATCGTAGGTCACCGCCAGATACATCATCGGCCGCGCGGCGATCTGCCCGCCGACCACCATCGGCCGCTCCTGGATCTTGTGCATGCCGAGGATGGCGCTCTGCGGCGCGTTGACGATCGGCGTCGACATGAGCGAGCCGAACACGCCGCCGTTGGTGATCGTGAAGGTGCCGCCGGTGAGATCCTCGAGGGCGAGTGAGCCCTCGCGCGCCTTGCGGGCGTAGTCGGCCACCTGCTGCTCGATCACCGCGAAGCTCTTGGCGTCGGCGTCGCGCACGATCGGCACGACCAGCCCGC
This sequence comes from Gammaproteobacteria bacterium, assembly GCA_005878835.1. Lineage (GTDB taxonomy): Bacteria > Pseudomonadota > Gammaproteobacteria > Steroidobacterales > Steroidobacteraceae > 13-2-20CM-66-19. The sequence goes on along the minus strand of VBMV01000092.1, from coordinate 12,355 downwards.
GGTCGGTGGAGACGGCGACGCCGATGTCGTAGTACTCGTGATAGATGATGTCGCCGCCGTCGACGGAGGCGTTCACCACCGGGAACTTCTTCAGCGCCTCGATCGAGGCCTTCACGAAGAACGACATGAAGCCGAGCTTCACGCCGTGCTCCTTCTCGAAGCGTTCCTTGTAGCGCGCGCGCAGTTCCTGCGTGGCGCCGAGGTCCACCTCGTTGAACGTGGTCAGCAGCGCCTGGGTCGATTGCGCCTCGACGAGACGCTGTGCAATCCGGGCGCGCAGGCGCGTCATGGGCACCCGCTGCTCGGCGCGCGCGCCGGCCGCTGCTGGCGGCCGCGGTGCGGGTGCACGGGCCGCCGGTGCCGGGGCGGCGGCAGCGCTCGGCGCTGCGCCCGCGCTCCCCGGCGGCGCTTGCGCCGGCTGTTTCCCCAGAAAACCCACCACGTCCGACTTGGTCAGCCTGCCGTCACGTCCCGAGGCGGGGATCGCGGACGGGTCGAGGTGGTTCTCCTCGACCAGCCGCCGTACCGAGGGACTCAACTTGCCGGCATCCTTGCCGCCGTCGCTGTCGGCAGCCGGTGGTGCCTTGGCAGCCGGCGCTGGCTTGGCAGCCGGCGCTGGCTTGGCCGGCCTCGGTGCCGCAGCCGCCGCGGCGCCCTCCTCGATGAGCGCGAGAACCTGGCCGCTGGTGACCACCGTGCCGCTCGGCACACGCAGCTCGCGCACCACGCCGTTGGCCGGCGCGGGAACTTCCAGCACCACCTTGTCGGTCTCGAGATCGGCGAGATTCTCGTCGCGGGCGATGGCATCCCCGGGTTGCTTGTGCCACGCCACGAGCGTGGCGTCGGCGATGGACTCGGGCAGCTGTGGAACCCGGATTTCGGTGGTCATGAACGCCTTCTCATGGGGGTCACCGGCACGGGCGCCGCGGGCGCCGCAGACGGCGCGGACGGCGTCGGCACCGCCGCAGCGGCCGTCAAACGCGTGGTCTCGCGCGCGGACTCCTCGGTGGTGGTCGAGCGCAGCGCGGCGGCCACCAGGGTCTGCTGCTCGATTTCGTGGATCTTGGGGATACCCGTCGCCGGCGCCGCGGACGGCCCGCGGCCGGCGTACAACACCGGTCGGCGTCCCGGCACCAGCTCCTGCAGCCGATGACGGATCTGGTACCAGGCGCCCTGATTCTGCGGTTCCTCCTGGCACCACACGATCTCGTGCGCGTTGGGGTAGCGGTTGAGCATCGCCTGGTACTCGTCGCTCGGGAAGGGATAGAGCTGCTCGATGCGCACCAGGGCCACCTCGCGCAGGACCTCCCTGCGGCGCTCCTTCAGCAGATCGAAATACACCTTGCCGCTGCAAAACACGACCCGCTGCACCTGCTGTGCCGGTACATCGTCGACCTCGCCGATCACGCGCGCGAAACCGCCACGGCTGAGATCCTCCAGCGACGACACCGACAGCTCGTGCCGCAGCAGACTCTTGGGCGTCATGACGATGAGCGGCTTGCGGAACGACTGGCGCATCTGCCGCCGCAGCATGTGGAACATCTGCGCCGGCGTCGACGGCACGCACACCTGCATGTTGTTTTCCGCGCACAGCTGCAGGAAACGCTCGAGGCGCGCCGAGGAGTGCTCCGGCCCCGCCCCTTCGTAACCATGCGGCAGCAGCAGCACCAGTCCGCAGAAGCGCTCCCACTTGGCCTCGCCGGAGCTGATGAACTGATCGATGATGACCTGGGCACCGTTGGCGAAGTCGCCGTACTGCGCCTCCCACAGCACCAGTGAGTTCGGCTCGGTGGTGGCATAGCCGTACTCGAAGCCCATCACCGCCTCTTCGGACAGCACCGAATCGATCACCTGCACGCGCGGCTGCGGGTCGGCGATGTGCTGCAGCGGAATCCAGGTGGCGTCGGTGTTCTGATCGTGCAGCACCGCGTGCCGATGAAAGAAGGTCCCCCGCCCGCTGTCCTGCCCGGTGAGACGCACGCCGAAGCCTTCCTCGACCAGCGTCGCGCAGGCGAGGGTCTCGGCGCACCCCCAGTCGAGCGGCTGCTCGCCCTGCAGCATCTTCCTGCGGTTGGCGATCAGCTGGGCGACGCGCGGATGCAGGCTGAAGTCCTGCGGATAACCCGTGATGCGCTCACCGAGCGCGCGCAGCCGCGGCAGCTCCACCGCCGTGGGCACCCGCTCGGTCCAGTCGACCTGCCCGTAGGCGCTCCAGTCCACCGTGTACTTGTTGCCGATCATGCCGAGCGAGGCACGCGCCTGCGGGCGTCCCTGGTCGAGTCCGCTGCGGTACTGCTCCAGCATCGCCTTTGCGTCGGCCTCCGTGAGCACGCCCGCGGCGATGAGCCGGTCGGCGTACAGGCGGCGCGCGGTGGGATGCTGGCGGATCACGCGGTACATGCCCGGTTGCGTGGCCGCCGGCTCGTCGGCCTCGTTATGGCCGTGCCGGCGGTAGCACACCAGGTCGATCACCACGTCCTTGCGGAAACGCATGCGGTACTTGAGCGCCAGGCGCCCCACGAACACCACCGCTTCCGGGTCGTCGGCGTTGACGTGGAAGATCGGCACTTCCAGCATCTTGGCCACGTCGCTGCAGTACATGGTGGAACGCAGGTCGGCGGGCTCCGAAGTGGTGAAACCCACCTGGTTGTTGATGATCACGTGCGCGGTGCCGCCGGTGAAAAAGCCGCGCGCCTGCGACAGCTGCAGCGTCTCCATCACCACGCCCTGGCCCGCGAACGCGGCGTCGCCGTGCACCAGCAGCGGCAGTACGCGCGCGGCGCGCACATCACCGCGGCGCTCCTGGCGCGCGCGCACCGAGCCCTCCACCACCGGATCCACGACCTCCAGATGCGAGGGATTGAATGCCAGCGCCGTGTGCACGTTGCCGTGCGCGGTGCGCAGGTCCGCCGAGAAGCCTTTGTGGTACTTCACGTCTCCCGAGCCCTTGAGCCGGCCCGGGTCGTAGGCGCCCTCGAATTCCGAGAACAACGCCGCGGGCGACTTGCCCAGCAGGTTCACCAGCACGTTCAGCCGGCCGCGGTGCGCCATGCCGATGACCACTTCCTCGATGCCGGCGGCGCCGCCTCCCTGTATGAGGTCATCGAGCAGCGGAATGAACGCATCCGCGCCTTCGAGCGAGAAGCGCTTCTGGCCGACGTACTTGGTGTGCAGGTAGCGCTCGAGGCCTTCGGCGGCCGTGAGTTGCCAGAGGATGTTGCGCTGCTCTTCGGGACTGAAGCGATGCTCGAGGCGCCCCTGCTGGAACTCATCCTGCAGCCACAGCCGCTCCTCGGAGTCGGACATGTGCGCGAACTCCGCGCCGACGTTGCCGGCGTAAATGTGCTGCAGCTGTGCGAGGATGTCCCTGAGCTTCATGCGCTTCGGCACCGCGTCCGTGCGGCTGCCGGTGAAGAACTCGGTATCGAGATCCGCCGGCGTGAGGCCGAAGTAATCCAGCTCCAGCACCCGAGGCCTGGGGCGCTGGGACAGCCCCAGGGGATCGATGCTCGCCAGCAGGTGCCCGCGGTTGATCCACACCTGAATCAGCCGCGACACCGCCGCCTGCTGGGCATTCGCCCCCGCCGTGGCCGCCGGCATCGCCGCGGCCCGTCCCCGCGCGGCGCGCCGCGCGATCTCCGCCCGGATTGGTCCGTGCGCCCGCTCGGCGCCCGCAGGCGCGAGCTGCGCGAAATACTTCCGCCAGCGCTCGTCTACGCTCGCCGGGTCGAGAAGGTATTGCTCGTAGAGCGCGTCGAGAAAGGCGGCGTTGCCGCCATAGAGGGGTGTTGGTTCGAGCATGGGGAAAAAGGACCGGCAGGCCAATAGTTTAGCGTAAAAGCCGGCCGGCGAGGGGAGACGCGCCCGCGGCGCCTCTAGAGGGCGTTCAGGAGCCCGAATTCGTAGGCCATCAGCGCGCCATAGATCGCCAGCACCAGGTACAGCAGCACGCCCACCCGGACGCGGCCGAAGGCCCGCAGGCGCGCCAGCTGAGTCAGCGCCACGACCCCGCCCGCCGTGAGGGCGATCTTCACCACTGCGAAGGCAACTGCCGAGCCCGCGACCAGCGGTGCCATCATCGGGTTGGCTTCGTAGGCGCCGCGCTCGAGGAGCGCCAGTGTCAGCAGCGCGTCGGTGCAGGAAAACACCACGATGAGGATCCCGATCGCGAGCCATTGCGGATGATGCCAGTCCACGGCGCTGAGCCCGCTCTCATCGGCGCGCCGCGGTCCGCGCCGCCGCGGCCTGAAGCTCCCGTGCAACAGCGCGCGCAGCACGTGCGTGCGCCGATCAGTGCGGCGGTGTTCCCGCGGTCCCGGCCCGGTGGTGCTCACGGCTGTTCTTGTTATTTATGGCGTGCTGAAGCGGTCAGTGCCGACATTGTAGCGACGCGCCGCGTGTAGCGGGTTGCGGCAGAGCGTGACGCCGCTCACATCCCGCAGCGCCTTCGGTGCGCGCGACCTGCGCGCCATGTCCCGCGCGCCACGTTATGACACCTGCGCACTCACACCTCTATATGATCACGCCGGATGTCCGCTCCCAGCGTCAGTTCCCCGAGCCCCGGCCCGCCAACGGACGGCCTGCCGCTGCCACGCCGCTACTGGGCTATCGCGGCCATCTTGCTCGCGATTGCGATGTCGGTGCTCGACAGCACCATCGTCAACATCGCGCTGCCCTCCATCGCGCGCGACTTTGGCGCCACGTCCGCCGCCTCGATCTGGGTCGTCAACGCCTACCAGCTGGCGATCCTGGTGGTACTGCTGCCGCTCTCCTCCCTCGGAGAGGTCGTGGGCTACCGGCGCGTCTCCCAGGCCGGGCTGGCAGTGTTCACGCTCGCCTCGCTCGCCTGCGCGTGGGCGCCCACGCTGCTCGTCCTCAGTATCGCGCGCCTAGTCCAGGGCCTGGGGGCCGCCGGCATCGTGAGCGTGAGCGGTGCGCTGGTGCGCTTCACTTACCCACAGCGCCTCCTCGGGCGCGCCGTCGGCATCAACGCGTTCGTGGTCGCCACCTGCGCCGCCCTCGGTCCCACCATCGCTTCGGCGGTGCTGGCCGTGGCGCAGTGGCGCTGGCTGTTCGGCATCAATGTGCCGCTGGGCGTGATCACCATCCTGATCGCGATCCGTGCGCTTCCGGAGACCGAGCGCACACGGCGCCCGCTGAACCCTGCGGGCGCGGCGCTCTATGCCGGCACGTTTGGCCTGCTGCTGAGCGGGCTGCAGTCCCTGGCGCATCACGCCGCAACGGCGCTCGCGCTCGTGCAGATCGGCTGCGGCTGCGGGCTCGGATGGCTGCTGGCGCGGCACGAGTTGCCGCGTGCCGCGCCGCTCATTCCCTTCGACCTGCTGCGCATCCGCGTCCTTTCCCTGTCACTGGCGACATCGGTGTGCTCGTTCATGGCGCAGATGGCGGCGCTGGTCGCGCTGCCGTTCGAGATCCAGCGCCTCGGTCACAGTGCAGTTGCCACGGGCCTGTTCATGACGCCCTGGCCGCTGGCGCTGGCGGTGGCCGCGCCACTCGCCGGCAGGCTCGCGGACCGCCATGCGGCGGGCATGCTCGGAGGACTCGGGCTGCTGGCCGTGGCCGCGGGGCTCATGTTGCTCGCGTTCCTGCCGGCGAGCAGCACCCCCGCGGGATTCGTGTGGCGCATGGCGCTGTGCGGGGCGGGTTTCGGCTTCTTCCAGGCCCCCAACAATCGCGCCATCATGAACTCCGCGCCGCGCGCCCGCAGCGGCGTCGCCGGCGGCATGCTGAGCGCGGCGCGCCTGCTCGGCCAGACCCTGGGCGCTGCCGGCGTCGCCATTTTGTTTCGCGCCTACGGCGCGGCAGGTTCAAACTTCGCACTGTGCCTGGCAGCGCTGCTGGCGCTCGCCGGCGCAGGGGTCAGCGTCGTGCGCCTGAGCGCACGTCCGACGGAGGAGACGCCATGACAGACGGGACACCGGGCGCGCCGGCGGCGGTCGCGCCCATCAAGCCGCCGTTCACGTGGGCGAGCGCGGTCGCCAAGGTGCGGATGGCCGAGGACGCCTGGAACAGCCGCGATCCGCAGCGTGTATCGCTCGCGTACACGGAGGACTCGCTGTGGCGCAACCGTGCCGAGTTTCTGCACGGGCGCGCGGCCATCCAGGAGTTCCTGCGCCGCAAGTGGAGCCGCGAGCTCGATTACCGGCTCATCAAGGAAATCTGGGCCTGCGGCGAAAACCGCATCGCGGTGCGTTTCGCCTACGAGTGGCACGACGATTCGGGAAACTGGTTCCGCTCCTACGGCAACGAGAACTGGGAGTTCGACGCCGCCGGGCTGATGCGCCGGCGCTTCGCCTCCATCAACGACCTTCCCATCGCCGCGGCCGATCGCAAGTACCGCTGGAGCGCGCCCGGCCCGCGACCCCAGGATCATCCCGGCCTGAGCGATCTGGGCTTGTGAGCATCCGGCGGCGGCGTCCGCCCGCGACACACGATCGCCGCCGCGGCCCGTAAGCGTGGTCTGACGCGAGCGCGGCGGCGTGAATTTCTTTTCGAAGCTCTACTATCTCTTTCGGAAGGCCTGGAAGGCGGTTCGACTCTACCTGGTACTCGCCGGTCCGGGCATCGTCGTCATGGTGGCGGATAACGATGCGGGCGGCATCACAACCTACGCCGCTACCGGGGCGAAGTACGGTTACCGCCTGATCTGGTTCCTGCTGATCCTCATCCCGGTCGCCTACTACGTCCAGGAGATGACCGTACGCCTGGGCGCGGTCACCAAGCGTGGCCACGCGGAGGCCATATTCGATGGTTTCGGAGCGTTCTGGGGCTGGTTCTCGCTGCTGGACCTGATGATCGTCAATTGGCTGACGCTGGTCACCGAATTCGTCGGCATGACGGCGGCCCTCGCCGTATTCGGCGTGTCCCCCTGGCTCACCGTCGTCGCGGTCACCGTGCTGATGGCGGTTATCGTCCTGAACGGCAGGTATTGGACGTTCGAGAAGCTGGCGCTGCTGTTCTGCGTGTTGAACCTGATCTATATCCCGGGTGCCTTTCTGGTGCACCCGTCCGTCCAGGACGTGGTGCACCAGGGTCTGATTCCGAATCTGGCCGGCGGCTTCAACGGCCAGCTGTTCTTCTTCCTCATGGCCAACATCGGTACCACGATCGCTCCGTGGATGCTGTTCTTCCAGCAAAGCGCGGTGGTCGACAAGGGTATGCTCGAGAAGGACATCCCGTGGGGTCGCTTCGACACATTGCTCGGCTCGATCGTTACCGTGGTCGTCGCCGTCTTCATCGTGGTCGTGACGGGAACCGTGCTTCCCGGCATCGACATCGACAGCGCCTCTCAGGCGGCCGCCGAGCTGATGAAGACCGACCGTTACGTTGGAGCCTTCCTGGCCATCGGCCTGTTCGATGCCGGCCTGCTGGGCGCAATCTGCATCTCGCTCGCGAGCTCCTGGGCCTTCGGCGAGATCTTCGGATGGGCACACTCGCTCAATACCAGGATCCGCCAGGCGCCCTGGTTCTACGCCACGTACTTCCTCATGCTCGTCACCGCCGGCCTGGTGGTTCTGATTCCGCACGCACCGCTGGTGCTCATCACCTTGTTCGTGCAGGTGATCGCCGTGACCTTGCTGCCGGCAGCCCTGGTGTTCCTGATACTGTTGCTCAATGACCGCACCGCCGTGGGTGACTACTGCAACACACCGGCGCAGAACCTCGTCGGCGGCTGCATCGTCGTATTGATCGTCATCCTGTCGACCCTGTACGGCATTACCGTGATGTTTCCCAACCTGATCCACTAGAGCCGGCGATCGCCACATGCAAGCCCTCCGCCGTCTCATCGGCAGGATCCGCGAGATCAATTCCCGCTACCGCGCGCCACGCATCCAGATGTCCTCTGCCGTCCGGCTGTCGCTGATGGCGCTGCGGCTGTACCTGTTCGCGCTGGTGGGTTTGATGGTCTACAAGTTCGTCCTGCTGGTGAGCGGGAGCTAACGCCGTGGTGACCGTGCTTGAGTCCGAATTCTTCCTGAGTGAGATTCTCGGCCGGCGGGTGTTTGCGAAAACGCATCGCATCGGGCGCCTGAGCGATCTGGCGATCGTCGAGACCGGAAAGCTTCCCGAGGTCACGCACGTGACTGTCGCGCGGCCCTATGGGCACCCGGCGCTGACGATTCCGTGGGACAAGGTACTCCTCATCTCCAATCACGAGGTCGTGCTCGACCTGGGTGAGGAGGAGCTGGCGCAGTTCGAGCGGGCGCCGCAGGAGAACGTGATCCTGCTGCACGATCACATACTCGACAAGAAGATTCTCGATCTGGACGACCACGAGGTCGAGGTCGTCTACGACGTCAAGCTCGCCCTCCAGAACGGTAAGTTGTACGCGGCCGAGGTCGACTTCAGCCGCTACCGGGCCCTGCGTCGGCTGGGTCTCCACAAGCTCGCAAAGCTCATGGCCGATCGCAACAAGGAGGACCGCGTGTCCTGGCTCTACGTGCAGCCGCTTCCCGCGCAGCTGGGTAGCTTCGCCGGCAGCATCAAGCTCAAGGTACCGAAGGCGGACTTGCGCGAGATCCATCCGGTGGATCTGGCGGACATTCTGGAGGAACTCGAGGGCGGTCAACGCGTGGCCCTGTTCAACGCGCTCGACGCCGAACAGGCATCCGACACGCTCGAAGAGGTCGAACCACGGGTACAGCGGGAATTGATACATGCCATAGAGAAGGAGCGCGCGGCGATGCTGATCAACGAGATGAGCCCCGCGCAGGCCGCCGACATTCTGGCCATTCTGCCCCGCGATGAGGCCGACGCGATCCTGAAGCTGATTGACCGGGACAAGTCCTCCAGGGTCGAGCACATCATCGGACAGCACGACGAGCAGATTCTGCTGTATGCGTCGACCGAGCTCATCAGACTGCCGGCGACGACGCCGGCCGCAGAGGTGCTCGATCGCTATCGCGAGCTTGCGACCGGCAAGAACGTCGTGACCTATGTCTACGTCACCGACGCCGCGGGCACGCTCGAAGGGGTGGTCGATCTGCGGGAAATCGTCGCCGCGGAGCCGGGGCAGAGCCTCCGGGACATCATGACCGAGCACGTGATCGCGCTGCCGAAGGATGCGACGCTGCGGGAGGCCGTGATGCTTTTCGAGCGTTACAATTTCCGAGCGCTGCCCATCACGGACGAGAACCATCATCTGCTCGGCGCGGTGTCGTCGCGCGACATGCGCGGTCTGAGACCGAGGCTCACGTGATACCTCCGATTCCGATGCCCGGCGGTGCAGCTCCCGGCCCTGCGCGACGGACTCAGGGGTCTGTACAACCGCCGCTACCTCGAAGACGTGTTCTCCCGCGAGCTGCATCGTGTCGAGCGTAACGGCAAGCCGGTCTCGGTCGTGATGATAATATCCGCCCCTCCGACACCGCCTGCCGCTATGGCGGCGAAGAGCTTGCCGTCGGTCGGGGCCGGGTTTGCGTCGCCGGGGAATCGCCTCCGGCTGGCACCTGATAGGGACTCCACTGCAACTCAGCGCCACGCGCCGAGCTTGACCCCGCGCTGACTGGAGCTACAGCATGGGGAGCGGTGGCGCCCCCGGCCGGAGTTGACGTGGCGCGCCTACTGGCTTGAATTGAAAGGCCTGTCAGGCAGCCCGATCACCTAGGCGAGGCAGATTCTTGACGTCGGCTCCGACTTCGCGCTCCGCAACGCGGAGCTCGTAGATCTTCTGAAGGTTCAGCCAGAATTCAGCGCTTGTACCAAAGAAATGCCCCAGGCGCAGCGCCGTGTCTCCGGTGATCGCACGCTGACCGTTGAGGATATGGGTGATCCGGTTGGTGGGCACCTTCAGCTGCCGCGCCAACGCTGCAGCGCTCATCCCGAGCGCCTCGAGCTGCTCGGCGAGGTGCTCGCCAGGGTGAATCGCAGCACGCGTCATAACCTTCCTCTAGTGATAATCAACCACTTCGACATTCACGGGACCCTTCGCCCCTTTCGGCCATTCAAAGCAGACTCGCCATTGATCGTTCACCCGGATGCTGTACTGACCTTTGCGGTCGCCCCTCAGTGCCTCGAGTCGATTACCCGGAAGGTCCAGATCGCGGAGTGAAGTCGCTGCATCCAACTGATCGAGCTTCGCGCTGAGCTTGCGCGCGATACCGTCGAAAGCCTTGACGCGCTGCCCCGCCGCAAAGCTGCGCGTTCGCTTGTCGCGGAAGCCACCGATCATTCACATGAACCCTACCGTTAGGTACGCGTTACGTCAAGCGTAACGGGCTCCAGTGGCTGCGTGCTAGCTGTTGACCTCCCCTGATCATCGATTTGCAATGGACTCGCTTGGGCGGCCCTGTAGAAGGGTCTGGCGCCCCCGGCCGGAGTTGAACCGACGACCTACCGCTTAGGAGGCGGTCGCTCTATCCACTGAGCTACGGGGGCGTCTGTGCACGCGCAGTGTACCGGCGTGCCGCCCGCACCCACCATCCCCCTCGCACGGGTGGAGGCGTACTATGCAGACGTGCACTGAAGCTCGGCCCGGGCGCGTCGCGCTCTCATGGCAGGAGGCGTCCATGACTACGTCCGTCAGCGCAGGGAAAGCTGCGAGCCTGCAGCTCGACATCCGGCGCGTGCCCATGCGGCAGCCTCTCGAGTGGCTGAGCCGCGGCTGGGAGGATCTGAAACAGATCGGCCAGGCCGGCCTCGCTCACGGAGCGCTCATCGCGATTCTGGGAGCTGTTCTCCTGATGCTCGGCAGCACTCATCTGTACCTCACCGCAGCTGCCGTGACCGGCTATCTGCTGGTCGGGCCCGTGATGACCACCGGCCCGTGCGAACTCGCTCGGCGGCGCGCGGCGCACGAGTCGCTGGGTTTTGATGAGTCGCTGCAGGGACTGACGCGCAACCCCGACGGCCTCATGCACTTCGGGGGCGTGCTGGCGCTCATCGCGCTCTCGTGGTTTGTCCTGTCCGCGTTCCTGCTGCAGTCGGTGCTCAATGCCTCGGTGCCGAGCCTCGCGGTCGCACTGTGGGGCGGATCAACCGAGGTGGACGCGGCACAGATCCTGGGCTACGTGGGATGCGGCGCCGTGCTCGCGGGCATTGTTTTCGTGATGTCGGTCGTGGCCGTGCCGGCGATCATCGATCGGCACGCCAGCGCTTCGGATGCCATCCGCGCGAGCCTGCGCGCGACGCTGCTCAACCTGCCGGCGATGCTCGTGTGGGCCGTGCTCATCGTGGCACTCACCGTGCTGGGTTTCGTGACCCTCCTGGTCGGCATGGTGTTTGTCGCGCCGCTGCTTGGCTATGCGACCTGGCATGCTTACCGGGACCTCGTCGTCTAGAGGCCACCCGGGGCGCATAGCGAATGCAACACTCCTGGATTCGCCGGCCGTATCAGAACGGCTGTCCAACATAATTCTCGGCGAGCGAAGCCAGCGCCTGTTCCGATGAAAAAAGATAGGCGAGCTCCGTCTCCTGGAGACGGCGATCGAACGGGCTGCTGTCCGGAAACCGATGCAGGAGCATCGTCATCCACCAAGAGAACCGCTGACCTTTCCAGACACGCGCGAGCGCGCGCTGGGAATAGGTTTCCAGGCCTCGGTTGTCCCACTTGCTGTAGTGATCGACTAGCGCGTGGTAGAGATAATAGATATCCGAGGCGGCGGTGTTGAGTCCGCGGGCTCCGGTTGGCGGCAGGATGTGGGCCGCGTCGCCTGCCAGGAACAGATTGCCGAAGCGCATTGGCTCGACGACGAAAGAGCGCAGCGGTGCAATGCTCTTCTCGATGGACGGCCCGGTGATCAGCGCCGCAGAGACATCCCCCGGCAGACGGCGTCGCAGTTCCTCGAAAAACTCCTCGTCCGACCAGTCGTCTACTGAGTCGGTAAGGGGCACCTGGATGTAGTAGCGACTGAGCGCCTCCGAACGCAGCGAGCACAGTGCGAACCCCCGTTCGTGCGTGGCGTAGATCAGCTCCGGCGAGACTGGCTTGGTGCGCGACAGTACGCCGAGCCAACCGAAAGGATAGCCACGTTCGAACACCCGGATCTTGTCTTTCGGGATCGACTGGCGGCTCACGCCGTGGAAGCCGTCGCAACCCACGATGTAGTCGCAGTCGATACGCACGACCTCACCGCCTACACGACAGGCGAGATACGGTTGCGGCCCATCGACATCATGCGGTCTCACGTCCTCGGCGTTGTGCATCACGACGCCGCCGAAGCGGTCACGAGCCTCATACAGATCGCGCGTCAATTCCGTCTGCCCGTAGACGATTACGCTCTTGCCACCGGTTAGCCCTCGGAGATCGACTCGTTCCTTGATCCCGTCATGGGCGATGAAGAACCCCTCGTGGACCTGTCCCTCGCGATCCAGCCGCTCGCCGACCTGTGCTTCG
>VBMV01000009.1 GCA_005878835.1 Gammaproteobacteria bacterium | reverse complement strand
CGTCGGCAAGCAGGAATGTCGTGCCCGTCTCCTCATTGGTAATTTCCTCGCGGACCCGTTTAACGTCGAAGACGCGAACGCGGTCCGGTAGATTCGCTATATCGATCACCGACGTATCGACAAATGAATCGCTTAGCGCCGGAGTCGCCTCTGCCGGGCTGGTGACGGTGAATCCATCGTTACCCAAGCGCACGAGCGAGCCCTGCATAGGTATGCCTTGAATTGTTTTGAGACTTGGACGTTTGTCATTGTGAAAGTCAAGCACCGCGCTTCCTCGTCCTTGGCGAAACCGGATGAATGCTGCGCGGCTTCCGAGATCGGAAATAAAATCAAATACCCCGGGAACATCGAGTCTCACCGATCCGTCGCTCTTGACATGACGTGGGTCAGTCACGTCAAGGATAGCTAGTGCCGTACCCTGGTCTTGCTCGATATACAGAACCGTTCGGCCATCGTGGGCTTCGCGGAGAAACATCGCCTCCCCAGCTTTTCGTGCCAATTCGGGTAGACCCGCTGGTGGTACCAGTACGATGTCGTTGGACGATCCGGCGCGGGCGCCTTGAGTCGCAATAGCCGCGCTTGCTACAAGCGTTATCGCCAAGCGACGAATGCGGTTCGACCATTGCATGCTTGCTTCTTGATACATGGCTTCAGAACTCCAGACAGTAGTAGTTGAACATCCAAACTCGCGTCCTTGTGCAAGAGACTGTAGATTCGCCGATCCGCGCGCCGTCGAAGTCGCCGTGCTTGTTCAGAGAGACTGTCGGCGCGGCTTTTTTATTCCCGCGCGGCGCTCGGTAAGACCGATGGCCGATGCGAGCTGCCCTGTCAGTGAGCAGGAGAACGTGCGAGTCGGCCAGACGCTGGCGGGATCGGCGGTATCAGCCGCGACGATGACCGGATGGTGTTTAGTGCACTGGTGCCGACGCTGGTGTGGCGGAGGCCCGGCATCGCAGGCGTGTCGCCAGCTTGGTCAACGCTGGTGATGGGCACCAGAAACCGGTAGCCCCGGGTTGCGTAACGTTAGCCCGGATGCTGTACTCGAGACGCTCAAGCGGCGAGCGCATGTGAGATTGCAGAGATGAAACACCTGACCGCCCTCTGGACTGCCGTGTTGTTCGGTTTATTGACCACCGCGTACGGACAGACTGCCGGGAACATCTATCAGGCGACGCTCGGCGAATCCGGGCAACGAACCGTCGAGGTTTCGACGCAGCAGCTCAGAGGCATTCTCGCTGACATGAGCGCGGTAGTTCTCGACGCGCGCCCCCTCCGAGAGTACGCGATCAGTCACATACCGGGTGCCAAGAACGTCGCCGCAAAGCCCGGCGTTTCCATGTCGGCCTACGTTTCCGATGTTGCGGAAGTCGGTCGGTTGCTCGAGGGGAAGAAGCAGACCCCGCTTGTACTTTACTGTAACGGTCCCTACTGCGGTAAGAGCAAGCGGCTTGCCGAGGAGCTCCTCGCGGCGGGTTACACCAACGTTCGTCGCTATCAGCTCGGTATCCCAGTCTGGCGCGCACTGGGCGGCGTGACGGAGATAGAGCCGGACGGGCTCAGGTACGTCGCCGCTAACGATCAGACCGCAGTCCTCGTCGATGTCCGCGAAGCCGAAGACTTTCGCAGTGGCTCTCTTCCGAACGCCCGAAACATCCCGCGAAGCGGCGTGTTGGAGGGCAAGGACTTAGGGGATGTGAAACGGGCGAAGGACGATGGAAGACTGCCCATGCAAGACCACAATACCCGGCTCATTGTCATCGGACGAGATGTTGCCGAGGCCCGCTATGTAGCCGAAGCGCTCGTACGCGAGGCGTTCCAAAACGTGGCCTACTTCCACGGAAGTTTTCAAGACGCACAGGCTGCGCTGAAGCCCTGAGGGTCGGGCCGCCGGGGCCCACTGTGGGCAGATAATTTGAGCACTACTTGAGGACATTAGTTACGGCAGCGCTGAACTCCTGCGGGTTCTGCAGCATGCCGAAGTGACTGACGTCCGGGAGAATGATGAGCTTCGCTCCCGGGATGGTCCTGGCCAGATACTTGGTGTGCTCAGGCTTGATAGCCTCGTCGTGAGCGCCATCGACGATGGCGGTTCGCACCGTAATCCGCTTGAGCTGCGCGGCCGTGAAATTCGGCTGCTGCGCCCACATGGCCTGGATCTGCGCGAGAAAGGTGTCGTAGTCCTGGGGGGTGGGGGACAGCTGGCGGTACTCTCCGCGCGTACGTTCTATGTAGCTCGTCCAGGTTGCGTTGCCCTCCATGTCCGGCCGCGCACCGGAAGGGTCCGAGTTAGCCCCGTAAGCAAACAGCCGGCGCAGACGCTCAGGGTGCCGCATCGCGATCGCGAGTCCGATGATCGCGCCATCACTCCAACCGACCAGATCAACTTTCGTCAACTTGAGGTAATCAAGTAATGCGAGCACGTCGGAGGCCATGAGCTCGTAGCTGTAGGGCTCCGCGGTGCGCGTGCTGCGGCCGTGACCACGACTATCGGTGACGATGACCTCGTAGTGACTTCGCACCAGGATCGGAATGACTTCACCCCAATAGTTCGAGTTGCCGAGGCCTCCATGCAGCAGCAGGACCGGCGAGCCTTGACCAAAGACCGCGTAGAACATTCGGATGCCGTTCACGGGGGCGTAGCCGCTCTTGGCGGGAGCAGGCAGGGACGGGGTTGGCGGCAAGCTCTGCCAAGGCTCGCCAGCCGCGCCTCCGGTGGCTGCCGCAAGCGCGCCGCGTGGCCCCGCGAACAGCGCGAGGCACGCGACACCGATCGCGAGGCAGCGGCGAGCGACAGTGACGAAGCCGATGAGCTGATAGTAGCGAGTTATTGCTGAGATAAACCTTCGATATTTCATAGTATTATCGGCAAACGGTCTGCTCCGGAGCGGCTGTTCTATCATAAAGCCGTTCTGCCGGGTGTAGCGGGTGATCCGACCGCACAGGCTCTTGGATGCTCGGGGAGACGTCATGTTTCTCAAGAAGGTATGTGGCCGCCTGGGATTACGAACTCATCGACGGCAAGATGTTGGCCCGCACGCTGCTCGGCGAGCATGTGCTGCTCTATCGAGGCGACAGCGGCGAGGTCATCGCGCTAAACAACCGTTGTCCGCATCGCGGCGCACTCCTATCCGAGGGACGCCGCGAAGGCGACAGCGTGCGCTGCATGTATCACGGTATCAAGTACGACCACACCGGCAAGTGTGTACAGATTCCCGGCCAGGACATGATTCCGCCCAAGCTGCGGGTGCGGACATACCCGATCGTGGAGAGTAGCCATATCATCTGGATCTGGATGGGTGACCCGGCGCGCGCCGACCGTGCCCTGATTTCCGAATTTGCTCCGCTGCACGACCCTAAGTGGAAGGGGCTGCCGGCCTACCTCCACTACGATGCCAACTACCTGCTCATCGTCGACAATCTCAGCGATTTCTCGCACCTGGCGTTCGTTCACACCAACACGCTCGGTGGTACAGAGGAGTACGCATACGTCACCAAGCCGACCGTGGTCGAGAAACAGGAGCGTGGCTTCCGCGTAGAACGCTGGCACATGAATAGCGAGTCACCGCCGTTCCACAAGAGAGTCATTCGCGACAAGGATGCGAAGGTAGACCGGCGCAATCACGTGACCATGCTCGTACCG
>VBMV01000144.1 GCA_005878835.1 Gammaproteobacteria bacterium | reverse complement strand
GCCGCCCGATGAGATCGAGACTGCCGCGCACTATCTGTCGGGAGAGATCCCGCAGGGCCGGATCGGCATCGGCTATTCGACGTTGCAGGCAGCCGCGGCGAGCGGCGCTGCGAGCGCGGAAACCCTGTCGCTTGCGGAGGTGGATCGCAGCCTCGCCCTGATCGCTACGATTCGCGGCGCGGGCTCGAGCGCCCGCCGCGCCCAGGCGCTGCGGGACCTGTTCCGGCGCGCGACCGCCCCCGAGCAGCAGTTCCTGCTGCATCTGCTGGTGGGCGAGTTGCGCCAGGGCGCGCTGGCCGCAAGTATGGTCGAGGCCATCGCCGTGGCCGCAGAGCTGCCGGTGGCGCAGGTGCGCCGCGCGGCCATGTATTCAAAGAGTCTGGGAGCGGTTGCCCGAGCGGCACTGCGCGAAGGCGCCGATGCCCTGCGCCGATTCCAACTGGAGCTGTTCTCGCCGGTCGCCCCCATGCTCGCCCAGACCGCTGCCGACGTGGGCGAGGCACTCACGGAGCTCCAGGGCGAGGTGGCGTTCGAGTGGAAGATGGACGGGGCGCGCATACAGGTACACAAGGGGGCCGATGAGGTGCGCATCTATACGCGCGCGCTGAACGATGTCACCGGCGCCCTGCCGGAGATCGTCGCCGTGGCGCGTACGCTCCCCGGCCGCACGCTGGTGCTCGATGGTGAGGCGATCGCGTTCGATGCCTCGGGTCGGCCGCATCCGTTCCAGATCACCATGCGTCGCTTCGGGCGCAAGCTCAACGTCGAACAATTGCGCGCCGAGCTGCCGATCAAGGCTTTCTTCTTCGACTGCCTGCGACTCGATGCGCTGAGCATCGCCGACCGCCCGGCGCGCGAGCGCTTCCAGGCGCTCGGCGAGGCCGTACCGGCGGCGTTGCAGATCCCACGGCTCGTCACCTCCTCGGAAGCCGCGGCGCGCGCCTTCTATGAGGCCGCGCTCGCGGCCGGCCATGAGGGTGTCATGGCGAAGTCGCTCGATGCCCCCTACGAAGCCGGCAATCGGGGCGCGAGCTGGCTCAAGATCAAGCGTGCGCACACCCTCGATCTGGTGGTGTTGGCGGCGGAGTGGGGACATGGCCGACGCACCGGCAAGCTTTCCAATCTGCATCTTGGCGCGCGGGCGCCGGCCACGGGCGGGTACGTCATGCTCGGCAAGACGTTCAAGGGCCTCACCGACGCCATGCTCGAATGGCAGACGACGGAGCTTCTGGCACGCGAGACTCACCGTGACCAGTGGACCGTGTACGTGCGACCGGAGCTGGTCGTGGAAATCGCCTTCAGCGACCTGCAGGCGAGCAGCCGCTATCCGGGCGGCCTGGCACTGCGGCTCGCCCGGGTGAAACGCTATCGGGACGACAAGCGCGCCGCCGACGCCGATACTATCGAGACGGTACGCAGAGTGTATGCGGCTCGCGCCGCGACCTGAGCTGATGCGCCCCGGCTGCGTCCGGCGCTGGAATGATCAATCCGGGAATTCAGGCAGCGGAACTGCCCTCCAACTCGAGCCCCATTGCGACGGCGTCGGGCCCATGTCGAACTCGAGCAGCCCGCCGGCCTGCAGCTGGGCATGCGTCAGGACCGGGACGTGGAGCGGCTCACCGTTCAGTCTCGCGGACTGAATGTAGAGGTTGGTCGCGGAGTTTTGCGGCGCGGATATGACGAACCGCCTGCCGCCAGGCAGGTTGAGCGTGAATTTGCGAAACAGCGGGCTGCCGATCATGTAATTCCCCGACACGGGGTTGAACGGATAGAACCCCATGGCCGTGAAGATGTACCACGCCGACATCTGGCCGCAGTCCTCGTTTCCCAATACGCCGGCGGGTCGATTCTGGTAAGAGTCGCGGGCGATCTCACGCACTCTGAGCTGCGTCTTCCACGGCTGGCCGCTGAAATCGTAGAGATATCCATAGTGGTGGCTGGGCTCGTTATCGTGCCGGTTGTGCCCGCCCTGGAAGTGTTCATCCAGCGTTGCGTTGAACTTCTCCGGCCCACCCATCAGCGCCATCAGCCCCGCAATATCGTGGAGCACGGAATACGTGTAGACCCACTGATCGCCCTCGGTCCAGCCATCCTCCGGGCGCGCCCAGGAGCCGTCGGCGTTTCGTCCCTGCATGAACCCGCGCGCCGGGTTGTAGAGATTACGGTAGTTGCGCGAGCGAGCGATGAAGAGCCGGAAATCCTTGTCCCTGCCGAGCGCCTTGGCGACCTGCGCGACCGCAAAATCATCATAAGCATCCTCGAGCGTCTCCGAGGCCGCCTCGGCGGTCTTGTCGACCGGAACATACCCGAGCTGTTTGTAATACGTGAGGCCGGGACGCGCCTCATAGGGGACCCCCGGCTGGCGGTCGTGCCAGTCACGTGTGGTATCACCCTCGGGCGGCGTCATGGCGTCCTTGTAGGCGGCGTCGTACGCCAGTTGGTAATCGAAGCCGTGAAAGCCCTTGTTGATGGCCTCGGCCACGACTGAATCCGCGTGCGTGGCGATCATGATGTTGGTGTAGGAGGGGTTCGGCCACTTCGGCATCCAGCCGCCCTCCTGGTAGTCCTGCAGCAACGCCCGCACCATGTCGTCGATGCGCTCGGGAGCGAGGATCGTCAACAGGGTGTTGTCGGCGCGGAACGTATCCCAGAGCGAATAGGCCGTGTAGGAGACTCCGTCGTGCACCCGGTCGTCGAAAGCGCTGTAGTAGCGGCCGTGCTCCGAGAACAGCTTGGGGTACAGCAGTGCATGGTAGAGCCCCGTATACAGGATGCGGCGCTCGTCGTCGGAGGCGCCCTCGAGCGACACCATGGTGAGTTTTTCGTTCCAGATGCTCTTCAGCTGCGCGCGCACGGCGTCGAAATTCCATGAGGGAACCTCCGCTCGCAGATTCGCCCGCGCCTGCTCGATACTGATGAATGACGTGCCGACTGTGGCCTGCACCACCTGATCGGCTCCGGGTTCGAAGCTCACGTACGCGCCGACGTTCGGGTCTTGAGCCGTCGCCTCCGCGGGGCGCAGCGCCTTGCCGGCATACACCCCGTGCGCGACGAAGGGCTTATCGAACCTGACGACGAAATATCCCTTGAAATTCGGCAGCCGTATGTTGGTCAGGTGGGCGTCCATGCGGTCGGGGTTATAGCCGACGATCTCGCGCGCCGCGGGATCGACGCGCACGAACCCCATGACGCCGGTGCGCGTGGCTTCGACCACGACGCTCGCCCTGGAGTGCGCGGGAAACGTGAATCTCAGGAACCCGCAGTGGTCGGTCGCGGTGATCTCGGTGCGGATCTGCCGTGAGGCTCCCGCATCCATGAGCACCGAATAGTAATCCGGGGATGTGATCTCGTCGTTGCGTGAGAACGGAAGGCTGCGGCTTGCGGCGGCGGTCTTGATGTCGTCGACCTCGGGTATGAGGGTCACATAGCCGTAGTCGCCCATCCAGATGGCCGGTTGGTGGGTGCCGATGAACCCCGAGATCGTGTTGTCCTCAAACGCGTAGGAGCTGACGCTGATGCGGTTCTCGCGCGTCTGCGCGGTCCAGTTCGTCATCCCGAAAGGCGTGGTGACCAACGGCATCGTGCCGCCGTAGTCCGAGCCGCCGCCGCCGGTGCCGATATAGCTATTGACCCAATCAACGGCACTGGCGCCATCCTCGGCAGGCTCGAGCGCATGGGCGTGAGCGCCAATGACGACGACCGCCGCAACCGCGAATACGCGTGCGATTCCCTGCAACACCGGTGGAGACCTTGTCGAGTAATCTACCACCGATCGGCGAACGGCAGGCAATCGCGCGTCGAGCCGGCGCATCGTCCGCGGGTCGGTCTCCCGCTGCCGACTGGACCGCGCGCCTAGCCCGTCCTTGTAACCCTGAGTGGGATCTTCGGACTATTCCCGCGCGGCCGGCCCCTGGCCGAGGATGAGTGTTGCTGCCGACCAAACAGCACTGTCGGTGACGCTTCAGCCTTCAAATGAGCCACATGGAGAGTTTCCAAATGCTGTCAAACTTTTCACACTATTCCCCGCAAGGATTCATACCTCAGTTTCCCGGACTGCAGGGGGCGGGGTGGCCGCAAATGAGCCCGGGCCTGTTTGGGCAGCCCGGCACATACGCCGGCTACGTGCCGTTCGCTCACGAGCCCGCGCTGGCAGGCCTGTATCCGAGTCCGTACCTGCAGACTCCGTTCGTGCCGAGCCCGTTCGTGCCGAGCCCGTTCGCGCCGAGCCCGTTCGCGCCGAGCCCGTTCGCAGCGAGCCCGTTCGCGCCGAGTCCGCTCGCATTCAACCCGCTCCTCGGCTCCTTTGCCGGCTATGCGGGCGTACACCATCCGGCACAACAGATCATCCTGTTGCTCGGGCAGCTGGCGCAGCAGATCTCCGTCCAGACCGCCGTGACACAGCAGATCAGCATCGGGCTCCAGCAACTCGTGCACCAGCTGGCTGTGCAAGGCCTGCAGACTCCTCAGGGCGCCCTGGGTGCCTTCGGTGGTCAGTACTTCGCACCGAGTCCCTTCACCGGCGCGACGCAGGGCGCATACGGTGGATTCACCCCCCAGGCGCAGGCATGGGGCGCCAATCGGGCGCAGACCATTCAATAGCACCCGGGCCGTGTGCTTCGGCAGGCCGCCGTGACGGGAGTGAACCGCCGGCGCCTGCCGCGGCGCCACGCGACGCGGCGACCTGACCAGCAGTATGGAGGACGGTTCGATGGCTCAAGAAAAAGACGAGCGGCCCGGCGCGGCGATCAAGAAGACCAGCGAGGCTGGCGATGACTCGATGAGGAGGACCACGGGGACGCAGAGCCGGTCCCGGGAGCCCGGGGGCGGCGCACTGGGCGCACTGGACGCATCACTCCCCGGAAGACGGCGTGAGCGTTTAGTGATCGGCACCCGTACTGCGCCCGATGGCCGGCCATTCGCCCATCCCCAATTTTCCATGGACGGCGTCGTCGATTACCTCGGTCATCAGGAGAACGTCGAAGTTCTCAAGCGCATCAAGCTCGGCGGTACACAGCCCTTCATGACCGATGGCCGCAGCGTAGGCGAGGTGGTGGTGGCCAAGATCGACGAGGGCAAGGCGCAGCGGCTGCGCGCGACTGCGCCACCGCATCTGATCATCGAACGCGACTCGTTACTGGCCTGTGCCGACTACCTGTCGCTGCCGGCGCGGATCGCGCCGATCGGCACGCTGCTGCCGCTGCGCTGCATCGCGACCGAGGTTTCCATTCGCGTGATCGGCGAGCGCGATCAACCGCTCGCCCGGGCGACGGTCGTCATCGATGGAGACGGCTTGCCGGCCCAGGCGCTCACGGACGAAACCGGAACCGCGCGGCTCACTTTCTTCGGCGGCACGGTCGAGACAATCCAGACGCTGTACATCAGGGCTGCCGCCAACCACTGGGATCGCCTCATCTACGCGCCGCGCCTCGGCTCCGCTACCAATACGGTCAAGCTGCGACCCCTGTCAGAATCCTACCCGAACTTTCCGAGTGCGCGATTGCCCGCCTGGGGGCAGCGCCTGATGGGGGTCGATCCGATCGGTGGCCGCTTCACCGGCAGCGGGGTGAGGATCGGCATCATCGATTCGGGCTGCGACAACTCACATCCGCTGTTGCGTCACGTCACGCGCGGCAAGGACTTCACCACGGGCGGCGCAGATACGGGCTGGACCCACGACTTCGTGTCGCACGGGACGCACTGCGCCGGCATCATCAACGCAGCGAGCACCGAGCAGGGCGTCAGCGGCTGCGCGCCCGAGGCCGAGCTGCACGTGTTCAAGGTCATTCCGGAGGGTCGCGTCAGCGACCTGCTGGCGGCGCTGGATGAATGCATCGAGCGCGAGCTCGATCTCATCAACATCAGCGTCGTGAGTGACGGGTTCTCCGAGCTGGTGAGCCAGAAGCTGCAGGAGGCGCGGCGCAAAGGCATCGCGTGCATCGCGGCGGCGGGCAACTCCGGCGGCCCACTCGCATTCCCGGCGGCGCTGCCCGCAGTGATGGCGGTCGCCGCGGTCGGCAAGCTCGGAGAATTCCCCGCCGACAGCTCGCACGTTCTCAGCGTGATCCCGCAACTGATCGGCCGTGACGGGATCTTCGCGGCGAGCTTCAGCGCCGCGGGGCCGCAGGTGGCGGTTTCCGCGCCCGCAGTGGCGGTCGTGTCGACGGTTCCCGGCGGTGGCTACACGGCCGCGGACGGCACCTCTGTGGCGGCGGCACACGTGACGGGTCTCGCCGCGCTGGTGCTGGCGCATCATCCGCTGTTTCGCGACGGACCGTTCAGAGCGCGCTCCGAGCAGCGCGTGCACGCTCTGTTTGAGCTGATCCGGGCGAGCGCGGTCGCGCGGGTACCCGATCCGCTACGCGGTGGAGCGGGTGTACCGGACTTGGCGCGCGTGCCGGCAGCCCAGAGCTTCACCCTGGGGCTTGCTGCCGGGGCTGACGGCGCGGAGCGAATCGCAATGCCCGCCTATTGGCCCATGCCGGTCCCGGGGTGGCCGGGGTGGCCGGCGTGGCCGCCGGTGCCGCTGGCGGCAGGGGGATTCTTCTGATGATACTCAGCCCGCGTCGAGCGTCGGATTCGCAGCCGGCGCCGAAGCGGGCAACGACGCGAGCGCGAGAGAGGGCCCGGATGCGCGCGACTGCTTCGCCGCGCCGGTGCACCTTGAGTTTCTCGCACAGGTTGTGGACGTGGTTCTTGACCGTCGCGGCTTCAATTCCCAGCCGGCGGCCGATCTGCTTGTTGGTGAGCCCGCAATCGATCAGATGCGCGATCTGCAGCTCGCGCCGCGACAGCGGCATGCCGTCGGCGTGGCCGTTGCCGACACCGACGGAGTCGTTGCCACCCTGCGACAGCACGGCCACCTGGCGATACAGCGATGCGGCGGCCCGCGGTGAGCACGGCAGCTCGTCGCACATCACCTGCTCGAGCACTCTGACCGCATCGCCGCTTTCGGCGCTTTCGCGCACATAGCCCGCCGTGCCCGCCGCCGCCAGCGCCAGAATCTCCTCGTCAGTCTCTTTGACGCCGAACGCCACGACCTTGGAGTGAGGCGCGGACGCAACGAGATCCTTCACGAACTCGACGCTGCCCTGGCGCGCGGCATCGAAGAGGATCACATCCGGGTTCAGCTGAGCACTGCGATCCCCGGCATGCGGCAGGTCGACGGTGCTGACGACATCGACTCCACGCTGCGCGAGGATCGAGCTCAAGCCCTCCTGCACCATTCGCACGTTGCTCACGACGAGAACGCGCAGCTTCATCCGCCGGCTTCCTGAAGTCTCATTTTCGGGGCACCCTTGATACTGGCCGGTTCAAGGTATGACCGCGCAATTCGCAAGTTGCTCCGCGAAATGGATATTTTTTTCCACCCGCCGGCGGATGGCAAGCGCCAGCGAGGCGGCGGCGGACAGTGGCGGTGACCAGCCGATCACCGGCCCCGTCCGACCGGCCCGTCGGTCACTCGCGGGAGCCCGCTCTCACACCAGATGCCGGACGCCCTCGACGAGCCGCTCGACCTCATCCGCGCTCGTGTACACCGCGCAGCCGGCGCGCACCAGCCCATCGCGCTCATGACCCAACACCCGCGCCACGGTGCTCGCGTAGAAGTCGCCGTGCGACACGAATATGCCGCGGGCTGCAAGTGCAGTGGCCACCTCCCGCGCATCCCGTCCGGCGAGCGTGAAGGACACCGTGGGCATGCGCTCGCCACCCGGCGGCAGACCGTAGAGCTCGACTCCGGGTATGGCGCGCAAGCCCTCCCACAGCCGCCGCAGCAGCTCCGCTCCGCGCTGCCGCAGGCATTGCGACACGCGCCCGAGCCGCTCGCGGCGCGGCACCTGAGCCTGCGAGAGTGAGGCGAGGAAGTCGACCGCCGCGGCCGCCCCGACGATGCCTTCGTGGTTCAGAGTCCCGGTCTCCAGGCGCTCCGGGGCCTGCGCGGGCGCGGGTTCGAGCCGCGGCGCATCCATTTTCTCCAGCAGTTCGCCTCGGCCCCACAGCACCCCGACGTGCGGCCCGTAGAACTTGTAGGCGGAGCAGACGAAAAAGTCACAGTTCCAGGCCCGTACATCCGCCATGTGGTGGCTGGAGTAATGCACCCCGTCCACGAACGCGAGCGCACCCACCGCATGCGCCTGCCGGACCAGCTGCGCGACATCGTTGATGGTGCCGAGCGCGTTGGAGGCCGCCCCTACCGCCAACAGGCGCGTGCCGGGAGTGAGCTTCCGCGCAACGTCTTCCTGGTCGAGGCGGCCATCCTCGGGTCGCATCCTGACGGTGCGTACCTCCAGGCCGCGCTCTTTTGCCAGCGCACGCCAGGTGTCGGAGTTCGCGTGGTGGTCGAGCTCGGTCACGACCACCACATCCCCCGAGCGCCACTCGCGCCCGAGCGCACGGCCGAGATGCAGCGTGAGCGTGGTCATGTTGGCTCCGAACACGATCTCGTCCGCAGAACCACCGACCCAGTCCGCCAACGCCCCGCGCGCCTCGAACAGTGCCTGGTCGGTTTCCTGGCTGGTCGGAAACGCCCAGTCGGTGTTCGCGTTGTGCTGCAGCAGGTACTCGGTCATGGCGGCCACCACCCGGCGCGGAACCTGCGTCCCGCCGGGACCATCGAAATAGGCCACCGGATGGCCGTTGTGCGTGCGCGCGAGCGCCGGGAAGTGGCGGCGGATCTGTTCGACACTGGCAAACTCCGGCATGGCACACCTCACGCACCGAAACGGTGCTACCTGCGTTGATATTTGCATTGATATTATCGTCAACGCGTGAGCAAGTCGCCCTGACCCGAGGCATGCGCGGGATTGGGCAGGTTGTCACGACTACGAGCGCTCAGCGTGCCGGGAAGCTGCCAGTTGCGCTCGCTGAACTTCACGAACGAGGAATGCTCGCTGTACACGTGGCTGATGTGCCCGCCCTTCGAGAAGGGCGACACGGCGATCGCGGTGCTGGCCCACAGCTCCCGGTTGCTCTGCGCGAGCTCGATGATGTTCTTCGCGAACGCCTCGAACAGGCTGGCGAAGCCGAGCGGCGGGCTGTCCGGCCCCGTGTCGCCCAACAGTGGCATACTTGACGGCGATGAGACCTCGCAGGCGAGATTCCCAGAGGGCGGGCAGCGTCGGGCAAGTGGAGCGCTCGACGCGCTACCGAAACCTCGCCAACCCCTTCGCGCCGGTGCGGGTATTCTCGGACGATCAGGTCGAGAACATGCATCTGGCGGCGCTGGGAATCCTCGAGCGCCAGGGCATGCGGGTGTTGTCGCCCCGGGGGCGGGCGGTGCTGGCGGGGGCTGGCGCCACCGTGGACGAAGCGAGCCAGATGGTGCGGCTCGACTCCGGCCTGGTCACCGCGGCCCTGGCGAGCGTTCCTGCCGAGGCGAATCTCATTGCACGCAATCCGGCGCGTTCCTGCCGCGTGGGAGGGCCACACGTCGTGTTCGCGCCGGTCGCGGGCCCGCCCAGCGTGAGCGATCTGCAGCGCGGCAAGCGCACCGGCACGCTCGAGGATTTTCGCGACTTCGTGCGGCTGTCGCAGGCCTTCGACGTCATTCACGTGCTCGGCCAGGTGGTCGAGCCGCAGGACGCCAGCGTGACCGAGCGTCACCTCGAGACGACACTCGCGCAGCTCACGCTCGGGGACAAGGTGCCGCACTTCTACTGCCGGGGAGACGCGCAGCTCGCCGACTGCTTCGCCATGCTGCGCATCGGCCAGGGAATCGACGAGGCCACGTTTCGCGCCGCAGCGCACTGCTATTCGATCTGCAACACCAACTCGCCCCTGCAGCTGGACGTGCCCATGACGGACGGCATCATCGAGTTTGCCGCAAACGGGCAGTTGATGATCGTTACCCCGTTCACGCTCGCTGGCGCGATGGCGCCGATCACCATCGCCGGCGCCCTGACCCTGGCTCATGCGGAAGCCCTGTTCGGCATCACGCTGTCGCAGATCGTTCGGCCGGGCGCGCCGGTGATGTACGGCAGTTTCACCTCGAACGTCGACATGAAGTCCGGATCACCCGCATTCGGCACGCCCGAATACGCCAAGGC
>VBMV01000057.1 GCA_005878835.1 Gammaproteobacteria bacterium | reverse complement strand
CCGATGTCCGTGAGAGTGTGGTCGATCTGCTGCGACGGGTCGATTCATCTGCGGCCTCGATCCTCGAGACGCTGCGCAGCGAGCGCGCCGCGCTGGCGGCGGACGTGCGCGGCGAGCGCGAAGCGGTGGTGCTGGCGGCCGACGCCGAGCGCGCCTCTCTCGCCCGGGACGCGGCCAGGATCGCCGATCAGGTGGTGAAAGCCACCGGCGAGCAGGTGCGCCGGCTCGCCCGCGAGGTGTTGCTGCTGCTCGGCGTGCTCGCCATCGTGGTGCTGGGTCTGCCGTTTGCGGCCGGGTATCTCGTGGGTCGTGCGCGGGCCGCTCGCACTGCTGCGGATGGCGGATAGGCGGTCGGCCTAGGAGTTGAGTTGGCGCCCGGGGATCTCATCCGCCGCCGCAGCGCTGGCGGGCAGGCGCGCCAGCAGCTCGGTCAGTTTCGCGAGGTCGAGCGGCTTGACCAGATGCGAATCGAAGCCCGCCTCCCGCGAGCGGCGGCGGTCCGAGTCCTGGCCCCATCCGGTGAGCGCCACCAGAGTGATCCGCTTGCCCCACGCCTGCGCGCGGATGCGCCGCGCGACCTCATAGCCGTCGAGCAGCGGCATGCCGATATCGAGCAGCGCCACTTCGGGCAGGTGCC
This sequence comes from Gammaproteobacteria bacterium, assembly GCA_005878835.1. GTDB lineage: Bacteria > Pseudomonadota > Gammaproteobacteria > Steroidobacterales > Steroidobacteraceae > 13-2-20CM-66-19. The sequence continues at coordinate 73,432 of VBMV01000057.1, read as the reverse complement.
GCTCGGCGGACTCGAGCGCCAGGCTCCCGTTGGCGGCGCTGAAGACTTCGTGGCCACCCAGCTCCAGGACCGTCGCCAGGGTCTGTAGCGCGTCGACGTTGTCGTCCGCGACCAGTATGCGGCGACGCACCGGCGCCGGCTCTTCGGTTGCGGCGGACGGCCCGCCGTTGGCGGACTGCGTCGCCTCGAGCAGCAGCGGCAGCCGGATCACGAATTCGCTCCCCAGGCCGGCGCCCTCGCTGTGCGCGCTGATGGTCCCGCCGTGCATCTGCAGCAGCCGGCGCACCAGGGCGAGCCCGATCCCGAGACCGCTGTGCGGGTGATGCGAGTGGCGGTCGAGCTGGGTGAACAGGTCGAAGATCCTGGGCAGCACCTCCGCGGGAATGCCGACGCCGTTGTCGCGCACCCGGATCTCGACCTCCGCCCCCTGGCGGCGGACGCCGAGACTGATGCGCCCGCCCCGCTCGGTGTATTTGGCCGCGTTGCCCAGCACGTTGCCCAAGGCCTGCGTGAGACGCAGCGGGTCGGCATCGACCCTGAGCGTCCCATCGGGAATCTCGGTCGTGAGCTGGTGCCCGCGCTCCTCTATCAAGGGCTGCACGATCTCGACGGCGCGCGCGATCAGCGTCGGCAGCTCGATCGGCTCGCGCGACAGGTTGATCTTGCCGCGCGTGATGCGCGCCACATCGAGCAGGTCGTCGACCAGGCGCGTCAGGTGCGAGAGCTGCCGCTCGATCACGTCGCGCGACCAGCTCAGCTGTGGGTCGGCTACCGGCTTCATGCGCATGAGCTGTACGGCACTCAGAATCGGCGCCAGCGGATTGCGCAGCTCGTGCGCGAGCATCGCGAGGAACTCGTCCTTGTGGCGGTCCGCCTCCTTCAACGCCTGTTCCGCCCGGGCCCGCTCCGCAACTTCGCTCTGCAGCGCGCGGTTCGCGCCTTCGAGCTCCGCATTGGCGCGCTGCAGGGTGGCATTGAAGGCTTCGAGCTCGCGGGTCTTCTCCGCCTGCAGCGTCGTGTTGGCCTCGGCCAGGCGCTGGTTCGCCAACCCGAGATTGCGGTTCAGCTCGCGCAGCTCGCGGCGCTTGCAGTACAGCTCGACCAGCACGGCGACCTTGCTGCGCAGTATTTCCGGCACCACCGGTATGGACACGTAGTCGACCGCCCCGACCTTGTAGCCCTTGAGGCGGTCGAGGTCGTTGATGTGCACGCCGGTGACGAAGATGATGGGAGTCTTCTCGAAGCGCGGATGGTCGTGGATCAGCCGCGCCGCCTCGAAACCGTCCATTTCCGGCATGCTGACATCGAGCAGCACCACGGCGAATTCCTCGCGCATGAGCTTGTCCAGCGCCTCGAGCCCCGAGCGAGCGCATACCAGGTTCTGCCCCAACTCGCTCAGCACCGACTGGTAAGTGAGCAGCCGCGCAGGCTGGTCATCAACCAGCAGGATGTTGACTTTCTCACTGACCTCCATGCCGCTAGCGTCCCCCGGATCCCTCACCCTAGCGGTGCAGCCACGTCCGTACCAGAGACAGCAGCTGCTCGGTGTTCACCGGCTTGGCGACGTAGTCCGAAGCCCCCGCTTCCAGGCACTTCTCGCGGTCGCCCTTCATGGCCTTGGCGGTGAGGGCGATGATCGGCAGCAGCCGGAACTGATGCTTGCTGCGGATGCGGCGCATGGTCTCGTAGCCGTCCATTTCCGGCATCATGACATCCATCAGCACCAGCGACAGATCCTCGGTGCTCTCGACCAGCTTGATCGCCTCCTGGCCGTTGGTTGCCGTGATCACCTGCATGCTGTGGCGCTCGAGCAGGCTGTTGAGCGCGAAGATGTTGCGGATATCGTCGTCGACCACCAGCACCTTGCGGCCGCTGAGGGGCTCGTCGCTCTCGTGCAGCGCCTCGATCATGTGCTGCTTCGCCTCCGGCAGATCGGCGATCACCCGGTGCAGGAACAGGGCCGTCTCGTCCAGCAGCCGCTCCGGGGAGCGCACGCCCTTCAGCACGATGCTCTTGGCGGCCTTGCGCAGCTCGGTTTCCTCCGCGTCGGTCAGCTCGCGCCCGGTGAAGACCACGACCGGCGTGCGCCGCAGCTCACCGTCCTGCTGCACCCGGGCGAGCAGCTCGAAGCCGGACATGTCCGGCAGGCGCAGATCGAGAACCACGCAGTCGAAGCTGCCCTCGCGCAGGGCCGCGAGCGCCGCGGCGCCGGTAGCGGCCGTGGTGATCTCCAGGTCGCTGTGTCCGAGCAGCTCGGTGACGCTCAACTGCTCGGCCGGATCGTCCTCGACCACCAGCAGCCGCCGCACTCGGGATGCGGTGAAGCTCTTGAGCCGGTCGAAAGCGGCTTCGAGCTCGTCGGTGGTGACGGTCTTGGTGATGAACTGGAAGGCGCCGCGCTCGAGCCCGTACTGGCGCTCCTCCTCGATGGTCAGGACCTGAACCGGGATATGGCGGGTTTCGGGGCTGCGCTTGAGCTGAGTGAGCACCGTCCAACCCAGCATGTCCGGGAGGAACACGTCGAGCGACACGGCGCTCGGGCGGTACTTGTGCGCCAGGGTGAGCGCATCGGCGCCGGTCCTCGCCAGCAGGATCTTGAATCCCCGCTGGCGCGCGAGATCGAGCAGGATGCGGCAGTAATGCGGGTCGTCCTCCACCACCAGCAGCACCGCGTCGTCCGGCTGCAGGTCTTCCCGATCGTCCGCGATCTGCTCCTGCCGCACCGGCAGCACCACCGGTTGAAATACAGCCACCGCGGCCGCAGCCGTGACCGGATCCCGGGCCACGGCCCTGTTATAGGCCGGGCCCAGGTAGGAAAGCGGCAGATACAGGGTGAAGGTGCTGCCGCTGCCGGAGATGCTGCTCAGGCGGATCTCCCCGCCCAGCAGGTGCGCCAGCTCGCGGCTGATGGCCAGTCCGAGACCCGTGCCGCCGTACTTGCGGGCGGTGCCCGCATCGGCCTGCTGGAAAGCCTCGAATATGATCCGCTGCTTCTCCGGGGGTATGCCGATGCCGGTATCACTGACGGAGAACTCGACCACCGAGGGAGCCTCCCGCAGGATCGGATGCTCGGGACTCCAGCCGACGGTGGCGACACCCACGTGCAGGCGCACGCCGCCGCGCTCGGTGAACTTGAGCGCGTTGGAGAGCAGATTCTTCAATACCTGCAGCAGGCGCTTGGAGTCGGTGGTGATCGCCCTTCCCAGGCGCGTATCGAAGTCCGCCGTGAAGGACAGGTGGCGCGCGTCCGCCTCGTGGCGGAAATTGCGCTCGATGGTCTCGCGCAGGTGTGTGAACAGCAGGTCTTCACACTCGACCGTGACCGTGCCCGATTCGATCTTGGACAGATCGAGGATGTCGCTGATGAGGTTGAGCAGGTCGGTCCCGGCGCCGTGAATCGTCGTGGCGAACTCGACCTGCCGGGACGACAGGTTGCCGTCCGCGTTCTCCGCGAGCTGCTGGCCGAGAATCAGGATGCTGTTGAGAGGTGTGCGCAGCTCGTGCGACATGTTCGCCAGGAACTCCGACTTGTAGCGCGAGGTGAGCGCGAGCTCCGCCGCTTTCTCCTCGAGCGCCCGCCGGGCGAGCTCGATTTCCTGGTTCTTGCGCTCGACCTCCACGTTCTGCTCCGCGAGCAGCTTCGCCTTGCTGGCCAGCTCGGCGTTGGTCTGCTGCAGCTCGGTCTGCTGCGACTGCAGCTCGCCGGCGAGCTGCTGCGACTGCGTCAGCAGACCCTCGGTGCGCATCGTCGCCTCGATGGTATTCAACACCACGCCGATGATGCTGCCGGTCAGCTGCTCGAGAAACGCCAGGTGCGAGGCCGTGAAGCCCCCGAGCGATGCCAGCTCGAGCACGGCTTTGACCTGTCCTTCGTACAACACCGGCAGGACGATGACATGGTGCGGCCGGGCGCTCAGCAGCCCGCCGCGCAGCTGGATGGAATCCGGTGGAATATCCGTCAGCAGCAGGCGCTGCCGGTCGGCGGCCGCCTGACCCACCAGCCCCTCGCCCAGGTGGTAGCGGCGCGGCTCGCGGCTGTCGGCGGGTGCGTCGGCGTAGCTGGCGAGCTCCTTGAGGCAGGGCGCGCGGTTCGCGCTGTCCATGACGTAAACGATTCCCTGCTGGGCGTTGACCAGCGGCGCAAGCTCGGACAGCAGCAGCTTGCCCACCGTCACCAGGTCGCGCTGTCCCTGCATCATGCGACTGAACTTCGCGAGGTTGGTCTTGAGCCAGTCCTGCTCGGTGTTGCGCTCGGTGGTCACGCGCAGGTTGCCGATCATCGCGTTGATGTTGTCCTTGAGCTCCGAGACCTCGCCGCGCGCCTCCACCTGGATCGAGCGGGTCAGGTCGCCCTTGGTCACGGCGGTGGCCACCTCGGCGATCGCGCGCACCTGGTTGGTGAGATTGGCGGCCAGCAGGTTCACGTTCGCCGTGAGATCCTTCCACGTTCCGGCCGTCCCCGGGACGTGGGCCTGACCCCCGAGACGTCCCTCGACGCCGACTTCACGCGCCACGCTGGTGACCTGGTCGGCGAAGATCGCCAGCGTATCGGTCATGCTGTTGATGGTGTCGGCCAGCGCGTTGACCTCGCCCTTGGACTCGACCGTGAGGCGCTGGCGCAGGTCGCCGTTGGCGACCGCGGTCACCACTTTCACGATGCCGCGCACCTGGTTGGTGAGGTTGTTCGCCATCACATTCACGTTGTCGGTGAGATCCTTCCACGTGCCGGCGACGCCGGGCACCAGCGCCTGTCCACCGAGCTTGCCTTCGGTGCCGACCTCACGCGCCAGGCGGGTCACTTCCGCCGCGAAGCCGTTGAGCTGGTCCACCATCGTGTTGATGGTTTCCTTCAGCTGCAGGATCTCGCCCTTCACGTCCACCGTGATCTTGCTCGACAGGTCGCCGCGCGCGATGGCGGTCGAGACCTCGGCGATGTTGCGCACCTGGCCGGTGAGGTTGCGGGCCATCGAGTTGACGTTGTCGGTCAGGTCCTTCCAGGTACCCGCGACGCCCGGCACGATGGCCTGGCCACCCAGCTTGCCCTCGGTGCCCACCTCGCGGGCCACGCGCGTCACTTCGGCGGCGAAGCTGTTGAGCTGATCGACCATCGTATTGACGGTCTCCTTCAGCTGCAGGATCTCCCCGCGCACGTCCACCGTGATCTTGCGCGACAGGTCGCCGCGTGCGATGGCGGTCGCCACTTCGGCGATATTGCGGACCTGACCGGTCAGATTGCTCGCCATCGAGTTGACCTTGTCGGTGAGATCCTTCCACACGCCGCTGACGTCCTTCACCACCGCCTGACCGCCCAGCTTGCCTTCGGAACCGACCTCGCGCGCCACGCGCGTCACCTCCGCGGCGAACCCGTTGAGCTGATCGACCATGGTGTTGATGGTCTTCTTCAGTTGCAGGATCTCGCCCTTGACATCCGCGGTGATCTTGCGCGACAGGTCCCCGTTGGCGATGGCGGTGGCAACTTCCGCGATGTTGCGCACCTGGCCGGTGAGGTTACCGGCCATGGAGTTCACGCTGTCGGTGAGATCCTTCCAGGTGCCGGCGACGCCCGGCACCACGGCCTGGCCGCCCAGCTTGCCTTCGGTGCCCACCTCGCGCGCCACGCGCGTCACTTCCGAGGCAAACGAGCGCAGCTGATCGACCATCGTATTGATGGTCTCCTTGAGCTGCAGGATCTCGCCCTTCACATCCGCCGTGATCTTGCGCGACAGGTCGCCGCTCGCGATGGCGGTGGAGACTTCCGCGATGTTACGGACCTGGCCGGTCAGATTGCCGGCCATGGAGTTGACGTTGTCGGTGAGATCCTTCCAGGTACCGGCGACGCCCGGCACCACGGCCTGGCCGCCGAGCTTGCCTTCGGTGCCCACCTCGCGCGCCACGCGCGTCACTTCCGCCGCGAAGCCGTTGAGCTGATCCACCATCGTGTTGATGGTGTTCTTCAGCTCGAGGATCTCGCCCTTCACGTCCACGGTGATCTTGCGCGACAGGTCGCCGCGCGCGACCGCGGTCGTCACTTCCGCGATGTTGCGGACCTGGCCGGTCAGATTGGTCGCCATCGCATTGACGGAGTCGGTGAGGTCCTTCCAGGTGCCGGCCACGCCGGAAACGATCGCCTGCCCGCCCAGCTTGCCTTCGGTGCCCACCTCGCGCGCCACGCGCGTCACTTCCGAGGCAAACGAGCGCAGCTGGTCGACCATCGTGTTGATGGCCTCCTTCAGCTGCAGGATCTCGCCGCGTACATCGACCGTGATCTTGCGGGACAGGTCGCCGTTGGCGACCGCGATCGTCACTTCGGAGATGTTGCGGACCTGGCCGGTGAGGTTACTGGCCATCGAGTTGACGCTGTCGGTCAGGTCCTTCCAGGTGCCGGCGACGCCGGGCACTGCGGCCTGCCCGCCGAGCTTGCCCTCGGTGCCCACCTCGCGCGCGACGCGCGTGACCTCGGAGGTGAAGGCGCTCATCTGCTCGATCATCGTGTTGACGATCGTGGCGGATCTGAGGAATTCTCCCTTGAGCGCGCGCCCATCCACGACCAGGTTCATGGTCTGCTGCAGGTCGCCCTTGGCGACCGCCGAAATGGTGCGCGTGACTTCCGCCGTCGGCCACAGCAGGTCGTCGATGAGGGTATTCACCGAGGCTTCCATCGCGCCCCAGGCACCGGAGCGCCGCTCGCTCGCCATGCGGTGACGGGGCTTGCCGTCCTTGCCGACGATCTGCCCGGCACGCTCCAGCTCGCGCGCCAGGCGCTCATTGGAGGCCACGATCTCGTTGAAGGTATCGGCTACCTTGCCCGCAAGCCCGGTCTGATCGCTGGCGAGCCGAACCGAGAAATCCCCGTCGCGCACCGCCTGCAGCACCCGCAGGAGCTTGCGCTGGTCGAGACTCTTCGCCTCGGTGCCGAGCCGGCCATTGGACTTGCGCCTGCGGCGCTCACGTACTTGCGTTTCCATCAGCAGGCTCCAGAATGGACCGCACCCCGCACGGGGCGCTGCCGGATCGGCTTACAGCGGGTGGTCAGAAACGGCGGTTCGCGGCGGGCGACGGATGCGGTTTGCGCGCAGGGCGCGAGGCAGCGTCAGCCCAAGCGAGTCAAGCGGCCGGGGGCGGAGATGCCGCGTGCGCGCAGCCGGAACGACTGCGGCGCCTCCGCGCGCACGATCGCTCAGCGCCACGGAGCATCTCCAGACCCGCCCCTCGAGGCGGGCTCCCTGCAACCCTCAAATCCCAACGTCCACCTGATCCCAGCCGAAAGCGGGAACATAGCAGAAGGCCGTTCTGGCGCAAGGAGTATCCTCACAAAACCAAGCGCGCGGAACGCGCCAAAAACAGCTCGGATGGACTCACGCATGCATCGTGCCGGCCGGGGAGGAATTCAGGTGCCTGAGGCGCCCGCGACCTGCGGCGCGAATTCGGTCCGGGGCCCGATCCGGGGCCGGGCGCCCGGCAAGGCGGTGGCGTGAGCGCCACAGTTGCGAGCTGCGACTGGGGCTCCTTGCGCGGCCTGCTGCTCGAGCGGGCCTGCGAACCGTATCGCCGGGCCGGGCGCTTCGCGTATTACTTTGCACGCGGCAAGCTGCGCGGTGACCCGGTATTTCGCGCGCTACTGGAACTGGGCCTGCTGCGCGGACGGGCACGCATCCTCGACCTGGGCTGCGGCCAGGGACTGTTGGCTGCCTGGCTGCAGGCCGCCGCGCACTGTTACGAGCGCGGCATCTGGCCGGCGGCCTGGCCGCCGGCGCCCCGCCCCCAATCGATGCGCGGCATAGAGATCATGGCGGACGAGGTCGCGCGGGCGCGCCTCGCGCTCGGACCCGACTGTGACGTGCTGCAGGCGGACATCCGCAGCGCGCCGTTCGGCAGCGCCGACGCGGTGGTCATGCTGGATGTGCTGCACTACCTCCCCGCGCAATCGCAGCGCGAGGTGCTGCAGAGGGTGCGCGCCGCGCTGCCGCCGGGGGGCTTGCTGCTGCTACGCGTGGGCGATGCCAGCGGCGGTGTGCGCTTTCGCTTCACCCGCTGGGTCGACGGTCTGATCATGCGGGCGCGCGGTCGCGGCGCGGCGGCTCTGCATTGCCGCAGCATCGAGCAGTGGCGCGAGCTGCTGTACGAGTGCCGCTTCGACAGCCGCGCCGAGCCCATGAGCCACGGCACTCCCTTCGCCAATGTGCTGCTGATCGCGCTGGCGATCTAAGGCGTTGCGGCGCTTCAGCAGCCGTCACTCGGCAGGAGCAGTGCCCTCAAGCGGCGCTGAAGTAGCGCGGGTCGTGCGGCGTGCGCGCGAAAATCCGCCGCAGCACGGGTTCGAAGGTGGCGAGCTCCTCGGTCGGATAGTCCGGATCGAAGGAGCACTGGTCCCAGGCGGCGCAGAAGTGCACGCAGGCCTCGTACCACGGATGGTGGCGCCAGCGCTCGCGAGCGTTGCGATCACCGCCGAAGTGATGCACGTAATAGTAGTTCTGGAACAGACCGTGTTGCGCCACGATCCAGCTCACTTCCGCTCGCACGTAGGGGCGCAGTATCGCCGCCGCGAGCTCGGCGTGGTTGTAGGGCGCCAGCTCATCGCCGATGTCGTGAATGAGCGCCGCCACGATCATCTCTTCGTCGGCCCCGTCCTTCATGGCGCGGGTGGCGGCCTGAAGACAATGCCGCAGCCGGCTGACCGGATAACCTTCGACGGAGTGATCGAGCTTGCGCAGGCTCTCGAGCACGCGCCCGCCCAGGCCGAGGGCATACGTCCGCTCGGACTCATCCAGCAGCAGATAGTCCTCCCTGGTGCCGTCCTGCATCCGCCGGAAGCTCACGATCCTGCTCACGCGCTGCGCCTCTCGGCGGATGACTGAGCGCGGCGGCGGCGCAGCACGCGATAGAGGCTGCGCGGTCCGTCGCTATCGATGTAGCAGCCCTGCAGATGACGCAAGCCTTCGGACGGATCGAAGGCGGTGCGCCCGTGCAGCAGCCGGCAATTGTCGAACATCACCAGATCGCCGGCCTTGAGCAGAAAGCGGATCGCGAAATCCGGCGCCCGCAGGCGGTGGTCGAACAGTTGCCGCGCGCGGTAGTAGGCGTCGAGGCGCTCGCGCGCAAACAGCGGCACGAAGTCCAGCCGCGGGCTGAAGTGAATGGCCTTGGGATCACCACCGAGGTCCAGCTCGATGAGCGGTGCGCTCGCGGTCAGCTCGGCGTCGACGTCGAGGTACTTGAACCGCACCGGCGTGCTGGCGAGAAGCGCGAACGCCTGCGGATGGCGTTCGCGCAAGGCCTGCGCCACGGCGAAGCCATCCACCAGCGTGGACAGGCCGCCGCTGGTCTCATTCACCAGGCAATGCAGCAGCTGGATCCCGGGTACCGGCGCGCGATAGGGATTGTCGGTGTGCGGATCGAGTGCCAGCGAGGTGTATGCGAGGTCGTTGGCATTGGGTGTCGAGCGCACGTTGAACAGCGCACCGAAATTCGTCTCGCGCGTGAACCCGAACATCGCACCCAGCTTGAGCACCATGCCCGGTTCGGTGGGCACGCCCTCGAAGACCACGAATCCGAGAGTCAGGAATGCTTCCAGCCACGAGCTCAGCTCGGCCGCGCCCGGGTCGGCGCGCCAGCGCGCCCGCGGCAGCTCGGCGAGCGTGCCGTCCCATAGCCGCGGCGCGGGGCAATCGTGGCTGGTGGGCGTGAGCGCCGCTTCCGCGAGGATCTCCTCGGCGTTGAAACTCGCTTCATGTCCGTCGCTGAATTTGATCCGGTAAGTACCCGGCAGCGGCTGCGACACCGCCACTAGCGCGAGCTCGATATCGAAGTCCGACGGATCCTGCAGCCGCTGCTGCGTCTGCAGATCGATGCTGGCCGGATCCCTGCAGCGCTCGCGCAGCCACAGCGGATGGATGGAGTGCTGACTGCCGTCGGCGCGCTCCAACACCAGCTCGGTGGGCCCACCCATCTTCACAGTCGGCGATCGTTGCTTGGCAGACACGAGCGGCAGTCTAGCGTCGCGACTTGAACTGTGTCCACGCCGGGCGCGCATGCGCTCGGGCGTGCCCTGCCAGCCCTCCCTTCAGCCGGCAGGCGGCTTCAAGCCGCGACTTCAGGAAAAGCTCGGGCGCTCCGGGCCTTGCAAATCGAGGCCCGCTTGCGCGAAGCGCCGCGCATGCGCGTAGCCGTGCTGACGCCCGCAGTGTATTTTCTGCTGCCTGACAAGGGGAGCACCGCCATGAGCTTGAGCCGCCGTGAGCTGCTGACCGCCTCCGCCCTGCTGCTTGCCGGACCGGGCGCCGCGCTGCGCGCCGCCGGCAAGGAGGCGGCTGCCGGCGAGACGCCCATGGTGCTGTGTTGGAACGAGAATCCCTACGGACCCTCCCCGGCGGCGCGGCTCGCCGTGAGCCGCTCGATCGCCCGAGGGTGCCGCTATCCCGCCGACGCCGAGATCCAGGCGCTCGTCGAGGCGCTCGCCAGACACGAGGACGTCGGCGCGGATTGCATCGTCACCGGCACCGGCTCGGGTGAGCTGCTGTGCGCGCTCGGTCTGCTGTGCGGGCGTGACGGCGGGGAGATCATCGCGGCCGCCCCCACCTACGCGGAGCTGCCCGACTATGCGCGCCTGCGGGGCGCGACGCTGAAATTCGTGCCGGTCGATGCCGCCCTCCGTCACGACCTGCCGGCCATGCACGCGGCGGTCTCCGAGCGCACGCGCGCCATCTACATCTGCAATCCCAACAACCCCACCGGCACGGCCCTGGGCGCGAGCGAGGTACGCGCGTTCGTGGCGGCGCTGCCCGAGCGCCTCATCACGATCGTCGACGAAGCCTACATGGACTTCACCGTCGGAGCCGACGTGGCTTCGGTCGCCGATCTGGTCGCAACCAGCCACCGTGTGGTCGTGCTCAGGACGTTCTCCAAGATCCATGGCATGGCGGGCCTGCGCTGCGGCTACGCCATCGCCCGGCCGGATCTGGCTGCCGCGCTGGCGGCTACCCGCATGTCCACGCCGAACATCCTGGCGGTGCACGCGGCGCGCGCCAGCCTCGGCGATCGCGTCTTCCTCGCCGAGTGCCGCCGGCGGATCATCGCGAGCCGCACCCGCATCACCACCGAGCTGGCGCGCCTCGGGCTGCGCTACGCCGAGCCGCAGGGCAATTTCGTGTTCTTCGACACCGGCATGCCGCTGGCGCGTTTCACCGGGCTCATGCGCGCGCGCAACATTCTCGTCGGCAGGCTGTTTGCGCCCTACGAGAACTGGTGCCGGATCACGATCGGCACGGAGCCCGAGGTGAGTGCGTTCCTCGAGGCGCTGCGCGCCATCACGGCGAGTTGAGTGCGCCCCGGGGCTCCCACAGCAGGCTCATGCAGGTGAGCGCCGCTTCCGCCTTGTGCAGCTCACCCACCTCCACGGCACGGGTGGCGATTCCGGCTGCCTCCAGAGCGCGCTGCGTGCGCGGATAGGCGCTGCTCACCAGGGTGAGCCCGCGCAGCGTCAGGGTGTTGGCCGCGAACGGCTCGTGCGGATCCACCGCGATGACGACGCCCACATCGAACGCCTTTGGATCGGTCCACGAAGGGTTCACCAGCAGCACGTCCGGGGCAATGAAGGTGCAGGCGCTCTTCAGGTGCAGGCACCCTCGCAGCGCGACCTCGCGCACCGCGTAGCCGAAGGGTGCTAAGCCTTCCGCGAGCTGTGCAACGCCGGCCGCATTGGTGCGCCCGGTTGCCCCGACATACAGCGTGCGGTCGATCCGCAGCACGTCGCCTCCCTCGAGGCAGGCCGGATCGCTCACCCGCCGCACCGGCACGTGCCGCGCGAGCACGGCGGCGACGCTCTCGACTTCCTCGCGACGCGAGGCGGCGCCGGGCCGCGTGATGAGCGCGACTTCCGGCACCAGCACCGCGGTATCCTCGACGAATACCCCGTCGGGGTGCTGGGCGAGCGGCGGCAACCACTCGATGCGGCAGCCGAGCGCGGTGAGCGCGGCGACATACTGCGCGTGCTGGCGCCGCGCCTGCGGCACGTCGATCGGAGCACGCGCCAGATGAGTGAGCTCACAGCGCGCGAGCGATTCCCCCACTTCTCTCACGAAGGCGATCATGGTCGTGCGCGTGGCGATGGCACATCCCGGGCCGCGAGTCGCAGACACTCGAGCAGCGCCGTGGCCGCGGGCGGCAGGTTGCCGGGCGCACGCAGGATGGCGCCCACCGGAGTTTCCATGGATTTGAGCTTCACCGGCAGGATCGACAGCAGCTTGTGCTCCACGTCATCCAGCGCCACGTGATAGGGCATGACGCCGATCGAGTCGGATTTGCGCAGCAACACACGATTGGTGAGGATCGACACCGATTCGATCACGTTCCTGGGCAGCGGCGCGTGTGCCTCGAGGAACGCGCGCTCGATCTGCCGCCGCAGCGTGGTCTCCGGCAACGGCAGCAGCCACGCCTCGTTCACCAGGTCGCGCAGCCCGAGCCGGCGCTTGCGCTGCAGCGGGTGCCCCGGCCGCGTGACCAGGCAGATCGGCTCGGCGTAGAACTCCTCGTACAGCAGCGCACTGCTGCGGCCCTCCTCGGGCAGGCGCCCGAGCACCATATCCAGATCGCCGACCAGGAGGGAGGGCACGAGGATGTCATAGGTGCCGACCACGACGCTGATGGCGACCCCGGGCCGCTCGATCTTCAGCCGCGCAATGGCATCGGGCAGGATGCTGGCGGAAGCGGCGAGCAGCGTGCCCACCGTAACCTTGCCGCTGTAGCCGACGCGCAGGCTCTCCAGCTCCTCGGCCGCGTGCCGCAGCTGCGCCAGCACGATCTTGGCGTGCCGTGCGAAGATTTCCCCGTACGGGGTCGGCTCGAGCCCGCGGTTGCTGCGCTCGAACAGCGGCAGGCCGAGCGTCGCCTCCACGTCCTGCAGCGCCTTGGTGAGAGTCGGCTGGGTGAGGCTCAGGCGCCTGGAGGCCTTGAGGATGCTGCGGCACTCGTAGAGGGCGGCGATCAGCTCGACGTGGCGCAGGCGGAACTTTCGCGCGATCCAGCGCTCGAGTCGTATCGAGGTCATGCACCGCTCTTTCGCAGCTCGGGGCCGGGGTGCGGAGCTTTCCCGGAACCCCGGTGCCGGCTCGGGCATCTAATGTGTTGCTCCCACAGCGAAGTCCCCATGTCCTCGTCGCCCCTCCTGTCAGACGCTTCGGTCCACGATGCAGAGCTTGCACGGCGCATCGGGCGTGACGACGAAGGCGCGTTCGAATTCTTGATGCGCCGCAACAACAGCAGGCTCTTTCGTGTTGCGCGCGCCATTCTCAAGGACGCCGCTGACGCCGAGGATGTTCTGCAGGAAGCATATCTCACCGCGTATCGCCACATCGCCGACTTTCGCGCCGACGCAAAGCTCTCGACGTGGCTGACGCGCATCGTGATCAACAAGGCGCTCGCGCTTCGACGCAAGCGTCACCGCGACAGAATCGTCGTGCACCTCAACGAAATGCGACCCGACGCGCCCCGCGGCGCAGCGTACGCTGTGCCCGAGGAATCCGCCGAGTCGCCGGAGCAATCCACCACGCGAACGGACATGCGGCGCCTGCTGGAGCGCAAGATCGACGAGCTGCCGGTGGCATTTCGTAGTGTGTTCGCTTTGCGGGAGCTCGAGGAGCTGTCGGTGGCCGAGACCGCGGCGTGTCTTTCGATCCCCGAAGCGACCGTGCGGTCGCGTTTGTTCCGGGCCCGCGGGATGCTGCGCGAGTCGCTGGCAGGTGAGCTCGACCTGGCGACCGGCGATGTCTTCAAGTTCGGGGGCGAACGGTGCGATCGTGTCGTCGCGGGAGTCCTCGCGCAGCGCCGGGCGCTCGCGGCCGCGGCGACTGCTGGAAACGCAGCGCAGCCCCGCCGCATCTAATGCCCGTACCGAGGAGTTTACTCATGAGAATGATTGGTGTCGTCATTGCGACAAGCCTGTGCCTCACGACCGCAGCGGTGGCCGCCGAGGAGCCCAACGACGCACAGATTGCCGCCATCGTGGTCACGGCGAACCAGGTCGACATCGACGCGGGCAAGCTTGCCGCCTCGAGGTCGCACACCAAGGACGTCAAGGAGTTCGCCAAGCGCATGATCGTTGATCACACCGGAGTCAACAAATCGGCGGTCGAGCTGGTAACGAAGCTCAAGGTGACGCCGCAGGACAATCCGACCAGCCAGAGCCTGAAGTCGGGTGGTGAGCAGAATCTGCGCAACCTCAAGGGCCTGGAAGGTGCCGCGTTCGACAAGGCCTACGTGGATCACGAGGTCGCCTATCACGAGCAGGTTCTGGAGGCCATGGATAAGGTCTTGATCCCGAGCGCGAAGAACGCAGAGCTCAAGGCCCTGTTGGTGAAGGTTCGGCCGGCATTTGTAGCGCATCTCGAGCACGCAAAGAGGATTCAGGCACCCCTTGCCGGGAAGAGCTGATGCTGTGCTTCAGGGCGACCGTCAGGCCGCTCCTGATTGCGCTCGCGACCGCCTCGACGCTCGGCCTGCCGCCCGGCGAGCGCTGGGCTGCGGCTACTGCGGGCCCGAGGACCACGACGCATACGGTGGTGATCGATAGTCTGCGGTTCGATCCGCAGGTCCTCACGGTCAAAGCCGGCGACACGATTGTCTGGGTCAACCGCGATCCGTTCCCGCACACCGTAACGGCGGAGGGCAAGTCATTCGATTCCCACGAGATTGCCCCGGGACGATCGTGGCAGTACACGGCCAGGAAGGCGGGCGAATTCGCTTACGCATGCGTGCTGCATCCGACAATGAAGGCGACGCTGCGCGTGGAATAGGCGTTCGGGACGACCAACGCGCAGCGCTCGCCCATGCCGCTGTCTCCTCGGCGCTGCCCGGTGCGCTGCTTCAGGCGCTGCGGCGCACGGCCGCTGCGCCGCTCACGGCGATCCGTCCGGCATCGAGGCCAAAGAAAGCGCTGGCGTTCTCGTGCAGGAGCTTCTCGCGGGTTGGCACCGGCAGCGCCTCGTGGGAGCGGATGAGGCTGCCGACCTGTTGCTCCCCGAGCGGGAAGGGGTAGTCGGAACCGAGCATGACGCGGTCCTCGCCCATGATCTTGACCAGAAACGCGAGCGCGTCGCCGCTGAACACAGCCGCGTCGACGTGGAACCGGTCGACGTAGGAGGACGGCAGACGCGGGCAGTCCTCGCGCACTACGTCGCGGTTGCGCCAGGCATTGTCGACGCGCCCGAGTAGGTAAGGAAAGCTGCCGCCGCCGTGCGCGAAGCACAGCTTGAGCGAGCGCGGCAGGCGCTCGAAGGCGCCCGACAGGATCAGCCACAGGATCGACAGCTGCGTTTCCGCCGGCATGGCCACCAGCCACGGGAGCTGGTACCTGGCCATGCGCTCCGGCGCCATCATGTCCCAGGGATGCACGAACACCGCCGCGCCCTCGGCGGCGCAGTGCTGCAGGAAGGTGATGAGCCCCGCGTCGCTGAGGTCGCGCGCGCCCACATGGTTGCCGATATGCACGCCCACGTGGCCCTCGGTCATCGCCCGGCTCAACTCCCGGCAGGCGAGCTCGGTATCCTGCAGCGGCACCTGGCACAGGGACTTGAGCCGCCGCGGCGCGTGAGCGCAGATCTCGCGCGCGGCATCGTTGAACAGGCGCGCGCACTCGAGCCCCTGCGCCGGCGGCCGCTGATAGGAAAACAGCAGCGGCGTGGCGCACATGATCTGCACGTCCACGCCGTCGCGATCCATGGCCTCGAGTCGCACCGCCGGGTCCCAGCAGGCCGAAGTAACCGGGCGAAATTCCCGCTCACCGACCATGAGCATCGCCCGGCCCGCACCGCAATGCCGCAGCCACGGCCAGTCCGGCGTGCCAAAGCGCGCGGCGAGGTCCGGCCAGGTACGCGGCAGAAAATGGGTATGAATGTCGACCATCCTCATGACAGCTCCTTAAGGGGCCGCGCCCGGCGGTGCGTCATCGGGCCGGCCCGCCGGGCGATAGGCAATCGCCCTGATCTCGATCAACAGCTGCGGGTGCGGCAGCTGCGCCACCGCCACGGTGGTGCGCGCCGGACCCGCATAGCCGAAGAACTCGCTGTAGACCTCGTTGTAAGCGTTGAAGTCGGCCATGCTCACCAGATAGCTGCTCACCTCGACCACATCGGCGAGGCTCGCGCCGGCAGTGGCGAGAATGTCGCGGATGTTCTCCAGCACGGCGCGTGTCTGGGCGCGAATGTCGAGTACCGTCCGGCCGCTGGCATCGCGCTGCGCCCCGGCGATGGAATCGTCGGCCCGCCGGGCGCTGGTGCCCGACACGAAGATGAAATCGCCGGCGCGGCGGAAGTGCGGGAAAGTCCCGCGCGGCCGCGCCTTGCCCGCAACCACGGCACTGTCCGCGCGCGCGGCGGCGCGGCCTGCCTCGTCTGCCCTCATGCGCGCCATCCCGCCACCAGCGCCCCTAGAGCTTCACGCAGATGTTCATGGGCTCGGAGAAGAAGCCGAGCGAGTGCGCCCCGCCCTCACGGCCGATGCCCGAGAGCTTCACCCCGCCGAAGGGCGTGCGCAGGTCGCGCAGATACCAGTCATTGACCCAGGCGATGCCCACTTCCAGCTGCCGGGCTACGCGATGGGCGCGCTGCAGATTCGAGGTCCACACGGCAGCCGCCAGCCCATAGCGGGTGTCGTTCGCCAGCTGCACCGCCTGCTCTTCGGAATCGAACGGCGCCACGTGGCAGACGGGACCGAAGATCTCCTCCTTGACGCAGCGCGATCCTTCCGCGAGGCCGCGCACGATGGTCGGCTCGATGAAGGCGCCGCGATCGCGCTCATCACCAAAGGCCGGCACGCCGCCGCCACAGACGATTTCGCCGTGCTCCTCGCGCGCCAGGCGGTAGTAGGACAGAACTTTCTCGCGGTGCGCGCGCGAGATCAGCGGTCCCAGGTCCGCGCCCTCGTACGGCCCGCCGATCTTGAGCGCGCGCGCCCGTGCGCTGAGCGCCTCCACGAAGCGCTCGAAGATCGGGCGCTCTACGTAGACGCGCTCGGAGCACAGGCACACCTGCCCGCAGTTGGAGAACACCGAGCGCATGGTGCCGCTCACGGCCGTCTCGAAGTCCGCGTCTGCAAACACCACGGCGGCGTTCTTGCCGCCGAGCTCGAAAGACAGCGCCTTCACCGAGTCCGCGGCGCTTCTCATGATGGCCGCCCCGGTCGCCGACTCACCGGTGAAGGCAATGGCATTCACATCGGGGTGACGGACCAGCGCCTCGCCGGTGGAGCCGGCCCCGAAACCATGCACCAGGTTGAAAACCCCGGGCGGCACGCCGGCCTCCTGCATCACCTCCGCGAGCAGCGCCGCCGAGGAGGGGGTCTCCTCGGAGGGCTTGGCGACCACGGCATTGCCGCACGCCAGCGCCGGGGCGACTTTCCAGGTCATGAGCAGGAACGGCAGGTTCCACGGCGCGATGATCGCCACCACGCCGACGGGCTTGTGCACCGAGTAGTTGAGCGCGCCGCGGCCATCGGGCGTGCCCATCTCGAAGCACTCCGAGCCGCGCGCCAGCGCGAAATCCGCATAGGCGCGGAAGTTGGCAGCTCCCCGCGGGATGTCGAGCGAGCTCGCCTGCTGCAGCGTCTTGCCGGTGTCGGCGATTTCGGCGCTCACGAACTCGGCGAAGCGCTGCTCGATGCACTGCGCCACCTTGCGCAGCAGCGCGCAGCGCTCGGGCATCGACAGGCGCGCCCATGGCCCGCGCAGCGCGGCGCGCGCGGCCTGCACCGCGCGCTCGACGAGCGCATCGTCCGCCTCGGTGACCGTGCAGACGGCGGCGCCGTTGACGGGATTGATGTTCTCGAACGTGCGTCCCTGGCGCACGAACTCGCCCCCGACGAGGCAGGGGAGCTGGCGGCCGGTGAAGGGGTACGGGTGGACTTCGCTGGGCATCCCGGGTGCGTCGTTCGGACTGAATTCCTGTGTGGATTTGCTCGGTGCGCTGGCGATTGTAGGAGCGGGGGGCACCCAAGGAATAATCGTATTTTGCCCTTCAGATATGCAGATTTTCTATATCAAAACCCGCAGCCGCGCTGTCGGCGCCCGCAGCTCACCGGCCGGCACGCACCGTGGCGCCGGGGGCGCACCGGGTGCCCTTGCGCCTTAGCTCCCCGACTCCTTGATCAACCCGAGCAGCCGCTCGCGCCGCGCGAGACTCTCGGCGCTCCAGACCTCGCTGCGCCGGTAGTACTGGCTCGCGGCCCGCGCGCCGGCCGGGATCACGACCCAGGGCTGTTTCGACTCCGTGTAGATGTGGATGTCGGGCTGAAGGCAATCCGGGTCATCGAGCGTGCCCACGCGCACGAAGCGCAGCGCATCCCCGGCGCCGGCGTAGGTGCTCCACAGGGCCACACGGCACGCCGGGCAGCGGGCGATCTTCTGGCCCTTGCCGCTGTTGCTCGGCGTCATCACCAGCTCGGGACTTCCCTGAACGAGCACCACGCGATCGGCCTCGATCACGGCGTTGAGCGCAAAGGAAGCGCCGCTCTCGCGCTGGCACCAGCGGCAATGACAGCAATGCACGATGAGTGGCCGGCTGGTGAGCGAAAAACGCACCGCGCGGCAGGTGCAACCGCCTGCGGCGAAGGATGGCTGTGCCTCGCTCATGCAGGCATACGAACGCGCAACGCCGGACCGGGCCCGGCCCTTCAATCCCTACCGCGGGCGGGGTGCCGCGCGCGCTAGTGAGCGGTGCTGCCGCTCAGGCAATCCTTCATGAATGCCTTGCGGTCGGCGCCCTTCAGGCCCTTGCTCCTGGCGTCCGCGCTGCAGGTCTTCATCTTTTCCTGCTGGGTGCTGCCCTTCGCGGCGGCCGAGCCGGCCGCACCCGAGGCCGCGGCAGTGGCGCCGGTGGTGGCGGCCGTGCTCTTCTCGGACAGGCAGCTCTTCATGAAGGTCCTGCGCTCGGCGCCCTTCAATCCCTTGGCTGTCGCGTCCGCGTTGCAGCTCGTCATCCTCTGCTGCTGGCTGTTCTCATGCGAAGCCTGGGCGATGGCCTGAGCGGCCACGATCGCGAGTGCCGCACCCATCGCCACCAGCCATGTCGTGCGTCTCATATCGACTCCTTTCGCGAACAGGAAACCGCCGTATCGTAACCCCAACGCGGGCCCTACTCCATGTCCGGATAGGGCCCCCGCCCGCCTGCGGCAATGAAACGGTCGACCCGGGCTTGCAGCACCGGCAGCGGCACCGAGCCGAGCTCCAGCACCGCATCGTGAAAGGCGCGCACGTTGAAGCGCTCGCCGAGCGCTTGCTCCGCGCGCGCACGGGCGTCGAGAAACGCGCGCTCGCCCAGGTAGTACGACAGCGCCTGCCCCGGCCAGGCGATGTAGCGATCCACCTCGGTGTCGATCTCGCGCTCGGGGAGCGCGGTGTACTGCCTGAAGTACTCGATCGCCCGCTCGCGCGTCCAGCCCTGGGCGTGAATGCCGGTGTCCACGACCAGGCGCGCGGCGCGCCAGATCTGGTAGCCGAGCATGCCGAAGCGCTCGTAGGGGGTGTCATACAGTCCCATCTCGAGTCCGAGCTGCTCGCAATACAGCGCCCAGCCTTCGCCGTAGGCGGAGAGGTACGTGAGCTGGCGGAACATCGGCTGGTCCTTGTGCTCCATCGCGATGGGTATCTGGAAGGCGTGCCCGGGCGCGGACTCGTGCAGCGTCAGGGCGGTGAGGTTGTAAAGCGGCCGGCTCGGCAGGTCGTAGGTATTGAGCAGATATATCCCTGCCCCGCCGCGCCCCGCGGTATAGAAGGGCGCCAGGTCCTCGGGTACCGGCTTGATGGCGAAGCGCGCCCGCGGCAGGTAGCCGAAGAACTGCGCCGCCTTGCCGTCGAAGCGTTTCGCCGTCCACGCGGCGTGCATCAGCAGCTCCTCGGGCGAGCGGGCGTAGAAGCGCGGGTCGGTGCGCAGGAACCTGAGGAACGCCGGGAAGTCGCCCCCGAAGCCGGTCTCGCGCATGGCGGCGAGCATCGCCTCATGCAGCCGCTGCACCTCGGCAACGCCGAGCTGATGGATCGCGTCTGCATCCAGATCGAGCGTCGTGAACTCACGGATCTTGGCGCGATAGTAGCTCCTGCCGTCCGGCAGGTCGGCCGCCGCAAGTGTAGTGCGCATCCCCGGGACGTACTCGGTGCGCATGAACTTCAGCAGCTCCACGTACGCCGGCTGCACCACTTCGCGGATGGTCCTGAGGGCATCCGCGCGCAGACTCGCCTGCTTCGCGGCCGGTATGCCCGGCATGTCCCTGAAGGGGGTGTAGAAGAGACTGGCCTCCGGGGTTGCGTCCGTGACCGCGGTGATGGAGGTGTCGCGTCCCGCCATGGTGACGCGCGGCGGAGTGAAGCCGCGCCTCATGCCGGCGCGCATCTCCTGCATCTGCTCGTGGAAGTAACGTGGGATGTCGCGCATCTGCGCGATCCAGTGCTGGTAATCCACCAGGGCGCGGAACGGGCGGCGCGCGGTGTAGCCGATATTGGTCCAGAAGGTCGTGTCGGAGTTGGCCGGCATCTCGAAGTCGCGGAAACGCTGGTTGGCGATCAGCACCGCGATCTGCGCGCGGTAGATGTCGTAGTTGACCTGCTCCTTCGCCGACAGGCTCGCGCGCGCAATGGCCTCGACCCGTCGCAGCACGTCCTCCCAGTACTTGCGGCGCATGTCCTGCGTCGCCGCGTCCACCTTCGGCAGGTGATCGGCGACCGGGCGAGTGCTGTCCTCGTCGTCGGGCAGCTGGTCGGTGCGCCACTGCCACTCGCTGCGGTAGATGGCGGCCAGGCGCTCGTCGGAGGCGTGTTGCCGGGACTGCTGCGAGCAGCCGCTCAGCGCCGCGGCGAGCGCTGCGGCCACCGCGGGGACCAGCAGGCTGCGCATGAGGTTCTCTCCACGCCCGCGACGGGCGCACTCACGAGGGGCGTGAGCATACTCGAACCGTTGCGCGCCGCTCAGGCGATAAGGTACAAGCAACGGCCTATGTGGAAGTTGATTGCTGCGATCAGCCTCGGGGCAAGCCTGGGCGCGCTGCTGCGCTGGTGGCTCGGCCTGACGCTGAATGCACACTTCCCCGCGATCCCGCCGGGCACGCTGGCCGCCAACCTGATCGGCGGCTACGTCGTCGGGGTTGCGGTGGCCTTCTTCGCGACCTACTCGGCGGTAGCCCCCGAGTGGCGGCTGCTGGTGATCACCGGGTTCTGCGGCGGGCTCACGACCTTCTCCACCTTCTCCGCCGAGGTCGTGACGCTCATGCAACAGGGACGGGCGCTGTGGGCGCTGGGCGCGGTCGCGGCGCACCTGGCGGGATCGTTCCTCATGACGTTTGCCGGCATCGGCACGGTCGTCCTATGCAAGGCTCATTCCTGAGATTCTACGTTCACGAGGGACAGCGGCATCAGCGGCGCCTGGTGTGGGAGTGGCTGCTCGAGCAGGCCAATGGGCTCGGCATCCGCGGCGGCTCAGCCTTTCGCGCCATGGCCGGCTTCGGCCGCCACCACGTGCTGCACGAGAGTCACTTCTTCGAGCTCGCCGGCACGCTCACGGTGGAAGTGGAGTTCATCGTCACCGACGAGGAGGCGGGCAAGCTCCTGGCGCTGCTGCAGGCGGAAAAGATCCGCCTGTTCTATGCGCGCGTTCCGGCGCTGTTCGGGGTGATCAACCCCGATGCCGCCGACCCGTCCGTGGAGGCTTAGCGTCGCAGATCCTGCGGACGCCCGATGCTGTGCAGCGGCACGGCGCTCGAGCCGCCCAGGGTCGGGCGGCCGGCTTCGGGAGCGGCGAGCGGCTGGCACTCCCTGAGCGTCGCGAGGCAGCGCGCGGCGAGCTCCTGGTACTCGCGCGTGCCGGAGGCTTTCCAGGCGAGCTCCTCGGGCGTCAGCGCACGCACGACGCGCGCCGGCACGCCGGTGACGAGCGTGCGCCGCGGCACGACGAAGCCGGCGCGTACGAAGCTCGCGGCGCCGACAAAGGCCTCCTCCTCGACCACCGCCTCATCCATGACGATCGCGCCGATGCCGATGAGCGCGCCGCGGCGCACGGTGCAGCCGTGCAGCACCGCCCCGTGGCCGATATGGGCGTCCTGCTCGAGGAGCGTGTCCTTGGACGGAAAGCTGTGCAGCACGCAGCAGTCCTGCACGTTCGAGCCGGCGCTCAGGATGACGCGGCCGAAGTCTGCGCGCAGCGATGCGCACGGGCCCACATAACAGTGGGCCCCCACGATCACATCGCCGATCAGCACCGCTTGCGGATGCACGAATGCCGTCGGCTCGACGACCGGAACGAGTCCCCCTAAGCTGTACACTGGCATATGCCTACCTGCAGTGCGCGCGCACTCAGCCCGCACGCCCCTTGGCGAGCAAGGCGCGCACCGCGGCACGAAATTCCTCCGACTGCAGCTGGGTGGCGAAAATGCGCGCCTCCGCCTCGATTCGCGCCCGAACCTGCTGCGGGTCACCGCGCAGCAGGCGTCGGGTGGCGAGCAGCGCGCCGCTGGGCTGCTGTGCCAGTGCCCGCGCCAGCGCGCGCGCCTCGGCAAGCAGCACGGCCTCCTCGACCACGCGGTTCACCAGGCCGAGCCTCTCCGCGGTGGCGGCATCGAACGGCTTGCCGAGCAACAGCAGCTCGGCCGCCCGCTGCTGACCCACCAGCCGCGGCAGCAGCAGCGAGCTGGCCGCTTCGGGCACCAGACCGAGGGCCACGAACGGCATCGACAGCTGCGCACTGCGCGCCGCGACCACCAGGTCGCAGTGCAGCAGCAGCGTCACGCCGATGCCGACGGTCTGCCCGTGGACGGCGGCCAGCAGCGGCTTCTCGAACGTCGCCAGCGTGTGCAGGAAGCCCATCACGGGGTGCTCGGCGCTGAAGGGCGGGCCGGTGAGGAAATCGTTGAGGTCGTTGCCGGCGCAGAACCCGGCGCCCTCACCCGCGAGCAGCACTACCCGTACTGCCGCGTCCTCCTGCGCCTCGCGCAGGCCCCGGTACAACGCCTCGTACATGGCGAAGGTGATGGCGTTGCGCTTCTCGGGACGATTGAGGCGCACCTCGCACACCCCAGCGGCGCGCGACATGAGGATCTGATCGCTCATGGCTGCGGCGGCGGCGCACCGTGGGTGCGGAAATCAACATCGCTGTCCGCCGCCAGCCACACGAGCGCCGCCCAGGCGGCGACGTTCTGGTCGAGCTGCTCCTGGTCGACCTTGTCGAGGGTGTCGTCGGCGGTATGATGGATGTCGAAATACGCACTCGCGTCCTGGTTGAGGACGAACGCCGGTACACCCGCCTCCACCGAGGGGCCGACATCCGTGCCCGCCTCCACTGGCGCTTGCGGGGCGGCGAGTACCCCGATGGGGCCGAGCACGCGCAGCGCCGTTTTTGCAAACTCGCCCTGCAGCACCGCCTGCGGCAGTGCCACACGGTAGACGCGGTCGGCACCGGAGTCGCTCTCGCCCGCGAGCACGTGGGTCGCGAGCTCCGCCTTGTGGCCGTCGCAATAGGCATGGCCGCCGAAAGCGCCGTACGGTGCCACCGGCTGCGCGATCTCCTCGGAGCCGAACAGCACGACCCGCACCGTGCGCTGCGGCCGTTGCGGGGCATCGCGGATGAGCGCCGCCGCCGCGGTGATGATCGCCATCCCGGTGCCGTCGTCGATGGCCCCGGTCCCCTCATCCCAGCTGTCCAGGTGCGCACCGAGCAGCACCACCTCCTGCGGCCGCACGCGCCCGCGCACCTCGGCGACCACGTTCTGCGAGTGCGCGTCCTGAACATAGGAGGCGCTCGAGTACAGGCGCACGCGCACCTTCTCCCCGAGCTCGGCGAGCCGCTCGATCTGATCGGCATCGGGGTTGCTGAGCGCGAACGCCGGCATCGGCACGCGTCCATCGACGTAGCGCGTCGTGCCGGTGTGCGCCAGGCGATGGCTGTCGGTGCCCACCGAGCGCAGCAGAAACGCGATCGCGCCGCGCTGCGCCGCCTCGCCAGGGCCATCGATGCGGGCGTCCACCGCCGCGCCGTAACCGGCGCCGTCCTGCGTGCGCACCATGCGGCGCGCCACCATGGCGATCTTGCCGCTCAAGGAGCCCGGCGGCGCGGCCTTGAGGGCATCGAAGCTCGCGAAGCTCACGACCTCGCCTTCCAGTCCCGCGGCCGGCGTCGGCGGGGATTCCCCCAGCGCTGCGGCCACCAGCGGCTGCGTGAGGGGCGAGGTGAGCTGGGCACTCTCGGCGCCGCGCACCCAGGCCGTGATCGGGAAGCTCTCGATGTGCACGTTCTCGAAGCCGAGCTCCTTGAAGCGCGCCGCCGCCCATTCGGCGGCCTGCCGTTCGTTGACCGAGCCCGCCGGACGGGGGCCGAAGCGGCTCGTGAGCTCGCTCACCCACTGGTAGGCGATGTTATGTCCGGCGAGCGCCGCATCGCGCAGCTGCGCCGCGACCGCCTCCGGCGCCGCCGCCGGGCCAGGCGCCGCGGCGGCACGCGCGCCGAGCGCTGCGGCGCCGAGGCACGACACGCACAGGGTCGTGCCCAGCCGCAGGAGCGGGGTGGTGGAAGGGTAGCGAGGATGCACGTGAGGTCCCTAGCGGGCCGCGGGCCGGGTCCGCGCCGCGGCGCTCGAGGACTTCACGGGTAGCGCTGGCCCTGCCCCGACGATGATCGGTATGGAGAAAGTCTGACTCCAGGACTGGCCGGCAGAATCCACGCTCACCACGGCGTTGACGGTGAATATGCCATCCCTCGTCGGCAGGACCCTGATGCTGTGGCGGATGGGAGCGTCTTGCGCGGGGCGGTCGGTCGGGGCGATCTGCGCACCCTCGGTGAGCTGCAAGCCATCGGCGACTTCGACCCGGCCGTACAGTCGGTCCAGACTCGAAGACGCCGGCAGGATCACGAGGTCGATGTCGAGCGGCTGGGCCACATCCGGGCGCTCGCGCAGCTCGAATTTCACCTGCACGCTCGCGGGCCCGATGCGGGCGCCGCCCACGGCGCTCACCATGTTGGGCGAAAGGACATCGCCGGGCTGCGCCTTGCGGGGTGCGGCCGCGGGTTTCGCGGCTCCGCCGGCGATGCCGGGCGTCTCCCCCGAGCCGCAGCCCACGAGCATCAGGGTGGCGGCGAGCGCCGCCCCGAGGTTGCCCGTGAACCCATCCCTTCCCGTTGACATCCCGCTCAGGTACGCGTGCGTTGCCGGACCGGGTGGCGACAATAGCGCGTCTGTGCGCGCCTGCACACGTGCCAATCGGCACCGGCCCTCACAGCTGCAGGAGCGGGGGCTCATCGATGGCGGGGATCTGCTCCAGCAGATCATTCAGGTAGCCCTCCCAGTAGCGCGGCTCGGCGACCCAGGGGAAGGCGCGCGGGAAGGCCGGGTCGCTCCAGCGGTGCGCCACCCAGGCGGCATGGTGCAGCATGCGCAAGCTGCGCAACGGCTCAATCAGGAGCAATTCGCTGAAGTCGAAGTCCGCGAACTGCCCGTAACCGGCGAGCAGCTCGCCCCACTGGCGCTGCTGCTCCGCGGGCGGCCCGGCAAGCATCATCCACAGGTCCTGCACGCGTACCCCCGTGGCGCAGTCATCCAGGTCCACGAACACCGGGCCGTGCTCGTTCCACAGCAGATTCCCCAGGTGGCAGTCGCCATGCAAGCGGATCGCGCGGGTGCCGGCGGCGGCGGCAAACGCCTCGCTCACGCGCTCGAGCAGTGCGCCGCTGACCGTGGAATAACGCTCGCGCAGCGCCTCCGGCAGCAGCGCGCTCGCGAGCACCTGCGCGCGGGCGTCCCAGCCGAGTCGCTGCACGCCGATGCTGGGCCGGGCCTGGAAGGCGCGCAGCGCCCCGATCTGGTGGATGCGCGCGAGGCTGCGGCCGAGGATCTGCCGGGCCTCGGGCGCATCGAGCTCCGGCGCGCGCCCGCGCATCCAGGGAAAGGCCGCAAAGCGGAAGTCGTGGTAGCGGAACAGCGTTTCTCCACCGATCACCAGCGGCGCGGCCACCGCGAGCTCGGCCGTCGCCAGCTCGGCGGTGAACTGATGCTCCTCGGCAATCTGTGCATCGCTCCAGCGCTGCGGCCGGTAGAACTTGAGCACCAGCTGAGTATCGCCCGCGCCCAGTTGGTAGACGCGGTTCTCGTAACTGTTGAGAGCGAACAGACGCCCGTCGGGCACAAGACCAAAGGCGGCGGCGGCATCGAGCACCACTTCGGGTGTCAGCCCCGCGAACGGCTGCGGGTCAGTACCGTGGGTTTTGTTTATCATCGCTGCCCCATGAAGCATGGCAGCATATTAGTCACCGGCGGCGCGGGCTACATCGGCAGTCACGTGGCCCTGCAATTGCGCGCGCGCGGCGAGCGGGTGCTGATCCTGGACGACCTGTCGCGCGGCTTTCGCCAGGCGGCCCTCGACACCCCCCTCATCGTCGGCGCGGTCGCCGACCGCGAGCGGGTGCGCGGCCTCCTGCAACAGCACGGCGTCGACACGGTGATGCATTTCGCCGCCTGCACCATCGTTCCGGAATCGGTGCGCGAGCCGCTCAAGTACTACCGCAACAATACCTGCGCGACCGGCGCGCTGCTCGAGTGCTGCCTCGAGGCGCAAGTGCGGCACTTCGTGTTTTCCTCCAGCGCCGCGGTCTACGGCGTGCCGGCGGAGGGCTTTGCCGCCGAGAGCACCCCGACCGCCCCCATCAATCCCTACGGCACCTCCAAGCTCATGTCGGAATGGATGCTCGCGGACGTGGCGCGCGCCGCCTCGCTGCGCTATGCGGCGCTGCGCTACTTCAACGTGGCGGGCTCGGATACCGGTGGCCGCATCGGCCAGGCCACCCCGAACGCGACCTTGCTGATCAAGGTCGCCTGCGAAGCCGCGCTCGGCAAGCGAGCGCATGTCGCGATCTTCGGCACCGACTACCCGACCCCCGATGGCACCGGCGTGCGCGACTACATCCACGTCGAGGACCTGGCTGCGGCTCACGTGGATGCCCTGAGCTACCTGCGAGGCGGCGGCGCCTCCATCACTCTCAACGTCGGCTACGGCCACGGCTACAGCGTGCGGCAGGTTCTGCAGAGCGTCGAGCGGGTGTCGGGAAAGCGGCTGGCGGTTCGCGAGGAGCCGCGCCGGGCCGGGGACCCCGGAGCGCTGGTGGCGCGCGCCGATCGCATCCGGGCCGAGCTCGCCTGGCGCCCGCGCCTTGACGATCTCGACAGCATCGTGCGCAGCGCGCTCGCCTGGGAGGAGCGGCTGCTGCGCGAGCCCTGGTGAGACGCCCGCGCGCCTGCAATCCCAGACACGTTGGCAGTGCGCCCGGTAGAATGGCTTTCATGCGATGGGCGCGGCCCAAGTCATTGAGTGGACTGATGCTGGTCGGCCTGGCGTTGATCGCCGTGCCGCTCCTGATCGCCATTCTCACCGCCGTGCTGCAGATCCGCGATCTGGCGGACACGGGTACGAAAATCGTCGTTCAGGGCGTCGCCGGCGCGCGCGCCAGCCAGGCGCTGTTCGGGCAGATCGCCTCGCTCGAGCGCACGGCGCGCCTGTACGACGTGCTCGGCGACCCGAAGCTCCTCGAGCTGTACCGCACGCAGGACGAGCGCCTGAGCGCGACGCGCGAACAGCTGCACTCGCAGGCCACCAGCGACGCCCGCAGCACGCTCGAGGAGATCGGGGTGTTGCAACGCAGCCTGCGCAACACGGTCATGAGCGCGCCCCCAGGCAGCAGCGCCGCCGTTGCCTCGGACCTGTCCAGCCGTTTCACCCAGCTGTCCGCCCTGGTGGAGCGTGTGGCGCAGCAGAGCAACGCTCAGGTGGACACGCAAGTGGCCGCGCTGGAAGAGCAGACCCTGCAGGCGCGCAAGCGCCTGCTGTGGCAGGCCGCACCGCTCCTGCCGCTCGCGGTGGTCGCGGTGTTCGTGTTGACCCTGGGCGTGGGCCGGCCGCTGCGGCAACTCGACCGCGCCATCAGCGAGCTCGGCCAGGGCACCTTCACCAACTCGATCGCCGTTACCGGTCCGCATGACCTCGAGCGCCTGGGCGGGCAGCTCGAGTGGCTGCGCCAGCGGCTGCTCGAGCTCGCCCACGAGCGCAACCGCTTCCTGCGGCACATGTCGCACGAGCTCAAGACACCCCTTGCCAACATTCGCGAAGGCACGGAGCTGCTGATGGACGGGGCGGTGGGCGAGCTGGATTCCAACCAGCGCGAGGTGACCGCGATCCTGCGCGAGAACGGCATCAAGCTGCAGCGCATGATCGAGAACCTGTTGTCCTTCAGCGCCTGGCAGACCTCCAGCGTGGGCCTGGAGGCCACCGAGTTTCGCCTGCGTCCACTGGTGAAACAGGTGCTGGAGAACCAGCAGCTCACGCTGCTGTCGCAACGGGTGCGCCTCGATGTACGCGTCGAGGACGTGACCCTGCTCGCCGATCGCGGCAAGATCCGCCTCATCCTCGAGAACCTGGTGTCGAACGCCGTCAAGTACTCGCCCAAGGGAGGCACCATCCACCTGCGGGCCCGGGCCACGGGCGCGCAGCTGGTGCTCGACGTGGCCGACAACGGCCCAGGCATCCCGCCCGAGGAGCGCGGCCACGTGTTCGACGCCTTCTATACCGGGCGCGCGGCCAAGACCACACCTGTGAAGGGCACCGGGATCGGACTGTCGGTGGTGCTGGAGTTCGTGGGCGCGCACGGCGGCACCGTGCAGATCGTCGATGGCGAGTTTCCGGGTGCGCATTTCCGCATCACCATGCCCATCAGGGTCACGAGCGGGGATCGCCCCGCCAGGCGCGAACCCAAGGCGCATGCCCATGCCGCCTGAGCGCATCCCGCCCGCCTGCCTCGCCGTGACACGGGACTCCCCGGGTGCGTCGCGCGGTACCGCGGCGGGCGGCGCGCTCGTGGCGCTCATCGCCTGCGGCTGCGCCTTCGGCCCCCAGCGCGCGCCCTCGCCCGCTCCGGTGGTGAATGCGGCGGCGGCGAGCTCGACCGTCCTGAATGAGTACCTGCTGCTGCTGCAGCATCTGGTGCAGGGTAAGCTCTCCGAGCAGGCGGAGATCGTGGCCAGCGCACAGCGTGATTACGACACCGCGCCGACCCCCAGCCGCGAGCTGAAGCTGGCGCTGGTTTTCGGCACTCCGGGGCACCCGGCGACCGACCTGCCCAGGGCCCAGGGGCTGCTGCGCGAGCTGATGGCGGACCCGGAGATGCTGCTGCCCGGGGAGCGCGCGCTCGCCTTCCTGGTGCTTTCGCAGATTGACGACCATTTGACGCTCGATGCGGAAAATCGCAGGCTGCAGAGTGAGGCGGTGCGGGCCGACCAGCAGCGCATGGCCAACGCCAACCACCGCCTGCAGGCGGAGATGGACGAAAACACCCGCCTGCGCAGGGAGCTCGAGGAGGCGCGCGCCAAACTCGACGCCATCGCCAACATCGAGCGCTCGCTCAACGAGCGCAAACCCGGGAGCACGGGACGATGATCACAGTGAGCAAGGACACGATCCTGAACCAGACCGGCAAACGCAAAGCCCGCATCCTCCTGGTGGACGATGACCCGGGGCTGCTGCGCCTGCTGACCATCCGCCTGCGCGCGGAGAGTTACGACGTCGAGGCGGTGGAGAGCGCCGCGCAGGCGCTGTCGGCATCGAGCCGTTTCCGCCCCGACCTGGTGATCACGGACCTGCGCATGGACCAGATGGACGGCATCGGACTGCTCAAGGAGCTGCAGAACCGCTGGCCGGGACTGAAGGTCATCATCCTCACCGCCCACGGCACCATCCCGGATGCGGTGCAGGCGACGCAAATGGGGGCGTTCGGCTTTCTCACCAAGCCGGTCGACAAGCAGGAGCTTCTCGACCAGGTGCAGAAGGCGCTGCGGATCTCCGGCTTCGGCGCCTCGGACGAGGACTGGCGCGCGGAAATCGTGACGCGCAGCGCCAGCATGGAGGAGAAGCTCGCGCAGGCGCACATGGTCGCGGGAACCGATGCGCGCGTACTGATCACCGGCGAGAGCGGCAGCGGCAAGGAGCTGCTGGCGCGCGCCATCCATCGTGGCAGCCCGCGCCGCAACAAGGCGTTCGTCGCCATCAACTGCAGCGCCATGGCGGAGGACCTGCTGGAGTCGGAGCTGTTCGGCCACGAGAAAGGCTCGTTCACCGGCGCGACGCGCGCGCACCGCGGGCTGTTCATGGCCGCCGACGGCGGCACGCTGCTGCTCGATGAGATCGGCGACATGCCGATGCGGCTGCAGGTGAAGCTGCTGCGCGTGCTGCAGGAGAACGTCATCCGCCCGGTGGGCAGCACCGATGCCGTCCCGGTGAACGTGCGGGTGATCTCCTCCACGCACCGCGACCTGCAGCAGCTGATGAGCGTCGGGCAATTCCGCGAGGATCTGTATTACCGCCTGAACGTGGTGCACATCGAGATGCCCTCGCTCAACCGCCGCCGCGAGGATATCCCGCTGCTGGTGGCGCACTTCCTGGCGCAGATCGCCAAGGAGAGCGGCGTGCGCAAGATCTACGCGCCCGAAGCGGTGGAGCTGCTCGCCACGGCCGACTGGCCGGGCAACATCCGCCAGCTGCAGAACGTGGTGCGCCAGAACGTGGCGCTCTCCCAGACGCCCATCATTCCGGTGGAGCTGGTGCAGCAGTCACTCGGCGGCACCCCCGGGCGCCTGCCCTCCTTCGACGAGGCGCGCGATGAGTTCACCCGCAGCTACCTGTCGCAGATCCTGCAGATCACCGGCGGGAACGTGAGCCAGGCGGCGCGGCTGGCGCGGCGCAACCGCACCGATTTCTACAAGCTCCTCGCGCGGCACCAGCTGACGCCGGAAGAGTTCAAGCAGCGCTAATCGCCGCTGCCGGTGTTGTCCTTGGCCGGCAGCTCGGGAGTGCCGGCCGCGGGCGGCGCGTGGCGCCCGAACTGCGCGGCATCGATACCGTGCTTGCCGAGCAGGTCATAGAGCGTCGGGCGGGTCACCCCGAGCAGCTCCGCCGCCCGCGACAGGTTCCCCCGGGCGACGGCGAGTGACTGCCTGACGGCCTGCGCCTCGGCGCGCTGGCGCGCGACACGCAGATTCAGGTACTCGGGCTCATCGCCCGGGTCTTCCAGGCCCAGGTCGCCCGCCGTGACGACCGCGCCCTCGGCCATGATGACCGCGCCCTTGATGCGGTTCTCCAGCTCGCGCACGTTTCCCGGCCAGCGATACGCCTGGATCGCGCGGATGGCGTCGGGCGCGAGTCCGCGCGTGGGCTTGCCGAAGCGCTCGGAGAGCTGCTGCAAGATGAATTGCGCCAGCAGGAGGCTGTCGCCCTGCCGATCGCGCAGCGGCGGCACGCGGATGGTCACCTCGCTGATGCGGTAGAACAGGTCGTCGCGGAAGCCGCCGCTGCCGATCAGCGCTTCGAGTTTGCGGTTGGTGGCGCACACCAGACGAAAGTCCAGCGCCACCGGCACACGCCCGCCGACGCGCTCCACGGTGCGCTCCTGCACCACGCGCAGGAGCTTGGCCTGCAGTGAGGCGGGCATCTCGCCGATCTCATCGAGGAACACCGTGCCGCCCTCGGCCGACTCGAGCTTCCCGGCGGTGCGCTTGGCGGCGCCGGTGAAGGCGCCCTTCTCGTATCCGAACAGCTCGCTCTCGAGCAGCGTGTCGGGGATCGCCGCGCAGTTGATGGCGACGAAGGGCTTGTGCGCGCGGCCCGAGAGGCGGTGCAGGTTGCGCGCCAGCACCTCCTTGCCGGTGCCGCTGTCTCCGAGCAGCAGCACCGTGGCGTTGGTCGGCGCGACCTTCTCGATCGCGCGGCACACACCCCTCATGGTGTCGCTGACGCCGATGACGCCCTCGAGCGCCATCGCGCCGGTGCGCTCGCGCAGCCGCCAGTTCTCCTCCTCGAGCTCGCGGATGCGCAGCGCGCGGCGCACGACGATCGAGAGCACGCCGGCATCGAGTGGCTTGTGGTAGAAATCGGTCGCGCCGAGGCCGACCGCGGCCACCGACAGCTCGCGCGCATCGTGCTCGGTCATGGCGATGATCTTGGTGTCGGGGCTGATATTGAGGATCTGGCGCAGCAGCTCCAGGCTCTGTGCGGCCACGGCCGGCTCGCCCGCCGCGCCCAGGTCGAACAGCACCGCGTCCGGTTCGGTGCGACGCACGATGGCGAGGGTCTGATCGGAGGTCTCGCACGCGGTCACGTCGAGATCCGAGAACACCGCTTCCAGCTCGCGCCGCAGGGCGCGATCGTTCTCGAGGATCAGCAGTTTCCGGCGCTGCATCGCGGCGGCCATCAGCGCGCTCCCTTGCCGAGCAGTACCACTTCGGCGGTCTGGACCAGGATAGCCAGATCAAACAGCAGGCTATTGTTCTTGATGTAGTACAAGTCGTACTGCAGCTTCTCGAGCGCATCCTGTTCGGATGAGCCGTACGGATAGCACAGCTGCGCCCAGCCGGTAATGCCGGGTTTGACGCAGTGACGCTGCACGTAGTATGGGATCTCCTCCGCCAGGTGCGCCACGAATTCCGGGCGCTCGGGGCGCGGGCCGACGAAGCTCATGTGCCCGCGCAGCACGTTGATCACCTGCGGCAGCTCATCGACCCGCAGTTTCCTGATGATCGCGCCCACGCGCGTGACGCGTGGATCCTGGCGCTGCGCCCACTGCGCGCCCTCGAGCTCCGCGTCCAGGCGCATGCTGCGGAACTTCAGCACCCTGAAGGTGCGCCCGCCGCGACCCACCCGGCACTGGGAATACAGCGCGGGCGCGCGCCAGCCGTCCTCGATCTTGATGGCGATCAGGGTGAGCAGCATGAACGGCAGCGACACCGCGAGCACGGCGAGGCTCGCGAGCAGATCCATGGTGCGCGAGGAGAACAGCCGCAGCGGATCGCGCCGGAACCCGTGGCCGAAGATCATCCAGCTCGGATTCAACACGTCGATGCGCACGCGCCCGGTCTCGCGCTCGAGAAAGGAAAGCAGCTCCGTGACGTCGACCCCCGCGAGGCGGCACTGCAGGAGCTCGCGCAACGGGAAGCCGCGGCGCCGATCATCCATGGCCACCACCACCTCGCTGACATTGAGCCGCTCGCACAGCTCGCGCAGGCCGCCGCTCGCATCGAGCAGCCGCTCCGGGGGAACCTCCGGGTCCTCGTCCGGCGGGCACACGAAGCCGGTCAGCAGAAAGCCGCGGCGGTCCGCCGAGCGGCGCAGGTTGGCGACCGAGGCGGCGGCAGCGCCGGCGCCGTAGACCAGTACGCGCCGCTTGAAGATCTCCTGGTCGACGGCGCTCGCGAACACCAGGCGCGAGATGAGCACCGCGCAACCGGTCCCGAGCACGGCGAGCGCCGCCACGCCGCGCCACAGGTGCAGGCTCGGGATCAGGTAGAAGACTGCGGCGATGGCGCAGGAGGCCACCACCAGCGCCACCGCCAGGCGCAGGAAAATGCCCCCGATCGGCGCGCGCTGGCGCGAGCTGTACAGGCCGAAAGCAAGCAGACAGACACCCACGATCGCGCTGAACACCAGCCCCCGCGGCCACAGCGGGCCCAGCTCCCGCTCCAGGTTCGACAAGTGGCTGAAGCGGGTCTGAAAGCGCAGCAGGACTGCCGCGTACACCGCCAGGAACGCCAGACCGACCTCGATGAGCGCAAGCACGGCAAGGGAAGCGGGCACGTGTTGTCCGAGAACGCGGATGCGCATAGGGCTGGGCGACCGGAGCCGGTAGAGGCCGGACTTTACACGATAGTGTAAAGGCAGTTCCCGGCGACACTGTGAGAATCATCACAGTTGCGCAGGCCGGCCGGGAAGTCGTCCCGGGTTGACGATGGCGGCGCCGCTTTGGTCAGTGACGTCTGACCGAGGCGTCCGAGGACATCCCCGGCTTGGCGATCGCCGCCTTGATGCGCCGCGCGACACTGCGCACGAATGACCGGGGAGAAGCGAGTCGGTGCGCGAGGTGCGCAGCAATCGCGTACCCGAGGCGCATCCTGTTGAGCGGCGCTGCGCTGTGGGTGAGCATGGTGCGGTGCAGCTCCCAGAATGCTCTGCCCCGCTGCTCCACGGCGGCACCTGCCAGCATCTGGTAATACCCCGCGAGTCTCGCGCGATAGCAGCGGCGGTATTCTTCCTCATCGAGATATGCGCGACCATACCTCGAGAGAGTGTAGAAGTTGCTTGCGCAGTCGCTGTCAAGTCCGCGCAGGAGCGAGGTCTGGCTCTCCCGGTGCTCGCGCATGAACGCCAACGCCTGGTGCACGAACGCGAAGTCGGACTCTCGCAGAATGTCATAGCACGACTGTACGTCCGCGTGCAGGTTGACCGGGTCGTAGAAGGGCGTGCGGCGGCGGATGAGGTCCGCCCTGATCAGCATGGTGGTCGGCAAGCCAAAGAAGTAGCGGTTCTCGAGCAGCGCCTTGCGACCGGCGAGCCTGCCTGAGAGAACCGTGGTCGGCGAGCTGGCGGTCGAATCCGCAGGCCGCAATTCGAAGCGGGTGTGGTTGTTTCCCGTGGCAGCGAGGCAACACACCAATCCGATCGAAGGCTGCGCCAGCGCGCAGCTCACCATCGTTGCGATGCATTCGGGATAAAGCCAGTCGTCCGCCATCAACGGCTTGCAGTAAATGCAGTCGCGATCGATCAGAGCGTAAGCGCGATTGAGATTATCGATGATGGGCAGGAATTCTGCGTTGTTGTGTACGGTTATGCGCGAGTCGAGGCTCGCGTAGCGCAGCGCGATCTCGAGGCTGTCGTCCGTGCTGCGATTGTTGACCAGCGTGCAGCGCCAGTTCACATAACTTTGCGCGATGAGGCTCGCGAGGCACTCGCGCAGGTATTTCGCGCCGTTGTAAACGGGCGTGACCACACTGACCAGGGGCTCTTGCTGTCGGCTCATGATAATAGAGGTGTCTCACCGCGCCGGCCGCCGCGTTGCGGGCGCTCTCACCTCCGGGGAGGTGAGATTCTGCCACACCTTCCACGGGCAATTTTCCTGCGCTTCCATGCGGTCGAAGCTGATCTTGTCCTTGAAGGTATCCATGCACCGCCAGAAGCCATCCCAGGAGAACGTCACCAGCTTGTGCGCGGCAATCAGCCGCCCGAAAGGCTGCTCCGCCAGCTCCTCGCCTTTGCGGATGTAGTCGAAGATCTCGCGCCGCAGGACAAAAAAGCCCCCGTCGATGCGCAGATCCTGCTCGTGCAGCCCGCCCATCGAGATCACCGTGCCATCGGGCGCCGCATGCACGGCGTGAAAGCTCTGCGGACTGCGCACCGACACCAGGCTCGCGATCGCCTGCTTGCCGCGGAAGTCGGCAATCATCCGATCAAGCGGGACATCCGACAATCCATCCGAGTAGTTCGCGAGGAACTCCGCCTCGTTGGCCAGGTATTTGCGCACCCGCAGCAAGCGCTCGCCGATGGTGGCATGCAGACCCGTATCGACGAAGGTGATATTCCAGTCAGCGGTGTCGTGACTGTGGAGCTCGATGCGGTGATCCCTTTCGTGCAGAGTGAAGTCGCTGGACATGGCTTCGTTGTAGTTCAGGAAATAGTCGCGGATCAGGTCGCCGCGGTATCCAAGGCACAGGATGAAATCGCGGTGTCCGAAATGCGCGTAGTAGCGCATGAGGTGCCACAGGATCGGCCGGTAGCCGATCTTGAGCAGCGGCTTTGAAATCGTGTCCGAGTGCTCGCGCAGCCGCGTGGCAAGACCCCCACAGAACAATACGACCTTCATGAGCTCTCCCGCCTGGCCTTGCCGGCAACCGTGCGCTGCGCGGCGCCCCTGCCGGCAGGGGCCGCCCTTGCCGGCGCGCAGGCGAGCAGCCGCGCGGCTTCGAGCGCGCGCGCCGCTTCCCGCAGCACCGCGAACGGCACTCCGGAGCGCCGTGCGATGTCGAGCAGCGAGTGCGCGCCGTCGGACTGGTTCAACACCCAGAGCATGGCATATTCGTGCGCGGCCGGTTCGCTGCCGCCGAGCGCCCGGTACAACCCGCGCGGGCCGAGCCTGGGCTCGCCCTTGGGCTTGAGATTGACGTACCGCTGGTTGGCCTCGATGAGCTCCACGATACGCTGACACGTTTCGAAGCTGCCTTGCAGGGCCGCGGGCGTGATGAGCGACAGATCGTCCGCCGAAGTATGGTATTGGGGATAACCGCCGTTGACCGAGCGGGTGAGTCGCCCTGCCGGAAGATCAAACCCCGGGGAGCATAGCTGCCGCTCGTCGTAACCGTACGGCGAGAACGGTATGACGGCGCCGTCCCCGGCAAGCGCGTAGGCCACGATCGCGTCGATCTCGCTCGTGTCGCGGCGGCTGCGCTTGTAGGTGAGTGCGCCCGGATCGCCGAGCAGGGCGAGCACCAGTGCGTGACGCACGCGCGACAGACGCGACTCGTTGCGCTTGAGCCAGGTCAGCGAGCCGATGGTCCCGGGCGCAAACACAAAGCGATAGGTGAAGCGTCGCGGCTCGCGCGCGATCCACTCGGCCAGCGCCGTCATGACCGCCATGCCGCTGGTGTTGTCATTGGCAAGAGAGGGGTGACAGACGTGAGTGAAGAACAGCACCTCATCGCGGCTGCGGCCGGCGATCGGCAGTTCCCCATAGGTGAGTGAGCCCGGCGCGAGCGAGCTCTTCACCTCGATGCCGTAACGTCCCGCGCGCAGCGCCAGGCGATCGCGCGCGCGCATGCAGAAGCCCCAGTCGCGGCGATAGTAGCTGGTGCGGTATGGGATCCAGTCGGGGTGCTCCGGCAGCACATGCAGCCGTGCCGACAACTGCGCGAGCGACAGGGACGTCTGCACCGGCTCGGAATAGCCCACCAGGTGCAGATTGTGCGCCTGGAAATCAATCACCCGCCGGCCATCGGCATCGATGACGGCCGCGTCCTCGACGTTCCACTCCAGGGGGATCTCCCAATCGAACACGCGCGTGCCGCTCGGCACCTCGTGTACGATGAGCGGCACGCGAGCGCGGATCAGCGCCAGCGTCTCACGCACGCCGGCGCCGGTGATGCTCCTGCAGATCGGGTACAAGCGCGCCGCAAACTCGTAGAGACTGCGACCTGCCGAGGTTGCAGCCGCCGGCGGCGATGCGTTCACGTCCATGAGACCCTGCCACCCGATTGTGCCGTCCGCTTGCGCAACTCCTCCTCGAAGCAGTTGCGGTCGAAGTCCGGATAGGCGGCATCGCGCGCGGCGATGACGATGTCGGAGGTGATCGGCCAGCGGATACCGAAGGACGGGTCGTTCCAGCGCAGCCCCGCCGCCAGCGCCGGCGCGTGGACATCCGTCATCTCATACAGCACCTCGCAGTCATCGGCGAGTGTCTGAAATCCATGCGCCACACCCGCAGGAACGAACACCGCATCCCGGTTGTCCTCGTCGAGCAACACGGCGCGATGCCTGAGATAGGTGGGCTCGGCCGGTCGCAGATCGAGCAGCAGGTCGTGAATCGCGCCACGCAGACAGCGCACCAGCTTGCCTTCCCGCGAAGGCGGCCACTGGAAGTGCAGGCCGCGCACCGTGCCGCGGCGCCGATTCCAGGCAACACTCGATTGCACGAACCCGGCCGGCAGGCCGTGGGCGCGGAACTCCTCGACGCACACCGAGCGCGCGAAGAAGCCGCGCTCGTCGACATGACGCTCCATTTTCACCAGCGCCGCACCGGACAGCTCGAGCGCTTCGAACAACATGTCAGCGCCAGTAGAACTCGCCGTCGATCTGCCGAGTCGCCTGCAGGTACTGCAACTGCTTCAGACGGGTGAAGGCGCGGAACTGGTAGGTGTCCGGCTGCATTTGAATGCGCTCGAACAGCTCGTGCAACTGGCGCGCGCCATCGCGCGCCGTATGGCGGCATCTGAAGCCGGGTAATTCGCGGTGGATGCGCTCGAATTTCACGCGGTAACTGCGGTTGTCGCCGGCCGACGCGCCCACCGAGACCGCGCAACCGGGGAACTCATCCGCGACGATCTGCGCCAGTTCTCGCACGCGGTAGTTCTCGGAAGTCTGTCCCACATTGAAGACCTTGCCACGCACCGCGGCCTCCGGCGCGAGCAGACTGCGGTAGATGGCTTCGCAGATATCCTCGACGTGCACCAGCGGGCGCCAGGGACTGCCGTCGCTCGTCATGACGATGCGTCTGCTCGTCCAGGCCAGCGCGCACAGATCGTTGAGGACGATGTCGAAGCGCATGCGCGGCGAGGGGCCGAACGCCGTGGCATTGCGCAACAGCACCGGGCTGAAATGCGCTCCCGCCATGGCGCACAGGTCACGCTCCACCAGCACCTTGCATTCGGCGTAGGCGGTCTGCGGATTGACGCGCGCGTTCTCGTCGAGAAACTCTCCGGTGCCCGCGCCATAGACGCTGCAGGAGGAGGTGTAGACGAAGCGCCTGATGCCCGCGCGCATACATTCCTTTGCGAATGCCACCGAGCCGTGATGGTTGAGCCGGTGCATCACCTCGGGATTGTTCTGTCCGAGCGGATCGTTGGATAGCTCGGCGAGATGCACCACGGCATCGCAGCCCGCCAGGTCGGCCGCCGTAACGGCGCGCAGATCCTTGTTGAGCGTGTGAGGTGTCGCCGCCAGACGCCGGTTGTCGCTGTACAGCCACCCATCCCGGTAGTAGCCGGTATCGAGGCCGAAGACCCTGATGCCACGCTCGAGCAGATAGGGCGCGAGCACCGCCCCGATGTAACCATCCACTCCGGTGACGAAAACGCGCATATCCGTATGTTGGCGCCAGCCTGCGGCCGTATGGATCCTCTTCAACCGTTGGCGGCCGGGCTCACCTCGATCCTGGCGCCGCTGCCGATGCCATCCAGGCGCCAACGCTGGGGAAAGAACACCAGTCCAAAGCGGCTGTCGATGCGCCGGCTCAAGCCATAAATAGGCGCCTCCTCGATATCGAGCTGCACGGCGTGCTCCAGGGCGTCGTACACGCGTGTTTCCAGGCAGGAGTCCACTTTCAGCGAGAAGTAGTAGCGCCCCGGCATGAGGTTGAGAGAATCGATCTCGAGGTCGAGGTAGCCGTCCCCCAGCGGGACCAGCGGAATGTCCAGACCGTGAAGCCAGGTGCCGGTGTCGGTCACCAGCGTGCCGAGCTCCGTATACATCCTGAGGGCGAAGGCCGGCCGCTCGATCGGCTGCTGCGCGCGGTAATGCAGGCGGATCACCAGACTCTTGCCGCAACGCGTGACGGTTTGCAGCTGCCCATCGGTCGAGCGGAATTCGACCCGGGTGAAGCGGATCTCGCCGCTCCCGCCCCGGCCGTCTGCCGCGATGAGTGCCTTGGAGGCGCTGTCGGCCGAAGCAAACGATCCCATGTAGGCTTCGATGACCTCACGCATCGGTCCGTCGAGCCTGACTCTGCCCTCTGCGATCCACATGCCACGCGAGCATAGATTCTCGACCGCCGCCATGTTGTGGGATACGAACAGCACGGTGCGCCCCCCACCGCGCAGATCGTGCATGGCGCTGACGCATTTCTTCTGGAATACCGCGTCGCCAACCGCCAGGACCTCATCGACGATGAGCACATCCGGGTCGAGGTGCGCGGCCACGGCGAAGCCGAGCCGCGAGCGCATGCCGGTCGAATAGCGCTTGATGGGTGTGTCGATGAAACGCTGCAGGCCCGAGAACTCGACGATCGCCTCGAGCTTGGCGTCGACCTCCTTCTTCTTCATCCCCATGATGGAACCGTTGAGGAAGATGTTCTCGCGCCCGGTGAGCTCCTCGTGGAACCCGGCGCCGACTTCCAGCAGCGCGGCGACGCGCCCGCGCGCGCGTACCCTGCCGGAGGTGGGATAAGTGATTTTCGACAGTATCTTCAGGAGCGTGCTCTTGCCGGCGCCGTTACGGCCGATGATGCCGACCACCTCGCCCTGTTGCACGGTGAAGGAGACATCGCGCAAGGCCCAGATGACCTCCTTGGGCGCTCGCCTGCCGAACGGCGCTCGCAACAGCCGCACCAGCTGGTCGCGCAGCTGGGTTTCCTGCTGCAAGGCTCCGAGCTCGTAACGCTTGCAGAGGCTTTCGACGGTGATGGACTCAGTCATCGCGGGGTCCCGGCGTCAGACAACATCGGCGAAAACACGCTCCGTGCTTCTGAAGTGCCAGCTGCCGATGAGCAGCAGCAGCAACGTCACGATCCACGAACAACCCAATACATCCCAATCGACGTGGCCGCCGCCGAACAGGCAGGCGCGGAACCCCTGAATCACACCGGTCATGGGATTCAAAGCCAGCCAGCCCTGGAAACGATGTGGCAGGAAGCTCACCGGATAGATGATGGGCGTCACGAACAGGCCGAGCTGGGTGAGAAACGGGATGGTGTACTTGACGTCACGGTAGCGCACGTTCAGGGCGGCAAGCAGCATGCCGAGTCCCATGACCAACAGCACCGTCTGTCCGACAAAAATTGGCGTCAGCAGCACTGTCCAGCTCGGAGTTATGTGGTAGTACAGCAGCATCCCGATCAGGAACACGGAGCTGACGAGCAGGTCGAGCAGACCTCCGCAGGCTGCGGCCGCCGGCAGCAGCACACGCGGAAAGTAGATCTTGGTGATCAGACTGGAATTGGCGATGAGACTGTTGCCGACCTGCGAAAGCGTAACGGAGAAATACGTCCACAGCAGCAAGGCCGAGTACGAGAACAGCGGGTACGGCACGCCATCGCTCGGAATGCCGGCCAGCTTCCCGAAGAAGAAGGCGAACGTGATCATGGTGAAAAGAGGCTGCAGCAGCGCCCAGGCGACGCCCAGCGCCGCCTGCTTGTAGCGCACCTTCACATCACGCCACGCCAGGAAGTAGAGGATTTCCCGGGAGTGCCAGATTTCAGAAACCCATTGGCCCACAAAGTCCCTATCCGGCCGAGGCGCCTGGCCGCCGGCAGCAGACATTCACAGGGCACGGCCCATGACCTTATATTATCTTGTTCGCGAGCCCGGAGATCGCGCTGGGCCCGGTAGGCTCTGTCCTACGCTGCGGGTTGACTATTACTGACGGCATCCGGGAATTCGAGGCTCTCATCATGGATCGCGCGCTGAACTGCCGCTTTTGCGGCCATGCCGTGCGCCATAGCTTCGTCGACCTGGGCATGTCGCCGCTGTGCCAGAGGCACATCACGGCTGAACAGCTCAATCACATGGAGCCGTTCTATCCGCTGCATGCGTACGTGTGCGAGCGATGCTTCCTCGTGCAGCTCGAGGAGCTCGTCGCCCCGAGCGACCTCTTCAGCGAGTACGCCTACTTCTCATCCTATTCGGACAGCTGGGTGGAGCACGCGCGCAAGTACTGCGAGCTGATGTGCGAGCGCTTCCGCTTCGGTCCCCACAGCCGCGTGGTGGAGATCGCCAGCAACGACGGTTACCTGCTGCAGCATTTTGTCGCGAAAAGCGTCCCCGTCCTGGGCGTCGAGCCCGCCGCCAACGTGGCCGAGGTGGCCATCGCCAATGGCATACCTTCGGTGGTGAAGTTCTTCGGCACCCGGACTGCACGCGAACTGGCTGCCGAATTCGGCAAGCCGGACCTGCTGCTCGGCAATAACGTGCTGGCACACGTCCCCGATCTGAACGACTTCGTCGGCGGCATGAAGCTGCTCCTGGCCGAGAAGGGCGTGATCACCATGGAGTTTCCGCATCTGCTGGAATTGATGCAGCACAACCAGTTCGACACCATCTACCACGAGCACTTCAGCTACCTCTCGTTCGCGACCGTGACCGAGGTGTTTCGTCATCACGGCCTGACGCTGTTCGATGTCGAGAGAATACCGACCCACGGCGGCTCGCTGCGGATCTACGCCAGGCACACCGAGGACGGCTCCAAGCCGGTCAGCGCGCGGGCGCGCGAATTGCCCGCCGTAGAGGAGCGCTTTGGGCTGAGGAGTGTCGAAACCTATGCGGCATTCGCCGCGCAGGTACGCGAGACCAAGCGGGCGCTACTCACGTTTCTGATCGACGCGAAACGCGCCGGCAAGCGCATCGTCGGCTACGGTGCCCCGGGAAAGGGCAACACGCTGCTCAATTATTGCGGCATCGGCACGGACTTCCTCGACTTCACGGTCGACCGTAATCCGCATAAGCAGGGTAAGTACACACCCGGCACCCATATCCCGATTCTGCATCCTGACGAGTTGGTCAAAGCCCGTCCCGACTACGTATTGATACTGCCGTGGAACCTCAAGGAGGAGATTCTCGCGACAGTGGGCCGAACGGCGGGCCTGAAGGCTCGCTTCGTGGTGCCCATTCCCAGGGTCGAGATCGTCGGTCAGGACGCCGGATGACGACCGCCCTGGTGGTGTCACGCTACTTCCCGAACGACTCCCGCACGGTGGGGGTCCATCAACGCCTGGGAACGCAGGTACAGGCCCTGGCCACGGTCGTGGATCGCGTCGACTGCCTGTTTCTGCAGCCCGTGGAGCGGCACTACGCAGCGGCCGAGCTCCGGGAGCACGAGCAGCGCCTGCGCCGGCTCTGGTCAGCCGCGGTCTGGATTCGGGTCGCGCCGACGCTGGTAGACGATGAGCCAGCGACGTTGTGGCAGCGCCGCGGGCGGGGCGTGTTTGACTTCCACGCGCAACGCATTGCCCGTCCCGCCAACACCGCAGCAGCCTTCGATGCGGTCAGTGCCGCGCTGGACGCCCGGCCG
Source organism: Gammaproteobacteria bacterium (assembly GCA_005878835.1). Lineage (GTDB taxonomy): Bacteria > Pseudomonadota > Gammaproteobacteria > Steroidobacterales > Steroidobacteraceae > 13-2-20CM-66-19. Next base: position 30,840 of record VBMV01000057.1, on the reverse strand, counting down.
GACATGATCCTGGCGCACCGCCTGTCGTCGATGTGCGTACTGATGGCACTGGCGCGCCAGGCGCCGGAAAAGACGCGCCGCGCGCCTCTTTTCTTCGACCTGGATGACATCGAGCACGTGAGCTGGTCTCGCCGCCTGCTGCATGACCCCGGGTGGCCAGCCGAGCGCCTGCAGCTGTTGCACGTACCCAGGCTGATGCTCGCCGAGATTCAGGCCATACGCCTCGCGGCCGCGACATTCGTATGCTCGGAGGCCGATCGCCGCTATCTGGCGCGCTTCCCCGGTACCGAGCGCGTGCAAACGGTTCCCAACAGCGTCGAGTTCCCCCGCCTGGACGACGGCGACGCGACCGAAGCGCTGGTGCTGTTCGTGGGAAGCATGGGCTACCGTCCGAACATTCAGGCGGTTGATTTGCTGGTGCAGGAGATCTGGCCCGCGGTGCGCGCGCGGGTTCCGGCAGCCCGACTGGCCGTCATCGGCCCCTGCCCGGAGCTGACGGCCTCGTACCACACAGCGGATGAGAGCGTCAGATTTACCGGTTTCGTCGATGATCTTCGCTCATGGTACGCCCGCGCGCGCGTGGTGTGCTGTCCAATTCGTCACGGCGGGGGCACGCGCGTGAAAATCATCGAAGCCGCAGCGCACGCCAAGGCGATCGTAGCGACGCGACTGGCAGCGGAGGGACTGAATTTCGAGGACGGGCGCGAGATCATCCTGCGCGATGCACCGGCGGAGCTCGCCGCGGCATGCGTTCGCCTGCTGGGCGATCGGCACGGAGCCGCGCGACTCGGCCAGGCAGCACTGCAGAAGGCACACGGCGCGTATGAGCGGGGCGCCGTCGTGGAGCGGCTGGCAGGCATCTTCCGCGCGGGCTGCAGCGTCGAGCTCCGCCATCGTCGGCGATCCTGAGCGGCCACCGCGCCACCTCGAGCCGTGTTCGCACGCGCCAGGTTCGATCCGCAGCCTAGCGTGCATGGTCACGCCATCGATAGAGTGCGGGCAGGATGCGACCGCGAAGCATCTGCACGCAACTCAGGGCGCGGCGTGACTGACTCAAGTGGCGCTTGTAGTCACTCGCACGCCCAGGCCCCGCGAGAAAATCATAGCTGCTGATGCCGTGATCCGCCGCATTCTCCATGGCATAGCCGAGGTGAATCAGGCCGAGCGACACACGGCTGCTGAATGCAGGGTCGAAAGCCATCTTGATGTTGTATTGGCGCGCTCCCTTGCGGATGTCGTAGAGCACCGACACCACATCACCCCCGACGCGCAGCCGCGAGAAGGCCAGCTCGGCGTGGGTCGCCAACCGGCTCGCGAGAGTCCGGTGAAACGCCAGCCGCTTCCCGGTGAACGCCGGCCTCTTCCACCGCAACTGGTGCAGCCGGTTGAGGTCGCTGAATCCGCGGTCGATTTCCCCTGCCGCGACGAACTCGAGACTCACTGCGCCTTGGTCCGTGAGGCGCCGGCGCAGGTTCCACAGGCTGCGGCGCGTCGACTGTCCGAGATCCCTGAGGTAGGGCCCGAAGCCCTGGGCCAGGTCCGCCTGGTAGCTGACCGAGCGGTCGAGCTCTCGCACGTAGTGCCCCCTGGCAGGCGCCAGCCGGGCAAACGCGTCGCGCCACTGCTGCCCGGCGGCGCTGTACCCGATCACCAGCTCTGTCCAGGCGGGCTCGTCCAGCAGCAGCCGCAGGCAGGCGTGCCGTACGGCGCCGAGATCCTGCGGCGCGGCGATGACGTCAAGGTACTCCGAGATCAGCGGCTCGGAGTCGCGCCATGACAGCCCGATCACCTGCACCGAGTGCGCGAGCAGCACGCCGCGCATGACGAGCCGGTGATACAGTGGCGCGAGTCCGACCAGATCCTCACCGCGATAGAAAGCCAGGATATCGGGAGCGCGCCCCAGACTACCGCCGTAGCACTGCCACCAGTGGGTGAGCCACTCCCAGGACAGGAACAGCGGATCGGCGCTCGAGCATGCGAGCAGCGCCTTCCAGGCGACCGCGTTGCCGAGCCATTGATCAACGCCCCACCTGCGTAGAGTCAGTGCGCCCAATGCTGCCTCGTGGTCAGTCTTGCGGCTCCATCAGGTGTCCTTGTCCCCCTGCGTCACGCACCACGCGAGGCGTTCGGCGATTCCGCTGTGCGAGTGAACCTGGAACACCGTGTCAGGACGGCGCGCAATGAACCCGAGCGTGCGCAGATGAGTCCGGCACGGGTGCCGCTCGTCCAGAGTCACGCGCAACGTGACCAGGTCAGGCGCCGATTGAGCGCGCTGGACGAACAGCGTCAACATCGTGCTCAGGTCAGCCGGGGTCTTGGCGGCGAGGTCGTAGATCGACCAGGTTTGTTCCAGAGTGCTGTCTTCGAAGATCAGCAATCCGCGCGTCTCGCCCGAGCGGGCGAACCTGGCGAAGGTGAATCGCGTGTGCGGATGCTGCCCATACCTCCAGTTGAGTGACTCCGGCCCGAGCTCGCGCACCGCGCCGCCGGGCGGCGGCAGCCTGCGAGCGAACTCGAGCAGCGACTCGTCCAGTGTGTCCTTCAGGTGCAACGAACCGACTCGCGTAGCGCGCAGTCGCGTCACGATTCGCTCCACGGCTCGCATCCGCCGCGCAATGCGCGTTGCCAGCCAGCCACTGCGCACCAGCGCACGGACGTAGCGCGTGGGGTCGAGCACGTAAACGTATGGCACCAGAGTGCCCGATGTCACCCAACCCACCTTGCTAAGCGCCCGCCGGGCCGCTTCCGTGGGGATCACGAACGCCGGTTGCCGCGGGAAATGCGCATCGAGATATTCGGTCATGAATCGCAGCAGTACCTGACCCAGGCCGCGGCCGCGCCAGCGCGTATCGAGCGAGATGTCGCCGACCACGGCGGTCTGTACGCGCGTGTTGTTGCTCCAGTACGGGCGAAAGACCACGGATGCCATCCCGACGCGCTGACGATCAGGGCTCAGCAGCCAGAATACCTGCGGCTCCGGGGAATCGGCCGAGCGCCGGTAACGCCAAGCGAGGTATTCGAGGGTCTCCGGCTCATCCCGATTGGCGTTACGCAGACCGAGAATTTGCTGCTCATAACCGTGGAAACCGGTCACTTCGCAGGAGAATTCGCCGCCCTCGTGCACCTGGACCCTCACTGGTCCGAGCGCTCAGCGCTCGCCCGCCGACAGGAACGGTAGAGCCGTATGTGCTGCGCGCACATCCGCTCGAGAGAGAATCTCTGCTCCACCCGTGTGCGCGACGCGCGCCCCATGCTTGCGGCGCGCGCCGGGTTACGGTGCATGTCGATCAGTGCGGAGCTGAGCGCGGCCGCATCGAGCGGTGCAATCACACGGCCATTTTCTCCGTCGATCACGGCTTCGGCGTTGCCGCCGACGTCGGTCACGATCATCGGCAGCCCGACGGCCATCTGTTCCACGATGGCATTCGAGAATCCCTCGTTGCTCCCGGACGTCAGGCAGCCGACGTCCATGGCCCACAGGCAAGGCAGCACCTCGGCTACGTCACCGGCAAACACCGTGCGGGCGCCGAGCTCGGTCTGAGCAGTCCAGGCGCGAAAGCGCGCCAGCAGTGGTCCAGCGCCGACGGCCAGAACCTTGAGTGACGGGATCGAGGGCGCCGCCTGCAACAGGCCGGCAAAAAACACCTCGTGATTTTTCTCGGGACGAAAACCGGCCACCATACCTACGACGAAATCGTCCGCTGCGAAGCCGAGGTGTGTCCTGGCGTCCGTTCTTTGCTGCGCCGACGGCACGACAAAGCGCGCGACGTCAACACCGTTGTAGATCGTCGTAATGCGGGAAGGCGGTAAATGATCGTTGGCTATCACCGCGACCCGCACCGCCTCCGCGACCACGATGAACGCGTCGAACAGAGATTTGAGCCGCCGGTTGAGGAACAAGTGCCACGGCTTGCGCAACTGGCCGGTATCGCGCTTGCTGGAGATGAGGTGCTTGACCCCCGACAGCCGGGCGATCACGGCCCCGTAAGTATCCGCCTTCTGATGAAACGTCTGAACGATGTCGTATCTGTTCTTGCGGATCAGTCGAGCCAGGCGCCAACCCTGAAGGAGCGCATTGGGCACGTACTCCCGCCCCACGGGCACGCTCATGATCGACACGCCGCGCGCGCGCAAGTCATCCAAGAGCGGATTTGCTCCAAGGTCAAAGGCAACGACCGAGCAGCGAAACGCGTCCGTGGGCAGTCCGGCAATGAGCTGCGCGAGGTGCTTTTCGGTGCCACCAGTGCGGTGAAAGTAATCGATGATAAAAAGGATTTCGATCCTGTCGCAAGCCATGGCGCTCTCGCCGCAAGACCACGCATATTCCGGGGCGCGCCGCCAGTATATCCATGTTACGTGCCGCGGCCTTCGTTCTGGTCGGAATCGTCAGCGGGACGTTACAATGCCCCTCACAGGGCTTTGCAGGCGGAGCTCGCGATGCGCGGTGTCAGGGACGGCGGCTGACTCATGTTCTTTGATTCGACCGTCTATCTCGTCTTTCTGGTCCTGGTCACTGTGCTTTATTGGCGGCTGCGCTTCAGGGCGCAGAACTGCTTCCTGCTGCTCGCCAGCTATTTCTTCTACGGCTGGTGGGATTGGCGGTTCCTGCTGCTCATGGGAACTTCCACGGTCGTGGATTTTTTCGTCGCTCGCGGGCTCGACGGATTCTCACAGCTGCGTCAGCGCCGCGCCTTGTTGATACTGTCCCTGGCGGTCAATTTTTCCTTCCTCGGCTTCTTCAAGTACTGCAACTTCTTCGTCGATTCGTTTGCGCAGCTCGCGGCACTGCTGGGGCTGAAAGGCATTCCCGCAAGCCTCTGGCAGATCGTGTTACCGCCCGCGATATCGTTTTATACGTTCCAGGAAGTCGCCTACATCGTCGATGTGTACCATCGCAAGATCAAGTCGGCCGATTCGCTGCTCGACTACGCGCTGTTCGTGAGCCTGTTTCCCCATCTCATCGCCGGCCCCATACAGCGCCCCTCTCACCTGTTGCCGCAGGTGCAACAGCCGCGGGTCTGGGATCCGGCCAGGGCATTCGACGGAATGATCCTGATCCTGGAAGGGCTGTTCAGAAAAGTCGTCATCGCGGATAACTGTGCGCTGATCGCCAATGCCGCTTTCAGCGGCAACTTCGGCGGACCGAGTTTAGTGACCGTGGTACTGGGTACCGTGGCGTTTGCCTGGCAGATTTACGGCGACTTCAGCGGCTACAGCAGCATCGCGCGCGGCAGCGCCCAGTTGCTCGGCTTTCACTTCATGGTGAACTTCCGGCAGCCGTATCTGGCCCAGAGTCTGCAGGACTTTTGGCGGCGCTGGCACATGAGCCTCAGCAGTTGGCTGCGCGATTATCTGTATATCCCGCTCGGGGGAAACCGCCGGGGGAGAGCCCGGACATATCTCAACCTGATGCTCACCATGCTGCTCGGCGGCCTCTGGCACGGCGCCAACTGGACCTTCGTGGTGTGGGGAGGGATTCACGGCGCCGGCCTCGCCGTCGAGAGATTGCTCACGGGAGAGTCCGAAATCCGCGATTCAAGCGCCTTCATGGCCCGCTGGCTTCGCAGGTGCCTGGTGTTCGCGATCGTGTGCGTCGCGTGGATCTTCTTTCGCGAGCCCTCGTTCGCTGGGGCATTTCACCAGCTTGCCGGGCTGTTCGTCTGGGAGTGGCAGCCGGTCTACGGCGTGGCGCTGCAATTTCTGAGCGTGTTCGTCGCTGCGCTGTTGCTGCTCGACCTTGGACTCGAGTCGTCAAGGACCGAATATCTGCTCGCTGATCGAAGCCTCGCACTGCGAGTGGGGATCGGCGTGACCGCCTGCGTCTTGATTACCTTGCTCGGAGCGAATCAGTCGAATGCGTTCATCTATTTCCGATTCTAGGGCACTGAATCCGACCGAAGCCATGGTGCTGCTGCTGGCGCTCGCCGGCTGCTACCTTGGCGCGCTGGAGTTGGCGGCTCGGCTGCTGCTGCCTCATCTCAGCCAGGCGCAGCACCGCATCGCGGCCGACTACCGCGTCGCGAGGAGTTTGCCGCGCAGGTGGCCCGATGGCTCGGCTTCAGTGCTGATCGTCGGCAATTCACTGCTGGTGGACGGAATCGATCGGGTGGATCTGCAGCGCAGAATGCCCGGCTATCACGTTGCGCTGTATCCGGTCGAGGGGACGCTTTACCTGGACTGGTATTTCGGGCTGCGGCGCCTGTTTTCCGAGGGCTCGCGTCCCTCGCTGGTGATACTGGCGGTGAGTGTGCGGCACGTGCTGTCGGATTCGACCAATGGAGAGGCCTTCGCGCGATCCATGATGAACATGAGCGATTTGCCGGAGGTCTCCAGAGCCGCGAAGCTCAACACGATGTCCACCGGTAGCTACTTTTTCGCCAACTTGAGCGAATGGCTGGGAACGCGCGCGTGGACTCGCGACGCACTGTTGGAAAAATGGCTTCCCGGCGCGCCATTGCTGGCGGCCCATTTGTGGACGCGCGCAGCCGCACTGCCGGTAACGGCCACACATCTTGCGGCGGCGAGATTGCAGAAGATGCAAGACCTCTGTAATTCCTACGGCGGGGGATTTGCGCTGTTGATCCCTCCAGCTCTCAACGCCGGAGGCACTGAATCCGCGCTGGTTGCAGAGGCCGCGCGGCTGCGGGTGACCGTACTTCTCCCGTATGGCCCCGGAGAGCTGCCGCCGGACGCCTTCCGGGACGGCTTTCACCTGAACTCGCAGGGAGCTGCGCGCTTTACCGAGCGCACGGCGGTTGTGTTACGCCGGGCCTTCCCGTTTTCGCGGACGCCGCCCTGAGCTTCGCAGCCGGCGCGGCGTACCGAGCTCTCTTGTTTCGGCAAATGCGATGTGGGAACCTGCAAGCTAAGCTGGTGCCCTCAAGGAACCGCGCACGCATCGGAACGCTCCGCGCAGGCGCACAGTGAGCCCATGAGCAGTCAGGATCCGCTACTCGCGGCTCGCCTGCAACGCGAGGCGCAGTTCCACGATGCCAAGTACGGCGGTGCTGAGTTGTATCCGCGGCATTATGCCGCCCGGCCAACGCAGTATGTCTACGCGCAGCTGCGCGCCTGCCTGGGCGATCTGCACGGCAAGCGCGTTCTGGAGTACGGCTGCGGAGAAGGATGGATCACGAGGGATCTGGCGCGGATGGGCGGCCAGGTGTGCGCTTTCGACATCTCGCCCCAGGCAGCGCAGAACACCAGAGGCGTGCTGGCTGCGGAGGGCCTTCTCGATCGCTGCCGCGTCGAGGTGATGCCCGCCGAGTCGCTCGTATACGAGCCGCAGTCCTTTGACGTCGCAGTCGGCTTTGCCATCATCCATCACCTTGATCTCGTGAAGGCTCTGGCGGAACTGCACCGGGTGCTGAAACCCGGTGGCGTGGGCTATTTCGCCGAACCGCTGGCCACCAATCCACTGATCCAGCTCTACCGACGAATGACACCACAGTTTCGCACAGCGGATGAGCGACCCCTGGTGTTGAGTCAACTGCCCTCACTCCTGTCGTCCTTCCGCTCGTTCGAGCATCGCGAGTTCTACCTGACGGCGCTGGCCGCCGTTGCGATGACGTACGCTCCCGGCGGGTCACGCCTTTTCCCGGCCCTGAGCGCTCCGCTGCACCGTCTCGATCAGGCCCTGCTGCGCGCAAACCCGAGACTTGGCGCCTGGGCCTGGTACACCCTGTTGAGGATCACCAGGTAGCGCGCGGATTTGTCGTAACCGTCGCGGCACAGCGACAAGGAATGGGTAGCGATTACAAAGACATCCGAACGTTCCCGCCCGCCGGGTGATCACGACTGTCGGCAGGTGCCGACGTCCCGCGACGCGTGTGCCGCGCGAGGACCCAGGCGCGCGACAACAATACCTTGTTGGACAACGAGTTGAAGGACGACTCCCAAGCGAGAGCCAGGCGGCATGAATCCTGCACGGCAACAGCAACCCCGTGTGATCGGGGCGGTCGAACGGAGTCAATCATTGATGCAGAGCGACATGCCGCAGCGAGTGTGGATCTCCTTTCGGGTTGCGCTGAGCGCCCTGATCGGGCTCGGGCTGATCGCGGGTAGCGCAGCGGCGCTGAGCGCGCCCATCGTCCGCCAGGTCAGCGGCACACTGACTCACAAGGGCACCATCACGATCAGCGGCATCGGGTTCGGCTCGAAAACCAACGCCGCCCCGGTCGTCTGGGACGACGCCACCGCCAGCACCCTGTCCGCCAAATGGGACGGTGCGTGGCCTAACCAGCTCCCAGGGTACAACACGGGCTACTACAGCCCGATGCGCGGCATAAATCCACCGCACAGTCATGACGCGCGCTACATTGCGGGGGCGCACGCGGCGAGCACCGGGGCATACTCCGGCTACAACGTCATCTTCTTCAAGAACATCCCGCTGCAGCCGTTTCCGTTCTACATCTACGCGAGCTGGTACCAGCGCGCCGACGACAAGTGGACCTTCAGCGGTGACAACAACCTCAAGACGTTTGCGTACTCGAACTGCTGCAGCCCGTATGAGATGCCGAACAACTGGTACGCGGCCTACGGTCCGCCGCACCCCGGCAGCACCACCGACAGTGCCCAGTGGGTGATCAACGATGACGGTTCGTCCATGCAGAATCCCGACACCAACGCGCACAGCTTCTGGTGGAACCCCGCGGTCAATCCCATGGGCGGCAAGTGGTCGAAGGTGGAAATCGCGGCCAGACTGACCAACCAGACGGATGGCTACGTGAAGGTGTGGGAGAACGGCCAGCAGGTGGTGAACTACGCCGGCGCGACGGACAAGTATCCCGGCACGCAGCGGACCATCGGTATCGGTGGCTACGCCCGCGCGCAGGGCTTCAGCGGCAACTGGCGCTACTTTGACGACGCGTATGTGGATACGACGCTGTCGCGCGTGGTGCTCGCCGACAAGCCGGTGCTGAGTCAGGCCACCATCATCGAAAATCAGATCCCGAGCGCGTGGAGCGACGGCTCGATCACCGCCACGGTCAACCTCGGACAGTTCGCTCAGGGTCAGACCGCATTTGTGATCGTGGTTGACTCATCGGGAACCGCCAGCGCCATCGGTCTCGCCGTCACGGCGGGCGGGACCATTGCCACTCCGAACCCGCCCTCGTCGATCTCAGTTCACTAGCCCGGATCCGGCGCGCGCGCGGGGCCGGGCGAGGAGCCCGCCCAGCGAGCGGGCGCTCGCGGTCCACAGGTCCACGAGCTCGCCGCGCTTGCGTTCGGCGGCCGCATGCAGACGCACCTGCTCCAGCCGCAAGCGCCCGAGCGCCGCGCGAATGTCCCCTACGGTGTTGTTCGTGAACACGGCGCAGTCGCCGAACAATTCCACGCTGGCGGAGTTGCTCGACAGGAGCATCGGCTTGCCGAGCGCGAGGGCTTCGTAAGAACCACATACCAGACAATCGTCCATGAGCGTCAGATCGACGATCGCGTCCGCCGATCGCAACAGGCTCCAGTAATCGAGCTCGCCGAGAAACCCGGTGAAGTGCACGTTCGCCGGCACTGTGGCGGCGACAGCCCCGTGCAGCTTGCGCTGATCCCCCGTCACGTATAGCTCGACTTCCACACCGCGCACGGCCTCGAGCACCTCGGCGACGGGCTCATCGGGGGCAAAAGTGGCGATGAGCACGACGTTGAATGCGCCGTCGAGTGTGCGCCGGGGCGCAGGCGGTGGCGCCGGTACGCGGTCGGGAAGCGTGAACGCCCTGCCGCCGTGCCGCACGACGCGCTCGGCAAGTTGGCGGTTGCTGACGATGGTCAGGTCCGCGCGGCGAATCACCCAGCGCGACAGCCGGGTCACCCACCGCTGGCGATTGATGAACGGAACCACGGCCTCGTTGTGGGCGTCCGCGATGAGTCTGTAACCAAGCACACCGCGGACTGCGGCGGCCAGCGCGGCCAGAATCAGCGACGGATTCTGCACCAGCAGAATCTGCGGACGGCGCCGCGCCAGCAGCGCAAGCGTGCGCCCGCCGAGCGCGACATAGCGCAGCGGCCCGCGCAGCGCGCTGGCGAGGACCACGAGCTCGATGCCCAAACCTGCGCACAGCTCCTTCGTGCGCCGATGCTCGAACCACGTGAGCGCGAGGGCTCCGTTCATGCGGCGAAGGTCGCGGCCGGCCGCGTCTGTCCCGCCGCCGGCGCCGCTGCCTCGCGCTCTCTCGCGAGCCACAGTTGGAACATCAGCAGCGAGAACAACACCTTGCTGTGCTTGCGCACGCCCGCGAGATGCTCGCTCTGCAGCCGTGCGATCTCTGCCGCATCGAATATTCCCGCCTCGGCGAGGCAAGCTGCCCCGAGCGTGTCCTGCATGAGTGACTTGAGCGGGCCGCGCAGCCAGCGTCCCATCGGGGCCTCAAATCCCTGTTTGCGATGCTTGATCACCGGCGCCGGCAGCCACTTCGCCGCGACCTGCTTCAGGATGCGTTTCTGATTGAAGCCACGAATCTTGAGATTCGCCGGAATGCTCATCACTTCCTCCACGAAGCGATGATCGAGATACGGCACACGCAGCTCCAGCGAGTGCCACATGCTCAGCCGGTCGGTGAGAGTGAGAATGTCGTCCGCCAGGTACCAGCGTAGATCGGTCTTGAGCGCGCGATCGACACTGGTCCCATGGCGAAAGCCGTCGAAGGTGTCCGTCAAAATCGCGGCCGTGGCGGCCAGGTCCAGCTGCGAGAGCGCGTCGCGCGAGTACAGCCGCGCCCGCTGCGTTGCCGGCAAGGCGCTCATCGAGTCCTGGTAACGGCCGGACGGCGAGGCGGACGAGGCGCGTGAGAATCTCTTCAGATGGTCAACCAGGTCGCTCGAGGTCCGTGGCTCCGGAAGCCTGCGGATGATGGGATCGACGACACGTTCGCGCAGCCATCGCGGCACCCCGCGGTACGCGTCCCCGACGCGTACGCCGAGGTGACGCCGGTAGCCGCCGAACAGCTCGTCCCCGCCAAGGCCGGTCAACGCTACCTTGACGAAGCGGGCTGCCGCCTGACTCACGTAGTAGCTTGGAATCACTGAATCGTCGGCAAACGGCTCATCGAACGCCGCCACGATGTCCTGGATGATGTCCGTGACGCGGGGTTCGACATTGATCTCGTGGTGGTTGAGACGATAGCGCTGCGCAATCATGCGTGCGTAGACACGTTCGTCCATGAATGACGAGCCAGCATCCGCAAATCCCACCGTAAACGTCTCGACCGGTCGCTCGGTCGCGGCGGCCATCATCGCGACCATGAGCCCGCTGTCGACGCCGCCGGACAGAAAGGCTCCCACCGGCACGTCGCTCACCAGGTGCGACTCGACGGCCCGTAGCAACCCGCCTTCCACGCGCTCGGCCCACTCGGCCGGTGTTCGCTGCACGACCTGCGGATCGGGCACCTCCCAGTAGCAGCGCGCGCTCACCTGTGCCTTGGGCCCGATAGTGACCGTCGTGCCGGGTGCAACCCTGGTGATCGCCCGATAGATGGTCCGGGGCGCCGGAATGAAGGTATACGTCAGGAATTGATCCAGCGCCTGCCGGTCGAGCTCCCGGCTCACCAGACCCGTCGCCAGCAGCGCCTTGATCTCCGATCCGAACAGCACCCCGCCTGCAAGCTGCGCGATGAACAGCGGTTTGATTCCCAGGCGATCCCGCGCGAGCAGCAGGGCTTGCTTGCTTGAATCCCAGAGCGCGAACGCGAACATACCCTCGAGCTCGCGCACCAGGTCGGCGCCGCGCTCTTCGTAAAGATGAACCAGCACCTCGGTATCCGAGTTGCTGCGGAACTCATGACCCCGCGCGCGCAGCCCCTCGCGCAGACTCCGGTAGTTGTAGATCTCGCCGTTGAACACCACCGCGACCGAACGATCTTCGTTGTAAACGGGCTGCGCACCGCCGGCGACGTCGATGATGGCGAGCCGCCTCATCGCAAGCCCCACCGTGCCGCAGTGGAGCGAGCCCTCGCCGTCCGGACCACGGCGGAAGATGACGTCGTTCATCGCCTGAAGCATGGCCGGCGACCAGCCGGCGAATGAGACGAAGCCGCAGATTCCGCACATAAACCCTCGCGGCTAACGAGCGCCCACACGCGGTGCCGCGCGTGATGGCAGCACTCGCGCGGGCCGCCGCACGCGGCTCTCGCGCAGCGCAACCGTCTGAGCCTGGCCCGAGCCGCCGTTCACCGCCGGCGGCGCCACTTTGACGGCGAGCCGCGCCGTCACCACCGACAACCCGCCGACGAAGTACCAGTACGGTTCCGAGAGGCCGAAGGAGGCAAGGCTGAAGAACAGATCAACTGCGACCACCACCAGCAGCGAGTCCGCTACGCCGTGCAGAAACCTCAGGCGCTCATCCGTGCCAGGCGTGGCGTTCACGATCTGCCGCGCTCTTTGACACGCCCGCACGAAACTCCAGATCAAGGACAACAATAGCGCGAGCCCGACGTAACCGAGCTCCTCCGCGGCTTCCGTGTACAGGTCGTGCGACGGCAGATCCTCACCGCGGAAGTGGACATTCGCCTCGCGTGAGCTCCCCAGCCCGTGTCCGAACAGCGGGCGCCGCAGGGACACCTCGAAGTCTCCAATGACACCGCTGATGCGGGCTTGCGCGGTTGCGGCACCCGGCGCAGTGTGCGAAACGATGGACAGGTATCGCTCCCGTTGCAGATCCGTCATGAGCGCGAAAGCGACGACAGCGCCCACCGCCGCCGCCGCCAGCAGGGGCGCGCGGTACTTGCTGCGCCAGATGACGAACAGCGACAGGAATACGAATGCCAGGAATCCGGAGCGCGAGGCGCTGAGCACGAGCGCGTAGCACATCGCGCCGGCCACGCCGCCCCACAGCAAGCGCCTCACTCGCGTGTCCGGTTTGACGAGAAAATGCAGCAGCGGCAGGGTCATGATGATGACGAAGCCGAGTCCGTTCGGGTTGATGATGTCATAGGGCGAGCCGGCGAGCCGATCCATGGACTCCCAGTTGCCGAGCGAGGTGGCTGAGCCCCAATAGCCGGAGCTCACATGCATGTAAAGAGGCTCGAGCACTCGCCATAGCTGTGTCGCGACGTACACCACCAGCAGCATCCTGAGCTTGCGCGTCGTGTCCACGGTCGCGACGACGAAGAAGAAGAAGCACAGGGACTTGGCGTACGGTTCCAGGTTGTGCAGCACGCTGCCGGGCCATTCCACGAATGGAATGGTCACGAGAATATATCCGACCAGAATCCACAGCCGCTTGGCGACCGGATCCATTGCTGCGGATGAACCCGCGGTGGTGCGTCGCCCTCCCAGCGCGATGGCCAGCGCCGTCGCAGCCGCGAGCAGCAGATCGAAGTGCAGCGTGCCGAGCACCTGCACACGCGCGGTGAGGTGCAGGAAGTAGCTGACGAGAAACACGCAGAACAGGTAGAACGCCGCGTTGCGCGCCCCCGGCTCCTGGAGCATTTGCACCCCTCGCCGGATTCTCGTGCTCCTCATGCGGTGATTATGTCACGCCGACAACGGCCGCCCATGACGCGCTCCTGTTCAGTCTGCCCGTATCGCCGCGTAGGCCGCGAGGTATTCCTCGGCCATGCGAGCGCTCGTGTAACGTGCCGACACCGCCTGCGAGGCCGAGGCGATTGCTTCGCCCGCGCTGCAGTCCCCCGACATCAGGCTCTGCAGTCCGCACGTGAGCGCGGCCAGATCGTCTGCCGCGACGAGCCGGCCGCGCCGCCCCTCGTCGAGGAGCTCCGGAATCGCGCCGACGGCGGAGGCGAGAATCGGCACGCGCCACTGCATGGCCTCGAGCAGCGCGAGCGGCAAACCTTCGGTGCGAGAGCTGATCACAAACCCGGCTGCCCGGGCCAGCAGTCGGTCCGCGCCGTCCACGTAACCCGCGAGGCGCACGCTTCCGGCCAAACGCAGCACGGCGATGCGCCGGGCAAGAACCCGGCGCTCGGGCCCCTCGCCGACGATCAGCAGCTGGTGGCTCCCCCCGCTCTGCGAGCGCGCGCGCGCAAACGCCTCCAGCAGCAGCGTGAAGCGCTTCTCGGGCGCCAGGCGCCCGATCGCGACCAGCGTCGGGCGACGGGCGGTGAATTCGACCAGCTCACCCGGCAGAGGCGCGACCCCACGGGCGGCGAGGTCGGCGAGCCGCACGTCGCGCGGCGGGATCCCATTCTCGATCACCCGCCGCCGCGCAGGGGCCACACCCCGCAGCGCGGCGAGCTGCAGCATGCAGCGCGCCACCACCACCACCGAGTCGATTCTGCGCAGTGACAGCCGGTCCAGGCGCTCGTAGAGCCACAACGCGCTGAAGGTGCGGGCAGCCGTCCAGCCGTGAAGCGTCGCGATCATCGGGCCGCGCAGCCGCCGCGGCAGGGGTCCCAGCAGGATGTTCGCTTTGTAGCCATGCGAGTGCAGCACATCCGGCGCAACCTCGCGCACCGTGCGCAGCAGCGAGCGCACCACCGGCGGCGTCGGGCGCGAGGCGATGCGAATGCCCACTACGGGCAACCCCCAGGACTGTGCCAGCGCCTCGAATGGGGTCTGCTCAGTGCGGGGGTCGCGAATGCTGCCCACCAGGGGCTCGTGCCCGCGCTGCTGCTGCTCGCGAGCCAGATACAACAGAATGAGCTCCGCTCCGTAGACGCCCTCGCTGTGTATGAGATGCAGGATCCGCATGGGGTCACGGCCTGAGCCTTGCGAAGGCTCCCATCACGGCGCGCGTGTCGTGACGAGCGAGCGCAGCATGGCGCGCCAGGCGGGCCAGTAGGCAGGACGAAAGGACAGCGCACGCAGGTAGTCCCGCAATGCGGCGCGCCGATCCTTTTCCCGCCACAGCAGAACGTTGCCGCGTCCGGTGTAGGTGTGTGCCCACGCACTGCGCACCACCGCCTGCTCAACCGTGCCCGGGTTGCGTTCCAGGAAATTCTGCATGATGCGGATGCCCGACTTGTAACGCTGGCGGTAGTTCTTCGACATCTGACCGGCCCAGATGCGATAGCGCGCGGTCGGTGCGGGAATGAAGTCGAACTGGCAGTGCGCCGAGAGCCGCAGCCACAGGTCATAGTCGAGACCCATGCGGATCGTCTCGTCGAAGCCGCCGATGCGCTCGAAACACTCGCGCCGCACCACCCCGGTCGAGTAGGGCACGAAGTTCTCGATCAACAGCGGACCGCTGACCCTGCCGCGGTGCAGGTGCGTCGGGCCTTTCGGCAGCGGCGCCCCCGCGCCGTCCATGCGCTCGTAGTCGGAGTACACCACTCCGACCTCGGATCGCGCGGCGAATAATGGCATCTGCCGCGAGAGCTTCTCGGGGAGCCAGACGTCGTCAGCGTCGAGGAACGCGATGAAGGATCCACCGCTCAGCGCCACACCCTGATTCATGGCGCGCGCCTTGCCGGCATTGGCCTGTGAATACAGGCGCACACGCGGATGGCCGTCCCAGCGCCTGAGGATGGCGGGCGTATCGTCGGTCGAGCCGTCGTCGACGATCTGCAGGTCCACGTTTGCGTACGACTGCCCGAGCACCGACTGCACGGCCTGGGGGAGGTAACGCCCCATGTTATAGGTGGCGATGACCACCGACACCAGATCGCCTGCGGAGCTGCCGGACATGTCAGATGCGGCAGATCGAAAAGCGGTATTTGCCCGAGCGCTCCTGCGGGATGTGCGCCACGTATTCCGCGCGGATGTTGATCCCGGGGCCGAATACGGTGCGAAACTCGCTCAGCAGCGCCTGCTCGGTCGCCGCGCTGAAGTCGGGTGCGCGCACGACCTTCAGCACGATGTCATCCAACGAAGGCTGCACGACCTGCAGCTGCTCGAGCCCGGGAATCGCCGTCAGGGTCCGCTCCACCAGCGACACGCCGGCGACCAGCGAGCCGTCGCGGCGCTTCAGATAGTCGGCGACGCGCCCCGTGACCCGCTCCATGAGCGGCAGTCCGCGTCCGCAGGTGCAGCGGCGATCCGACGGGACCCCGACGTCCTCGATGCGGTAACGGATGAAGGGCATGCCGCGATTGATGAGGTCAGTGATGACGATCGTCCCCTCCTCCCCCGGGGCGGCCTGGGTACCGTCCGGCCGCAGGAATTCGACGAACAGGTGCTCGATGTTGAGGTGCAGGCCCTGATGTCGCTCGCATTCACTGGCGATCAGCGCCACCTCCTCCGAGCCGTAGCGGTCCGTTACCTTGCAGCCGAACGCCAGCTCGATCACCTCACGTTCGCTTGCCAGCAGCATCATGGAAGTGGAAATGATGCCGCGTGGCCGCAGGTCGCGGATGCCGTGCGCATTCACGTACCTGGCAAGCATGTACAGCGAGTGCGAATGGCCGAAGAGAATTTCCGGCTTGCCGCGCCGCCAGCGGGCGATGAAATCCTCGATCGAGCGCTCATTGAGATCGATCGTATCCAGATAGATGAAGCGGTCGATGAGCGCCGCCCGCACGCGCTGCTTGAACGTCTTGGGCAACGACGGATTGCCCCACAGGGAGGCGATCTTCATGCCGTGGAAGCAACCGGCCCATTGATCCGAACGCAGGGCATCCGCGCTGCGGATCTCGAGCCAGTCGCGATCGAAGTAAGTGGTGAGCGCCACGCCCGTCGAGCCGCCTGTGCGGTGCTCCCCGAGCGCGCTGCGCGCAAATTCGCGCGACAGAATCTCATCCGTCGAGGCGCGAATATTCGCCTTGGTGAGGAGGGGGAGCTCCTGGAACGCCGGCAGCCGCAAATGCTCGGGATCGAAGCGCTGTGCCCTGAATATGCGCTCATAGTAAGCGGAATGAGCCGCCGCGTAACGCAGGATCTGCCCGAGACGCTCCGCCTGGCGCGCCTTGAGGGTCTCGAGCGCCAGCCATTGCGAGCGCTCGAGCTCGCGCAGGATGCGCAGCCGCCGGCTGCCGTCCTTCAGATCCCACAGCGGGTGGAACACATGCCGTGACAATGAAGTCATGAGGGCCATGATGGGGTCTATCCGGTCCGTGGCTGCCACAACACCTGCTTATCGCCGCGCAGGAAACGCAGCAGCGCGACGGCGGAAGCCCAGTTGAGGAGCAGGAAGTAATAGCAGTAGCGCGCCAGGAAAAACCCCCGCAGCCGTGGCGGCCCGCGCAGTGCGAGCACTGCCAGCGACGCCGCGCAACACTGGCCGGCCGCCAATGTGGCATAGACCCAGCCGCGCGACAGGAGCAGCCAGTTGATCGCCGCCGCGGCGGTGAGCGGCAGGAAACTCAGATAGCGCAGCAGCTTGTGGGAGGCGAGCTGCCAGCTGAAGAGCGGGAACTGCACCGGGTTGAGGAGAGCCCGCTTGTCCCACAGCGCCCACAGGGCGCGCAGCGCCACGCGCACCCGCATGCGGTACTCGGCGCCCTCGCTGGTGAGCGTTGCCTCGTGCAGCACCGCCTCGGGCGCGTAGACGACACGGCGGCCCTGCTCGACCACCGCAAGTGGCAGCACGAAATCCGGCAGCTGGTCGGGCCGCATGGGCCGATACAGCGAACGCCTGATCGCGTCCACACCGCCGTCCACGCCCACGACCGAGCCGACGGCCGACTCCAATGTCCGTAGTGCATTCTCGTAGCGCATATAGGCCGTGCAGCCATCGCCCACCAGAGAGCCTTGAGGGTCGACATACAGCATCCGCCCGCAGGCGTAGCCGACGCCCGGATCTGCGAAGGGCGCGACCAGCCGGCGCACGGTGTCTGGGCGGTAGATCGAATTGGCGTCGGCGAATACGATAATCTCACCCTGCGCGCGCTGCAGCATGGAGTTGAGTGCGGCCGTCTTGCCGGCGCGTGGCTCCTGCCGCAGGACGGCGAGGCGCGGGTCGCGTTGCGCGAGGCTCGTCAGCACACGGTCGGTGCCGTCGGTCGAGCCGTCCGACACCACCATGACGTCCAGCAGCGGGCGCGGGTAATCCTGGTCCAGCTTGTTGCGAACGGTCGCTTCGATGTGCGCGGCCTCGTTGTAGGCCGAGATCACCACGGTAACGCGAGGCAGGATCGGGGCGGCGCGCACGGGACGCGGCCGAATTGCCCGCAGCAGCGCTACGCAGAGTGGATAGCCGGCGTACGGGTACAGCCCGATGCCAAGACACGACCAGAAAACAAACTCAGCCGGAGCGAGCATGACATGGTCCGCTGCCCGCAAGCTCACGGCGGGCGCGCGGGCGCGCCTGGCGGCGTCCCCGGGTCAAGGGCGGGCGGCGCCGCGGGCTGGACACCGGGCTGTGCGTTCCCCGGCGCACCCTCGATGAATGCATAGGAAGCCGTCACGCCGAGCTGATTTTCGGCGTAGCCGTGCGGGGTGAGGGCCGAATGAGCGTACAGGAAGCGCAGCCTGAGCTGCGGGGCGATCTGCCACCGCAGGCTCGTCATCGCGTTCACCGTGCTGGATGAGCCGCCGGCGGCAAACTCCTGGCGCTCGTACTCCGCGCCGATGTCCCAGTTGAGCACCGGGCTCAGCGCTCGAGCGAGCAGTGCAGTCGCGTCCTTCACGTTGCGGTCCGAGGCCGGGTTGATCTTGTAGCGCTCGCGAATATCCAGGTATCCGAGCGTGAACGAGGTGCGCGCCGCGACAAAGCGCCAGTTCGCGCCCAGTTCCCGGTCCGTGAACGGATCACCCGTGGTGAGTCGGTCAGCGGCGGCGGCCGGCACCGGCTGATCGAGGTTCAGCCGGAACAGGTTGGCGGCGTCGGTGACCTGCTTCACTGCGTGCAGCGACAGGCGCGAGGACGGTGAGATCTGGCGCGACAGTTCCACGCGCCAGACGGAGCCGCCGGGAACCTGGCTCTGCGGGAGCTCCCCGGGAGCAGTTGCCACGGTGGCGAGGACGACCTCATGCAGCCTGGTGTAGCCGCCGGACACATCCAACACGGTGCGCGCGCTCGCGACCTTCAAGCCCGCCAGCGCCTGGTCCTGCCTGAAATTGTTGTTGTCTACCTGGTCGGTGAACTCCACCTTCTCGCTCGAGCCGGTGAGGTAGGCGCTGGAGCTGCTCGAGAAGGTGTGGCTGAGGGTGAGGTCGCCGGCGTAGCGGTGGTTGTCGATGTTCACGTACAGCGGTGACTTCGAGCTGCTGGTGAGGTAGGAGTACGTGCCGTTCAGCGTAACCGTGGTGCGCAGTGTCGGGCGCAGCGTGAAGCGCGGCCCTGTTGTGAGGTAGTTCAGGCCCTCGAGGTTGTCCGGCGTGACCGGCGCGAACGGGTCGATGACGGTCTGGGTGTAAGTCTCCCGGCCGGTCCAGGAGAAAGACCCGGGCACGATCCGAATGGCCCCCGTCCCATCGAGATAGCCGAAAGGCTGTGTCTGGTAATCCGCGCGCGGGTACTTCACCAGCGCCAGGTCCGCGGCCAGGCGGTAGTCGACGCGCGCGCCCTCCCGGGAGGCGTCCGCCAGCAGGCCCAGCAGTGCGAGCGTGTCCCCGGAGCCGCTGGCCGCGCGGGTCACGTTGTCGGTGTAGATGAGCCCGGCATCGGCCGCCAGGTAGTTGCCCCCACGGGGGTTGGAGGCCCGGTCGAAAAACAGACCCTGGTTGGTGAGCGGCCCGATCTGGGCGGCCGCCGGGAGCGGGGCGAACGCCAACACGAGCCCGATCAACCGGTGAGCGCCGGCGAGCGGCCGCGTTCCCTGTCGGCTGTTCATGTCACACGCTCCTTCGCGTGGCTCAAGCGCCGCTGGCGTTCTTGGGTGTCCCGGCGTTGCCGCTGTACTGGTAATAGTACTCGGCATGCGGCGGCTTCATGCTCTGGTTGAGCACCAGGGAAACCGGCTTGCCCTCTTCGAGCGTCTCAAGGGCCGCGAGTACCACCTGCTGCGCTGTCAGATCGGCTCTCACCACGAGCAGAATCTGCCCGACCAGGTGGGCCAGCGCGTGGGACTCCGTCGTCAGCAACAGGGGCGCGGAATCGAACAGCACCAGTCGCGTCGGATCATGGCCACCTAGCTGGGCGACCACCTCGCTCATCCGCACGCTCGCAAGCAATTCAGTCGGGTTCGCATCCGGGCGACCCGCCGGCAGGAACGAGAGTCCCGGCACATCGGTAGCGTGAATCGCCGCGCCCAGAGGCACATTGTCCCTGACGACCTCCAGGAGTCCGGGCTCGTTCTCGACGCCCAGGATGCGGCTGACGCGCGGATTCACCACGTCGCCATCCACCAGCAGGACCGACATGTCCTCTTCGAGCCGCATGCTGAAGGCGAGATTCAGCGAGGTGAAGGTCTTGCCTTCCCCGGGCACCGCGCTCGCGACCATGATGAGATTGCCGTGCGCGAGCCGTGGCACACCGCGGCCGAGAGCGTTGTTGATCAGCGGCCGCTTGATGTGCCGGAATTGCCGCGCGAGCTCGCGCTCCTGATGGGAAGGCGGCACAAGACCGGCGATGCGCAACGCATCGTGGTTGATGACGATGGTACGGGTGGGCGCGGCCGCAGCGTTCCCCGCCGCGGCGAGCTCGCGCCGTCGGGCAGCCCCGCCGGAGGCGCCGGCCGTGCCGCGCGCGAAGGCGGCCCCCGCGCGCGCCGCCTGCAGCCTCTTGATGGCGTTCTCGATGACGCTCATGCGATCAGTGCGTGCAGGAAGTGCGCGGTGACGCTCTGCGTCAGCAGCATCATTGCTGCCACCGCAAACAATACGGCGACCGCCATGCAATACACCCATACGGCATGGCGCGCCAGCGCCTGGTGCCTCTCCAGCCAGGTCATGCTCACCACGCCCAGCACTGGAAGCTGCGTGACCTCGGTGAGCTGACGCGCTGAAACAAACACCGGCCGCAGCTGATGCATCCCGTAGGCCGCGCCGGCGCCGGCGGCGAGGCCGCCGAGCAGCACCACCAGGATGAGCCGGATGCGGTCGGGGGAGACCGGCTGCTCGCTCCCCGTGGGCGGATCGACGACCTCGAAGCGCACCACGCCGGTCGCCTCCGCCTTGTCGGCGAGCTTTGCCCGGTTGAGACGCTCCACCAGGACCTGATACTGGCCCCGGGTCACGTCGTAGTCGCGATTGAGGCGCGCGTACTCCGCCTCGACCTGGGGAGCGGTATTGATCATCTTGCGCAGCTCGGCGATCCTGCCCTCCCGATCGGCGACCTGGCGCCGCGCTGCGGCAACTTCGACCTCCGCCTGGCTCAACTGCAGCTTGATACCCTGGTAGACGGGGTTCGCCGCCAGGCCGCTCGCCGCGATCGCCGCCTGGTCCCCGTGCCTTACCGCCTGCAGCTCCACCTGCTGGCGCTTCTTGAGATCCTCGAGCGTGCGGCGCGCCGCAATGACGTCCGGGTGCTTGTCCGTGAAGCGCAGCAGCAGCTCATCGAGCCGCGCCTGGGTCTCGCGGATCGCGCTGGCGGTGTCCGCGCCGCCGGCGCCCCCGCCCGCGGCAGTGCGAATTCCCGCGGACGAGCCCATCGAGGGCAGCTCGCTGGACAGTTGCCGGTGAAGTTCGTCGCGCTTTTGCTCCGCGACCGTAAGGGCGAGACGGTCCTTGTCGAGGTTGTCGGTTTCCGCGTGCAGATGTGTGAAGTAGTCACCCGTCGCTCCCGGCACCAGTCCGGCGTTTTGACGCTTGAAGTCCGCCAGGCGGGACTCGGCCGAGGCCAGCTTGCTGTCGTACTCGGCGATCTGCTGCGTCAGGAAGGCCTGCGCCTGTTCCGATCCCTGCAGGCTGCCGCCGAGAGAGTTGGCGAGAAACAGCGTGAGCAGCTGATCGACCACCCGGTGAGCGGTGCGCCGGTCCCGGTCCGTGTAAGTAATCATGTAGAGGTCGGCGGGCTGATTCCGCTCGCCACTCGCCTCGACCTGGAGACGTTTGCGCAGGCCGTCGATGATCGTGGCTTGCCGCTCCGGACTCGCACCGGCGTAACCGGGCATGGCCAGGCGCGCCACCTTCTCGAGCTGCGGCCCGCCGAGCAGCGCCTGGCGTACGGCTTCGGCCTGGGAAGCGATGTTGGAGTCGACTGCGATGCCCTGAGTGACCTGGCTCAACCTCGTGCGCGTGTCGACGTACACCCGCGCCCAGGCGCTGTAGGTGTCGGGCATCGCCAGCACGACGAGCCAGCCGAGGAGGCACACGATCCAGGCCACCAGCATGGCGGTCCAGCGAAAGCGCCAGGCGCCGTGGATCTGCTCGAGAATGAATTCGAGGGCGGCGTTCATACGTTCAGAAGATCGACTCCGGCACGACCAGCACGTCGCCGGGCTTCAGGGGCACGTTCTCACTGACGTCGCCGCTGTTGACGAGGTTCGCGAGCTTCACATGGATAGTGGTCTGCTGGCCGTTCTGCACGCGCACGATACGCGCGCGGTTGCCGGAGGCAAACTGTCCCAGACCGCCCACCGCCAGGATCGCATCCAGCACCGTCATTCCTTCGCGATACGGCAAGGCCTGGGGGTGCACGACCTGGCCCACGACCTTCACCAGGCTGAAAGCGCTCGCTGCGATGGTCACGATGATGTTGACCTTCGGGGAGCGCACGTATTCGGCAAGCACGCCCTCCATGTCGCGGGCGAGCTGCGGCGGGGTCTTGCCGACCGCGACCATGTTCTCCACCAGCGGCGTGGAGATCTTGCCATCGGGACGCACCGGAACGGTGACCGACAGCTCCGGGTTGCGCCACACGAACACCTCGAGCGTATCGCCCGGACCGATGATGTAGTCGTTGCCGACCGCCTTGGCCGCCGCCGGGCCGGGTGTGGGCGGCGCTGGCAGCGGCGCGCCGGAGGTGCAACCGATCATCAGTGGGGTGATGGCCAGCCCTCCTGCCAGCAGCAGCACGCTCGAAGGTCGCATCGAACTTCCCTGGGTCCAAAAGTTGAGCCTATCAGAAGCCGCGATCGCATCTGCAACCGCACCGTCTCCCAAACGCGACGTCGAGCTTGGCCTTGCAACCCTTGCGGTGCGAACACCGTCACGCTCGGGCTGCAACGCCGTCAGAAGGTTGCACTCGCGAGGAACTCACGCAGCAGGTGGCGCGCATCCGCGCAATCCTCGCCCTCGCCGCATGCCGCTCGATAGGCGATCAGGGCGGCCGGCGGATGCGACACGATCGCGTTGATCCCGTACCACAGCTGCGCGGCGAGCGGTCTGACAAAGGCCCGTCCCGCGGTCTCGTAGCGATACCAGATGAGGGAGCGCGCGCCCGAACGGTCGGCGACCTCGGTCTCGCGAAACGCGCCCCGCGCGGTGTCGATGTCCTCCTCGGAGCGCAGCCTCAATCCCTTACCCGTGACGCTGGTCCGCATGCCGACCAGCTTCGCTCCCTGGCGCTGAGTGCGGTAGGCCACCCTGAATACCTCCACGGCGTTGCCGCTGGTGTTGGTATACGCGAATCGTTGTTCCTGATCGGCGCCTGGGAATGCCGGCCGCCAGGAAGAAAGTGTGTCAGCGGGCGCCGACGACCAGGGCGCGCGCGGACTCGAGGGGAGCGCGGCGCTCAGGGCCGGCGCCGGCTGCAGGGTGCGCAGTCCCCAGCTCACGGCTGGCAGCGCCACCAGCACCACAACCGTGGCGGCGAGCCCCGCGAGCGGCGCAGGCGGGCCGGGGTCAACGGGTGGCAGCGGCGGTTTGTGAGCCGGCTCGCGCGGCCCGTAGAGCGTCGTGAGAGCGAAAAAAAACACCAGTGCCACCGCAAACACGCCCCAGCCGAACCAGTAGTGACTCACGCTCACGAGGTAGCTGCGCATGTCGGTGAGATAGCCCGCCTCGATGACCGTATACACGCGCACCCAGTTCGCCAGCAGCGCGAGGCTCGCCATCAGCGCCAGCTGCGCGATGCGGACTCTCCAGGGGTCGCGCCGCAGCTCACCGTGCAGCGCCGCCACCGCGAGTCCCACGATCATGAAATGCAGGCCGCTGCAGCCTTCCTCGATCACGAAGGAGCCGTTGGGGATGTGGATGGTCTCGCCAAAGATCAGCACCTCGGGACCCGTGAGCCAGAAAAACCCGCGCAGGGCGAACACCGTGAGCTCCTGCAGAGAGTTGCCGAGCTGCGACCAGGACGGCACGGCGAGGTAGAAAAACGCCACCGGGAAAGTCAGCAGCAGGCCGGTGCGCAGACCGAACGTTGCCGTGACGGCTAGCCAGAAGATCAGGGGGAATAGGGTGATGTGCAGATCCTGAATGCTGGCCCGGTAGCACACCAGCCACGCGAGGATGCAGCCGGCGAGCCCGAACAGGGCCGGGGGCGAGAATTGCACCGGCGCCGCAGCCATTTCCCGCCGCGACCGCACCAGCACCGCAACGCACACGGCCAGGACCAACCACCCGTGCGTGTAGGTGATGTTCACGAAGTCCAGCCACTGCTCGCAGTAGACCGCCGGACTTGGCCAATAGACGAGCGTCACGAGCAGCGCCAGGGCCAGCAGCGTCCACAGAGGCGCAACACGGGTGCGCGAGAGACCGGTCATGCTCACCGTCCCGATCTTACGTCGTCGGAAAGGCTCACCGGGCGCAAGCGCGCCCCGCTGTGACTAGACCGTCTTGCTGACGATGACTGACAGGGCGCTCTCGACGCCGGTGCTGGCGACGGCCTTGACGGCGAAGTACCAGGTACCCGGTGTCAGGTTCGGGATCACGTAGGTCTGGAGCCCGACACTCGTGAGCTGGATGGTGCCGCTCAGGGCAGTGGCACTGGTGCCGTAGTAGATGACGTAGCCCGCGAGGTCGGTGAGCGGGGCGCCGTCGGTATTGGTGGTCGGCGCCAGCCAGGAGAGCGTCGCGGTGCCGCTGGTGGGCGGCGGCGGCGGGGGCGGCGGCGGCGGGGGCGGCGGCGGCGGGGGCGGCGGCGGCGGGGGCGGCGGTGGGATCGGCGACGGGCTCGGCGCCGGTGGGCTGGTGGTGGCGGCGGCTGTGGTTGAGGGATCCGTAGTGGACGCACTGATCGGAACGTGGCCACAGCCCGCCAGCACGCATGCGACGAGCACGAAGACGCCAGTCAATTTCATATTCAAAAGCACAAACCCCCACTCGTGGCCCATGCAACGGGGCCACCAGCTGTCATGTCTCAATGGAGCTGCTTCCGGCGGACAAGCGGACCGCAGAGCAGCAGACGGGCTGGGTACTGCAAGGTGCGTGCCGACCTCGATAATTAGTGATATCTCAATGGGTTACGTATAACCTCTCCCTCCCTGACTGCTCTCGGGGCCCGTAGGACGCTCGCCGACGTCGCAGCACGCCGACGTCTGAGCCGGAGCTTGAGGGCTTATGTAGTCCAAAGCTTTGATTTTTATTGTTAAAGCCCTCGTCGCTGCCGGCCGACAATGCGGCGTCGGACGGGCGGCCTGCGTCAGCCTGGGATGGCTTTGCGGGCCTGCTGGAATGGGAGGTTATGTTGCATTGCACGCTCCCTGCCGCCCGCCGTTGCTAGCCTTGTGATGCAGCTCACGTCGGCGGGGCTTACAGTCTTGAGCGCGAGCCCAGGCGTCTTATGTCACAGACAGCTTTCAAGTCGCTGGCGGGACTGGAAACACAGGCAATCAGGCATGGTGTTTGCTGGATCCTATGGGCCAGTCAGGGACGGACAGTGGAGGTGACGCGATGAGGAAGCTTGGTTTGATCGCTGGGATGGCGAGCCTCGCCACACTGGCGGCCGTGTGGAGCCTGCCGGCGGCGGCCGGGTCCGCGCGCGAAAACGTGCCTGGCGCGCACGAGGCCCACGACAAATGGCCCGGGCGCGACCACGCGATCAACAAGGACGACGATGACGCCGAGGACCAGGGCAGCGGCCCGGGGTCCGTTTCGGTACCGGAGCCGGACACGCTGGCGCTGCTGGCGCTGGGGCTCGGCGGTCTGGGGCTATACAGCGTCAGCCGCCGCCGCAAGACAGTGCAGGCCCGACGCGCCCTGACAGACTGACGATACGATCGGAGAACGGCTCCTGCGGGAGCCGTTCTCGTTCATGGGCGCGCGGCTTGGGCGAGCGGGTTCGCTATAGTCCGCGCCCATGAGTCCCGGCCTCACCGCTCAGCCCTCGGCCGCGCCTTGCGCGGCGCGCCAGGTCAACGCGTTCACGGTCGACGTCGAGGATTACTTTCACGTCGCCGCGCTCTCCTCCGTCATCACCCGCGACAGCTGGGCCACGCGCGAGTATCGGGTCGAGGCCAACACCGAGCGCCTGCTCGCGCTGCTCGCCGAGCGTCAAGTGCACGGCACCTTCTTCGTGCTCGGCTGGGTGGCCGGCCGCTCCCCGGGGTTGGTGCGACGCATCGCGCAAGCCGGTCACGAGATCGCCTGCCACGGCTTCTCGCACCAGCTGGTTTACCGGCAATCCCCGCAGGAGTTTCGCGAGGAGACCACGCGCGCCAAGGAGTGTCTCGAGGACATCATCGGGCAGGCGGTGCTCGGCTACCGGGCGGCGAGCTTCTCGGTGACGCGTGCCTCGCTGTGGGCGCTCGATGTGCTGATCGATCTCGGCTTCCGTTACGACTCCTCAATTTTCCCCATCCGTCACGATCGCTACGGGTTGCCCGGTGCGGCACCGGAACCCAACCGCCTGAGCGCACCCTCCGGACGCACGCTGGTGGAGTTTCCCATGTCGGCGGCGAAGTTCCTGGGCGTGCAGGTGCCGGTCTCCGGCGGCGGCTATTTCCGTATCCTGCCGTACTGGCTGACGCGTGCGGGCCTGAAGCAGATCGAGCGCCGCGGCCGCCCCTTCACTTTCTATCTGCACCCCTGGGAGGTGGATCCCGGACAGCCGCGCATCCGGGTGGGCGCGTTCTCGCGCTTCCGTCACTACACGGGTCTGGAGCGCTGCGAGGGCCGGCTGCGGCGCGTGCTCGCTGAATTTGCCTTCACCTCGATGCGTGAGGCCTTGCGGCTGCGGGGCCTTCTCACCGCTTGAGCAATCAGCGTCGGGGAAAATACGCGCTGTAGACCCTGTCCGGGATCAGCCTGTGCTCACGCTGAAAGAGAGCATTCCTGCTCAGGTAGTCCGCCAATTCCGCTCGCAGCCTCTCGAGCTCGGCATCGTCCCGGACCGGCTCGAGGTCCATGTCCCTTTCGATGGCGAATAGCGAATCCCCATCGAGAAACAACATCCCGGAAACGTATTGGTCGAGGCTCGTGATCGTGCGCTTGATGGGGTAGCGGTGGATGTTGCGCAGGGAGGGCTCCATGTCGAGCCCCGAGCCGACCCAGGTCACCTCATCCGGCGTGCCGATCCCGAAGTGATGCCGCAGCAGCGCCAGCAGCGTCGGCGCGATGTCGAGGTGCGAGGAGATGGATTGGATCCGCGCGGGGCGGCTGAGGCGCGGCGAGAAGATGATGAGCGGCACATGGTAGCGGTCGATCCGCGTGGACGGTGGAATCTCCGCCAGCCGGTGATCCCCGGTGACGATGAAGATCGTGTTGCGGTAGCCGGGGAGCTTCGCCTGCTCCTCGAAGTAGCTCCTGAGCGCCGCGTCCGTGTAGAGGATGGTCGAGTAGACCTCCCGGTACTGGCGGTGATTCGCCTTCTCGGCCTCGGAGAAGTGCAGCTCCCGCATGCGATCCTCGAAGAGGCGCAGGTACTCTTCCTGGCCGGGCACGGCGTAGCGGGGATGCGTGCTGATCGTCTGCACGTAGTCCACGTACGGTCTGCCTGAATCGTCCCGTTCCGTGAGGAGTGCCTTGCGCAGGATCTCCTTGTCGGCGTATCCCCAGTCCGAGCCTGGGAGACGATAGTAGCTGGCATCGTAATCCCCGATGCCCACCGCCAGATCGATGTCCTGCTGCTCGAGAAAGTCGCCCTGGTGGTCGAAATCCAGACGGGTGCCGCAGAAGAAGCGGGTGCGGTAGCCGCTGCGCTTGAGAATGCTCAGCAGGGTCAGAGACTTCGGCATGCGGCTGCCGAAGCTGTTGAAGCCCTGGTCCCCGAAGGGCAGCGATCCGAGGATCGAGGGCAGTGATGCGAACGTACGGCCCTGCGACGAGAGGAAGTTTTCGAAGTACAGGCTCTTGCCGGCCAGTTCATCGAGAAAGGGCGTGAAGCTGCCGAGGTAGGCGTTCGGGCCGCTGAAGGCCCGCCCCAGTCCCTCGACGCCCAGGAAGACGATGTTGGGCGGCGGCGCACCCGGCTCGAAGTTGAAGTATCCGCCCAGGACGTCTGGGGTGTCCTCGCCTCGCAGGAACGGGTACTGCGGATCCAGATAGTGAAACTGCGCGACGGCACCGGGAGAGCGGCCCGTCACCACGTGCGACGGTCTGAGGCGGGCGAGGGAATCCGCGATGAAGAAAGCCGTCTTGTTCGCTGCGATGTCGTAGGCGAACTCGCTCTGCAGCGCGCCGCGGGCCGGCAGCGGCCTCACGCCCGCGACGGCGAGCACGACAGCGAGGCCGAGCAGCAGCAAAGCCGCGCGCGCATTGAGGACGGCGTGGCGGTCGAAGATTCGCAGTGCGACCCAGAACACCCCGAGCGGAAGTAGCAGGGTGGCGACGGACAGAGCGGAGAAGTGATAGCCCCCACGAGCCGTCGTCACAATGTCGCTCAAGGAATAGCCGAACAGGTCGCTCCCCAGGGGCACGCGGGAGAAGAGGAAGTAGCTGGAGAGGACGGCGGCACCGATCAGCACCGGCGAGCCCAGGCCGCCGTAGACCCGGATATCCGCGTTCTTTCCGCGGACGACCGTCCGGCACGCCAGGAAGAGCGGCAGCAGGAAGACGAGCAGCTCGAGGAACAGCAGCAGGTCCGACCGCAGCGCCACGACGATCACCATGCCCACATTGCGCGGAACCTCGGTCGTCATGAGGACGCCCAACAGCTCCATCAGCCGCCCCGTCAGCAGGGCGAGCAGCAGTGCCAG
This sequence comes from Gammaproteobacteria bacterium, assembly GCA_005878835.1. Lineage (GTDB taxonomy): Bacteria > Pseudomonadota > Gammaproteobacteria > Steroidobacterales > Steroidobacteraceae > 13-2-20CM-66-19. The sequence goes on along the minus strand of VBMV01000057.1, from coordinate 2,110 downwards.
GGACAGATTGCCGAAAGCGGTCAGGCGCTCGCCGAGCCGGACGGGCCATGGCGTGCCTGCGGCCTGGGCGGTCAGCTTGACCATCGAGGCGCGCTCGGCAACTCACCACCGCAATAGCAGGGTCAGCGAGGCGTCCCGCTCGACGAAGGGGTTGGACGTATGCTCGTCGCTGACGCTGCCGGTGAGCCAGATGCCCCATCGGGGTGTGAAGAATTTCTGAATCTGCGCGCCGGCGGTCCAGGAGCTCGTGACGTTGACGAGTACGCTATGGGGCAGAAGCTCGTTGCCGTGGCTGAGGCCCCCGTTCAGCTCGACGTAGTCGTCTGCGTTTCCGGAGAAGTAATAGCGTGCGACTGCGCGGTGAGAGACCCCGGATCCCGTCGTGGAGGGGATGAAGAGGGTGCGCCAGCGCAGGTACCAGTTGCCGACGTACTTGCCGAGTCCCACGCCGTACATGTCGACGTCGGCATTGGTGAAGCTCATGTGGTCGTAGCTCAAGGAAGGCTCCCACCCTCGCCCGATACCCTGAAAGAGCTCGGCACGATATGCCTGCTGCGGATAGAGAGTCGCATTCGGCGAGTACTGGTAGCGCAGGTTGAGATACGCCCTGGACCATGCGTCCGTATAGCCATCCAGCGCGAAGGCGTGGTCGGTCAGCGAGAACCGGTTGGCCACGAGCGTCTGGACGGCGAGCGAGCCGCCGGGGAAATGCCCGCGCACACTGGCGTCGTATTCGCTCCAGGCAGACCTGCCCGCGGAGAAATTGCTGTAGGTGTCGCCGGCGTGGGCCAGCCAGCGAAGATTTCCGGGCTGAGTGGCCTGCGGCTCCGAGCGCTGCTCGAGCGAGGCGACGAGCCGGTCCACCTGCGCGTCGGTCGCGCCGCTCGCGCGCGCCTTTTCCAGATCGGCACGCGCCGCCGTTCGGTCTGCCGATGACCGGTAAGCCTTGGATCGGGCGAGATACGCGGCGGGCTCGTTCGGCTGGACCGATACCCAACGGGTGTAGGCCTGGATCGCATCCGCGGGACGGCCGCTCCACAGATAAAGATCGCCCAAAGCCGCCCACGCGTCCCCGTACTGCGGCAAGGGCGTGGTCACTGCCCTCAGATCGGCCTCGGACTCCGACCAGCGTCCCTCCCAGGCAAGGGTGCGTCCGCGCGCCAGCAACAGATCCGAGTTGGCAGGTCGCGTCGACAGCAGCTCGGTGTAGAGCCGTATGGCCTCCTCGCGCTGCCGCGTGTAGGACAGCAGCCGCGCCAGCTGGAACTTCGCCTCGTAGGATTGCGGGTCGGAGGCAAGGGCGCGGCGATAGTGGCCGATGGCCGCCGCGTGATCGCCGCGATCGCGCGCCTCGCTGGCGGCGGTCAGCTCGGCGTCGGCAGCTGCGGCCCATGCCGCGGTGACACGCGTGAGGCCGGCGAGGGCCAGCCATGCAGCCAGGGCTACGGGAAGTGCGCGGCCCATCAGGCGGGACACTCCTGCTTGCGCCTGGCGAGCCGTGCGCGCGCGCCCCGGTACAGATGCTGGAACACCGCCGTCATCCTCCACAGAGTGTTGAGCTGCCGGTATCCCAAATTCTCCAGCACCGCGACCGCGAACAGCACCAGGATGTGGCGCGGCCTCTTGTAAAGCTGAAACGAGATCTCCTCGAGCAACAGCGCGCAGGTCGAGAGCAATATGCCGAAGCCCACAGCCAGCAGCATGAAGGTGATGAAGACCGAAAGCGAAACGATGCCGAGAGCGAAGCCTACGATGACGAGGAGATAACCGCAGGTCTCGACCACCGGCCCGAGCCACTCGAAGAACACCGTGAAGGGGTAAGCGAACCACCCCGCGAAGGACCCTTCCTTGTGGAACATCAGGCCGCGATTCATCGCCAGTGATTCCGCCAGGCCGACCTGCCATCGCATGCGCTGCCTGCGGAGCGTGCCGAGGTCGTCCGGCACCGTCGACCAGCAGATCGGCTCGGGCACGAAGGCGATGCGGTAGCTCTTGCGCTGCGCCGATAGCGTCCGGTGGAGTCTGACGATCAGCTCCATATCCTCGCCGACGGTGTCTGAGCGGTAGCCGCCCGCCGCAACGAACGTCTCCTTGTGATAGATGCCGAAAG
>VBMV01000167.1 GCA_005878835.1 Gammaproteobacteria bacterium | reverse complement strand
GTAGAAGCCGGCGGCGTACGAGGGGTGAGCTCCGCCCGGCACGACGCTCACCGCGGTGACGAGCCAGTGGGGGAGCACGATCGCATTCAGCGGCGCGTCGAGCTGCTTGACCTCCTCTTCGACCGTCACCACGAGGCAGCGCGCGGCCAGCGCCGCCTCGCGCGCCGCGCCGGTGATGCCGCGGATCAGGACGTTGCCCTTCCGGTCCACCTGCTGTGCGTGCAGGATCGTGACGTCGGGCGTGATGGCAGGGACAGCGAGGAGCCGTTCGCCGCTGAAAGGGCAGGTGATGGTCCGCATCTGCGCGCCGCGGGCCCGATCGAGTTCGGTGTCGGCGTAGTGGCGCATGAGCGCGCAGGGCAGGCCGCTCGCGCCGGCCTGGTACGCCGCGCCGATCTCGGCGTGAGTGCACTCGGTGATCGCGAGAGGCTCCGGCCACTGGCGCTCGATCGCATCGCGCAGGCGGTGGAGCGACCCCACCCCGGGGTTGCCGCCCCACGAGAAGGTCAGCCGCTCGGCACATCCCATGCCGATCATCTGATCGTGGATCAGATCGGGCGTCATGCGGATGAGGTGCAGGCCGCGCCGCCGCTGGCGGATGATCTCGTGGCCGGCGGCAAACGGGATCAGGTGCGTGAAGCCCTCGAGCGCCACGCTCGCGCCGTCACGCACGTGCGTCGCAATCGACTCGCTGAGCGGCAGCAGCGGCACGGCTCACCTCACTCGACGACGGTCTGCGACTGCTCGCGCATGTACTGCGGGAGATAGTAGAAGGAGCCGATGGCCTTGCCGGTGCTGCCCGAGCCTTTCCAGCCGCCGAAGGCCTGGTAGCCCGGCCACGCTCCGGTGGTCGCGCCCTGCGGGCGGTTGACGTACGTGACACCGGCCTCGGCGTTTTCAAGGAACCAGTCGACTTCGCCCGTGCCACCATAAAAGCCGGCGGTGAGCCCGAGCGCGGAGCGGTTCATGAGCGCCATGGCCTCCTCGTTCGAGGAGACCCGGTGCACCAGCAGGATGGGCAGGAACATCTCCTCGCTCCATAGCGCATGCCCGAGCGGGGCTTCCGCGATCGTGGGGCTCACGAAGAATCCGCGGCCGAGCGCGCCGTCCTCCAGCTCCTCGCCGCCGGTCAGGAGCCCCGCATCGCCGTCGCGCAGCATCGCGACGTAGCGCGCGTAGTTGTCGTAGGCGGCGCGTGTGGTCACGGGGCCGAGCCAGTGCTCGCGGCGCGTCGGGTCGCCGATGCGGATCGACTCGGTCTGCGTGAGCAGCCTGTCGATCAGCGCGTCGGCTACCTTCTCGTGCACATAGAGACGCGAGAGCGCCGAGCACTTCTGGCCTCCCATGCCGAAGGCCGAACGCACGATACCGGTCGCGGCGCGCTCGAGATCCGCCGCGCTGGTGACGATGCAGGCATTCTTGCCGCCCATCTCGGCGATGCAGGGACGCGGGAACGGCGGCCCCTGTAATGCGCGTGCGATGCGCATTCCGACCTCGTGGGATCCGGTGAAGGTCACGCCAGCCACGGCCGGATCCGCGACCAGCGCGGCGCCGAGCACGTCCCCCGGACCACTCAGATAGTTGAATACTCCGGGCGGCAGGCCGGCGTCGCGAACGCAGTCGGCGAGCAGCCTGCCCGCCCACGGCGTCGCGGTCGCTCCCTTCACGATGACGGTATTGCCGGTCACGAGCGCGGCGGCCACCGGCCCGCCCGCAAGCGCCAGGGGAAAATTAAACGGCGCGATCACGGCCCAGGGGCCGTAGGGTTTCAGCACACTGCGGTTGTGCGAAACGTGCGTGCTCAGCGGATCGTCCGGCAGCGGCCGATCGAAGCCGCCGTGGCGCTCGAACTGCTCGGCATACAGGCTGAAGAAATCCGCGGTCTCCTGCGCCTCTCCCAGGGCCTCCATGCGGTTCTTGCCGACCTCCAGTGTCAGCGCCGCGGCAATGTCGTAGACGCGCTCCTCGATCAGGCCGGCCACGCGCCGCAACAGCTGCGCGCGCCGCGCGGGGCTGGTGCGCTTCCAGCCGGGCCAGGCGCCAACGGCCGCACGCACGGCCTCGGCGGCCTGCGCAGCGCTGGCGGCGGGGAACTCCCCGAGCACCTGCTGGCAGTCGGCGGGATTGGTCTTCACGAAGTACCGCGCCGCCTCGCGCTCCTCACCGCCGATGTGCAGGGGGTGCCGACCACCGAGCTTTGCCAGCGCGCGGGCTACGGCGGAATCAAAGTTTGCGTGCAGCTCCGCCGGCGGATCGAACATCGTCGAATAGGTGAGCTTGAAACTCATGGGCGGCACCAGCTATGCAGGACCGTCTGCGCTTGGGATTGCATCACACGCAAGGTAGGCTGCGCCCGAGCCCGTCGTCAACGCGGGTACCCGTAGCCCGCCGCTGTAGTATCATGCGGCCCCCGCACGGCCAGCCCGAGGCAAGGGCTCACCGCGCCGTCGGCCCAACATCGGTGGGGCGTTAGCTCAGTCGGTAGAGCATCGGACTTTTAATCCGCTGGTCGACGGTTCGATTCCGTCACGCCCCATATTAAAACGTTCTTAATCATACTGTTATGATATATTTCTTGACCCAGTCGAAGAAAGTTTTTCGCTGTCTTCATAGACCCGATCGAGTTCGTCATTTCATCCGAGCTTCTTCGATGAATCGATGTTGGTGCACGAATCGTTCGATCTGAACGAACCGATGCATGCACCGCGAGCATCGCAGCGTGTTGCGCGCTGGCGTTGGAGTTTCGTAGCTTCGTTTGCAGTGTGTGTGACGGGTTGAAGGAGCGCAAAGCAGCCGTGTCCGCATGCCGCCTAACTCGATTCTCGGGACATCAGATTGGGTGTTGCGCTTGCTTGGGCGCCGCGCGCTCCGGCCTCATCGGGCCGGCAGTCAATACTGGCAGTTTATTCCGACAGGCCGGGTCCGGCCACTAGCGGCCGATCAGTGCAGCCGGAAAGATCTCCGGATTGCGGTCATTCAAGCCGGCGCGGTGAAACGCTACTGAGTCATAGGATGCGGCGGAACGCTTCGGCCATCTGTGCTGCTAAAGCGCGCGCCGCGGCTTTTGCTGCGCGTCCAGAAGGAAACACCGCATGTACGTCCACAGAACCCATCTGCCAATCAGGCAGAACGCGAACAAGTGAGCGATTCGCGAGCTCTTTGCGCGACGCGATGATTGATGTGGGAACGATCCCGAGCCCCGCT
>VBMV01000143.1 GCA_005878835.1 Gammaproteobacteria bacterium | reverse complement strand
TTCGAACGAGTCGCTGAACGAGCGCTGGTCGATGTCGTGCGCCGTGATCGCCGTGATCGCGATCGGCGTGTCCTGCAGTTTCTCCTCGCGGTACTCCGCGGTGACGACGACCTCGGCGAGCTGCGTAGACGGCTCTGGCGGTTGTGCGTTCTGCGCCACAACAAAGCCGCTGCTCAATGTACTGAGCGCCACAAAGCCGCTCAGCCCAAATAACCGTAAGGTGGAAATCAGGCGCGGAAAACCCTCCATCTCACGTCCCCCCTCGATGACTGGCGACCCGCTGGTTACCGGAACGTCCCTTTATTTTTTGTAAGTAGAACAAACAAATTTGCCGTTTGCAAGACATCGTCGCCGGGGGAAAGCGTCTGTGGCCCCCATGCAACGGCCGACGGCCGCAAGGATCGGGGACCGGTTTGCGCTGGACGACGACGGATCCGGTGGGTTCACCGCCTGCCAAGTTCGAGGCAACCGCCGTCGACGTTCAGATCGCTTCGTTTCGACCCGTGATCGCCACACGGGCCCCTTCGGCCTGGAATGCCCTCGCCGCGGCGAGGCCGATGCCGCTGTTGCCGCCGAGCACGAGCACGCTCTGGCCCGAAAAACGCGTGGCCTCAGAACATGCCGTTGTCATTGGCCGACTTCTCGGGCACCGGCTGGGCCACGTCCCAGTGCTCTGCGATCTTGCAGTGCTCGACGCGCAGGATGTCGACGACCGCAAGCCCGCGATCGCCGGCCGTGAATGTCGCCTGCGAGTGCACGACCACCAGATTACCGTCCGCGATGATTCGCTTGATCGAATAGGTCGCGTCCGGATGGGTGCGGAAGAAGGGTTCGAGGAAGGCGATCGCCGCGTCGCGCCCCGTCGCGGCGAGCGGATTGTGCTGAATGTAGCCCGGCTCCACCCAGGTCTCGAATGCCGCGCGCACCTGCTTCTGGACGTAGAACTCATTGATGAATCGGGTGACAACCTCCTTGGGCTTCAGGCGGCACTCGGCCGCATGGGCAAGCCCGGTGACCAGGCTCAGCGTCGCTGCCAGCAGGATGACGGACGGGCGCATGCGAGTCTCCCACGTACTATTGCCTTTTGTAGGCGGCACATACAAATATCGCGCACCAGGAGGCAGACTTCCATGGCGCTTGCCGTAGGCCCGGCCCAGGGGACCCCAATACGCAGGCCCCCGCGCCGCCTCATCTGGAGGCCCGCCGCCACGCGCCAGCCGAGCCCCGCAGCTACCCGGGCGCGCGTGCGCCGCCGAACGGCCCGCCGGCTCATGTCGGGCGGAGAAATGGAATGAGCGACATTGCCGCACTCACGGCCCGCATCGAAAAGCTCGAGCACGAGCTTGCGGTCCAGCAGGACATTCACGAGATCCGCCGTCTTCAGTACACGTACGGTTACTTTATCGACAAGTCGCAGTACAACGAGGTGGTGGACCTCTTTGCCGACGATGGCGACGTTTGGTTTCTCGGTGGAATCTACCGGGGCAAGGCCGGCGTGCGCCGCCTGTACGTCGAGCGCTTCCAGAGGCAGTTCACCCAGGGGCACAACGGTCCGCGCTACGGCTGGCTGCTCGATCACCCGCAGCTGCAGATGGTCATCGACGTCGCGCCGGACCGCCGCACGGCCCAGGCACGCGGCCGCTCGCTGATGCAGGCCGGCCTGCACCACACGGCCGAGGGCAATCCGCGCGCCTGGTGGGAGGGTGGCATCTACGAGAACGACTACGTGCGCGCGAACGATGTATGGAAGATCAGGGCGCTGCGTTATTTCCCCTTCTGGCACGGCAGCTTCGCCGAGGGTTGGCAGAAGACCCCGATCGATTTTATTCCCATGGCCAAGGCGCGCTATCCGCACGATCCTATCGGACCGGATGAGCTCATCAATCCACCGCCGCGGCTCTGGCCCGCGACCGATACGGTCCCGTTCCACTACCCGCATCCGGTGACCGGAAAGCCGATCGTGCTCGACAACAGCCGCGCACGCGAGGGGTTCAAGGATGGATGAGGCAGGCGGCAGCCCCGAACGGGCAGCGCTCTGGCGTCACGGCCGGTCGCGGTTCCACAGCGCCATCAGGATGGGCAACACCATCGGCCGCAGCCTATCGGGCACGCGTTTCAGGAGCGCGGCCTCGTGAGCAGCCACCACGCGGCGTGCCCGGACGAGCAGCATACGCCCGCGCCGCGTCAGATCGAGCGCCTGCGAGCGTCGGTCGACCTGCCGCCTCTGGAGCACGCCGCGCCCCTCCAGGCGGGCGACGAACGGCACCATGTTGGCCCGCTGGATCGCGAGCACGTGCCCGGCCTGGCTCTGGGTGATGCCGGGCGAGGACTCGATCAACATCAGCATGGCCACGTCCGCGTGCCGCAGATCAAGTCGTGCGAGCCGCTGATTGAGCTCGGCGAGCGCCGCAGCCGAGGCGCGCCGCAGGACGTAGCCCGGGAGCTTGAGCAGAGGATCTTTGATGCGCGCGCGTGGCAATTGTCAGCGGTGCCGGTGATGAGCTAAACTGCTATATAGTATAGCAATCGTGCCAGAAGTGGTCCGCCGGTGACCCGAGAGACGACTCATGAGCGAAGGAGCTGAAGCCGACACCGTTGCCGTCGACGTCCAGGACCGAATTGCCTGGGTCAGGTTCAATCGCCCGGAGAAGCGCAACTGCATGAGCCCGCAGCTCAACCGGCAGATGCTGCGCATCCTCAACGAGCTCGAGTTTCGCGACGACGTGGGCGTGCTGGTGCTCACCGGCGAGGGCACTGCCTGGTCGGCCGGCATGGACCTCAAGGAGTATTTCCGGGATACCGAGGTGCAGGGGCTGAAAGGCGTGCGCCATTCGCAGCGCGAGGCATACGCCTGGTGGGAGCGGCTGCGCTGGTACCAGAAGGTCACGATCGCGATGGTCAACGGCTGGTGCTTCGGGGGCGCCTATGGGCCGCTGTTTGCCTGCGACCTGGCCTTTTGTTCCGAGGATGCGCAGTTCGGCCTCTCGGAGATCAACTGGGGCATCCTTCCGGGCGGCGGCGCCGGCAAGGTTGCCGTCGAGCTCATGCCCATGCGCAAGGCCATGTATCACGCGCTCCTCGGCGAGACTCTCACGGGCAAGCAGGCCGAGGCCGCGGGGCTGGTCAACGAGGCGCTTCCCGCTGAGCGGCTGGAGGGACGCGTGACCGAGGTGGCGCAGAAACTCCTGAAGAAGAACTGGGAAGCGCTCAAGGCCACCAAGGACGCCCTGCGGCGCGTACGCGAGATGAACTACGACAGCGCGGAAGACTACTTGATCCGCGCCCAGGAGGCGCTCAACTGGCACGATAAAACGGACGGCCGGCACCATGGCATGAACCAGTTTCTCGACGACAAGACGTACAAACCCGGCCTCAGTGAGTACGACAAGTCGAAGTGAAAGCGCCGCGCTCGGACAGCGCGCCTCAGTCAGCCTCGCGCACCCTGAGCGCGAGCAGGGCCGCCGCTGCCATCAGTGAGCCGCTCGCCATCGCGAGGGCCACGGTCTGCAGAGCGAAGCCCGCGTGAAAGAGGTAACCGGCGGCGACGGGCGCGAGCACCGCGCCGCCACGGCCCACGCCGATGGCAAAGCCGGTCCCGGTGGCGCGCACGTGTGTCGGGAACACCTGCGCGAACAACAGGTAGAGACCGGCGATCGCCGAATTGGTGAACAGGCCGGTGATCGCGAGCGTGGTCTTGAGGCTGGCCAGATCTGCTGCACCGTGGCCGAACCAGACGATCATCACCGACGTGGCGAGGAGCACGCACACGGTCAGCCCCTTGAGGCCCAGGCGCGTCGCGATCAGGCCGAAGATCGCGCCCCCGACCGCACCGCCGACGTTCGCCCAGGTCAGCACGCCGGCTGCCGCCCTGGGCTCGAACCCCATGTCGACGACGATCTTCGGGGTCCATTTGATGATGAAGTAGAAGCTGGTGATGTGGGCGAAGTACACGAAAGTGATCAGCACGGTCGTCGCCAGGAGTCCCGGCTTGAACAGGTCGGCGATCGAGCGCCGCTCGGCCCCGGGGCTTGCCTCGCTCAGCACGCTCACCGGTGGGTGACCGAAGCGCACCAGAATGCGGTTGATCCGCTGCAGCGCCCCCGGCGGGCGGCGCCGGTCGAGAAACGCCACGGACTCGGGCACGAGCCACCACACGAAGGGCAGGAAGCCGGTCGTCGCCCAGGCACCGTAGAGGAACACCTCGTGCCAGCTGGCGGTCGCCAGCAGTCTCTGCACGAACAGGCCGCCGACGACTCCGCCGAGCGGATAACCGATCACCATCAGCGCCATGGCAAAGTTGCGCCAGCGGCGATTGGAAACTTCCGCGGCGGCGGCATTGATCGCGGCCAGGGTTCCGCCGATGCCGAGGCCGGTGAGCAGCCGCCAGACGAGCAGCCAGGCGACCCCCTGCGCGTGACCCGCTCCAAACATGCCGACGGCCATGGCCGCGAGGCACCCGAGGATGGTCGGGCGTCGCCCCACCTTGTCGGCCACCCCGCCGAGCAGGAGCGATCCCAGCGCCATGCCGAGCAATTCCATGGAGAGAACCCAGCCGAGCGTCGCCTTGTCGATGCCCCAGTCGCGCGCGATGCCGGGGGAAGCGAAGCTGATCGACAGGACATCGAACCCGTCCATGGCGTTCAGTCCGAGGGTGACGAGCACGGCGATCCATTGCCCGACCGCCATGGCGCCATCGTCGATGATGGATTTCGGGTCCCTGCCCGTCATGCTCCCCCCGGTGCGCAAGCAACGCGGTGCTATTCGTGAATGCGGGTCAGCAGCTCGATGAGCTTGGCAACTTCTCTTTCGGTAAAGCGCGACTTGAGCCATTGCTCGTGTTGCCGGATGGCACGCTTCGCCGTCGCGAGCGTCCCGCGGCCCGCACGCGTGAGCGTCAGTTCCTGCTTGCGTCCGTCGATGTGGGACTTGCTGCGCGCGAGGTAGCCCTTCGCTTCGAGACGGTTCACGATCGCCATCGTCGTGGCCCGATCCATGCGCATACGCTGGGCGACACCGGTCTGCGCGATGCCCGGGTGATCCGCGACCAGCCAGAGCGCGGCGACCTGTTTTTGCGTCAGATCCAGGTCCGCAAAGGTCTCGGTGAAGTGCCGGTAGACCGCACCGTGAGCCAGGCGGATGTGAAAGCCCACGATATCGCGGATCTCGCCGAGGTCCTCATCACCCGGGACGTGCCGGGTCGTGATGGCGACCGTCTCTCTGTGCTGTGCTGACATGGGCATATCCAGAATGTGATTGTTAGTATAGCTTACAAAGACCGCCGCTGAGGGGACGTGCCATGGCCCATTTTCCCAAGACAGCCGCTTTCACGGACTTCAACACGCCCTCGCGCATCGAAGCGGACATTGTAGATCTCGCGCACGAGGGCGCAATTCCCCGGGAACTGAACGGCGCGTTCTTCCGGGTGCAGCCCGATCCCCAGTTTCCGCCGCGCCTCGGCGACGACATTGCCTTCAACGGCGATGGCATGATCAGCCGTTTCCATATCCACGACGGCCGTTGCGACTTCCGGCAGCGCTGGGCCCGGACCGACAAATGGAAGCTGGAGCGCGCCGCGGGCCGTGCGTTGTTCGGCGCCTATCGCAACCCCCTCACGGATGACGAATCGGTGCAGGGCAGGATCCGCGGCACGGCTAATACCAACGCCTGGATCTATGGCGGAAAGCTCTACGCCCTCAAGGAGGATTCGCCCGCGCTGGTCATGAACGCCGCGACGCTCGAGACCGAGGGCTACACCTCCTTCAATGGGAAGATGACTGGCCAGACCTTCACCGCGCACCCGAAGGTCGATCCGAAGACGGGCCACATGATCGCCTTCGGCTACGCCTCATCGGGCCTGTGCAGCGAGGACTGCACGTTCTACGAGATCACACCGGCGGGCGAGCTGATCCGCGAGTTATGGTTCAAGGCGCCCTACTACTGCATGATGCATGACTTCGCGATCACCGCCGATTACGCGCTGTTTCACATCGTGCCTTCGATCGGCAGCTGGGAGCGCCTCAGGAAGGGCTTGCCGCACTTTGGTTTCGACACGACCCTGCCGGTGCACCTCGGGGTGCTGCCGCGCCGCGCCGACGCTACCGCCAAGGACATTCGCTGGTTCAAGCGCGACAATTGCTTCGCCAGCCACGTGCTGAATGCCTTCCAGCACGGCACGAAGATCCACTTCGACACCCCTGAAGCCAAGAACAACATGTTTCCATTCTTCCCCGACCTGCACGGCGCGCCGTTCAACGGCGAGGAAGCGATGAGCTACCTCACGCGCTGGACGGTGGACATGAGCTCCGGTTCGGCGGCACTCACGCGCATCGAGCGCCTGACCGACACCGCGGCCGAATTCCCCCGGATCGACAACCGCTTCACCGGTGTACCGTATCGCCACGGCTGGCTGCTCGAGATGGACCCGCGCCGCCCGGTGGAGCTGCGCGGCGGCAGCGCCGGGGGCCTGCTCATGAACTGCCTCTTCCACAAGGATCTCTCGACCGGGGCCGAGCAGCATTGGTGGTGCGGACCCGTCTCGAGCCTGCAGGAGCCGTGTTTCATTGCGCGCCACAAGGCGGCGCAGGAGGGTGACGGCTGGATCGTGCAGATCTGCAACCGCCTGGAAGAGCGCGGCAGTGAGTTGCTGCTGTTCGAGGCGCTGGAAGTCGCCAAGGGACCGATCGCGACAATCCAGATTCCGATCCGGATGCGCTTCGGCCTGCACGGCAACTGGGTGGATGCGTCGGATATCGGACTTGCAGCCTAGGTCGGAGCCCGGCGCCGCCCGCCCAGGCCGGCGCGCTCGCGCCTCAGCCGGTGGGTGTGGCGCGTGCTCCAGCGAGGACCTCCCCGCCCCGCCGCGCGCGCGCGATGAGCTGTTCCTCATCGCCTCTCGCACGCCGCGCGAGGGCGACGAGCATCACGACGATCGCCGGGGCCACCCAGTTGATGGCGAGGATCGCGGCCGCGAGATCCCCGCCGTTGGCGTCGGAGATCATGCCCACCACGAACGGCCCGATGCCGATACCAAAGAGGGTCGTCACGATGATGTATAGGCTCGAGGTAATGCCGCGCATGCGCGGCAGCACCTGCTCGAACAGGATGGCATACAGCGGCGGGTACCACGCTGTCAGCACCAGACTGTAGGGCACGAAGCGCGCGTAGAAGGTCGCAGGATTTTGGGCGTGGTAAACCCAGATTGCGATGAGCGGCGAAACGCTCAGCGAGACGAGCGTGACGCAGGCACGCCCCGAGCCCGGGAAGCGCATGTTGATCCGATCCGAGAGCGGCCCGGCGAGCAGCGGCCCGATGATCCCGAGTGCGCCGGCCAGCACGCCGAACTCGAGGCCCGTAGTGGCCGGCGACAGGCCGTAGTGCTTCATCAGAAACGAAGGCGTGAAGCCCATGGTGCCGTAGTTGATCATCATCTGCAGCGCACCGACGCCCAGGCACAGCAGCAGCGCGGGCGAGCGCGCGATGACCTCGAAGGTGGGGCGGTCCGCGAGTCGCAGCCGCTGCAACAGGTTGACCACCACGAGCGCGCCGAAGCCCACGACACCCCACTGCAGCGCATGCGGATTCACCGCCAGGGGACCGAAGTGCAGAAGCGGGCGCGGTGAAAAAGCCGACGTGATCCGCGTGAGCACGGTAGCGGCCGCAATGACGAGGATCGTCGCCACGAGGTTCACGCCCCAGTACCGCGCGCCCGCACGGCGCCCGGCCGTCGCCAGCCAGTTGGCGCCGGGGGTCACCGCGGCGAGGAGCGCCAGACTGGCACGAAACGGCTGGTGGTCCGGGGGTGACTCGATGCCGTCGAGCTGCCCGCGGCGCGGCTCGGGCAGCCGCGCGAGCAGCGCCGCGAGGATGAAGCCGGGAGCCGCCGCCAGCAGAAACGCGAACTGCCAGCCCTTGAGCCCGAGGGGGGCCGCGCCGCCGGCGTACAGGTGGTCCCACCAGTCCGCCGCCACGCCGCCGAGCACGAAGGAACCGCCGAGGCCGAGCGCGATCGCGGCGGCGATCACCCCCGTAGCAAAACCGCGGCGCGGTTTCGCATACTGGTCGAATACCAGGGAGAACCCCGCCGGTTGCGCCGCGCCCTCGCCGATGCCGACGCCGAGACGCGACAGGGCGAGCAGTGCAAAGCCGTGCGCGGCGGCCCCGAGCGCCGTCGCCAGCGACCAGAACGCCAGCGTGATCGCGAGCAGCCGCGTTCGCACCCAGCCGTCGGCCAGCCGCCCAAGCGGCAGCGAGAACAGGGCGTAGAAGAGCGCGAACACCGTGCCGTACAGCAGTCCCATCTCGGCATCGCCGATCCCGAGATCGTGCTTGATCCGCGGCGCGAGGATCGCAAGGATGTTGCGGTCGAGCAGGCTGATCGCATTGGTGAGCGCGACCAATGCGAGTGCGTACCCGGCCGTGTGCGCGAGTCGCGTGCGGCTCACAACCTGAACCAGCGCTCGGCGTTGGTCTGCATCAGCTTCTTCTTGGTCGCGAGCGGGATGTCGAGCGTGTCGTGTGTGCGCACCTCGTCCGGGACGAACTGATACGGGTAATCCATGGCGTACATCACGCGGTCCTCGCCCGCGACCTGCTGCGTGAACAGAATCGCCGGCGCCCATGCCATGCCGCTGGTGGTGATCAGCACGTTGCTGCGCAGGTACTCGAGGATGGTCTTCTTCAGCGGCTGCATGCGCGCGTAGCGCTGCGCGCGCACGCTCGCCTGATGCATGTAGTCGAGCCGGTAGACCCAGAAGGGCAGTGCCTCGCCCATGTGACCGACCATGATCTGCAGATCCGGGTAACGGTCGAAGATGCCGCTGGTGATGAGGCGCAAGAGATGCAGCCCCGTCTCGACGCCGAAGCCGAAGATGGCGCCGTCGAGCCCGGCCTCGAGCATCGGTCCGATCATCGAGTCGGGCGGGGTGGCCGGGTGGATGTAGAGGGGCTGACCGGTGTCGGCAAGTGCACGGAAGATCGGATCGAACTTGGGGTGATCGAGATACTCGCCCTGGGTGTGACTGTTGATCTGCACGCCCTTGAAGCCGAGCTCACGGGCGCTGCGGACGATCTCGCGCGCCGACCACTCGGGTTCCTGCGGGGCGACGGTGGTCATTCCGACGTAGCGGTCCCTGTGAGCCGCGACCTGCGCGGCGAGGTAGTCGTTGGCTCGCTGGGCGAGACCTCGGGCTTCCTTGACATCCAGCAGCGGCTGCGCACCGGGCGAGGTGAGCGCGAGGATCGCCTTGTCGATCCCCGTTTCATCCATGTGCCGGATGCGCTGCGCGCCGAGGTCGAGCAGCCGCTCGATGATCTGCGTGGCGCGCTCGGCGGGGCTGCGCGCGTAAAACCCCCAGAGCGACACCATGCCTCTGTCCGCCGTGCCGTCCTTCAGCATGCGCAGGTAGCAGTCGATCTGCTCGCGCGTCGCGAAGGCTTCCTCGGTCGCGATGCGCAGGTAGCCGCGATCGCCGCCGGTCTTGAGCTCGTGGCTCACGCCTCACCTTCGTGGACGGCCTTCACGATCATGCACGACATCACCCCTTCCGGCCCGTTCTCGGACCCGTGGCCGGACCATTTGACGCCGCCGAACGGCGCGTCCGGGCCGCCCAGCACGATGGTGTTGATACAGAACATGCCGGTCTCCACCTCGCGCGCCAGCCGCTTCTGCCGTGCCGCGTCATTCGTCCAGCTGTAGGCGGCCAGGCCATAGGGCAGACGGTTGGCCTCCGCGATCATCTCCTCCTCGGTGCGGAACGAGTTGACGAGTGCGACCGGACCGAAGGGCTCCTCGTTCATGATGGCGGTGCTGAGCGGGATCTCCGACAGCACGGTCGGTGCGTAGTAGTAGCCCTGCGTGCCAATGCGCCGGCCGCCGGTGTGCAGGCGCGCCCCCGCACTCACGGCACCCCCGATCAGGCGCTCCATCGCCTCCGGGCGGCGCGGGTTGGCCATCGGGCCCATCTGCACGTCG
>VBMV01000091.1:527-34366 GCA_005878835.1 Gammaproteobacteria bacterium | reverse complement strand
GCTGCACGTGCCGCTGCAGGACCGGCGCCAGCACGAACAGGCCCCAGATGCCGTAGATGATGCTGGGTACCGCCGCGAGCAGCTCGATCGCCACGCCCACCGGGCGCTTCAGCCACAGCGGCGCCATCTCGGTGAGAAAGATGGCGACACCGAAGCTCACGGGAATCGCCAGCAGCAACGCCAGCACCGAGGTGACCAGCGTGCCGTAGACGGGCGCCAGCGCGCCAAACTGCTCGGTGACCGGATTCCAGATCTCGCGCGTGAGAAAGTCCAGCCTGAAGTGCGCGAGTGCGGGCCAGGCTCCGGCCAGGAGCGACACCGCCACTCCGCCCAGCAGCGCCAGCACCAGAATCGCGGCGAGGAAGGTGGCGCTATGAAAGACCCGCTCGCGCAGACGCTGCCCCGCGGCGTGTCGCGGATCGATGGCGGCGACCGTGTTCATTGCGGACGGCAACCTGTCACAGGCCCGGCGCACCCTTGATGCGCGTCTGCCAGGTCGTACGGACCTGCTTGATCAGGCCGTCGGGCAGCGGGACGTAGCCCAGCTCGGCCGCCATCCTGGCACCGTTGTTATAGGCCCAGTCAAAGAACTTGAGCGCCTCGCCGGTTGCGGCCGGATCCGGCGGCACGGCGTACACCAGAATGAAGCTTGCGCCGGTGATCGGCCAGCTCTTCTCGCCCGGCTGATCGGTGAGGATCAGGTGGTAGCCCGGTGCGTGGGCCCAGTCGGCACTGGCGGCCGCTGCCTGGAACGCCTCGGCGCCGGGCGCGACCGTCTTGCCCGCCCGGTTGATGAGGTCGCAGTACGCCATGTTGGTCTGCTTGGCGTAGGCATATTCGACGTAGCCCATGGCGCCGTCGGTCTGGTGGGTCATGTTGGCGACGCCCTCGTTACCCTTGGCGCCGATGCCCACCGGCCATTGCACCGAGGTGTTGGCGCCCACGCTCTGCTGGAACTTCGGGCTCGATTTCGCCAGGTAGTCGGAGAACAGGAAGTTGGTGCCGGAGCCATCGGAGCGGTACACCGGCGCGATCGTGGCGTCGGGGAGCGCGAGCTTCGGATTGAGCTTCCTGATGCGCGCGTCGTTCCACCTGGTGATATCGCCCAGATAGATGGCCGCCACGGTGGCGCCGTCGAGCACCAGCTGGCCGCCCTGCACACCCTTGATGTTCACCACCGGCACCACGCCCCCGATGATCATCGGGAACTGCACCAGTCCTGCTTCCTGCAGCTCCTCGGCCTTCAGGGGCATGTCCGAGGCGCCGAACGTGACGGTCTTCGCCTTGATCTGCTTGATGCCGCCGCCGGAACCGATCGACTGATAGTTGAGTCCGATGCCAGTCTTCTGCCGGTAGGCGTCGGCCCATTTCGAGTACACGGGATATGGGAACGTGGCGCCGGCGCCGGAAATGTCGGCCGCCTGCGCGGCGCCGGCGAACGCCACGACCGCAGCCACCGCGGCGGCGAACGCGATGACGCCGGCCACGACCACCAGCATTCGCTTGGCATTGAATGAATTCAAGATTCCACTCCTGGGCTGTGCGGGAATTTGGCGGGCATTAGATGACAATGATGTGACGCTCTGATGACAACCCTTGGAGGCGCCACGCGGCGCCCAGGCAACGCAACGGCCACCTCCCTGTGGCCGCGGCTCTGGTGTTGGCGCGGGAGTTTGCCGGCGCATGACATGGCACCTGAGCTTGCCCGCGGCGATCTCAGGCCGTATAAACGCGCACCGCTCCACCGGCGCAGCGAGCGCGGCCGGCTCATCAAGTCCCCTAAAATAATGTCGCAAGCCATTGAACTGACTAAGGTCCTGATCGCACGCCGCTCGGTCACCCCCGCCGACGAAGGCTGTCAGCAGATCATGACCGAGCGCCTCGCCGCCGCGGGCTTCCGGGTCGAGCGCCTGAGCTTTGGCAATGTCGAGAACTTCTGGGCCCGGCGCGGCGCCACGGGACCTGTGTTCTGCTTCGCCGGGCATACCGACGTCGTGCCCACGGGGCCGCTCGAGGAGTGGCACAGCGACCCGTTCGCGGCGCAGATCCGCGACGGGGTGCTGTACGGCCGCGGAGCGGCCGACATGAAGAGCGGACTTGCGGCGATGGTCACCGCCAGCGAGGAGTTCGTCGCGGCGCACCCCGCTCACAAGGGCTCGATCGCATTTCTCATCACGAGCGATGAGGAGGGTCCCTCGGTCGATGGGACGCGGCGCGTGGCACAAGTGCTGCGCGAGCGGGGCGAGCGCCTCGATTGGTGCGTCGTGGGGGAGCCCTCGAGCGAAGTCTCGATCGGCGACACCATCAAGGTGGGTCGTCGCGGCTCCTTGAGCGGCCGCCTCACCGTGCACGGCATGCAGGGGCATGTCGCCTACCCGCAGCTCGCCGAGAACCCGGTGCACACGCTCGCGCCGGCGCTGGCGGAGCTCACCGCTCGCGAGTGGGACCGGGGGACCGAGCACTTCCAGCCGACCAGCTTCCAGGTCTCCAACCTCAATGCGGGTACCGGTGCCCCGAATGTCATTCCAGGCGAGCTCAAGGCGCGCTTCAACCTGCGCTACTCGCCGGTGCAGACACTCGAGCAGCTCAAGACGACGGTGGAAGAGATCCTGCGCCGCCACCGCGTGCGCTACACCCTGGAGTGGTACGTGTCGGGGGAGCCGTTCTACACCCCGCCCGGCCTGCTGTGCGCGGCGGTGGGGGATGCGGTGGCGCAGGTGACCGGCGCGCGCCCCAAGCTATCCACCGGCGGAGGCACCTCCGACGGACGTTTCATCGCGCCTCTCGGGGCGGAAGTGGTCGAGCTCGGCGTGCTGAACGCCTCTATCCACAAGGTCAACGAGTGCGTGCGGGTCACGGACATCGAGGCCCTGCACCGCATGTATGTCAACGTGCTGCGCCGGCTCCTCGGCTGAGATTCGCCGTCACGCCCAACCCACCCAGGATCAGCGCCCAGATCAGCACCCACACCGGCATGGCGAGTCCGAGGAATCGCCAGTTGACCTCGCCGCACTCCCCGCTGCCGGTGAGCACCTTGCGGATGACCTGCCACAGCGGCGTGAACTTCAAGAGCACCGCGAGCGGCGCGCCACAGGAGGGCAGCGAGCCGGGCGGCAGGCTCTGCACATACACGTGCCGGGCGGCCACTGCGAGCGTGGCCAGCGCGGCCGCCGCGATCAGCAGCGCGTAGCCAAAGGCCCCGCGGCCGCGCGGGTCATGAAGCGCCGCCGCGAGAAACACCACTCCCAGCAGCGCAACGCCGATGCGCTGGAAGATACACAGCGGGCACGGGTCCAGGCCCAGGTGAAACTGGCTGTACAGGGCGTACGCGAGCAGCCCCGCGCACACGGCGAAGCCTGCGAAATTGATGAGACGCCGACGGGCTCGCACGCGCTGCGCAGGCGCGGCCCTCAGGGGGACGGCGCCGCGGCCGCACCGGCGGCTCGGCCCTCGCGCAGCTCGCGCTCGACGTCATCAAGAGAGGTGTGGCGGATGTCCTTGCCGTGCACCATGTAGATGACGTACTCGCTGATGTTCTTGGCGTGATCCCCGATGCGCTCGAGCGCACGCACCACCCACATGACATCCAGGGCACGGCGAATGGTGCGCGGATCCTCCATCATGAAGGTGATGCTCTGGCGCTGGATGGCCTCGTATTCCTCGTCCACCAGGCGGTCCTGGCGCGCCACGCGCAGCGCCGAGTCGACGTCCATGCGCGCGAACGCATCCAGCGCGTCGTGCACCATCTCCGAGACCACCCGCCCGAGATGCTTGATCTCGCGGTACTTGTCGGCCGGGCGCTCCATGGTCGCCAGCCGCGAGGCGATGTAGCCGATCTTCTCGCCCTCATCGCCGATGCGCTCCAGGTCGGTTATGGTCTTGATGATCGCCACGATCACGCGCAGGTCGCCGGCCGCCGGGGCGCGCGTCGCGAGGATACGGCTGCATTCCTCGTCGATGGCGACCTCCATGTTGTTCACCTGGTAGTCATCGAGGGCGACCGCCTCCCCGAGCGAGCTGTCGCCCTCCACCAGCGCGGTGATGGCCTTGTGCAGCTGCTGCTCGACGAAGCCGCCCATGCCGAGCACCTTGCTGCGCACGCGCTCGAGGTCCTCGTTGAAGCGACGCGAGATGTGGTGACTGAGGTCGGCGGTTTCCATCAGTTGGCGTCTTTCGGCTTCGCTCGTGTGCCGGCGCGCGGCGATACGGGCAATGATAGCGGAACTCCGCGCAGAGAATCTAAGCCGTTGCGCTGGTCAGGGGGTGAAGCTGCGCCGCGATCCTCTCGGGCGGGAAATGGCAGGTGAAGGTACTGCCGCTCCCGAGGGTGCTCTGCACTTCCAGGCTCGCCCCGTGCCGCTGCAGCACGTGCTTGACGATCGCCAGCCCCAGGCCCGACCCGCCGGTGGCGCGCGAGCGGCCGGGGTCGACGCGATAAAAGCGCTCCGTGAGACGCGGAATGTGCTCGGGCGGAATACCCATGCCGGTGTCGGTCACCGCGAAATGACCGCCGTCCTCATCCACCCACCAGCGCATCTCGAGCGAGCCCTCGACCGGGGTGTACTTGGCGGCATTGTCGGCCAGGTTGGAAAAGGCCGAGTGGATCTCCGGCTCGTCGCCGATGAGCCGGGCGCCGGAGTCGACGCGCACCCGCACCTCGCGCGGGTGCACCGGCCGCGCCAGGGTGTCCTTGCGCAGCAGTGCGAGCAGTGCCGCGACGTCGATCGGCTCACCGCCGACGATCGCGTCGCTCTCCTCGAGCCGTGACAGCTCGAGCAGATCGTGGATGATGGCGGTCATGCGCTCCGCCTGGCGGCGCATCTCGGCGACCGGCGCGTGCATATCCGGTGCGAGCGCCGCGTCCTGGCCGAGGCTCTCCAGGTAACCTGAAATCACGGTGAGGGGGGAACGCAACTCGTGCGAGGCGTTCGCCACGAAATCGCGCCGCACCGCCTCGAGACGCATCTGCCGCGACACGTCGCTCACCAGCAGCAGCAGCTGCCCGTCCCCATAAGGGACGACCTGCAGCGACAGGTAACAGTCCTCCCCCGTCATCGGGCGCATGACCACCGGGTTGGTGAAGTCCTGTCGGGCCAGGTAGCGCACGAACTGCGGCTCGCGCAGCAGGTTCTCGATGCGCATGCCCAGATCGGCCGTGCGGCGCAGACTGAGCAGCCGCGCCGCCATGCGGTTGAACCACACGATCTCGCGCTGCGCGTTGAGGATGACTACGCCGTTCGGCAGCGCCGCGGTGGAGCGCTGCAACTGGCGCATGAGCTGCACGAAGCGCTGTTTGTGGAAGCCCTTGCGGCGGTGCAGGCGCACGATCTGGGCGATGATCTCGCCCCACACCCCGCCGATGTCGGGCGGGTCGGCGTAGCTGCGGTGGCGCAGCCACCATTCGAGGCGCGCGAGGTTGGCGAGTACCCAGGCGAGGTGCAGCGCGAGTGCGGCGGCGAGCCCGCCGAAAGGATTGCCGAACAGCCAGCCGGCGCCGCACCCGATCACTACGGTGCCGAGCAACCGAACCGCCGCGAACCCCCATGCCTGTGTCGCCGGTTGCATCTGTGACACGTGCCTCTATGGACCGTGCGCCCTTTTCGACCGTACGCGCCTAGATGGTGCGCGCCGAGAAGCGATAACCCGAGCCGCGGACCGTCTGTACGAAGCGATCGTACCCGAATTCCTCGAGCGCCTTGCGCAGACGGCGGATGTGCACGTCGATGGTGCGTTCCTCCACGTACACGTTGCCGCCCCAGACGCGATCGAGCAGCTGATCGCGCGTGTACACGCGCTCGGGGTGCCTCATGAAGAACTCGAGCATGCGGTACTCGGTCGGCCCGAGCGCGACCGTGCGCGCGCCCACCATCACCCGATGGCTTCCCTGATCGAGCACCAGGCGCTCGAATTCGATGAGCTCGTCGGCGCCGTTGGCACCGCTGCGGCGCAGCACCGCGTTGATGCGCGCCAGCAGCTCCCGCGGCGAGAATGGCTTGGTGACATAGTCATCCGCCCCGCCCTCGAGGCCGGCGACCTTGTCGCCCTCCGCGGCGCGCGCGGTGAGTATGATGACCGGCAGCTCGCGCGTCTCGCGGTCGCGCTTGAGCGCGCGTGTCAGCTCCAGCCCGCTCATGTCCGGCAGCATCCAGTCCACCAGCACCAGGTCCGGGCGCGCATCCGCCACGGCAGCGCGTGCGGCGCGGCAATCCTCCGCCTCCCGGACCTCGAAACCGGCGCGCTTCAAGCCGAAAGCGATCATTTCGCGGATCGGACGCTCGTCCTCGACGATCAGTACCTGTTTGGCGGGCATGGTGTTGAAGCCTGCAGAAGCGCGGCTATTACAGAGCCTCCGTGTTGCAGATTCATGACAGCGCCGCAGCAGGTGTCAGTTTAATGACTGCCACCGGTGTGGGCGACGTCGTCGCGCAGATACACCGGCAGGGCCTGCTCGGCGGGCAAAACACGCCCGGACGCCACCTCCGGGACCGCCAGGCGTGCAATCTCGGCGGCGCGCGGCAGGAGCCCGTCATGGACGCGCTGCAGCTGTCCGGCGAGGCCCGAGCGCAGCTCGGGGTAGGCGGCGAATCCGGACCCGGCGGCATGCACGGCGCGAGGCGCTGCAAGCCAGCTCCCCGGCAGGCTCACCGCGGCCGGCTTGCCGACCCGCTCATCGTGCGCCGCGGCCGCCACCGCCCCCGTGGCCGGACGCTCGAAGCAGCCCCAATACACCTCGTGCATGCGCGCATCGTTGCACACCAGGACGCGCGTGACGGCCGCGTCCAGCTCCATCACCCGCTGCGCGAGCGCGCGCAGATCGGAGATCGGCACCACCGGCAGGCCCGCGCCGAAGGCCAGCCCCTGCGCCACGCTCGCCGCCAGCCGCACGCCGGTGAAGGAGCCTGGGCCGCGACCGAAGGCGATCGCACTGAGTGCGCTCAAGGACACGTCGGCCTCTCGCAGCAGCTCATCGGCCATCGGCAGGATGTGCTCGGCGTGGCCGTGCTCGAGTAGCTGCTCGCGCGCGATCAGCCGCCGGCCGATCAGCAGCGCGACCGAGCAGCTCTCGGTGGCGCTATCGAGCGCGAGAATCCTCACGGTGCGCTCGCCGAGCGCACCCGCGGCGCCGCGCGCGGCGCATGCCGGCGCAGGAAACGCCGTGCGTCCTCGGGATCCTGCGTCACGGTCATCGCCGGCAGGGCGGCGAGAAACACCCGGCCGTAGCCGCGGCCGAGCAGGCGCGGATCGCAGATGACCACCACGCCGTAGTCGTCCTCGCTGCGAATCAGGCGCCCGGTCCCCTGCTTGAGCGCCAGTGCCGCTTCCGGAAGCTGGTAGTCTCGAAAGGCGTTGCCGCCGCTGGCGGTGAGGTGCTCGATGCGCGCCCGCACCAGCGGATCCTCGGGCGAGGCGAACGGCAGCTTCTCGATCACCACCAGACGCAGCGCCTCGCCCTTCACGTCCACGCCCTCCCAGAAGCTCGCCGTGCCGAGCAACACGCCGTTGCCGTCGGCGCGGAATTCCTGCAGCAACCGCTCGCGCGGCGCCTCCCCCTGCACGAACAGCCGGTAGGGTGCGGCATCCGCCCAGCGCGCGCGCAGCAGCGCTGCGCCCTGCGAGAGGGCGCGGTGGCTGGTGAACAGCACGAATGCGCCACCGCCGGCGGCCTCGATGAGCGGCACCGCGGTGTCGATTACCGCCGGCACGTAGCTCGCTGCGGCCGGCTCCGGCAATCCCGCGGGCAGGTACAGCAGGCTCTGCCGCTCGTGATCGAAGGGACTGTCGATCCTGAGCGTCGCGGCTTCGGTGAGCCCGAGTCTGCCGGTGAAATGTCCGAACTCCTCGCCGAGGCAGAGCGTGGCGGAAGTGAAGATCCAGGCGCCGCGGCGCCCCTGCACCAGCGCCCGGAAGCGCTCCGAGATGTCGAACGGCATGAGGCTGAGCGCAAAGCCGCGGGTCGTGACCTCGAGCGTGCGCGCGCCTTCGAGCTCATCGATCGCGGCAATCCGCGCCAGGCTCGCCGCGAGGTCCGCGGTGCGCGCGCCGAGTTGCGCGAGCGCGCTCTGTGGATCGGCGCCGGCGAGAGCTGCCGCCAGAGCTTGCAGCCCCTGCATGAGCCGCTGCACCGCCGCGCTCACTGCGAAGTCGCCCGGGTTCCACGCGAACCGCCCGGTGGGGCGCGCGCTCGCGGCGCGCACCTCACCCAGGGCATCCTCCGCCGTGCGTACCGCCTCGGCCGCCTCGCTTGCACCCTGCCCGGCACCCGCGGCGCGCGCGCTCAGCTCGAGCCGCACATCCTTCAGGAGCAACTCCACCTGGCGGCTGCCCACGTGGGCGCCGAAGAACTGCGTGGCGAGATCCGGGATCTGGTGAGCCTCATCCAGAATGATCGCGTCGGCGGATCCGAGCAGGTCGCCGAACCCGTCCTCCTTCAGCGCCAGATCCGCCAGCAGCAGGTGGTGGTTCACGATGACGATGTCCGCATCCAGCGCCTCGCGTCGCGCCAGCACCACGTGACAGCGGGAGATTTCCGGACAGCGCACTCCCAGGCAGCTCTCGCGGGTGGCGGTGATCTGCGGCCACACCGGATGCGAGTCCGACAGGCCCCGCACCTCCGCCAGGTCACCGCGCCGCGTGGTGCGCGCCCAGCGCCGGATGCGTGCCAGCATGGGCTGCGAGGCGCGCGGGCGCGCCGCGGCCGATTCCGCCAGCCTCAGTTGCTCGCCGCCCTCATCCGCGCGCGCGAGGCGGTAGCGGCACAGATAGTTGGCGCGACCCTTGAGCAGGGCGACGCGCGCCGGCCGGCCGAGCGCCGCGGCCACCAGCGGCAGGTCCTTGGAGAACAGCTGGTCCTGCAACGTGCGCGTCCCGGTCGAGATCAGCACCCGCACGCCGCACAGCAGCGCCGGCACCAGGTAAGCGAAGGTCTTACCGGTGCCGGTGCCCGCCTCCACCACCAGCGACTCGCGCGCGGCGAGCGCGCCGGCCACGCGCTGCGCCATGAGGAGCTGTTCGCGCCGCACCTTGAAACCGGTGAGCGCCTGCTCGAGGGGTCCGCCGTGACCGAAAATGTCCTCAAGATCCAACATGCCGGTAAGCGCCTGCGCTAAGTGGTGACCATCCTGGCGCGCCTTCGGGGGGCGTGTCGAGACGCATATCTTGCTGAATTTCCTGCAAACTGGTGCGCGGCGCGCCGATGAACGAGAATCGAGGTTCGCATGGGTACTGTATCAGGGCCAGGGACCGCCCCGGGATATACTTGGAGCTACGGATGGCTACGGCCGCACATGCACTGACCCCGCTTGCGCAGCTCAGCCGCGACGTGGCCGAGTGGGTGGACGCGGTGCGCGAGCTGACGCAGCCGCGCGCGGTTCACTGGTGCGAGGGGACTGAGGCGGAAGCCCGGGAGCTGACGGCGCAGCTGCTGCGCGGCGGGGAGCTCACGGCGCTCAACCCCGAATACTTTCCCGGCTGCCACCTGTATCGCTCATCCCCGGGCGACGTGGCGCGCGTGGAGCATCTCACCTACATCTGCACGCGCGCGCAGGAAGATGCCGGCCCGAACAACCACTGGATGGACCCGCAGCAGGCGCACGCGAGGATGCGCGAGTTGTTTCGGGGTTGCATGCGCGGGCGCACTCTGTACGTGATCCCGTACTGCATGGGGCCGATCGACTCGCCACTGGCGCGCTGCGGCGTGGAGATCACCGACAGCGCTTACGTCGTGCTCAACATGCTGATCATGACGCGCGCCGGCCGCGCCGCGCTCGAGCGCATCGCGCATGAGGGCGGTTTCGTGCGCGGGCTGCACTCCGTCGGCGAGCTCGATCCCGAGCGCCGTTTCATCATGCACTTTCCCGAGGAGCTCGCGATCGAAAGCTTCGGCTCCGGTTACGGCGGCAACGCGCTGCTCGGCAAGAAGTGCCACGCGCTGCGCATCGCCAGCTGGCAGGCGCGCACCGAGGGCTGGCTCGCCGAGCACATGCTGATCGTGGGCCTGCAGAATCCGCGCGGCGAGACGCACTATCTCGCCTGCGCCTTTCCCTCGGCCTGCGGCAAGACCAATCTCGCCATGCTGATTCCACCGGTCTCGCTCCCGGGCTGGCGCGCGTTCACCGTCGGTGATGACATCGCGTGGCTGCATCCGGGTGAGGACGGACGCCTGTGGGCCATCAACCCGGAAGCGGGCTACTTCGGCGTGGTTCCGGGCACCAACCCCGAGACCAACCGCAACGCCTACGAGATGATCCGCCGCGACACCTTGTTCACCAATGTCGCGCTCACCGCCGATAATCAGCCCTGGTGGGAGGGCCTGTCGAGCGGCAAACCGGTTCTCGACTGGCAGGGACGGCCGTACGATGCGGCGCGCGGCCCGGCGGCGCATCCGAATTCACGCTTCACCGTGTCCGCCCGGCGCAACCCGGGTTACTCGCCCCACGCCGAAGACGCCCGCGGCGTGCCGATCAGCGCGCTCGTGTTCGGCGGCCGGCGCCGCGAGGTCGCGCCGCTGGTGTACGAGGCACGCGACTGGCAGCACGGCGTACTGGTCGGCGCATCGCTCGCCTCGGAGACCACCGCCGCGGCGGTCGGTCAGGTGGGTGTCACCAGGCGCGACCCGATGGCCATGCAGCCGTTCTGCGGTTACAACTTCGCCGACTACTGGCAGCACTGGCTCAACATAGGCGCGACGCTCGCGCGACCCCCACGCATCTACCACGTCAACTGGTTCCGGCGCGACGCGCACGGCAAGTTCCTGTGGCCCGGCTACGGCGAGAACCTGCGGGTGCTCGCCTGGATGCTGGAGCGCTGCGCCGGCAGGGCGGGCGCGACGGAATCGGCCGTCGGCTGGCTGCCGCGGCCCGCGGATCTGGACACCCGGGGGCTCGACGTAGGCGCGGATGCGCTCACCGCCCTGCTCAGGGTGGATGCGTCGCTGTGGCGCAAGGAGCTCGCCGAGCTGCGCGAGTATCTGGGCAGGTACGGCCAGCGCCTGCCGGCGGCGCTGCTCGCCGAGCTCGAGTCGACCGAACGGCGGCTCCCCTGAGCGCGCGGCGCCCCCGCGCCCGTCAGAGCTCTTCGCAGGTGTAGCCGATGGTCTGCGGGGAGCCCTGCTCGGGCAGGCGCCCGAGCCCGATCATGCCCCGGCCCTTGATCTGCAGGCTGTCGCGGCGCACGAAAGACTCCTCGCCGTCGGAGCTCTGCACGAACGTGCCGTTGGTGCTCTGATCGATCAATACGAACTTGTTGCGGCTGATCTCGATGCGCGCGTGCAGGCGCGAGATCAGGTTGCCCTTGATCACCACGTCGTTGTCTTCGGCCCGGCCGATGGTGATGCTCGAATGCCGCTCATCGACCAGCAGTTCGCGATCCTGACAGCGCAACCGCAGCCGCATGTGCTGCCCGGAGCGTGGCTCGCTCGCAATCCCCGGCACCATGCTGGTCACGTCCTCGGTCTGCCACAGCACCTCGTAAAGAACGACTTCGCTCCCCTGACCCTTGAGCGTGGCGACGTCGATCTGGCGGCAGGACGCGCGCCACTCCGGTGACAGCTTGTCCACTGTCGCCGCGGTGGTCACGATCTGTCCGGCCTTGGCCTGGCTGGTCATGCGGTTGGCGGTATGTACGGCGGCGCCGAACACGTCGCGATTCTCGAGCATCACCGGACCGTAATGGCAACCGATGCGGATGGCGACCGGCTGTCCGTCGACCTTCAGCTGCGCGTGCGTGGAGATCTGCTGCTGCATCTGCGCCGCGGCGTTCAACGCGGCGTCGGCGCTCGGAAAGGTGGCCATGACCTCATCGCCCATGGTCTTGATGACCGTGCCCTGGCGCTGCTCGGTAGCGCCGCGCATCACGTCGATGCAGATCGCCACCATGTCGCGTGCGCGCAGGTCACCCATGGTGTCGTAAAGCCGGGTCGATCCGACGACGTCGGCAAACAGGATGGCGACTTCGATATCCTTGCCCATGAGTGCGTCATGATTATACGCATACGCGAGCGCCCTCGCCCCGCTACCAACGGGCTCAGGGGCGTGCCGGTGCGGGAATCGCCCGTCGCAGCAGCTCCACCCCCGCTCCGGCCGCCTGCGCGCCTTCACTCAAGGTACGCCGGAAGTCGCGCGCCCCGGGCTCACCGCTGTACAGGCCGAGCATGTGGCGGGTGATCGCCCCGAGTCGCTCGCCGGCGGCGAGCTGGCGCGCGACGTAGCGCTCCATGCGTGCGATGAGCGCCTCGCGCGTGGGCACGGCGCCGGCACCCGGGTGCAGCGTCCGGTGCAGCTCGGCGAGCACGTAGGGCCGGTGGTAGGCCTCGCGCCCGAGCATGACGCCCTCGCACCAGGTGAGCGCCTCGAGCACCGCGCGCGGCTCGCGCAGACCGCCGTTGACCACGATCGGCAGAGTGGGGAAAGCGCCCTTGAGGCGCCGCACGATGTCGTGGCGCAGCGGCGGGACCTCGCGGTTGTCCTTCGGCGACAGCCCCCCCAGGACCGCCGTGCGCGCGTGGACGATCGCTGCCTGACAGCCGGCATCGCGTACGCTGGCCACGAAGTGCCACAGGCGCTCGGCGTCGCGCTCGTCAAAGCGCTCGAGCGCGTCCTGCACTCCCCCGGCGCTCTCATCCGCCACGCCGATGCGCATTTTCACCGTGACCGGCGCGCGCACCGCCGCGCGCATCGCGGCTACGCACTCCGCCACGCGCGCCGGCTCGTGCATCAGGCAGGCGCCGAAAGCGCCGCTCGCCACGCGCTCGCTCGGACAGCCGCAGTTGAGGTTGATCTCGTCGTAGCCGGCTTGCTCGCCGGCGCGCGCCGCTGCCGCGAGCTCGCGCGGCTCGCCGCCGCCCAACTGCAGCGCCACCGGGTGCTCTTCGGGATCGAACGCCAGCAGTCGCGCGCGGTCGCCGCGCACGATCGCCGCCGCGGTGATCATCTCGCTGTACAGCAGCACATCGGGCGAGAAGCCGCGCAGGAAGTAGCGGCAATGGCGGTCGGTCCAGTCCATCATGGGAGCGACTGAGATCCGTCGATCGATCCTTTCGGCCTTTTGATCGGAGGAAATGCCTATTTTTCCAGTGCTTTCCATGCTGCGCGTTCCTGCGTCATTCCTGGGTGTTCCGGCGAGTTTACACCGCGATCGTACGGCTCCGTCGTGGCAGGACAATAGTCCATCAGGAGGCCAGGACGTTCGCGCACATCCGCTTTCATGCCTACTCGGCGGCCGTGGCGCAGGCAAACCAAGTGAACTGAAAGCGTGACCCGCGCATCCCTGGAGGAGATGTAAAGGCGACAAGCATTTCCAGGTCTCCGTAAGTGCCTGACGGGTAAGGAAGGTTGTCGATAGTCGGTCCAGTCCATCATCGGGGTCACGGCGACGCGGCGATCTAACCTCGACGCGGCGATCTAACCTCGACGCGCCGACGGAGTTACTACTCAGACGCGCCGTCATCCAGACCCTTGCCGGAGTCGCGCTCTAACTCGCTGCGCTTCGACGAGTCACGCGTCCTCGCGTGAAAGTCGCGGGTGATCTGGTCGCGCATTCGACCGCGCAATTGCTGGTCAATTTGGGTCTGCTCCAGCAATGTAAACAATCGCTCCTCGGAAACGATTCCGCGACGAGCAAGTTCACGTGTGAATATCAGGTCCTTCTCGCGCGCGGCGGCATACTTTGCGATAGCGAGGTCATGAGGCTCGAGGCACAGCCCTCTCACGCCCTCGGTCTCGCCGGGAGGCAAGGTCACCAAACGCTCTTTCCAGCCCTTCGGAAGGGTCGCCGTATTCAAGTCAACCGGGTCAGCGTAGTAGCCGAAACTTTCGTGAAAAGGTGAATCGACCCCTATTGCGTTGAGCCATTCGGTTCGATCTGCATTTTTCGACGCGACCAGATCCACCTCAAACGAGGTGAGGATCTCGTCGGCAATATCCGGGTACTTTCCGTGGAGAGACTGGCTCCCGATAATGATGAACTGCTTCTCGCCAGCGATGCGGCCGGCAGCGCGCAGCACATGATCAACCTGCTGCTTCTTCATTTAATTTTCTGACTTGCTCTTTCGGAAGTAATCCGACGAACGGCGCCGATTGTCGAAGTCGGACCGCGTTCTCGTCACGTCCGAGCATTGCGGCGAAGAGCTCTCCATCGTCTAGCCCCTCCGCAATGTCTTGCCATTCTTTGTAAGCCGCACCCCAAACACCCTGCCTTCTCCAACGATGCAGGTTCGCGAGAATCTGCGCGCGTATTTCGCGGGGCGTGAACCGGCGTACGACCTCAAGCGCCATGGTTCGCCTGAGCTCGTCCAATTCATGGTGCATGAAGCCTCCCCGCCCAGCGGGACGAAGGCCGTGTTCCGTCAGGTGCATAGCGTCGCCCTCGCCCACGCCCCACGCGTCGAGGGTTGCCTTCGGAAGTAAGACCCCGAGGGAATTTCCGATGCGCCGTACAGCAACTTTCACAGTGGGGTTATAACATGTTATTACGTCTGCGGCAAAATGTCCGGCAGATTGAACACCGGGGCGACGTAGCGGTTGCCCAGGCGAGGTAGAGGCGACAGGAATCCCCTGTCGCCTCCGAGCTCGCCATGAGGCGCATCGAGCTACTTTCGGAGCTCACGTCGCGTCGACCCAGCCCATGGGGCTCCCCGGCGCCGGATTCGCAGCGCTGCCGCGTCTCGTTCAGAGCCTGTTCTGCCAGGGCCGCGATTCGTAGCAGTCGCTCACTTCAAGGAACCCACGGCTGGCGATGCACCGATTGCCTGCATACCCCTCGCTGAATCGCCGGCCACCGCTGGCGGCCGCACCTCGATGACACTCATCATCCCCTTGTCCTCGTGCTCGGCTATGTGGCAGTGATACACGAAATTGCCGATGTCAGGGCCGCGGAAGTCGACGAGCAGCTTGACGTTGGGGAACGGGTGGCTCGGGTTCTGGTCCCAGTACGGAACCTCGACCGTGTCCAGGTACTGGCCAGTGATCCCCGGCGCGCGGTGCGCCCCGTTGATCTCGAAGTCGTTCTGCGACTCCACCAGGAAGTGAAGTTGATGGACGTGGAATTCGTGGTTCTCGCCGGTCCGATTCTCCACGGTCCACTCCTCCACCGTTCCCTGAGTGGCCACGATCGACGCCGGCGCATTGGGATCGAACGGCTGTTCCGGCTGCCCCTCCGCGGCCATGAAGAACGTCGTTTCGCCACTCGCATCGTCCTTCTCGTCGAAGTACAGCGTGCGCCGTGCGGCGACCGGCGCGGAACTCAGCCCCGCGAAGCGCCGCTGATGAGGATTGAACGCGCTGAACACACCTACGCGGCCATCGTCTCGGCCCTGGTTTGCGCCGACGCCGGCAGCGGCGCCATGCACCAGCGCGGCATCCCCGACATCCACCAGCTTGATGGTCGCCAGAGGCCGCTGCGGATCGTTGTCGCCTATCGGGCCGGTATCGACGCCCCGCGTAATGAGCTGCGCGAGTTGCACCGACGCCGGCGGTGCGGCGACGATGAATTCGACCCGTGCGGCCGGCGGCAGCCTGAAGTGCCTCACCCGGATCGGCTGACCGGGTTGCGTGCTGTCCTGCGAGCCGACCGGCACGCCATCGATGCCCACCAGCTGCATGGTCTGGGGGACTCCGTCGAACACGTACTGCAGGTCGAGGATGGTATCGGCGCAGGAGTTGGAAACCCTCCAGAACTGCCTTTCTTCCGGTTGCATCTGCAGGCTGGCTGGAACGAAGTCCGTGACGCCGGGATCTCCGGGCGAGAGAATCGGCACATAGTTCAGGGTGACGTCCCAGGCCGGAACGTTGCCCACAGGGGCCGGCTCGCCGGGTACTTCCTGATCGCGAACGATCAGGAGCCGCTGGCGCAGGCCGCTGACGGCCGGCTGGACGTTTTCGATCCCGTCCACCACGATCACTCCGTTTGCGCCGCCCTGCACCGCATGCTCCACCTGGCCGTGAACGTGCGGGTGGTACCAGTAGAGCCCGGGAGGCTCGTCGGCCGGAAAGGCGACGTTGTACTGAAAGGTCTCGCCGGAATTGATGGTCGTCTTGATCACCTCATCCGAGTGACAGGTCGGCGAGGTGTTGGTGCCGTGATAGTGGAGGTTGAGCGAGGATGGCCCCATGCTCGAGGCACCGCAGTTCGGCGGGTTCACCGTCATCGTCAGCGGCAGCGCCGGGGTATTGTTGGTGACCGTGATGATGAGGTGGTCCCCGGGACTCACATGCAGGGTTGGATTCTGCAGCCCCTCGGGCGTCATGAAGCAGAGCATCTCCCGGTTGTTCGCATCGATCCTGTGTTGATACGAGAACCTGACGTTGAGCACGCCATTGGAGCTGAACAGCGCCGGCGGGTTCTGCACCACGTCCCTCGCGGCGAAGCTGCGCGGGCAGGGGTCGGCGACCGGTGGCACCGGCGCCGGCGCGCTGTCGCCGGTCTCAGCGGACCGGGCGACCGCGCACACCTGTATCAAGGCAAGAATCAGCACGCCAGGCGCCAGCCTTGGAATCGCCTGCCATGTCTTTTCAAGGTTCATCGACGTTTCTCCTCTTCAGCGTTCGCTCGACCGCTGCCGCCCCTTTCCAGAGGCGTGACCAGCGGCAGAAACACATCGTCCAGATCCTGGCCGGTCGGGCCTTCTGTTCGAAGCCGCGTTTCACGACGGCTGCGAGCTCCTCGAGCGTTCTCGAGGCTGGAAAAATCGATTTCCGGGAAGAAATTCGCGGGCAGCACGAGGCTGCCGTGCCGGTTGAGAATGAACGATTTCAAGGGACCTCCTCCTTGAGCTTCACCGCACGATGCAGTTGCTACATCGCGCAGTTTAGTAGCGTCCGTTTGTTACGCACTCATTACGCACTCAAGTCCGTATCTCCCAGCCGACACCGCGGATGCGGCCACGCTTGGCGCGGACCCAACTTGGTGTTGAGCGCGGCGCTGCGGCTGACTTCCTGTTACCGCAACCGGCGACTTGGCGTAGTCTGCAACGACGATCTCGTCATCAGATACGTCGAAATGATTGCAGGACTTCGCAGGATCTCATCGGGCGCCTCGCTGGTGCGCGGCGAGGAATCGGCCGCCATCAGTGGGTATCGTCGTCACTGTGTAGAATGCTCCAGCGGACCGGACCACCTTCATGCTCAACCTCGTCGCTGCCAGCGCCTGTTTTCTGCTCATCCATTTTGGCGTTTCCGGCACGCGCTTGCGTGACACGCTGGTGCTGCGCCTCGGCGAAGGTCCTTATCGCGGCGCCTTCGCGCTCGCCTCCGTGATCGGGCTGGTTTGGATGATCTACGCCTACGGACGTGCCCCGACGGTGGGTCTGTGGGCGCCGCTCCCGGGCTTGCGACCGGCGGCGTTCGCGCTGGTGTTCGTCGCGTTCCTGTTCGTCGGAATCGGCCTTGCCACCCCCAGCCCGACGCGAGTCGGCATGGAGTCGAGGCTGGCGCAAGGCACCGACATGGCCCGCGGCGTGGTTCGCGTCACGCGCCATCCCTTTCTGTGGGGCGTGGCGCTCTGGTCCCTGGTCCACCTGATCATGAACGGCGACCTGGCATCCGTCATTCTCTTCGGCTCGCTACTCCTGCTGGCGCTCGGCGGCACGGTTGCCATCGATGCCAAGCGGCGCCGCAAATTCGGCGACGCTTGGACACAATTCGCGCAAACCACCTCCAGCGTCCCATTTGCGGCGATCCTGAGCGGCAGGAACAGGATTGATTCGGCTGTGAGCGAGATCGGGATTGTGCGGCCGCTCGTTGCTGCCCTCGCCTACGCGCTGATTTTCTACTTTCACGGGCGATTTTTCGGCGCGCCGCTTGTATGAAGGTGTGACTACAACGGTGCGCTCAATGCGCAACCCTCCGCTTAGGACTCGAGCGGCTGAGTCAGTAGACATACGCCGCACCGGCGAGAAAGTCGCACTGCAAGAACGAGGAACCCCGCACACGCACCCGGCAAAACGCACCGCTCCCATCCGAGCGGCAGAAAAGCTCGCTATCCGTGTTGACCGGCGTGAGAAGACCGCGTCCCTCGAGGCGCAGCGAGAAATGGCGGCTCACCGGCATGCGCACGCCGAGTGCCAGAGATACCGAAAAGCGCGTGTCTTCGTGACCGAGAGCAGGATCCGGGCTGAGCCGCGTGATGCCGAGACCGCCCGCGAGATAAGGCTTCAGGCGCGGCTCCTCATCGAGCGACACTGTGCCGCCGATGTGCAGATATTCGACATCAATACTGGCGGGGGCGAGGGCATCTGCCCGCAGCGCCGTGGACTGCCGACCGTAGAACAGCTCGTATTGGGTGGACTCGTCGGCGCGCGCATCGAGCGCGAGCGCGAAGGAGCCGTGGTCATCCAGCTCGACGTGCTGGCCGGTGTCGACCAGCTTGAAGCCGCCGCCGACGCGGTAACCAATGAACGGACTCACTTCGAACTGCCGTGCCTCGCGCACCGGCGGCTCCGCCGTGGCGGACGCGCTCACGAGCACGGCGGCGCCGAGCAACAGGGCACGCAGTGGTGTTCGCGGCATACGCATTAGCCTACGCGAGGAACGCTCTGAAACAAGCGCGTCGCAGTACAGGTGAGCGATCGAGTCATATCGGCACAGGCGGTTTGCCGTCTGATAGCTTTCTGGCTATCGTGTCGACGTGGCTCAGACAACGGCATCAGGACTTCTGGTCTGCGCGCGGCGCGGTGCCGGGCTGACGCAACGCGATCTGGCGCGCCGCGCGCGCACGTCACAGTCCGTCATTGCCCGTATCGAGAGTGGCGCTGCCAGCCCAAGCTGGAAAACCCTGCAGCGTCTGGTGAACCGTGCAGGGTTTGACTTGCAAGGACTACTCAGTCCGAGGCGCAGCCACTCTCATATGCTCGACGACGTCCCGCGCATACTGCGATTGACTCCGGAACAGCGTCTGCTTGAGCTGCATCACGCGGCGCGTTTCTTTGCGGCCGCGGCGCGTGTCGATGATGGGCCCGTTTGACCCGGAGCGAATACTTCGCGCCCTGTCGAAGCGCGCAGTCCGCTACATCCTCGTGGGCGCCACCGCGGCGCGCCTGCAGGGTTTCCCGCGTCTCACGGCTGCTGCCGACATTACGCCAGCCACCGATCCTGGCAATCTCAAACGTCTGTCGGCAGCGCTGCGCGATCTGCATGCGCGCGTTTACACCGAATCCGTGCCGGAAGGGCTGGCTTTCGATTGTGATGCCGAAACCCTCGCGCGCGCCAACGTCTGGAACCTGACGACCGACGCCGGCCGGTTGGACCTCATCTTCAAGCCGGGTGGCACACAAGGCTACGACGATCTGGCCAAGTCGGCCGTCACCTATCAAGCCTTTGGTATCGAATTGCGCGCCGCGAGCCTCAACGACATCCTGCGCTCAAAGCTCGCATCGAATCGTGCTCAGGACCAGCAGGATGTGATCATCCTCACCGAGATGATGAAGCGCCGTTAGGAGGCCAAATGCTCCTGCCCCGTCAGGCCTCGAGCCCGAGCTCATCGAGCGAGCGCAGCAGCTCGGCCGGATCGCGGTAGACGCGATAGGCTCCGGCGCTCAGGAGCTCGGTTTCCCCGTAGCCGCCACTCAGCAGCCCGACGCTCAGAATCCCCGCGCGGCGCGCCGCGAGCTGATCCCAGACGGCATCGCCGACGACGTAGCACTCGCTCGGCGCAACCCCGAGTCGCTGCCCGCAGGCGATGAACAGGTCCGGCTCGGGTTTGGCGCGCACGACGTCGCCCCGCTCGACGACCACGACGTCGCCACCGATGCCGAGTGCCTCGAGCGAGCGATCGATCTCGGGGCGCCGGCCGGAAGTGGCGATACCGTACGCGATCTTGCGCCGGCGCAGGTCCCTCAGCAGCTCCACGGCGCCGGGAAGCGGGCGCCGCTCCGGGAGGAACTCGCGGAATAGCTCCCCGTGGCGCCTCTGCAGGTCTTCCGCTGCCGAGGCATCGATGTCGTGCCCGAGCTCGCGCGCCGCCGCGCGCGCGAACAAGCCGCCGCTCATGCCGATGCGGCGGTGAATACGCCAGCCGTCGATGGCAAGACCCGCCTCGGCAAATGCGCGTTGCCAGGCAAACACGTGCGCGTAAACGGTGTCCACCAAAGTGCCATCGAGATCGAAGATGAGTCCGCGCATCACGGGGGTCTGCTCCCTACACGGTTTCCTGGCGGCTTGCTGCGCCTTCCTCGGCCAACGGGTGTTTGCGACTACCCTCTGCGGCTGGCGCGGGTATGAAGCATGCTTGCCGGTCAGATTGTCGCAGCTTTCGGCGCCGGCTCACAGCCGAGCCATTTGAGGTGGCTTTCGTCGACGGCTGGGCAATGTTAGCGTGCACACGCTAGCCACGACTGTTTCGTTGGGAACCTGTTCGACGGGAAGGGATGCTATGAGCAGCGGCGGATACAAGCTTTACGGCAGGGCGAACGCGGGGTCGCTGGCCGTGCAAATCGTCCTCGAAGAGATCGGCGCTCCTTATGAGCTGCTGTGGGTCGGCACGACTCCCGCTGAGCTGGAGGCGTTCCGCCGCATCAATCCGGCCGCAAAGGTGCCGGCGCTGGTGCTGCCGGATGGCACACCGGTATTCGAGTCCGCCGCCATCCTCATTCACCTGACCAACGCACATCCCACAGCGGATCTCGCGCCTGTCGCCGGCAGCACGGCGCACGCCCGCTTTCTGCAGTGGATGTTATTTCTGTCGTCGAACGTCTACGAGGCGGCGCTGCGAATCTCCTACCCGGAGCGCTACTCCACGGTCGGAACGGCCGCGGCCGCCCAGATCAAGGCACAGGCCCTGCAGGACTACGCCCGCCACCTCGAACTGATTCACGGCGCGCTGGCGC
This sequence comes from Gammaproteobacteria bacterium, assembly GCA_005878835.1. Taxonomy (GTDB): domain Bacteria; phylum Pseudomonadota; class Gammaproteobacteria; order Steroidobacterales; family Steroidobacteraceae; genus 13-2-20CM-66-19. Next base: position 13,551 of record VBMV01000091.1, on the reverse strand, counting down.
CCTATGTACTGGAGCGACTGTCCGCGGCGGACCCGTACCTGCACATGCTCGCCGGGTGGTATCCGCAGGACGCCCCGGCGCTGGGCTCCCGACTGCCGAAGCTTGCGCAGCACGCCGCGCTGCTGCGCGAAAGGCCGGCGACGCGCAAGGCCGAACGGGATCACGCCGAGACCTAGACGGCCAGGATCATGAGTCTCGCTCCTTTGCACGGCATTCGCGCCTGCGTGTTCGATGCGTACGGCACTCTGTTCGACGTCGCTGCAGCCGCGCGGACCTGCAGCGCCGAGCTGGGTGAGAAGTCGAGCGCCCTGAGCTCGCTTTGGCGTGAGAAGCAGCTCCAGTATACGTGGCTGCGGGCGCTGCAAGGCCGCCACGCGGACTTCTGGCAAGTGACCGGTGAGGCCCTCGACTTTGCGCTCGAGACACTGCGGCTCAGCGGCAGCGGGTTGCGGGACCGGCTGCTGAGCCTTTACCTCACACTCGACGTCTTTCCGGAGGTGCGCGACACGCTGGCGCGCCTCAAGCAGGCCGGGATGAGGACCGCAATACTTTCCAACGGCTCCCCGCACATGCTGCAGGCCGCCGTGGAGGGTGCCCGGATCGCGCACCTGGTGGACGCCGTGCTCTCGGTCGAGGAGGTCGGGATCTACAAGCCGCACCCGCGGGTTTACCAGCTCGCGGTCGAGCGCCTGGGGCTCGAGGCGGGCGCGATCGCGTTCCAGTCCTCCAATGCGTGGGACGCCTGGGCGGCATCCGCGTTCGGCATGCGGGTGGTGTGGTGTAACCGCTACGATCAGCGTCCCGAAAAGCTCCCGGGCAGGCCTGATCGGGAAATCAGGTCGCTGGCGGAGCTGCCGGCCCTGTTAGGTCTGAACTGACGCGCCTTCGCGAACGGCCCGGACGATCCTGGCGGCAATCTCGGCCGGCGCCGCGGTGGATGGAATGGCCACGCGAATCCGTTGTTGCGGATCAACCAGCAACACGAACGCGCTATGTTCCACCAGGTAAGATCCCGACTTCGCATCGAGCGTTCGCCGGTCGAAGAAGACCCGGTACTGTTGCGCGACGCGTTCCACCGCCCGCGGCGGACCGGTCAGGGCAACGATGCGGGCATCGAAAGCCTTCACATAGACCGACAGCGCCCGCGGAGTGTCCCGTTGCGGGTCGACCGAGACGAATACCGGGAGGATGCGCGCCGCATCGGGCCCGAGCTCATCGAGAGCCTGATGAATCCCCATGAGGGTGAGCGGACACACGTTCGGGCAGGTGGTGAAGCCGAATGTGACGAGGCGATAGCGCGTGGCGAGAGCGTGCTCGTCGAGGGCCGCGCCGCGTGTGTCGCGCAGCCCGGCGAACGAGGCATCGATGCGCTCGCCCGCGCGGGGCAGCGACTGACCGGAGCTGCCGGACAGGGTCTGAATGAGCATCCATGCGGCCAGCGCACCGCTCAGAGTGAGGCTCGCGATGAGCGCGATGCCCATACGGCGAGCCCTGTGGATCGCAGTCCGTTGGTTTGTTCGGCAGCTGGTCATTTCTTCTCCAGCAACGGGGTCACGATGCGCGCCAGTCGTTCGCGCGTCCACTCGGGATGTCGCTCCTTCCACCCGTCATCCACCAGACGCCCGGCGCGGTCGATGGTGAAGTTTACGGGAATGCGCCAGATGCGTCCGTAGCCCGGTGCGCTGGCGGCGGCCAGGAAGCCCACCGGAAAGCTCAGCGTGCGCGCCACGGCGCGCACCTCCTCGAGCTCGTCGGGCGTATTCAGAGTGAATCCGAGCACGGTGAGTCCCTGAGCGGCATGCTCGGTGGCGTACCTCGAGAGCAGGGGGAGCTCGTCGCGGCAGGGCACACACCAGGTGGCCCAGAAGGTGAGGATGACGACCTGGCCTGTCAGCTGCGGCGTAGACAGCCGCTTGCCGTCCAGTGTCACCAGGGTGGCGGCGGGCGCCGGCTGTCCGACCCGCAGCTCGTTGGCCTGGGCCCGCGGCGCCAGCATGCTCCCGAAACCCAGTAGACCGAACGCGGCAGCCCCCTGCAGCACTGTGCGCCGCGTGGGGTTCGCGGGCGGGTGGAGGTGAAATCGAGTGCTCATGGTCCTACCGTGAGAACGCGTAGCTGCCCCCGACGGTTACCGTCCAATGCGGGAACAGCTGGTAGCCGTCGAGCCTGGCGTACACCGGTATCTGCGCGAAGGCGTACAGATGCAGCTTCCCCATTACGTGCAGCGTCACACCCGGACTCAGGTAGGCCACGGTGCCTGCCGTGTCCGTGGTGTCGGCCAGGGCCCCCTGATCGGCGCTCTTGCGCAACAGGTTCAATTGCAGTTGCGGCACCCACTGCGGATGCGCCTCGTAGCGCAGACCGAGGCTCATCGTGGCGCTGTTGCCGGGCCGGAAATCCTCGCCGGGCTGGTTCAGCTTGTGCCGCACCGCGCTCTGGAATTGACCATTGACGAACGCATCGAAGTTCTGGCTCACGGCCTGGTAGTAGTAGGCGCCCACAATCAGATCGGTGCTGCCCGTGCCCGCCTGCAGGCTCGCATCCAGGGGGGTGCCGGCGTTGGGGCCGGTGTTGAAGTTCACCGCCTTGCCGTAGTGGCCGGTGGGGAGCTTCACGCCGAGTTGCACGCCCAGGTTGTGGGTCGGCAGCCATCCCTGGTAGCTGCCGATGATCTTGAGATCGCCCGGGTCGGAGAGACTGGCGCCGCTGATCTGATTCGACGCGGTCTCGGACGAGCTGTACGGGGTTTGCTGCTGGCCAAAGGTCGTGTGCGAGCGCATGACGTACGGAACGAGGACACTCACGTTCCATTCGGAATCAGGGCTGTAACTCATGCCCATGCTGAGATAGCGATTGATCGTCTGCTTCTCGATCTCACCGCCGCCGAGCGCGGGATTCGACGGACTGTTGACGACCTGTGCCGCGGTTGCCGCACCGGTGCCGCTACGCAACCAGTTCTGGTTGATGTAGTCGTACTCGAAGTTGAAGCGCAATCCCGGAATGGCCGAGTATCCGGCCGCCGCGTCGGCGCTCAGAGTGCAGCCGCAGGTGGCGCAGGCCCAGGCCGCCACCGGCGCGGAGGATGATAGAACACCTGCCAGCGTCCAAAGCGGCAGGCGATTGAATTGGCAAGACATGTGAATCGTTCCCGTTCGCCGTGGCGAACCCGTTGTGCAAGACGTGTGAAACGGGCAGTCGGGCGCCTTCGAAAATGGGCGCGCGACGCCGACGGAGGTCTGCTTCAGGCGAAGCGGGGTGGACCGCGAGGCTGTTGGACGCGAACCGGCCCGACGTTGAGGTGCAGCGGCTCGGAGAGGAGGAGGATCGGCTCGGCAGCGGTGACCGGGATCGGCAGGACTCGGCCCGTCTCCATGGCCGGCCCGGCAGCCGGAGCGTTGCCGAACGCGCAGTGCTCGCTGTGCGGCGGATTCCCCGGCTGCCTGCCAGTGTTCAGCGGCGCAGAGGGAGCTGGAAACTCGGGCCGGCAGATCGTGAGGGAGAATGGCGTGCCGCTCGCGGGCATGAAGCCGGCGGGGATCAGCGCGTGGAACACCACGGCGACCAGCAGAATGCTGGTCACGAGCTCGCGCCTACGGCGATTGAAGAGAGTCGAGCGCATGTCCTTCAGGAGGGCTGCCGCCTTTTCCGCCGGAGTCTATCTGTTCAGACACGCGCCCGCGAGTCGCGGCCACCCTACCGCGAGGTACTGCATAACCCGACCGCTGCGTACCACGCGCGCTCGGCACGATCGCCTCGAAAAGAGCGCCCCGGCGTCGCCACCCTTATGTCAATCGATTGGCTGAGCGGATAGGGAGCGCAGCGTTCCTTCAGGAGAGGGGCTGCTTGCGTCGCCCCTTGCGCACGGCGAAGAACAGTTGCCGGTGTTCGCCCGCACGCGTGATGGTTGCCCAGCGCAGCGCGACCAGGACATACAGGACATTCAGCGCCAGGAGTCTGGTGGGGATGTGCCTGGTGCGCTGCGCTGCGGCGAGCACCTGCTTCGCAGTCACACCGCGCGTTCCGCCGACGCGCTCGTGCACGTAATCGACGGCGGCCTTGTCGACCAGGTTGAAGTAGCCGGAACCACGACGCGCCCTCGACAGCGCGAACGACAGCACGAAAAAATAACCCTCGCTCTCGAATACATGGTAGGTCTGACGCACCGCCCTGACCCGACCACAGTATTGGAGTCCACGCTGCAAAGTGCGGATATTCATACCACCCCACCCATGGCTCAGTCCCCCTCGCCGAGCGCAAGCCGCGGAACGCCTGCCTCCTGCATCCGGGTATTGAGCGCCGGCAGCTCGCTGTTGGCGAGCGACTTCCACTTCTCGAGCTGCTCGAGCAGGCGTCGATGCAGATCGGCGTACACTTCCTGCTGCGCCGCCGTCGGAGCGACGTCGTCCGCGTCGATGGTGGCAGTGAACGTGTCGTATTGCTCGTTGAGGCGGTTCGGATAACGCAGATTGTCCTCCGACGCCTTCATGTTGACCTGGATGAGCTGCTCCTCGATCGGTTTCATGTGCGCGTCGAAATCCGCGGCCGCCGCCAACAGCGGCTTGCTGCCGGCCTCGCTACCCGCCCAGGCCTTCAGCGTCTCGAGATTGCGCCGCAGGGTGCGCATCTGATTGACGGCGCGGTGCAGCGCGTCGATATCCTGTGTCGTGCGTGTCACCAGATCCCAGTGCGCGGCCGTGTCGGCCGCGGTCACGGTGTCCTTCAGTCGCGGGTCGAGCACCACTTGCAGCGGCACGGACTGCACCGTGCCGCGGGCCGTGAGGCGCACCAGGTAGGAGCCCGGAGTGACGACCGGTCCGCGCGGACCTTCGTCGGCGTAGAACGCCCCGGGAATCTCGCGCGGATCCTCGACGCGCAGATCCCAGGCGAAGCGGTTCATTCCAGCGCCATCCGGCAGCAGGTCCGCGGGCGGCTCGCGATCCGGCCATTCGGCCGGCTGCGCGAACTTCTCCTTCTTATGGTTCGAGAGCGTGCGCAGCACCTTGCCCTGGGGGTCGAGGATCTCGAGCGTGATCTTCTCATCGGCCGCCGGCCTGCTCTTGAGAAAATAGTCGATCACGGCGCCGCGCGGCGGGTTATCGCCGACCGGCCGGCGGCGGTTCACCTCGAGGGGGAAATGCAGGTGGTAGGCGCTCTGCGGTTGATACAGGCGCACCTCGGGCACCTGCGCCGCGGGGTCGATCTGGCGCAGGGGCGTCAGGTCATCGAGCACCCAGAACGAGCGGCCGTGGGTCGCGACCACGAGGTCGTCGTCCTTCACGACGAGATCGTGCACCGGCGCGACGGGCAGATTCAGCTGCAGCGGTTGCCAGTGTCCACCGTCGTCGAAGGACACATAAACCCCGAGCTCCGTGCCCGCATACAGCAGTCCCTTTTTCTGCGGATCCTCGCGCACCGAACGCACGTAGGCGCCTTCGGGTATCCCGCTGACGATGCGGGTCCAGGTCTTGCCGCTGTCGTGCGTGCGGTAGATGAGCGGCTTGAGATCGTCGAGCTTGTGCCGGTCTATCGCGGCAAACGCGCTGCCGGCCTCGTGCGGCGAGGGCTCGATGATGCTCACCATGCTCCACTCGGGCATGTCCTTGGGCGTGACGTTGTGCCAGCTCTGCCCGTCATCCTGGGTCACGTGGATCAATCCATCGTCGGTGCCCGCCCACAGCAGCCCGCGCTGCAGCGGTGACTCGGCGAGCGCAAACACGGTGTCGTAGTACTCGACGCTGGTGATGTCGAGCGTGATGGGCCCACCCGAGGGCCGCTGCTTGCTCTTGTCGTTGCGGGTGAGATCGGCGCTGATGCGCCGCCAGCTGCGCCCCTGATCGGAGCTCTCCAGCACGAACTGCGCCGCCGTGTACAGAACGTTCGAATCGTGCGGCGAGACGAACACCGGCTCGGTCCACTGGATGCGATATTCGAGATCCGCCGCCCCGTTACCGGATACGTCGAGGGGATGTATCGAGACGTCGCGCAGGTTGCCGGTGCGGTGATCGTAGCGCGTCATCTGCCCGCTGTCGGCATTGGCGTAGACGATCTGCGGGTCGCGAGGGTCGGGTGCGATGTAGCCGCTTTCGCCCCCGCCGACCTCATACCAGTCCTGCCGGCCGATGACGCCCTCGTCGTCACGGCTGGCGATGGCGATGGTGCTGTTGTCCTGCTGCGCGCCGTAGATGCGATACGGCCAGTGGTTGTCCACGGCGACGTGATAGAACTGCGCCGTCGGCTGATTGTACTGCGAAGTCCAGCTCTTGCCGCCATCGACGGAGATGGTCGCGCCGCCGTCATTGCCGTTGATCAGGCGCCGGGGATCGCGCGGGTCTATCCACAGCGCGTGATGATCGCCGTGCGGCGCCGGCAGCAGCTCGAAATCCTTGCCGCCGTTGGTGGAGCGAAAGGCGCCCGTGTCGAGCACGTATACGGTATCGAGTGCGACCGGATCGGCGAAGATGTGCGAGTAGTACCAGGCACGCTGCCGGAAGCGGTGATCGGAATTGACCCGCATCCAGCTGTCGCCACCGTCGTCGGAACGGAACACCCCGCCCTCCTTCGCCTCGATGGCGGCATAGACGCGGTTGGAGTCCGCGCCGGACACCGACACCCCGATGCGGCCGAGCGGCCCGTCGGGCAGGCCGTGGTGCTCGAGGAGCTTCCAGGTGAAGCCCCCGTCGGTCGATCGATACAGCCCCGAGCCCGCCCCGCCGCTGGAGAAGCCCCACGGTTCGCGGCGCATCTGCCACAGCGAAGCGAACAGCGTATTGGGGTTGCGCGGATCGAGAACGACGTCGATCCCGCCGCTGTCGCGGTCGCGGAACAGCACCCGCTGCCACGTCTTGCCGCCATCCCCGGTGCGGAAGATCCCGCGCTCGTCGTTGGGCCCGAACGCGTGGCCGAGCGCGGCGACGAACACGACATCCGGGTTTCGCGGGTCGACGACGATGGCGCCGATGTGCCGGCTGTCGCGCAAACCCAGGTGCTGCCAGGTCTTGCCGGCATCGAGCGACTTGTATACGCCGTCGCCATAGGTGATGTTGCCGCGCGGGCAGGCCTCGCCGGTGCCGACATAGATGATATTGTGATCCGAGTCGGCGACCGCGATCGCTCCTATCGAGGCGATCTTCTGCTCGTCGAAGACCGGCTGCCAGGTGCTGCCGGCGTTGGTGCTCTTCCAGACCCCACCGGCCACCGCACCGAAATACCAGGTCGCCGGATCCCCCGGCACGCCGCTCACCGCCACCACCCGGCCGCCGCGGAACGGACCGACCTGGCGCCATTTCATACCGCTGAAGAGTTGCGGATCCACCTGACTGGCAGCCAGTGCCGCACACGGCAGCAGCAACAGCAGCACAGCCAAAACCCTTCCAGGACCGTTGAACCGGCAACGAGTCATTGTGCCCCCTCAGGAGACCTGCCACACGTGAGCGGCGATTATTCCACGGCACGGGTCAACGTGTTGATGAGATCGTGGCTGGCAGGTGTGAGCGCGCAGCCGAGCCGGCGCGGCTCACCGGCGCAAGTCGGCCGCGACCGAGAGCATGAGCCGCCGGGCCGGAAGCAGATAGTAGGATTGGTCGCCGAATTCGCTGGCGGTGACCGGAGCGCGCCGGTTGCTCAGGTTTTGACCCTCGACCGCCAGGGTGTATTGCCCGAGGCGCCATCCCAAGCGCGCGTCCACAGTCACGTATCCGCCCGCCGCAGCGGTGTTCAGGCGATCGAGGAAGCGGCGCCCGACATAGGCGGCCTGGGTGGCCAGCTGCCATCCGCCCGGAGCCGAAACCTGCACACCAAGGGCTGCAATGTTGTGAGGCGACAGGTTGAGCTGGCGCCCAGCCAGCTGCACGGGGGTTCCTGACTCGCTTGTCATGGTATTACCGAAGCGCGTGTCGTGATAGCTGTACGCCGCGGTCAGGACCGTGCTGGGCGCTGCCTGCCAGCGCAACTCGGTCTCCGCACCGGTAAAGCGCTCGCGACCGGCGTTGGCCATGACGGGGGCTCCGCTCGCGTCGGTCTGATTCACGACCAGATTGGCAAAATCGAGCTTGAACGCCGCGATCTCCCAGTCGAGCGCCCCGGCGAGGGTCCTGACTCGCAGCCCGCCCTGGTAGGCCTCGGCATTCTCCGGGTGCAGGATGGCGGCACTCACGTCCGGGCCGAAATCGATGGCCGCCGGCTTGAACGTGTTGCAATACTGAGCGAACAGGATCCCGCGCTGCGGGCCGTCCGCGGCACCCCAGATGCGCAACGTCCAACCCAGGTCGCCGCTCACGCGCAGGTGGTTCTGCGAGTCGGTGAAATAGCGGTCATTGGCCGGGGCGACCGTGTCCGCATGCGTCGCCCGCTGGCGCTCGTGAGTGTCGTTGAGCCGCAGGCCCCCGAGAACTGCGAATCGGTCGCGAGGTTTCCAGTCGAGTTGCGCGTACAGGCCGCCAAACTCGCGACGGTCATCGAGAGCGTTGATCTCGTCGATATGCCGGGAGGTGCTCGGCGGCGGTGCCCTGCCATCGAGCAGCGCAGAGTAAGCAAAATTCCTGCTCTGCTGCGTCCCACCGCCCGACAGCCAATCGAGCCCCGTGGTCAGACCGAGCGAGCCCGACAGCGGCACGGAGACAAACGTGTCGAAATACAGCTCCCGCACCCTGCGGTCCTGGTTGAAGCCATCGGCATTGTCGCCGTCGGCGCCGCTCGAGAGCTGCGGCCGCAGGAAGCCGCGTACGTCGTGGGTCCTCGAACCGGTGTAGGAGAGCAGCGTCCGCCACTGCCCGTCGCGCAGCGCCTCTTGGAAGCTCATCGCCAGATGCATCCGCTGCTCGACGATACCGGAATCGGCGGGATTGAAGTTGCCATCGAGCGGGGTGGCAGTGGTCAACGAGCTCCCCTCGCGAAGCACGGGACTCGTCGGCAGCTGCGTCTGCGTCAGGTACTCGAGGTCCACTGCGGCGTTGCCGTCCAGGAGCGGTGCGGCGGCGCGGTACAGCCCGTGTGCACGGTCAAACCCCTGATCGCGGCCGCTGAGCCGCGTGCGGTCACCATCGAGAAGCAGGGAATGGCGATAGGATCCGCTGGGTGGCAGCGCCGTGGACAGCGAGCCCGCCGCGCTGGAACGGCTGCCGCCGGCGACGCTGAGCTCGTTGGCGCTCTCGCCGGCAGGATAGCGGATCACGTGAATCACGCCGACGAAGGAAGTCGCGCCGAACATGACCGGCGCCGGACCCTTCATGATCTCGATGCGCTCGACGTCGTTGAGATCCAGTGTCGGCACCGCCGGGCTGAACGCGCCGCCCCAGGGCACACCGTCGACCACGAGCAGGAAGGCGTCGAACTCGTGCAGTCCCCACAATGACGGCACGCTGCCCGCGGGGCCGGTATCGCCCCCCGGAGGTGCATCAGCGCCCGCGACCGTTGCGAGCGCCGCGCGCAGATCGGCGCCCCCCAGGCGCCGCAGATCCTCACCCCGAATGACCGTCAGCGGCGCCGGCACGGAGTCGATCGCTTCGGCCACCCGCGTCGCGGTGATCTGGACCTCGGGCAGGGAGACCGCTGCAGCGCCCCCGGCCGCTCCAGCGGCGTGCGCGCAGCTCGCTCCACAGCCGAGCAGAGCCAGCAGTGTCAGGAAGGGCGACGCCCGCGACGCGGCGACCGATCGGTTCATCGTGGCAGCGAGAATAGCGGACAATGCGGCGCAACGGCGGCGCATACTGAGTGTCGGATGTCGGAAATGGATAGCGCGGCGGGGAACGGTGCGATCGCGCCGGCGTCAGAGCGTGAGCTCGGCCTGATCGATGCGTGGTGGCGGGCTGCCAATTACCTCTCGGTGGGCCAGATCTACCTGTGCGACAACCCGCTGCTCACCGAGCCCCTGTCCGCCGCGCACATCAAGCGCATGCTGCTGGGCCACTGGGGAACCACCCCGGGCCAGAATTTCATCTACGCGCATCTCAACCGCATCATTCGCGCCTACGGCCTGAACATGATCTACATCTCCGGCCCCGGTCATGGCGGACCGGCGCTGGTGGGCAATGCGTATCTGGAGGGAACCTACAGCGAGATCTATCCCGAGATCTCCGCAGACGCCGCCGGCCTCAGGAAGCTGTTCAAGCAGTTCTCTTTCCCCGGCGGTATTCCGAGCCACGTCTCGCCCGAATGCCCCGGTTCCATTCATGAGGGCGGAGAGCTCGGCTACTCGCTCAGTCACGCCTTCGGCGCCGCGCTCGACAACCCGGACCTCATCGTCGCCTGTGTGGTCGGTGATGGCGAAGCGGAAACCGGACCGCTCGCGACCGCCTGGCATGCCAACAAATTCCTGAACCCGGCCACCGACGGGGTGGTGCTGCCGATTCTGCATCTGAACGGCTACAAGATCGCCAATCCCACCATCCTGGCGCGCATCTCCCGCGGCGAGCTGCGACAACTGCTGGAGGGCTGCGGGTGGACACCGCACTTTGTCGCCGGCGAGGAGCCGCGCACGATGCACCGGCTGATGGCCGATGCGCTCGACACGGTGCTCGCGCGCATCCGGGAGATTCACCAGGCCGCGCGCCTCAAGGGCAGCCGCGCGCGCCCGTCGTGGCCGATGATCGTGCTCGCAAGCCCCAAGGGCTGGACGGGACCTAAAGAGATCGACGGACGGCGCATCGAGGGCACCTTCAGGGCCCATCAGGTTCCGCTGACCGACCCACGCACCAACCCGGCGCACCTGCGCCAGCTCGAGAGCTGGCTGCGCAGTTACCGGCCGCAGGAGTTGTTCGAGGCGCAGGGCCGGCTGCGGGCGGAGCTGCGCGCGCTCGCGCCCGCGGGCGAGCGCCGCATGAGCGCCAATCCGCACGCCAACGGCGGCCTGCTGCTTCACGATCTCGAGCTGCCTGACTTTCGGGCCTACGCCATCGAGGTGCCCGAGCCGGGCGCCGTGCAGGCCGAGGACACACGCGTGCTCGGCCGGTATCTGCGCGACGTGATCAGATTGAACGCCACGCGCAGAAACTTTCGCATCTTTGCACCCGATGAGACGATCTCGAACCGGCTCACTGCGGTGTTCGAGGCGACCGCGCGGCAATGGGATGCTGCGATGCTCGAGGGGGATGAGTTCCTGGCCAACGAGGGCCGGGTGCTCGAGATGCTGAGCGAGCACCAGTGCGAGGGCTGGCTCGAGGGTTATCTGCTCACCGGCCGTCACGGGCTCTTCAACTGCTACGAGGCCTTCGTTCACATCGTCGATTCGATGTTCAACCAGCACGCCAAGTGGCTCAAGGTCAGCGCGCAGCTGCCGTGGCGGCGCAGGATCGCCTCGCTGAACTACCTGCTGACCTCGCACGTCTGGCGCCAGGATCACAATGGCTTCACGCACCAGGATCCGGGTTTTCTCGATCTCGTCGTCAACAAGAAGGCGCAGGTGGTGCGCGTCTATCTGCCGCCGGACACCAACTGCCTGCTGTCGGTCATGGACCACTGTCTGCGCAGCCGCCATTACGTCAACGTCGTGGTGGCCGGCAAGCACGCGGCGCCGCAGTGGCTCACCATGGATGCGGCGCTGGAGCATTGCGCCAGCGGTATCGGGCGGTGGGCGTGGGCGAGCAGCGACGCCGGCGGGGAGCCGGACGTGGTGATGGCCTGCGCGGGGGATGTGCCGACGCTGGAGACCCTCGCCGCGGTATCGATCCTGCGTGGCGCACTGCCGGAACTGAAGATCCGCGTGGTGAATGTCGTGGATCTGATGAGACTGCAGCCCGACAGCGAGCACCCGCACGGGCTCTGCGACCGCGACTTCGACTCGCTCTTCACGCAGCACAAACCGATCATCTTTGCCTTCCATGGCTATCCGTGGCTCATCCATCGCCTCGCCTACCGCCGCAGGAACCACGCGAACCTGCATGTGCGCGGCTACAAGGAGGAAGGCACGATCACGACCCCCTTCGATATGACGGTGCTGAACGATATGGATCGCTTCCACCTCGTCCAGGATGTCATCGATCGTCTGCCGCAGCTCGCCGGCCGCGGCGCTGACCTCAAGGACGAAATGCGCAACCGACTGATCGAGCATCGCCAGTACATCACCCGCCATGGCGAGGACATGCCGCTGGTGCGCGACTGGCGTTGGCACGCGCACCCGGCCCCGGACCCGGTAAGTCGGTGATACGCCCGGGACGCAGCCGTCACCCGGCCCCATCATTCACCGGCGCGCCACTCGGCGCAGCCGCAGCGCTGCTGCTGTGTGTTGCGGGTTGTTCGCTGATCTCCCTGAAGACTCCGGAGCGGCCACTCTCGAGTCGCGATCTGAATGCGCGCATTCTCGCGCGCGAATTCTCCTACCATTTCATCGCGGTGGTCGTGCAGTGCGCCGACGACATCGCGGCGCACGACAGCGATCCCGAGGTGCTGGCGAATGCGCTGCGCTGGAAGATCGGCGCGGCGGCGGAGAGTCAGCGTGCGGCTACCCGCCTGGCTCCGATGATGGCCTTGCTCGATACCTGGGCGCTCACCTCGCAGATGCGGCAATTCCTGTCGCCCGGACAACCCGGCGGCGCACTGCTCGGCTCTCACCAGGAGGCTGCCCTGACAGCGGCGAGCGAGCTCGATGCGGGGGCCGAGGAGCTGGCGCGCAGGCTCATCGCTCCCGGTGAATTTGCGCAGTATCAGCAATTCGTCGCGAGCTACACGCACGAGCATCCCTTGCGGGATCTGCAGTTCGTACGCGCCTCGGTCGTGGAGCTGTGGAGTCAGAAACGCGGCGCCGGCAGCAGATTGGTCGACTCGATCGGTACGATTCCCGAGGCGATGGAGGATGTCTCCGATCGCACCAGGATCGCGACCGAGGCGCTCACGCTGCAGACCCTGTGGCGGACCGAGCTGGCGCTGCGCGAGTCGGGCTACTCGCACGGCGACATCCACGCCGCGCTCACGCAGCTCGACGAGCGCCTCGCCAAACTATCCGCAGCGGCGGAGAGCGCACCACAGCTGGTGCACGAGGCGGTCGCCGATGTCCGTGAGAGTGTGGTCGATCTGCTGCGACGGGTCGATTCAT
>VBMV01000091.1:0-458 GCA_005878835.1 Gammaproteobacteria bacterium | reverse complement strand
CTCTCTCGCCCGGGACGCGGCCAGGATCGCCGATCAGGTGGTGAAAGCCACCGGCGAGCAGGTGCGCCGGCTCGCCCGCGAGGTGTTGCTGCTGCTCGGCGTGCTCGCCATCGTGGTGCTGGGTCTGCCGTTTGCGGCCGGGTATCTCGTGGGTCGTGCGCGGGCCGGTCGCACTGCTGCAGATGGCGGATAGGCGGTCAGGAGTTGAGTTGGCGCCCGGGGATCTCATCCGCCGCCCCAGCGCTGGCGGGCAGGCGCGCCAGCAGCTCGGTCAGCTTCGCGAGGTCGAGCGGCTTGACCAGATGCGAATCGAAGCCCGCCTCCCGCGAGCGGCGGCGGTCCGAGTCCTGGCCCCATCCGGTGAGCGCCACCAGAGTGATCCGCTTGCCCCACGCCTGCGCGCGGATGCGCCGCGCGACCTCATAGCCGTCGAGCAGCGGCATGCCGATATCGAGCAG
>VBMV01000166.1 GCA_005878835.1 Gammaproteobacteria bacterium | reverse complement strand
CAATTGGCTGCTGCGGTCGAAGACCCCGATGTTGTCGAGCCCGAGGAAGCCACCCTGGAACACGTTGCGGCCCTCCGCATCCTTGCGGTTGACCCACCAGGTGAAGTTCAGCATCAGCTTGTGGAACACGCGCTCCAGGAATGCCAGGTCGCCCTGGCCCCCGCGTTGCTTGCGGTCGATCTGGAACACGCGCCACGTCGCCCAGGCATGCACCGGTGGATTGACGTCCCCGAAGGCCCACTCGTAGGCGGGTAGCTGCCCGTTCGGGTGCATGTACCACTCGCGCGTCAGGAGCACGAGCTGCTCCTTGGCAAATTCTGCGTCGAGATCCGCGAGCGGAATGCAGTGGAAGGCGAGGTCCCAGGCTGCGTACCAGGGGTATTCCCATTTGTCCGGCATCGAGATGATGTCGGCATTGTTCAAATGCTCCCACTCGCGATTGCGACCGTGGCGTCGATTGGCCGGAGGTGGAGGCTGTGAGGGATCCCCTTTGATCCACTCGGCGACGTCGAAGTAGAAGTACTGCTTGCTCCAGATCATCCCGGCAAAGGCCTGGCGCTGAACGAGGCGCGCATCGGGGTTAGGAATGTCCCGCTGCAAATGCGCGTAGAACTCGTCGGCTTCCCGGAGCCGGCGTGTGAAAATCCGGTCGAAGTCCTGGAAGGCCGCGCTGCGGAGCTCGCGACACAGACGCAGTCGGATCTGGATACGTCCGGCAGTGGGCACCTCCCGGGTGTACCAAGGTGCGGCCTTGGTGCCGCATTGCGCAGGATTCACAACCGTCGTGTCCCCATGAACGACACGATCGTTGAAGCCGTCCTTGAAGAAGCCGGCAGTACGGGGCTGATTCCAGAGTCGGTGATTGTTCGACTCGTTGTCGCAGAACAGCAGTTCCGTGGGGTGGCCGTCGGCGTGCAGATGGTAGACGCCGAGATCCGGATGCTCTGCCCTGATGACACCCGGAGCCGACTGCGTAATGACGGGACGAGCCGCGTCGGCCTTCCAGCTCCAGGTGTTGCGGAACCATAGCTGCGGAAGGAGGTGAATCGACGCAGCTTCGGGGCCGCGGTTTTCGACGGTGATCTGGATCAGAACATCGCCCGGTTCTGCCTGCGCATACTCGACGAAGACGTCGAAGTAGCGGTTTGCTTCAAAGAGACCGCTGTCAACGAGTTCGAACTCCGGCTGTCCGATGCCCCGTCGACGGTTCTCCTCCACCAGGCGACCGTACGGGTACTCGGCCTGCGGATACTTATAGAGCATCTTCAGGTAGGAGTGCGTCGGCGTGGCGTCGAGGTAGTAGTAGAGCTCTTTGACATCCTCACCATGATTGCCTTCGCCGTTGGTCAGCCCGAACAACCGCTCCTTAAGGATCGGGTCTCGCCCGTTCCACAGTGCGAGTGCAAAGCACAGGCGCTGCTCGCGATCCGAAAAGCCTGCGATGCCGTCTTCCCCCCAGCGATACGCGCGACTGCGCGCGAGATCGTGCGGGAAGTACTCCCACGCATTGCCGTGCGGACTGTAGTCTTCGCGAACCGTGCCCCACTGTCGCTCCGACAGGTAAGGACCCCAGCCCTTCCAGCGCTCACCGTCGCTTGAGAGCCGGGCCTGTTCGACGCTTGCGGGGATCGTCATATCAACCTCCGACGGCTCGGGTGGTGGTGCTGCGGGCACGCTCATGGGACAGGCTATGAAAGGCGCGCAGGGTCTCGGAGACGCCCCAGGCCTGTGCGAAACAACCGCGCGGTGCGTGGGGCGGATCGCCGTCCATGATCTCGCTGACGCTTCCTATGCAGCCCTCATCCAGATGGTTGGCGATCCCCCCGAGAAGCGCGACGGCATGTCCGGGATCGCGGTATACACAGTGGTGCGCGAGGGCAAAGGGACCCAGGAGCCAGCTCCAGACGGTTCCCTGGTGGTAGGTTCCATCGCGTTGACGCGAGTCTCCCGTGTAGTGACCGGCATAGTGCGGGTCGCTGGGTGCAAGGCTGCGCAAGCCGACGGGAGTCAGCAGCTCTGCGGCACACACGTCTACGACCGCACGCGCGCGCACGGGATCCAGAAGGTTCGTACCGAGAGAGACGGCAAAAATCTGATTGGGCCGCAGGCTCGTATCCACACGGCGCCCTTCGAGGTCCACGACGCCGTCGGGTCCGTCGATCACGTCATAGAGGTACCCGCCTTGCGGGTACCAGAATCGTTCCGCGAAGCTAGTGGCGACTCGCTCTGCCGCGGTCTCGTAGTCGGCGGCGGCATGCCGGTCTTTGAGGATTTGGGCCCAAGCTGCCATTTGGGTGAGGGCGTAGTGCCACAGCGCGTTGATTTCGACGGGTTTGCCAATCCGTGGGGTGACCACCCAGTCCCCCACCTTGGCGTCCATCCACGTGAGCTGCACTCCGGGCTCTCCGGCGAACAGCAGGCCGTCCTTGGGATCGACACGAATGTCGTAACGGGTTCCGCGGCGGTGCCAGTCGATGCTGTCGCGCAGCACGGGATACAGATCGCGCAGCAGCGATTGATCCGCCGTGGCGGCGAGGTAGGCCGCCACCGCATGGAAATACCACAGTGTGGCGTCGACCGTGTTGTACTCGGGTTCCTCGCCGCCATCCGGAAAGCGGTTGGGCAGCATCCCCTCGCTCACGTGGGCGGCAAAGGTGCGCAGGATCGCTGCCGCGTCCTGGGTCCGCCCGGTGGCAAGCGCCAGGCCCGGCAGCGCGATCATGGTATCGCGCCCCCAGTCGCTGAACCACGGATACCCTGCGATGACGGTTGTGCCGCGTAACTCGCCGCCCGGCGCCGAACGGCGCACGATGAACTGATCGGCCGCGAGCGTCAGTCGCTTGATCCAA
>VBMV01000165.1 GCA_005878835.1 Gammaproteobacteria bacterium | reverse complement strand
GGCGCACCCGAAACGTGCCGGGCCGGAACAGGTCCTCGGTGGTGTCGAGACCCCGTTCGGCTTCGGCACGATGATAGAAATTCCAGTACCAGTCCGGCTCCCGTTGGAAGTCTCCGCGATCGATCAGAACGCGGTACGGGCGCGCCGCCGAGAAGGCCGTCACGCGGCAGCCGTGCGGCTCGTCCGCCACTTCGAGTGACCAACCGCCCCGTGCGTGGGCGTGATAGTCGCGATACGTGCACAGTGGCCGTAGCTCGAGGTCCATCGCGGCGCTGGCGTCCTGAAGCTGGAATCTGAGGTAGGTGGTATTGCGTCCGTCAGCCATCCACAGGCGCTGCTCGAGCCGGGCGTCCCCACAGGCATAGGTCCATACCGGCAGACCGTCTTGATCTTCAAAGGCGCTCAGGAGCTCG
>VBMV01000164.1 GCA_005878835.1 Gammaproteobacteria bacterium | reverse complement strand
GACCCGGCGCACTACGACCACGAGGCCTTCCGCCCCTGGCGGCTCTTCGCGCTCGCGTTCAAGGCGCTGCGGCGGCTGCGGCCGGACTATCCGCTGTGGCGCGACTTTCCCTACGAGTACGAGCGGCAGCGCCTCGCGATCGATGTCATCAACGGGAGCGACCTGCTGCGGCGCTGGGTGGATGATCCGGCGGCAACCCCGGCCGACCTCGACGCCATGGCGACCCCTGACGAGACCGCGTGGCGCGCCGAGCGGCAGCAGCTGCTGCTGTATTGAGGAACCACGTCCGTCATGTCACGGACAGCGGATTCGTGACGCTTTAGCAAGATAAGGCCACGACGCACGTTGATGGGCGTTGATAGGCGCCTCTCGGCCAGCAACGGTCATCAGCATAGAGGGCACCGCTTTCCAATTAGCGGGCATTCACCATACAGTCTGCTCGACATGCCGGCGAGTGAGAAGTCAGGAACGATGTTTACCTCTCCAGTTCGAGCCACGCTAATAGGGATGCTGCTCGTTCTGGGCGACCTGCGACCGGCGTCAGCATCCGAGACCGTGGCATTCAATTCTGAGAGCAAGGTTCTGCATGGCCGCCTTTACAAACCTGCGGGCGCCGGGCCATTCAGAGCTATCCTCTATAATCACGGGTCGGCGCCGGGGTTACTCAACGATCAGGCGTTCGATCTCATCGGGCCACTCTTTGTCGCACGCGGCTGGGTCTTCTTTGCTCCATACCGGCGTGGCCAGGGATTGAGCAGCGACGCCGGTCCCTACATTCAGGAGCAAATCCAGGCAGCGCGGGCAAGCGGCGGCGAAGCGCTCGCGGCAGAGACGATGGTTCGCCTATTGAGTACCGAGCAGCTTCAGGATCAGATGGCTGCGTTAGCTTGGCTCAAACAACAACCCTTCGTACTTGCCACGCGAATCGCCGCCATGGGCAACTCTTTTGGTGGTATCGAGACCGTCCTCGGCGCGGAACAAGGCGGCTACTGCGCGGGAGTCGATGCCTCCGGCGCAGCGGAGAGCTGGGACAGGGCTCCAAGCCTCCAGACTCGCATGCTGCACGCGGTCCAGCACGCGAAGTCTCCGATCTTTTTTTTCCAGGCTGAGAACGACTATAGCCTTGCGTCAAGTCGAACTTTGTACGCCGCGATGAAGGCGTCGCACGAATCCGCGCAGATTCGAATCTACCCTCCGTATGGCAGCTCGCCCCAGCAGGGGCATAGCTTTGCCTACCGAGGGGCGAGCGTCTGGTTCGAAGACGTGCTCCGATTCCTCGAAGCCAACTGCAAACCTTGACATCGGTCGCAGATCGGCCAGTGACCGGCCGGTCGTCCCTGACCCCTGATTTTCCGCAAAGCCGCCACTCGCGGCTGCGGAGCCAACTCAGTCCGCAGTGGTAAGAGCTAGACTCGCTGCCAGGCTGAGGGCAGCAATACGACTGTATCCGTGCGACAGCAGCTCATCCGTAACGCAGCATGAAGCTCTTTCCCCTAGTTGGGCGGGCTTGTGGCGAAGACCGTTCCGCTCACTCTTGACTGCGGCGTGCATCGCGATTTGTAGCACCCCGGCGGCTGTCGTAGCCTTTGCCAATCACCTCAGGAAACCAGATCCATGAAGAGAGTCGCGGTCTTTGTCTTGGTCGGCTCAGCGCTGGCGCTGGCCTCATGGTCTGTATCCGCGGATGTCGTCCCCTCGGTTGAGGCGCCACTTTTCGGTATGTGGAATCGACTCAACGCCAATGTAGAGCACGAGGTCATGCACTTCTGGGTCGAAGGAAGCACCTGGGCCGGTCGCTACGACAAACATCCGGAACCGGGTCTAGGATTTCCCGATCCGCCAGAGGGCACATCTGGAGACTTCAGGGGGGCCGACGCTACAAACTTTGTGTGCGAGCCCACGTTCCCCTTCTACCCTTGTCAGAACGTGGTGAAGGTCGTCGAGGGTACGACGCAGTACAAGCCCCCCCGAGGATCGCCGTTCGAGGTTCTCGAGCGACACATCGTAGTGCGTGAAGCCAATGGACAGGAAGTAATGTGGCAGTATTGGGTTAGGCCGGGGAACCTCATTTGCCCGTGGTATCGGTCTTTCGATGAAGCGCTCGCGGCGAAACCCTTCCGCCCAAATGGTGACTGCATCGTCCCGGTGCAGCGGTCGCGATCAAACCCACAGCCTCCTCAACCGGCGGCATCGGCGGCCACCGTCGCTGCGCAGCACGGCGGGATCCCCGCGGGTAGTCCCAGTAAGTCGTCGTCGGCAGCGCGTTCACGGGACGAGCGGTTTCTCGCTCTCCTCGCAACCCCCGAAGGCCACGCGCAGTTGCTCAAAGAGGGAAAACTGCAGCTTCGCCGACACTATCCCGATCTGGCGAAGCAACTTCATCTCACCGCGGAGCAAGAAGACCAAGTCTTGAGCGTCGAAGCTGAACAAACGCTAAAGGATGAGGCCCGGCGTGCGCGTTGCAGGCTCGACCCTTCGTGCAACGTCCAGTCCGTGCCGATTGATCTGGCAAGCCAGCAGAAGGCAATAAAGGAGTTGCTGGGCGCGGAGAAATTCGACGAGTACGAGCGCTATCAGCAAACCCTTTACCAGCGATTGGAAGTCCGCGAGCTCCGCTCGCGCCTGGACGTCGCGAATGTCTTAAGTGATGAGAAGGCTGAAGCTCTGATCGCCGCCCTATACGAGGAAGGCGAGCGGTACGCAGCCGAAGCGAAGGCGATGGGCCGCCAGAGCCTCTGGTTTAGTTCTGGGGGCCTGAGGGCGGCCTATGACGGAACGAGGGACCCGCCGTTAGATGCCGAGGTTTTGAGCTCCGCCCAAGAGTTTGCTCGGCGTGTTCGAGATCGGGCGGCCGAGGTGCTTACGGCAGAGCAGATGCGAAAATTCGAGGAGATCCAAGAGGAGCAACTGGCGCAAGTGTCGGCGGTGCTGCGCTCCCAGGCAGACTGGCGCGCCAGCGGCCAGTAAATCGGACGCAACAGCGCTCTATGAGGTTGGAGATTCACACTCCGCGGCA
>VBMV01000090.1 GCA_005878835.1 Gammaproteobacteria bacterium | reverse complement strand
TTCAGCCACGGGCTCAACGAGCGCATACCGGTGGACGATATTCCGACCTCGCTGACTTATCTGCTGTCGCTGTTCCGTGATCTGTCGAAGTGATGCCTGAGTGCAAGCTCACCTGGGACCGATAGCTTCCGACGCCGGGCGGCGGCTATATCGTCGTAACAGGCTGGTAGCTGAGCGCAACGACTCCCGTGCCGAATGACCTCGATTCCACGAGCTTGAGCGTTCCCCGTGCCTGGTCCGAGAAAAGGCGCTTCCCGCTTCCCAGCACGATGGGATAAACGAGCAGATGGTATTCATCGATCAATCCGTGTCCCAGCAGCCAATTCACGAGCGCGCGGCTGCCGTGGACCACGATGTCCTGCCCGGCTTCCTGTTTCAGCTTGGTGATCTCGTCCACGGCATTTCCCTTCATCAGCCGTGAGTTGTTCCACTTCACCTCCTTGAGGGTGTTGGAGAGGACATACTTGGGCAGGCTGTTCATGCGATCAGCGAAGCCCCCCGGATCCGTTCTTGAGGGCCAAGCCGCAGCGAAGGTCTCGTACGTGGCCCGCCCCAGGAGGAGCGCGCCGCTCGCGAAGAGCTCGTCGCTCTTGAACTTCATTATTTCGTCGTTCATGTAGGGGAACGACCACTTCTCCGGCGCCTCCATAACACCATCGAGGGAAAGGAACTCCGTGACGATGATCTTGCGCATATTGCCTCCACTTTCCTGATTGCCTGATGGGTGGTGTTGGTTCCCAAAACCTGATTGGACCGCCCACGAAGAAGCTGCAGCTTGACAAAGTGCCCGCTTCCGATGACAAGCGTGTGGTAGCCGAAAGGCCAGGTCGTTGATGTCGCCCTGTGAATGGATGATAACAATCCGCACCAGCTAACTCAGAAATCTAACAGAGGAGTGGGCAATCATGCGCAATGGGTTCAGCGCAGTTACGCGTATTGCAAGCACGCCTTTCATATTGGCGGTGTTTGGTGCCGCCGCTGTAATTCCCGGCACGAACGTGGCATTTGCCGATTCACCGCCGGTCCGGATGTGCAGCGAATCTCCATCGGCCCCCGCCTGTGCCGCCGTCAGCGGCGATCGATCCGAGGGCTGGGTGCCGCAAAGTCGATCGGAGCTGATGGTGCAGCATGGCGTGGTTTCAACGGTTCAGCCACTCGCGGCAATGGCGGGCGCGCGAATTCTCATGCAGGGTGGCAATGCCATCGACGCCGCTGTCGCGACCGCAGCGGCCCTCAATGTGACCTACCCCGCCAATGTCGGCATCGGTGGCGACCTGTTTGCGATCATCTACATCGCGAAAGAGCACAAGGTCTATCAGCTCAACGCCAGCGGCAAGGCACCGAGTGGAGCAACGCTCGCTCATCTGCATGCGCTCGGTTACCAATGGAACCCGGCCAATTGGGGTCCCGGTTCCGGGATGCCTTCAGGGGGCATCCTCACCGTGACCGTGCCAGGGTCCCTGTGGGGCTGGCAGGAGGTGCTCGACCGATTCGGCACGATGACGTTTCAGAAGGTCTTGCAACCGGCCATTGACTACGCGCAGAACGGCTTTCCCATTACGGAAGAGATTGGCGAGGGTTGGCGCTTGCCGAACGCTCTGCCGCTCCAGGGATGCTGTACCCAGCTCGATCCTGACTCGGTCAATACCTACTACATCAACCACGCTCCTCCCGCGATCGGCACGATCTTCAGAAACCCCGACCTGGCGCACACCTTCCGGATGATCCAGCAGCAGGGCCGCGACGTCTTCTACAAGGGCGAGATAGCCCAAGCGATCGTCGCCAAGTCGGACGCGCTCGGCGGGACGATGACGCTCGCGGACCTTGCGAATTACCAGGGCGAATGGGTGATGCCGGCCTCGACCACCTATCAACATGGTGAGTTCAGCCTGTATGGGACGACGGCACCATCCCAGGCGTGGGGCATCATGGAGGCGATGAACATTCTCGAAGCTTGCGTACCCACATGGTATCCGGGCCAGAGCCTGGCGACGCTGGGACCTGCCAATGCGCTTTTCTGGCACGCCTTGATCGAAACGAAGAAGCTGGTCTATGCCGACACCTACGCCCACAACGCCGACCCCGATGTCGTGTCGGTACCGGTGCCCAAGCTGACCTCCAAGTCTTACGCTGCTTCGCTGTGCAGCAAGGTCAACCCCACTCACGCCTCTGCCACTTCACCTCCCAGCTATGACCTTCTCTCCCCTCATGATGGTGCCGCCGTCGGCGGCATCGGCGGCGACACCATCTATCTCACAACCGCCGATCGCTGGGGCAACATGGTGTCGTGGATCAATAGCAACTACGCCGGGTTTGGGTCAGGAATCACTGTCCCCGGATACGGCTTTATCCTCCATAACCGTGGAGGCCTGTTCACCCTGGATCCGAACAGCCCAAACGTCATCGCGCCGCACAAGCGCCCCTACAACACGCTCTCGGCGGTCTTCGTCACGCAGAATGGCTTGCCCTTGCTGACCTCTGGCCAACACGGCGGAGATCAGCAGGGCATGGGGAATATGCAAGTGCTGGTGAACATTCTCGACCTCGGTGCAAACATGCAGGCGGCGGGCGACATGGCTCGATTCACCCACAGGCAAGTCTCCAACACGTTGCAATTGGAGACCCGGCTGTTCAACCTGGTGGGGTCGCAACTGATCAGCATGGGCCACAAAGCGTCCACCGCCGGAGGAGGCATCGCCGGTGGCTATCAGGGGATCATGTTCGTTCCCAATCCGGACGGAGGTCCGTTGTCGACGTGCGGTGGCAGTGACGCAAACTGCGGCGTGAACGGCTTCTATCGGACCGGATCCAATTTCAGAGAGGATGGCGACTCTATCGGTTGGTAACGCGCCATGACGAATGAATCGCCCGCGTCCGCTTCCGACGATGTCGGCTTCGAGCTCTACGACCTGAGGGTGGAGGTCGTCGGTCCGACGGATCGGCCGATCTACTGCGGTGCGCGCGTGGGTGACTACTTCGAGCTCCATGGCGAAATGCTCAAGCTCCCTCCCGGGCAGGGATTCTCCATCTACTCGCTCGCCGCAGTGCTGCCGCTGCTGCCAGCCAAGCAGCGGATGACCGATCCACATGACTGGATGTCGACGGACGCAGAGATCGCCTGCCCGGACCCTAATTGCCCTACTCGGTTCCGAATCACGCGCACCGGGCGGCGGCGTTTTCGCCGTTCCGAGGTGACGGCGGTCACGCCGCCCGACGGCCGCACCAAGTGATTCCCCGGTATTCCTTCCCCCAAGGTTACTCGGTGTCCCGCCTCATCAAGGGCGGCTGGCATCTGGCTGGCGGCCACGGCGCAATCGAGTCCGAGCAGGCGGTGAAAGACATGGCGCGGTTCGTCGAGGCCGGCATCACGACCTTCGACTGCGCTGACATCTACACCGGCGTCGAAGCACTGATTGGTTCCTTCCGTCGCGCCTACCCCTCCCTGGCCAGGCAGGTCCAGGTGCACACGAAGTTCGTACCCGATCTGTCCGAGTTGAAGACACTGGACCGCCGCTACGTCGAAGCCATCATCGATCGATCCCTGAGACGGCTCGGCATGGAGTGTCTCGACCTCGTGCAGTTTCACTGGTGGGACTTCGCCCTGCCGCGCTACGTGGAGACGGCTCTCGAGCTGGATCGACTGCAGCGTGCAGGCAAGATCGCGCGTCTCGGTGTGACCAATTTCGATACGCTGCATCTCGAAGAGCTGCTCGCTGCAGGCGTGCCGGTCGTCGCACACCAGCTCCAGTATTCACTCGTCGACGACCGGCCACGAGCCGCGATGGTGGCTTGCTGCCGCGATCACGCAATTGCGCTGCTGTGTTACGGAACCGTGGGCGGCGGATTTCTATCGGAGCACTGGCTGGGCCGCCCAGAGCCCTCCGCCGCGCTTGCGAACCGGTCCTTGACCAAATACAAGCTGATCATCGATGACTTCGGAGGCTGGGCTCTGTTCCAGGAGCTGTTGACGGTCCTTGCGGGCATTGCGCGCAAGCGCGGCTCCGACATCGCCTCCGTGGCAACCCGTGCCGTGCTCGACTTGCCGCAGGTTGCTGCGGCCGTCGTCGGCGCCACGGGCGCGGCTCACCTGCCCTCTCACGCGCGTATTGACGCATTGCGCCTCGAGACTGAAGATCGGGCAGCCATCGCGTCGGTGACAGACCGCCGCCGGGGTCCGAAGGGGGACGTCTACGAACTCGAGCGTGACCGGACGGGGCGGCACGGCGCGATCATGAAGTACAACTCGAACGCATAACGCGGCACCGGTGGTCGCGGGGCCGGGCCATTGCCAGCCGCTCACACGGGGAGAGCTACCATGACGGCGGAGCGAATTCTGTTGCAAATGATGGCGCGCGTTGCACGGAGCCTTCGGGCTGCGATTGGCGCGACAATAATTGGCGCCTCCGTGCTTGCAGGCACCGCTCGGGCGGATCAGGGAGCCGCGCAGTCCGGGTCCGGCACGACAGCCGCTGGCGCGGCGGCACAGACTCTTGAAGAAGTGGTCGTCACCGCTGAGAAGCGCGAATCAACCGTGCAGAAGACTCCCATCAGCGTGACGGCCATCGAAGGGACTGCCCTGCAGGCCCAGGGGGTGACAGACATGCTCACCCTCGCGCAACAAGTGCCCGGCATCTCCTTCAAGACCTCCGGCCCCGGGCAGACGGAGTTTGAGATGCGCGGCCTGACCTCGACGGGGGGCGAGTCGCCTACCGTCGGTTTCTACCTCGATGACGCCGTCCTGACGCCGGCCGCGATGGCCCAGAACGGCAAGACGGTGATCGACCCGAGCCTCTTTGACTTGAGTCGCGTCGAGGTGCTGCGCGGGCCACAGGGCACGCTGTACGGCGCAGGCTCGATGGGCGGCACGATCAAGCTCGTGACCAACCAACCGAACCCGCGGGCTTTCGCAGCGAACCTCGAGGGCATCGGCTCCGGGACATCCGGTGGTGGGTTCAACCACACCGAGAACGTCATGCTGAACGTGCCTCTGATGCAGGACGTGGTCGCGTTACGGCTCGTCGGCACGGACAAGCGCATCGACGGTTGGACCGACCGCGTGGTACTGAGCCCCTTCCCCATCGAGGTCAACAACAGTACCGCGCGCGGTAACGTCGCGGCGGCCCCGGCGGGGGCGCAGATCCCGCGTTCCAACTGGGAAGACCTGCGCGGAGGGCGGGCGTCTCTGCTCGCCCAGCCGAACGACCGCTTCAGCGCCACGCTCGGGTACATGCACCAGGAGATTACCCAGGACAGCCCGAACACGATCGATGGTCCTCCGCTGAGCCAGGCGCACTACCAGCCGTTTGACGTCGCAGAGCCCTTCTCGGACAGGTTCAACCTGTACACGCTGACCCTGAAATACAATTTCGACTCCTTCCAGCTCCTGTCCGCCTCCGCCGACTGGGACCGTCAACAAAACCAGACCCAGGACATTTCCGAGGCCATGCAGTTCTACATCGGCGGGTTCTTCGGCCCTCCGGCGAACTGGCCGTTCTCGAGCACGGCCACGGTGACCGAGGCAGGCAACACCTGGTTTGGACTCGGGGCGGGAACGATTACTGAGGACGACTACACGCGGCAGTACAGCGAGGAATTGCGCCTCACCTCGAGCGGCAGCGGGCCGCTGCAGTGGCTGGCCGGCGGGTACTGGGCCGGCTACGGAGCGACATCCCACGTCTACTCGTTCTACCCGGCTACCAACAACGGATTCAACGCCGACTTCGGCACGACCAACCTGGCGGATAACCATCGCAAGGTCGACATCGACCAGTACGCAGCATTCGGCGAGGTGTCGTATCAGTTGCCGAGATTCCTGAAGGCGACCGTTGGGGCGCGGTACTACACGTATCACAGCAATTCGGTGACGAGTGTGAGCGGCGTTTCCGCCAACGGCACCAGCGCTCCGCTCTACGGGCTCGCGTCCAACTCGGGTGTCACGCCGAAGTTGAACCTCGCCTATATTCCCGACGAGAACACGACGCTCTACGGCACGGTCTCCAAGGGCTTCCGTCCCGGCGGGCCTAATTCGCCGATCCCGTCGCCGCCGTGCCCGGCCACCGCTCCTACGCAGTTCGGGCCGGACAGCGTGTGGAATTACGAGCTGGGTGAGAAAGTGCGGTTTCTGGGCGGACGCGTCTCGATTGCCGGGGACGTGTTCTACATCGACTGGTCCAGCGTGCAGCAGCAGGTTGCCCCTGGTTGCGGCTTCAAGTTCACGGCTAACGCCGGCAAGGCGCGAGCCTACGGTGCGGAGCTGGAGATTGGGCTGGTCCTCGCACCGGGCCTGGTGCTGTCGCAAAATGCCAGCTACACGCACGCGACCAACACGACGAGCGTGCCCCTCGCGGGTGTCGTCGCCGGACAACGTCTTCTGGACGTTCCGCAAGCGACGGCGAACACCAACCTGACGTACCGCAGGCCGCTCGCAGGCACCATGAACTTCGTCGCGCGACTCAATAACAGTTACTTTGGTTCGATCGAGGACATCACTTTCACGCGCAATACGCTCCCGTCCTATGACCTGGCCGGCATGCGGCTGGGAGTCGAGGATAAGAGCTGGTCGGCATCGCTGTTCGTGGACAACCTCACCAACAAAAAGGCTCTGCTGAGTGACACCGGCGCGCTGTCCGCGAACATCCCGATCTTCAACCGGATCGCGACCAACCAGCCGCGGACCGTCGGAGTGGATGCGGCGTATAAGTTCTGACAACGTGCGCAGCCCGCTTCCTGCGGACGACGCTGCGGGTTACCCGCGGCGTTCCTACGCCTGGGCGGTCGTCGCGATCCTGATCGGCACCGCGATCCTGTCGTACACGGACCGACAGGTCTTAAGCCTGCTCGTCGATCCCATCCGGCGCGATTTGCTCATCAGCGATACCGAAGTCAGTCTGCTGCTTGGAACTGCCTTTGCCGTTGTCTACGGTATCGCCGGGATCCCCTTCGGACTGCTCGCCGATCGGACTTCGCGCCGCAACCTGATCTTCTTTGGTGTAGTCGTGTGGAGCATCGGCACGGTGGCGTGCGGGTTCGCCCACAGCTTCGGTGGGCTGTTCGCGGCCCGCATTGTGGTCGGACTCGGCGAGTCCGTGCTGTCACCATCGGCCATCTCCCTGATCAGTGACTATTTCCCTGCGTCGCGTCGTGGTCTGGCCGTAGGCAGCTATCTGAGTGGCATCGCGATCGGCAACGGCGCCTCGATCCTGATCGGCGGCGGCGCGCTGCAGCTCGTCGAAGCGGGGGTGTTCGCCGCAACACCCATCGCGCTCATTGCGCCCTGGCGGCTGGTCTTGCTGGTGATCGGCTCGCCGGGCCTCCTATGGGCGCTCGCAATCTTGGCTATCCGGGAGCCGCAACGGCGAGCCGCCATCGCAGCGGATGCATCCGGCGCCGGCGGCGCATCGGGTCGGCACGCTGCGCTGTGGCGCGTTGCGCCGATCTACCTCGTCGTGGCGACGGCATCGCTCGTCGACAACGCCGTCGGCGCCTGGGCGCCGACGCTGCTGATCCGCGACTTTGGCCGCGATGCGGCTCGAGTCGGCTTGCAGCTCGGGTTGCTGCTGACCATCGGCTTCGGGGGCGGCGTCCTGCTCGGGGGCTGGCTCTCGGACCGGCTCGGCCGCGGCGGGCGCTGGTGGCGCAAACTGGGCGTCTGCCTGGTCTCGAGCCTCGTCATCCTGCCGGTGTGCTGGGCCATCGATGCCGCGCAGGTCAAGATCGTGATGGCCGCCGTGCCACTGTACTTCGCGCTGTCGGGAATCGTCACGGCCTGCGGCTTCTCCTCGATACTGGACGTGGTGCCGAACCGGCAACGTGGCTTCGCGATGGCGGTGAGTTTCTTCTTCAATGTCGCGCTCGGCGCGGGACTCGGCCCCACCTCCGTGGCGTTGGTCAGTGATCGAGGCTTCGGCAGCGCCGCAGGGCTTGGACCGGCAATCGCATTGACCGCTGGGGCAGGATTTTTTCTCATAGCGACAGTGCTGGTGCTGACACTGGCCACGCTGAAGCCGCGCGCGGCGGTCCCGTCGCCGTAAGAAGACGCTTTGCCGCATTGACAGCGGCA
This sequence comes from Gammaproteobacteria bacterium, assembly GCA_005878835.1. Taxonomy (GTDB): domain Bacteria; phylum Pseudomonadota; class Gammaproteobacteria; order Steroidobacterales; family Steroidobacteraceae; genus 13-2-20CM-66-19. Next base: position 22,338 of record VBMV01000090.1, on the reverse strand, counting down.
GTGTTGAGGCATCTGATGCCGACTCTCACCGAGCGCGGTCAAGACCGCGCCGCACATCGGCGAAAAAGCTGCTCGCGTTCACTTCACGAGCTCTCGTTGGTGCTGGGCGGCATCCGACGGACTGGATAGCACAGAGGCAGCTGAAGGGAGTTTTGTGAGGAAGACCAAAGCGAATGAGCCGATCGGTGATGCCAAAGACCAGCTCAACGGCGATCTCGATGCTCGCGATTTGGCAAGGCATGCAGTCTCGGTGAGCAGGCGCTCGTTCCTCGGTCGCATCAGCGCTTCCAGCGCCGCAGCCGTGGCAGGTGTCGAATTGCCCCCGCTCCTGGTATCCGCACCAGCCAAGGCTGACGGCGGGGCCGTTGACCCGTCGCGCCGGGCGCGCTCCTATCAGATCCGGGTGGAGGCGGCTGGCGCCCAACTTAATATTCCCACGCCGGACCAGATCAACAATGGCGACGAGCGCCGCTATGACAACTTCATCGGCAACTACTCCCAGGGCCTGCCCCACAACAGTATCGGCGAAGTTGTCGCGTCTGCGTACCGGGCGCTGCTGACCGCGGTGCACAGCGGTCGGTCCAGCGATTTCGCAAACATCCCACTGGGGGGCAACGCGAAACTGGCTGGCCCTCAAGGAGGGCTGGCGTTCGACCTGGAGGGTACCGATAGCGGCCAGCTCACCATCCCACCCTCACCCGCTTTGGCGAGCGCCGAGAGGGCAGGCGAGATGGTCGAAGACTACTGGATGGCTCTGGCTCGCGACGTCCCTTTCTCTCAGTATGGTAACGAGCCCATCACCGCGGCGGCGATCGCCGACCTCAACAACCTGACCGTCTTCAAGGGGCCGAAAGCGAACGGTGAGGTCACCGCGAACACATTGTTCCGCGGACTGCGGCCGGGCGATCGAACGGGGCCCTACCTCTCCCAGTTCTTTCTCCTTCCGGTCAGCCTCGGAACCCTCAGCGTCGCGCAGATTTACAACACCTACGCCCCTGGCAAGGACTACCTCACTGATTTCACCTCCTGGCTGGCGGTGCAGAATGGGCAAGGTCCGTTCGCTGCGAATGTCATTTCCGGCACCAGTTACCTCAAGAGTGGCCGCGATCTGGGAGCCTGGGTGCATACGGATATCACCTTCCAGGCCTACCTGTGTGCCGCACAGTGGCTGCTGACCCACGGAGCCACCCTGAATCCGGGGAACCCCTACCTCTCTATGAAAAATCAGGCGGGCGTTCAAACCTTCGGAGGCCAACACATCCTCGATCTGCTGGGTGAAGTCTCGAACCGCGCGCTCAAGGCCATGTGGTACCAGAAGTGGTTCGTGCACCGCGCCCTGCGGCCGATCGCCTACGGGGGCTTGGTTCACAACACGCTCACCAGAACGGCGGACTATCCCATCCACAGTGACGTGCTGAACTCTTCCGCACCCGCTCGGGTCTTTTCCAAACATGGCTCCTACCTCTTGCCGGCAGCTTACCCGGAAGGTAACCCGCAGCATCCCTCTTACGGTGAGGGGCACGGGGTGATCGCCGGCGCCTGCGTCACGGCGCTGAAAGCCTTCTTCAACGAGAGCTTCGTGATACCCAATCCCGTGGTGGCCTCCGACGACGGTAAGTCGCTGCTTCCCTACACCGGCTCCGACGCCGGGCAAATCACGGTGGGAGGCGAGCTCAACAAGCTCGCCAACAATATCGCCCTGGGGCGTGACCTGGCTGGAGTGCACTGGCGCTCGGATGCAGAGCAGGCTCTCCTGCTCGGTGAGGCGGTCGCAATCGGTATCCTGCGCGACCAGCGCTCGACTTATAACGAGCCTTTTGGTGGCTTCACGTTCACCAAATTTGACGGCGCCACGATTACCGTGTGACTCCCATGCATGGCCCATGCGTGAAAATCGATGCCCACGAGTTGCTGGTCCGGGAAAAGCAGCGTCCGCAGGGATCATAGGGCCCATGTGCGACGGATTCCGGGCCCGCCGGCGCGGGTCACCAACATGCGGCGTCGATACACTCCTCGGGCATGCCGTCCAAGGCCGCCGACCAAACACCTGAGCCGCGGCAGTCCCGCTCCGCGGCGTTCACCTCTCCCATGGGGAGCACGCTGAATTCAGCGCTCGCCCGGTGTCTGCTCGCGACGCTCACGATGGCGAGCTGCGTTGCCCTGCGGGCACAGACGGACGAGATCCAGGTCTACGATGCCGGGATTGCGCCGGTCGGTGTCTTCGCTCTCACGTGGCACAACAATTTCACCACCAGCGGTGCTCGAGCCCCGGAAAACCCTGGCGGCGTCGTCCCCAACCATTCACTGAACGGGGTCACGGAATGGGCCTACGGGGTCACCCACTGGTTCGAGGCCGGGCTGTATCTGCCACTGTACACCGCAGCGTCTGATGGCGCGGTGTTGGTGGACGGCTTCAAGCTGCGGATGCTGCTGGTGAGCCCCGACGCGGGGCGGCGGCATTTCTTCTACGGCGTCAACCTCGAATTCAGCTTCAACACGCGTCACTGGGACCCGCACCGCTACACCTCGGAGATCCGCCCGATCGCAGGCTGGCACCTGGGGCGCCTCGACCTGATCTTCAACCCGATCCTGGACAACTCCTACAATGGCTTTCCAGGCCTCGACTTTGCGCCGGCGACACGCATCGCCTTCAATTTCTCCAAGACATGGGCGCTTGCCGCCGAGGAATACGACGACTTTGGCCCGCTGCGGCACTTCTACGCGAGCGCACAGCAGTCGCACCAGCTCTTTGCGGTACTTGACTACCGTAGCGCATCCTCGCTCACGCTCGAGGCGGGCGTGGGCTTCGGGCTGGCCGGCGCAAGCGATCACCGTGTACTCAAGCTCATTCTCACGCGCGACCTGAACGCCCCGCGCACGCCTTGAATCCAGGCCAATCTGGCCCGACCGCGACAATTCGCTGGCCCGTCGGCAGGGGTGGTGGTTTCAGTTGTATTGAGCGATATTAGTGCGATGCATGCATAGATCTATAAGATAAGATAAACTCGCTCAATCGATGGACCCGGGCGCCTCAGTGTCCAATGTGTTGCCAGTGGTCCGCGAAGAGGTGCGCGGAGAGCCAATAACCCAGAAGGACATTGACAGCGGCACCGACCGTGAACGCGAGCAGGGGACGTAGGCCCGCGCGCGCCAACTCCCGAAAACGGGTCGTCAATCCGATGCTCAGGAAGCAGAAGATGAATGCCCAGGTCCGCAGGTTCTTGAGCGGGGCGACCAGACCTGGTACGACCTGCTTGTCGTAGTCCGCGAGGCTGTACCGGGTGGTCACCGCCGTCAGCAGAATCGACGCCGCAAGAAATCCAAGCACGAACTTCGGGAAGCGCCACCAGATCTGCCGCGCATCGGGGCGCGCACCGGGCTGACCGCGCTCCCAGTACGTCGTCGCAATGATGGCCAGGACGAAAGCCCAGATGCCGATCCAGACATCACGACCCACCACCTTCATCAGCGTGAAGGCAAAGGTGGCCTGATCCGCGGTTCCGGTGATCCCCGCAACCGTGCCAGCCATGCGCCCGTAGGTCTCCGCGGCCGCAAGCCCCGCGGCATCTGCGAACTCGGACGTGCCGATCCAGGCTCCCGCTATGCCGGCCGGCAGCTCGAGGGCGCGCGCCACGAACGGCAACACAAAGATCATGACGATCGCCCAGAGGATGACCGTCGTGATGGCAACCGGCGCATCCTGCTTGCGTGCGCCGACGGCCCCGGAGACGGCGATGGCGGCGGAGACTCCGCACACCGCGCCACCTGCACCCAGGACGGCTGACAGTTTCGGCTCGAGACCGAGTCGGCGCCCGGCGAGGTAAATCACCAGGAACGTGACCAAAGAGACAATGGAGGCCTGCAGGATCGCGACGGGGCCGGCCCATACGATCAGCGTGAAGGGCAGTGTGGCACCGAGGAGTACGATGCCGGTCTTGATGTAGAACTCGACCCGAAATCCCGCATCGAACCAGCCTGGCAAGCGCAGGAAGTTCGAGATCGCAAGTCCAAGAGCCAGCGCGACGAGTGGCGGCTCGAGGTTGTAACGATTCGCCTCACTCCATTGCCCGAGCGCAAAGATGAGGACCGAGATGACATAGACGAACGCGAAGGCCGGGACGAACTGCCGGACACGGTGTCCGAGCGCCGAGAGCGCCGCTGAGAACAGCACGAGCCACAACGCGAACTGTGCGAGGTAGCGCGTCCAGTTCACGAGGAAGTGCGCGGCGAGCTCGGAGCCGTGTGACCATTTCACGGGTGTGACCGCGATCCATTTCAGGCTCGAGCCGCTCGCAAACAGAAAATAAGCCGCAACCACCAGAGCGAGGCCCAGCCAGACTGCCCACCAGTCCTCTTTGAGCCAAAGCTCACGCCAAGCTGTGGATTGCGCTGGATCCCGGTCGGCCGGAATTGAACCTTGCGATGCGTTCATGTGGGCGTCCGGATACTGTGTTTGAAATGACGCACGCTGCGAGTGGCGGCATGCTCTCTCTGGCTGCATCAGCCTGCGCGTTGCGGGCTGCGGCTCGCCAATAACTTATCGGCACGAGTTGATCGTGAAGGGTTATCAGGGCCCCATGAGACCCTCGTATTCCTTGCGAGCGAGAGCGCTTTCTACCTCACGGGGCAGCGCGTTGCGATCGGCGGCGCCTGCGCGGCACAGTAGCGGGGCACGGAAACGGTCGGCCGACGAGGGTATGCCATGCCTACGGTACTGATCACAGGCGCGAGCCGCGGATTGGGATTGGAATTCACTCGCCAGTATCTGGCGGACGGCAGCACCGTCATCGCGGCGTGCCGAAGTCCGGACACGGCACCCGGGCTCGCCCAGCTCGCGCGGCAATCGAAGGGCACGCTCAGCGTGGTCCAGGTCGACGTCACCGACACGCACAGCGTGAGACGATCCGCGGCACAGGTGCAGAGCCCCACGGTGGATATTCTCGTCAATTGCGCGGGCGTCACCGGCGCCTCGGGGCAGACCATCGGCTCACTCGATTACGACGACTGGAGGCAGGTTCTCGAGGTGAACGTCCTGGGTCCAGCCCGCATGAGCGAGGCGTTCCTCGAGCGCGTGGCGCGCAGCGAGCGGCGGCTCATCGTCACGATCACGAGCGGCATGGGGTCGCTCGCCGACAACACCTCCGGCGGCTACATTCCGTACCGCACGTCCAAGGCTGCCGTCAACATGGTGATGCGCAGCGCCGCTATCGACCTCGAGCCGCGCGGGATCACCTGCGTCGTCATCAATCCCGGCTGGGTGAAGACCGACATGGGCGGGCCCAATGCAACGCTCTCAGCGGAGGAGAGCGTGAGTGCCATGCGTCGGGTCATCGCGAAGCTCGGCCCGCGCGACTCCGGGCGATTCTACAACTACGATGGCCGCGAGTACCCTTGGTGAGGTCGCGGTGAGCGAGTCCACTCAGGGTGTCAGTGCGGCGATGGCGCGAGCCTCGAGGGGTACCCCGCTCAACCTCGCAGCATGCAGTGCGGCTCCGATATCCGGAGGTAATCGAGGGGGCGCGAGACGATATCTTGCGCCGCCCTCGAGCAAGGCGCTGAATGGTTTCAGGAGTAGATCCTGAAGCTTGAACATCCCTCCCGAATACGATACCGCGAGACGTGTGTCTTCCGGAACCTGCAAGCGCTGACGGGTAGCGTCTATTATTTCCGCGAGTTCTCGCGCCGCCAGATCAAATAGTTCCCGTGCCTGCAGATCGCCCGACGCAGCTGCCGCGGCGATGACCTTCGACAGCTGCGCAAACTGGCTGCGCTGCATGATGCTCTTGCCGTAGATCGCGGCACACAGGTCCAGATCAGTCTCGAGGCCGAAATGACGCCTCATGGCCGCATGCAACGGTCCGCGCGGCGTACGGCCATCACTCATGCGCGAGAAGAGCCTGAGACCTTCCCGCGCGATCCAGTACGCCGACCCCTCGTCGCCGAAGAGCTCTCCCCAGCCGCCCGCCCGCGCGCGGCGCCCCGCATATTCCCCGTAAGCAATGGAACCGGTGCCGGCCACCACGCTGATGCCATCCTCGCCGGCGAGCGCTCCCGCCCAGCCGCACACCATGTCGTTGTCGCAACGATGCCGATCGGGCGGAAGCGTCGGTGTCGCCACCGCCTCGAGCGTCGCAAGCAGCGCACGGTCCTCGCCATAGGCGGGCAGGCCGATGAACGCGAACGTCAGTTCCGAGCCGGCGACGCCGCCGAGCTTCAAGGTTGCCTCGATCCCGCGCGCCAGCAGGGTCCGCAGTCCTTCCAGCCCGATCTGCGGATAGTAAGCGGGACCTTCTTCATGTCTGGCAAGAACGCGTCCGGATTGCTCGATGAGCGCAAAACGCGTCTTGCTGCCACCACCGTCGACACCGAGATAGATTCTCACGGTGATCCGCCGTGGGGATAAATCGAGACCCCCTGAACGACCCGGCTCATGGTACCGGCCGCGCTTGGATTGTCGGGGCGTACGCCCAGCGAAAGGGCGCGCAGCATGGCCAGTGATTGGGAGAATACCGCATAGGGCAGGCAGAGCTCGAGGTCGGACACTTCAGTCTTGCAGTTGGCACTCCCCGCCAGCACTACATCGTCCCGCTGCAACTGTGCCTGCGTGCCGCTCGACAGGACCACGACGCGCCCGGCTACCGCCTCGCGCCGCAGTTCTGCGACCAGGTCCAGATCGTAGCGTCTCGTGTAGGGGTCATTGGACAGGAAGATCACGACCAGCGTTCTTTCATTCAGGATGGCCTTCGGGCCGTGCCGGAAGCCCAGGGTCGACTCCGCCGCCGCCACCACCTTGCCGTCTGTCAGCTCGAGCATCTTGAGCGCCGCTTCCCGCGCAAGCCCCTGGAGCTCGTTGCTGCCGAGATAGACGACGCGTTCGAACCCTTCGTGCACCAGAGCGTTGAGGGTGGGCGTGCAGCCGGCAAGCACCTGATCAGCAAGTGCAATGATCGAACGCAGGCGCGCAGCCCCCGCGGGCGCCACCCTGAACGTCAGGGCGGCCGCCAGGAGCATCCCCGTGAAGCTCGAAGTCATGGCGAAACTTCGGTCGTTGCTCGCCTCCGGGAGCAGGACGACGCGAGCGTTTTTCATGTCGCGCGCACGCTGAAGCAGCGCACCCTCTGCGTTGCAGGTGAAGATGAGATGCGCGCAGCGCTCCACCCGCCGCTCCGCGAACTCGACCGCCGCCACACTTTCAGGGCTGTTACCCGAGCGCGCGAACGACACGATGAGCGTCCGGCAGCGCGATGAGAGAAAGGTGTCGGGACTTGCCACGATATCCGTGGTCGGGATGGCTTCCACGCGGGCGAGCTTGCGCGCCAATGCCGGTGCGAGACACTCTCCGATGAAGGCCGAGCTGCCCGCCCCGGTGAGCACGATCCGTAAGTCGGGCTGCGAGAGCATCGGGCGCAGGAAGTCCTCGAGCCGCGCGGCTTCAGCCGCATGCAGCTTCTCGACTTCGAGCCAGATCTGCGGCTGCTGCAGGATCTCGCGGGCCGTCCAGTGGGCACCCGAGGCGTCGATGTGCGCAGCGCTCATCCCGAACCGGTCCAGCGTCTCTTTCATATCCCGGGCCTGCCCGCGACGGCGGCCGCGCAGGCGCGGGCGTAGCCCGAGAGGACCCGCGAGACGCCGTCGAGCAGCAGCGCCTGCGGAGTGTTCTCGAGAGCGCCGGCGCGGATAGCCTGGTACTGAAGCGGCAGATACTGGCTGAGAAGCGTCAAGGGAATCGGCCGAGCGCTCAATCTGGCGATCAGCGCGTCGGTGGCGTTTCGAACCTCCGCCGCGCCCCAGTAATAGCGGATGCGGTCGCTGAAGCTGTACTGAAGGTCAGCCGCCTCGGTGTGGGGGGCAGTGTAGTAGGGCTTCCAGTAGCGCGGCTCTTTCCGCATCGCCGTGAGCACGATGTCCTTCAACGACTCGCCTGTGCCTTCCGCAAGCTCCTGCTCAATGTCCGCAAGCGCCCACAGCACCTCACGGAGTGCGAAGGTCGCGGCGGGGCCCACTTTGAGAATCGCGAAGTGATCCTTGACCAGCGCGGCAAGGGCGGCGGGCTTCTGGTAGTCCGTGGAATGCGCCTCGTACACGAGTCCGCGTTCGCTCTCGATGCGCTTGGAGAGCTGCCGTGCTTTTGCCGCCTGGTAGTCGATCACCTTGTGATTGTCGAACTCGACGCCCGGCTGCACCACCAGCGCCACCACCCGTTCCCACGCCGCTCCGAGGCCGCGCTCGAGAAACGCCCGCTGGTGCGCTTCGAGCGTCGCCGTCACGGCGGCCGACGTGGTGACGGTCAGCGCCCCGAGTGCCTCGGCGGCGCCTCCCGGGGCGGGTACTTCCGTGCCGATCACATAGACCGGGGCCTCGCCGCCGTTCTTGCGCCAGGTGTCCTCGGCCACGCGGCAAAGCTGCGCTGCGCGTTGCGCTACCTGCGCATCATCGAGCGCCTCGGAATCCCCTGCGCAGCTCATCGAGCAGTCCAGGTGAATCTTGCGAAAGCCCGCGGCCACGTAGTCCGCGATCAGTTGCTCCGAGCGCGCCATCGCCACCGCGGCGGCCTCGCTGCGCCAGGAGTTTGGCCCGAGATGATCGCCGCCGAGGAGCACCCGGTCCGCCCGCAGCGATGCCCGGGAGGCGATGTCCGCCACGTAGGTGCGGAAACCCGCGGGGGTCATGCCGCTGTACCCCCCGAACTGATTGACCTGGTTCGAGGTCGCCTCGATCAGCAGCCACTGGTCATGCCGCTGCGACTCGCGCAGGGCCGCTTCGATGACCAGCGGATGTGAAGAGCACACCGCGTAGATGCCCTCGCCGCTACCGGCTTTGTGTCGTTGCAACAATTGCAGCAGGGCCTTCATGTCCGTGCCTTGGCAGGCGCGTCGGGCTGCAGCGAAAGCAGCAGCGCCCCGGCCAGCGCCAGGGAAACTCCCGCGAGTTTATACGGTCCCGGTAGCGATCCGGCCACGGCGAGAGAGATGACCGCGGTCAACAGCGGCGCGCCGGCGTTGATCAGCGGCGAGACCACGATCGCTTTGCCGTAGCGGAATGCGTACACCAGCAGCAGTGCCCCGACCGCGTTCAGTAGCTGGATGCCGGCGGCCATCCAGGGCCCGGACAGTCCGAGGTAAACGGGTTTGGAGAAGTCGGTGAGCGCGAAAGCGACCGGTATGAACAGCAGCCCGGTGAGCATCATGTAGACGAAGATGCTTTCCGCGCTCATGGTCGCATTGGCAAGCCTGATGAAGTAGGCCTGCAGCCCCCAGGCGAGCATGACCGCGAGCGCCAGATAGAACCACATCCCATAGCGATGAGCACCCGGTTCCGGCGAGTAGTCGAACAGCGGCAGCGACAGCACTGCCAGCAAGATGCCGGCGACGCCCAGTTTTCCCGTGCGTTCTCCTAGCAGCACCAGCGACATGACGATGGTGATGACCGGCGAAAGCGAGACGATGGGAAATATCAGATAGGTGGGCCCGAGCGTCACCGCGCGGAACAACAGCATCTGCCCGCCTGCACCCAGGAGACCGATGGCGAGTCCCAGCACCACCGAGCGGCGATCCCGCTGCAGGCCGGTTTGCGCCTTGCGAAGTGCCCAGATTGCCGGCGCAATCATGGTCAGGGCCCATACGACATAGGTCAGCGTGTCCGGAAAGCCATGCTCGCTGGGCAGACCGGTGAAGGCACCCCAGATACCCCAGGCGAGCGTGGTCAGTAGCGCGTACTGCAGCCAGGTGCTGGACGTCACGGTCCTAGCTCGCCGCGACGCAATGCGGGTTGGTCGGTGCCACGGCGGCGCGTTCGCACCATCAGAATCGGTAGCTGACGCCAGCGGTGTAGGTACGGCCGTAGGCGGTATAGCCCTGACCTAAACTGCTGCTGATGCCGGTTACGCCGGCGCTCCATACCCCGTCCGCGCGGTTCGCAAGGTAACTGCGGGCGATCGCGTTGGAGAGGTTCTTGCCCTCAAAGTAAAGCTTCAGGCCCGGCACGATCTCGTACGAGGCCTGAGCGGTCACCCAGGAGAAGCTCTTCTGGTACGCCGACCAGCCCTGCACTTCGGTGAAGGTCTGAGCAATCGATTTACCGTCGTAATCCCAGTTCACATTGGCGCTCAACCTGCCTGCCTCATATAGCACGCCCAACGAACCACTGTTCGAGGACACTCCCTCGAGCGGACCGACATACTGCCCCTGTAGGTATTCGCGGCTCCAGGTGCGTGTGTACTGCCCGTGCACACCAAACCCGCTCGGAAAGATGTGTTGGAAGCCGAACTCCAGGCCCTCTACATATCCCTTGTCTCCGTTGATGGGCTGAAAAATGGTGTACAGAACCGGAACCGGGGTGGTGCTGCCGTTGAAAAATCCCTGAACGCCCAGGTCGACATTGTTCAGAACCTGCGTAGTGAGGAAGTCCTTGATGTCTTTGCCAAAAATCGCCAAGGTGAGCGCGGATCTCGGCGCGTAGTACCACTCGAGCGACAGGTCGACCGCGTAGGCGCGGATCGGCTTGAGATCCGAGTTGCCGTCATACGTGATCTCATAGACGCGATTGAGCGAGTTGTCGGTGCGGGTCGGCGCCAGCTGGTTGAGTTCCGGCCGCGCGATCGTTTCCGAGGCGCCAAAGCGCAGCTGCAATTTCGGCCTGAATCGATAGCTCAGGTTCAACGAGGGCAGCGCCAGGGTGTACGGGTTTGTGGACGAGGTCGGCGTCGGCGGGCTGTATTGCACGATCGCCGGATCGGTCGGATTGGCGGTGTTGGCGATGGTGACGGATTCGATATTGTTGACCGCGGTGGCCGCCGTGGTGCGGGTGTGGACCACGCGCAGGCCCGCGTTACCCGCCCAATTGGAGCCGGCGAAGGTGGCTTCCAGGTACGCCGCCGTTGTGTCTTCCCGGACGGCGTAGGAATTGACCGCGTTGAACTGTGGCAGCGTCAGATTGAAGTCGAAATTCGGCGCACCCGCAAGGTAGAGATTGGGCTGTCCGTTCAGTCTCTGCAGCGCCCCCAGCAGTGCCGGAATGTTGAACACCGCCACCGTGGTCGGGAAGCGGCCGCCCGCACTCTGCATGTAGTTGGGGAAGCTGGTGACTGAGACGACGCTCGCGCCCAATGAGCCAAAGGTGATGGGATTGGCACCCGTGGGCGTGGTGTAGAAGTCGTACTGACTCGAGCCGCCCGTCCAGTCATTGTCGAGGTCGTCGCGCGCCTTGTCGCGCCACGTCTGCGCGAGCCCGAAGCGCAGGTGCGTCAGCCAGCGGCCTTCGAGTTTTAACGTGCCGTCCAGGGTTGCGCCGGTGATCTTGTCGTGGATCGAGTTGCCGCTGAGACCGGTGTAGTGCGCGCTCCAGTGACGGTCGTCCAATGCCCCTGCCGCGAGTGCGGCGCCAAAGTCCTGGCCGGTGGGCAGGGTGACGGCGATGTCGGGCAAACCATTGGCGGTATTGGTCCAGCTGATGGTGTTCTGGTTGTACGGCGTGGTCGATTCAAGACCCGCGGTGACGAAGGCGTCGTTGCCGCCTTCGGGTCGATTGGACTTCGAGCGGTACAGGTCCGCGTCGACTGTTAACCTGCTGCTCGCCTGCCAGCTGGCGTTCAAGCCGACCAGCGAGGTCGTGACGCGCCGGTCGATGGTCTGATTGACGATCTCCGGCGTGAATGTGTTGGCAGTGAACGACGTGATCAGGCCGTTGTTGACCACGACGTTGGACCACTCGGGATTGCCATTGGCGTCAAAATTGAAAGACGGGTAGTAGGCCTGGTTGTAGGCGACCTGCGGATCGCGCAGCCGGGCGTACAGGCCGTCGAGTGCCACGCGTAGCTGATCGCTTGGCCGCCACTCGAGCGTTCCGGACAGAGCCTCGCGCTTCTTCTCATCGACCACTGAACCGAACGAGATGCAGCACTCCGCCACCACCGGCCGGCTGCTGGGCCCGGTGAGGGGCCAGACTCCCGGATTGCCGGCGTCGTAGGTGTTGTAGTTGAGCGAGTCGGTGCGCGTGTCGGTGTCGGAGACGACCGCGCCGATGAGCAGTCCCAGGGTACCGGCCGTATTGGTATCGCTGATGAATGCCGAGGCCTTCTTGCCCCGGAAGCGCGACATGTCGGTGTAGTTGCCCTCGACGCGCACCGCCGAGTGCAATCCAGGATTGTCGGAAGGGCGTGCCGAGCGCATGTTGACGGTGCCACCGATGCTGCCTTCGAGCGCTGAGGCCTGCGAGGACTTGTAGACATCGGCACCGGAAATGACGTCCGCGGGCAGGATGTCGAATGCCAGCGCGCGTCCGTCATCGTCGGTGGCCACGATGCGGTTGTTGAGTGTCACGATGTTGTACTGCTGGCGCAGTCCGCGTATCCCGATATACAGACCCTCGCCGCCCGTGGTGCGTGTGATGGAAACACCGGTGATATGGCGCAGCGAGTCTGCCACGTCGTCATCCCGGAAACGCCCGAGCTCCAGCGCGTTGATGGAGTCGAGCACAATGTCGGCGTCCTGCTTGATTTCGAGCGACTTGCCCAGGCTGGCCCTGAGTCCGGTGACGACTACGGTCTCGAGCTTCGAGTCCCCGGTGGACTCCGCAGCGCCCTGGGGAGGGGTTTGCGTTTGCGCCTGAGCGCTCGGGCCCGCGCCCAGCCCGAAAATCATCCCCGGAAGCAGAACTGCCGCAGATACACTCCAGCGCCGGTGATCCATGCGTGCCACCCCTGAGCTTATGTAATACGAAACAAAACGAAAGCTGAGAGTGCCAGTTGAATTTACGTTTAGTTTCTTACACTATTTCGAAATGCTTCGTATCTGTCAAGAGCGCCGCCGCAGGCAGGGGAAGCGAATGAGAGTCGCTACGGGCTCCCCGCAGTTGCACGCGGAAGCACTTGGATAGACTCAACGGCAGTTTGCAGTCCCAAGCCACGCATGAGTAAAGGCACGAGCAGACGTCAGTTCCTGCGGCTCGCCGCAGGCGCCGGCGTCGCTTCGCGGGTCGGACTCGTAGGGGCCCACCCGGGGCCGCGCGCGGCCGATGCCGGGGTAGCGCCTGCGGCGACCCTCGAGGACAGCACGATCCGGCTCGAGTTCGACCCGCAGTTGCGCTCGCGTCTGTGGCGTCTGCACGAAAGCGGGCACCCGGAGCGCAAAGTAGCGCTGACACCTTGGGCGGCAAGCGAGTACCTGCTCCTCGGCGATGGCCGGCGTATCGAACGATTCGCGCTGCAACACCAGTTGAGTGATGCCGTGAACGGCGCGCACGGATCCGGCAGGCGTCTGCGGATGACGGGTGTGTCCGGTGCCCGGATCGAAAAGAGCCTCGAGATCCAGCTGTTTGAGCGCTATCCGGGGATCGCCTTCTACCGCGTGTCGTACCGCAATCGCTCTCCCGAGGCGATCCCGTTACGCGGTTGGACCAGCGCCGGCCTTCACCTGTTGAGGAACGCTGCAGCGCGCACGGACGGGACCGAGCCGCATTTCTGGTCATACTGCGGCAGTACGCATGCGGACCGACGCGACTGGGTGCAGCCCGTCAGGCAGGGATTCGCGCAACAGAACTTCATGGGCATGACGGCTTCCGACTACGGCGGTGGCACGCCGATCGTGGACCTGTGGCATCGCGAGTGCGGGCTCGCCGTTGGGCATCTGGAGTCTATCCCCGCGCTGGTTTCCCTCCCCGTCAGTTACCGGGATGGCGGTGCCAATCTCGCTATCAGCGCCCATCTGGAGCGCTCGCTGCAGCCGGGCGAGCAGCTCCAGACACTCGAGACCTTCGTTGCCACGCACACCGGGGACTACTTCGCCACGCTCAGCGCCTACCGGCGGATCATGGAAGAGCGGGGTCTGAAATCACCTCCGGTACCGGAGGCCGCCTACGAGCCGATCTGGTGCGCCTGGGGCTACGAACGCGACTGCACCGTGCGGCTGATCGAAGACACCTTGCCCAAGGTGCAGGAACTCGGGCTACGCTGGGCGGTCATCGACGACGGCTGGCAGTCAAACGTCGGCGACTGGAAGCTCAGCCAGAGCAAGTTTCCGCGCGGCGATGCTGACCTGAAGCAGCTGCTGCACAGCATCCGTTCCAAGGCGCTCAAACCACGGCTATGGTTCGCACCGCTGGCCGCAGCGCCCGGTTCCGATCTGCTGCACGATCACACCGACATGCTGTTGCTGGACAAGGACGGTGCCGCGCAGAACATCTCCTGGTGGAACAGCTTCTATCTGTGCCCGGCGTACGAACAGACCGTCACCTACACTCAGGCGCTGGTGCGAAAGTTCATGGGCGAGTGGGAATTTGCGGGCCTCAAGATCGACGGTCAGCACCTCAACGGTGTGGCGCCGTGCTTCAATCCCGCGCACCGCCATGCCCGCCCCGAAGTATCGGTAGAGAAGCTGCAGGATTTCCTGCACGCGATCTACCAGGCGGCGACCGAGATCAATCCCGAAGCGGTCGTTGAGTGGTGTCCGTGTGGGACGTCATACTCGTTCTACAATTTTGCGTCGATGAATCAGGCGCCGGCTTCGGACCCGGAGTCCTCCTGGCAGGTGCGGCACAAGGGCAAGACGCTCAAGGCCCTCATGGGTCCCAGCGCGGCCTTCGCCGGTGACCATGTCGAGCTCAGCGACGGGGGCGATGATTTCGCTTCCACGGTCGGCATCGGAGCCATCGTGTCGACCAAGTTCACCTGGCCGGTGGATCCGAAGCCGAAGGACTCCTTCCTCCTGACGCCACAACGCGAGGCGCTGTGGCGTCGGTGGATCGCGCTCTACAATGAACGCCTGCTCCCGCAGGGCATCTACCGCGGCGAGCTCTACGACATCGGCTTCGACAAGCCGGAAACGCACGTGGTCGAGAAATCCGGACGCCTTTATTACGCGTTCTACGCGCGCCGCTGGAGCGGTCCGGTGGCCTTGCGGGGACTCACGGCCGGGCGGTACCGGGTGCGCGACTATTTCAACGACCGGGAACTCGGGCACGTATCGCAGGCGCAGCCGCACCTGTCGCTCGCCTTCGAGCGTTTCCAGGTTCTCGAGGCGATACCGCTCTGATGATGCAGGAGGCGAACGAGCGCGGACTGTTGGTCGAGGAGCGCCGGCGGCGCATCTGCGAGCTGCTGCGCGAGCGGGGCAAGGTCACGGTGGATGCGCTCGCCGTGCGCTTCGGCACATCCCAGGTGACCGTGCGCGCGGACCTCTCGGTGCTCGAATCCACCGGCGCACTCACCCGCACGCATGGCGGCGCGCTCAGCGTCGAGGATACCGATCAGCCGCTCAACGTGAAACAGCTCCAGCACTACGCCGAGAAGCTGTCCATCGCCGAAGCCGCCTGCCGTCTGATCCGCGACGGCGAGACCATCATCCTCGACTCCGGCACCACCACCGCGGAGATCGCGCGGCGCATGCGCAAGCTCGAGCTGCGCTCGGTTAACGTCATCACCAACGCGCTCAATATTGCGGCGCTGCTGATCGATGTGCCGGCGGTGCGCCTGATCATGCCGGGCGGGATCCTGCGGCGGGAATCGAACTCGCTCTCCGGACACATGGCCGAGGCGGCTCTGGCAAACCTGCAGGCCGACCGGCTGTACCTCGGCGCGGATGGCGTCGATCCTGAGCTCGGGGTCATGACGCCGCACCTGGCGGAGGCCGAACTCAACGCCAAGATGATTCGGATCTCACGTCAGGTCGTGGTGGTGGCGGACTCCTCCAAGTTCATGCGCCGCAACATCTCGCTCATCGCCAAGGTCGAGCAGCTGCACCTCCTGATCACCGACCGGGCGGCACCGGAGGCGGCCGTCGAGGAGCTGCGGCGCCGCGGGGTCGAGGTGCAGCTGGTGTGAGGGCGGCCCGGCGATTCGCACTGGCGGCAGGACTTGCGGCCGCGCTGCTGACGAGCTTCGCGAGGGCGCAAGGCAGTTCGGCCTCTGAACACTACTACCGGCTGGACGACTTCCGCCGGGTCACGAAAATAGACGCGCACATGCACGTGCATGGCGCCGCGGAGCATCTGCTCGCTGCGGCGCGCCGCGACAATTTCCGCATCCTTACCCTCAACGTCGACTACCCCGACTTCCCGCCGCTCGCCGAGCAACTGGCCGACGCCATTGCGCTCAAACGACGCTACCCCGGCCGCGTCGCGTTCGCGGGCACCTTTTCGGTGGCCGGATTCAACGAGCCCGGCTGGACTGAAAAAGCGCAGCAGCAGATCGACGCCGCGCTCGCCGGCGGCGCGGTCGGCATCAAGATCTGGAAGAACATTGGTATGGCGCTCAAGGACCGCGACGGCCGCTATGTCCTGCCGGACGATGCACGTCTTGAGCCGATTTACTCGCGGCTCGAGCGCGAGCACGTGGTGCTCCTCGGGCACCAGGCGGAGCCGCTCAACTGCTGGCTGCCGTTTGAGAAGATGACCGTGCGCTCGGACCGGGAGTACTTCCGCGAGCATCCGCAGTACTACATGGCGGCGCATCCCGAGATGCCTTCGCACCAGAGCATCCTCGCCGCTCGTGACCGCATGCTGAAGGCCCATCCCGCGCTGCGCTTCGAGGGCGTGCACCTGGCGTCGCTTGAATGGGACGTCGACCGGGTGGCCAATTTTCTCGATAGGTTTCCCGATGCGCGGGTGGATGTCGCCGCGCGCATGGTGCACCTCGAGTACCAGGCGGTGAGCAGGCGCAGCAAGGTGCAACGTTTTCTCATCCGCTACCAGGACCGCATTCTCTACGGAAGTGACGATGCCTATGGGGCGCAGGAAGACACCGAGACCGCCGCGGCCCAGGTGCACGAGGACTGGCTGCGCGACTGGCGCTTCCTCGTCAGCGCCGACCGGCTGCACTCGGAGGACTTCGCGCCGTCCTTGCGCGGCCTGCACCTGCCCAAGGCGGTCGTGGACAAGATCTACCGGCGAAACGCCGAGGCGCTTTTCGGCCCGCACGCTTGGCACTGACCGGGCGCTCGCCTGGGAGGCATGAATGCAGGCCGTGGCGCTATCACGCCCTCCCAGACTACGACGCCGCCGAAGCCGCATGTCGCCGCTCGGGCCACGGCCGGGTTCACAGACCCAACAACCTGCTTGAAGCTGTCACAGGAACCGGCTGTCGACCTGCACGTCGAGTGCGGTGACCAGGCAATTCGTCTCGTTGGCCAGGCCCACGATCGCGAGCAGCTCTGAGTACTGCGCTTCGCTCATGCCCTTGCTGCGCGCCGCCGCGCCGTGGGAAGCGATGCAGTAGCGGCAGCCATTGCTGGCACTGACCGCGAGATAGAGCATTTCCTTGGTGAGCGGATCAATCGCACCGGGGCCCATCACCTGCTTGATGTTGTTCCAGACCCGCCGCAGCGTCGCTGGATCATGCGCCAGCACCTTCCAGAAGTTGTTCACCCAGTCGGTCTTGCGGGTGGCCATGATGTCGTCGTACACGGCGCGCACTTCCGCCGATGCGTTCGCGTACTCGATGGGCTCGCGCCTGGCTGTCATCTGGTTAACCTCGATGCGTGCTCCATCAACAGCCTCACGCCAAGAGCAAAGGCGCTGGCGCGCGCCGCAGCCGGCTGTTTCGATACCCGTACAGCGCATAGATCGCAAGCCCGATCGCGGTCCAGATGATGAGCCGCCACCACGTGTCGCGCGGCAGGGCCGCCATGAGACCCGAGCATATGAGCGCGCCGCTCACGCAGGTGAAGTAAGGCGCCGGCACGCGAAAGCGCCGCGGGAGCTCGGGGCGCAGCCGGCGCAGGATGAGCACGCCGACGCAGACCGTCACGAACGCGCACAGCGTGCCGATCGACACCAGCTCGCCGAGGATCCGCACCGGCAGCAGCCCTCCGATCAGCGTGGCCCCGACCCAGGTGACCACGGTGGAGTGCGCCGGAGTGCGGAACCTCGGGTGCACGCTCGCGAACCAGGACGGCAGCAGCCCATCCGCGGCCATCGCCATGAAAATACGCGCCTGACCCACCGTCATGACCAGCATCACGGAGATCATCGCGACGATCGCGCCGAGCTTCACCGGGAGCCCCAGCCACCGCAGCTCCGCGTGGCGATCGATGGCGAGCGCCACGGGCGCGGCGACGTCCAGATCCGCGTAAGGCACCATGCCGGTGAGGACCAGCGCGGTCGCGACATAGAGCACCGAGCAGATCGCGAGGCTCGAGACGATGCCGAGCGGCACGTCGCGGCGCGGATTCCTGGCCTCCTGCGCGCAGGTGGAGACGGTATCGAAGCCGATGAAAGCGAAGAAGATGATGGCGGCCGCGGCGATCACCCCGCTCCAGCCGAAATGGCCGAAGTGCCCGGTGTTCGCCGGCACCAGCGGATGCCAGTTCGCGGGATCCACGAAGCCCGCCCCGAGGAGCACGAAGCCGAGCACCACGGCAATCTTGAGCACGACGAACGCGAAATTGATCGCCGCGGACTGGCGGATGCCGATGTAACAGATGCAGGCCACCACGGCGACGATGAGCACCGCCGGGAGATTGAGCACGGCACCCGTGACGATGAGTCCGACGTCGCCCGGACCGCGGTCGATGGGGGGCTCAATCAGCGCCTCGGGCAGGTGGATCCCGAACTGCGCGAGCAGGCTCACGACGTACGCCGACCAGCCGACCGCCACGGTACCGACGGAGAAGGTGTACTCGAGCACCAGATTCCAGCCGATGAACCAGGCCGCGAGCTCCCCGAGCGTGGCGTACGCGTAGGAGTAGGCACTGCCGGCGATCGGGATCATCGAGGCGAGCTCGGCATAGGAGAGCGCCGCGAACGCGCCCGCACAGCCGGCGAGCAGGAACGAGATGACCAGCGCGGGTCCCGCGTGATTGGCGGCGGCGGTCCCGGTCAGCACGAAGATGCCCGTGCCGATGATCGAGCCGATGCCGAAAGCCGTCAGTGACGGCAGCGACAGGGCGCGGATGAGAGGCTGCTCGCCCGCCTCGGCCGCGGCGCAGATCGCCTTGACCGCGAAGAGTCCCGCGCTCATGGCACGAGCACGATGGCGCCGCTCGTCGCGCGCGACTCGAGCGCCGTGTGCGCCTCGCCGGCACGGGCGAGGGGCAATCGCAGCCCGATCGTCGCGCGGACCACACCCGCCTCGATCGCGGCGAAGGCTTCGCGAGCCATCGCCTCGAGCTCGCCGCGCGTGCGGATGTAGTGAAAGAGGAGCGGCCGCACCAGCGTGTTCGAGCGCGCGGCGAGGCGCGAGACGGGGAACGGTGCCACCGGACCCGAGGACTGCCCGAAGTTGACCAGCGTGCCGAGAAAGCCGAGGCAATCGAGGGAGCCAAGGAAGGTATCCGCACCCACTCCGTCATAGACGACATCCACGCCCTCGCCACCGGTGAGCTCGGCGACGCGCGCCACGAAGTCCTCCTCGCGGTAGAGGATCACCTCGTCCGCGCCGCACTCGCGGGCCACCCGGGCTTTCTCCGCCGAGCCGACCGTCGTAATGACAGTCGCGCCCAGGTGCTTCGCCCAGCGCACCAGCAGCTGCCCCACGGCGCCCCCGGCGGCGTGCACCAGGAGCCTCTCGCCGGGATGCACCGCGTGCACGCGGCGCAGCAGCATGCAGGCCGTCAGCCCCTTGACGGTGAGGGCCGCGGCCGCCTCGTCGCTCAGCCCGTCGGGAATCCGCAGCGCGAGGCGCGCGGGCAGGAGGCGCGCCTCGGCGTAGCCGCCGTACTTCTCATCGATGTAGCAGACGCGATTCCCCGGCGCGAAGCCCGACACTCCGGGACCGACGCGCTCCACGACGCCGGCCGCCTCGACACCGGGAATCCCCGGCAGGGTCAGCGTGCGGTATGAGCCGCTGCGCACATACGTGTCGTGGAAGTTGACGCCAATCGCCGTGTGGCGGATGCGCAGCTCGTCTGCGCCCGGCTCGCCGACCTCGACCGTTTCCCACCGGAGCTTTTCCGGCCCGCCGGTCTCGTGCAGCACGATCGCCCGGGTCATGTGAGCTCGCGCGTCCAGCCGAACGGATCCGGCGCGCGCCGCTCCTGGATCGCGAGCAGCGCCGCGCGCAGCCTTGATGCGACCTCATCGGTCTGCACCGGCCGGTAGGCGCGCTCGTCGGGCTCGGCGAGGGCGGCGATCGGCATGACGATGGCGGCGGTGCCGCAGGCGAAGAGCTCGCTGCAGTGCCGGTTCTCGATCTGCTTCAGGAGCTCGTCGATCTGCATCGGGCGCTCGTGCACGACGTAGCCCAGGTGCCGGGCGAGTGTCAGGAGCGAATCGCGCGTGATGCCCGGGAGGATGGCGCCATCGAGCTCGGGCGTATGCAGCTCGCCTTCGATCACGGCGAAGAAGTTCATCCCCGAGAGCTCCTGGATATAGCGATGCTCGGCCGCATCGAGCCACAGCGCCACGGTGTGGCCGCGGGCGAGCGCCGCGCTCGAGGCGCGCAGCGATGCGGCGTAGTTGGCGGCCGCCTTGGCGGTGCCGATGCCGCCCGGGGCCGCGCGCACCTCGCGCCGCTCGATCGCGACCGTCGGCGCGCCCGTGGCGTAGGACTCGACCGGGTTCGCGATCACCATGAAGCGGAAAGCGTGCGAATTGCGCAGCAGGTAGCCGCTCTCGGTTCCGTACAGGAAGGGTCGCAGGTACAGCGCCTGGCCGGAGTGGCCGGGGATGAAGCGCGCGCAGGCGCGCGTCACCGCCTCGATGCCCTGGAAGAACAGCGTTTCCGGCACGAGGGGCATGGACAGGCGCTGCGCGGAGCGCTCCATGCGGCGGCAGTTGTCCTGCGCCCTGAAGAGGTTGGGTCGCGCCTGTCCCACCTGGTAGGCCTTCAGGCCCTCGAAGACGAGCTCGGCGTACTGCAGCGCCCGCGAACCGGGCCAGACCTCGATCAGCCCGTAGGGGAGCAGCGTGCCGCGCTGCCACTGTCCGTCGCGCCACTCGGCGCTGAACATGACCGGCGCGTTCACCGCGCCGAAGCCGAGCTTCTCCGGCAGCACGAAGCTCTCGAGCGCCGCGGCGACTCCGGGCGCGATGTCGTAGGCGGACATTCAGCGCCGCAGGTACGCGTCCGTTCCGGCCAGCCAGTCCTGACGCGGCGGACAGAACACGTCCACGTCGAGCGTGTCCTCGAGCGCGAGCGCGCGGTGCGGCAGGAGGGAAGGGATCACGATGACCTCGCCGGCGCGCACGGTGAGCTCCTGCGCGCCGTCCTCACCGAACCAGAAATGCATCGCCCCCTCGAGCACGTAGGTGATCTGCTCGTTCTCGTGCGAGTGCCGCGGCACCTCATCATCCTTCTTGAGATAGACATGGGCGATCATCATGCGCTCGCCCGTGATCATTCGCCGCGAGATCGTGCCCTTGAGGGGCTCGGCCGGGAGCTGATCCCAGCGGTAATGGGGTACGGGGGTGGGGCTCGGTTTCATCGCAGGTCACCTCGTGCGGGACTCAAGGCGGCTTTCAGGGCAGGATCGCGATCACGCGCGCCGGGAAGCCACTCCCCTGGGCCGGTTTGGGAAACGTCACCATCACCAGAGCGCCGTACTCGGGCACCTGGTCGAGGTCCGCGAGCATCTCGATCTGGTAGTGGTTGGTGCCGAGGACGTACGACTCCATCGAATAGTCGTCCTTGGTGGCTCCGAGGCCGCCATCGGTGTCGGTGGTCTCGTGGCCCGAGGCCGCGATGTGGCGCTGCTCGTACAGGAGCTTGAGCACCGGCATGCTCCACCCGGGATAGTGCGCAACCCCGGCGGCGTCACGGTTCTGCATCGCGGCATCATTCGGCCAGCGCTTCGACCAGTCGGTGCGCATCGCGACGAAGGCGTGCTCCGGAATCCGTCCGTGGCGCGCCTCCCAGGCCTGCACGTCCTCGAGCGTGAGCAGATAGTCGGGATTGCGCGCCGCCTGCTCGTGCGCGTCGAGCACCACGAGCGGCATCAGCATGTCCTTCGGATCGATCTGATCGACCGATTTCTTGCCCTCGTGAAAATGCGCCGGCGGATCGACGTGGGTGCCCCACTGCCCGACGTGGCAGAACTCATCGACGTGGAATCCATCCTTGGCGATCGTGTAGAGCGTGCGCACCCTCATCTCGCCGAAGCCCTTCCAGTGCGGCGTGTCGGGACCGAACGAGTGCGTCAGGTCGACGAAGCGCTTCGTGGCGAGCGTAGCATAGACGCCCATCAGGTCCGATTTGGGCCGCGCGGTGGGGCCATGGCGCGCGGTGTGCGCGGCGGGCGCCGCTGCCTCCGCTGCGGCGTCCGCCCCGACGGCGGGCCTTCCCGCGAGCAGCGCGCCGGCGCCTACGGCCACGAGCGCGAGCAGAGCGGGAAGGCTCGGGCGATTCGACATGGCACACCTCCTGCGGACGCGCCGCGCAAGCTCAATTCCCTGCCAGCGCCGCGCAGCTCA
>VBMV01000153.1 GCA_005878835.1 Gammaproteobacteria bacterium | reverse complement strand
CACGCGGTCCTGCAGCTTGGCGAGCTCGTCGGCGATATCCGCCGGCAGCAGGTCGCGGCGCGTGGAGACCGCCTGGCCGAACTTCACGAAAATGGGTCCGAGCTCCTCGAGCGCGAGCCGCAGGCGCGCGGCGCGGCTCACCCCCCGCCGGCGCTCGAACCACACCCCGGGGGAGAGGAAGAACACAAAGCGCAGCGGCCGATATAAATGAGTGGCGCGCACGTAGTCATCGAGGCGGTGCCGCAGCAGCACCCGCTGGATCTCGATGAGCCGCAGCAGCACCCGCTGGATCTCGATGAGCCGCAGCAGCACCCGCAGCTTCACGGGTAGCCGAGAGCCGTCACGGTGCGCCGCGCCGCGCGCTGAGCAGCTCGATGCGCGCAGCCAGGCGATCGACACCCTCGCGCACCGCATCGACACCGCGCAGGAACTGCTCGCCCTCGTTGCGCGGCACGAGATCGGCGCGTTCGTGCCCCAGGTACTCCGCGAGGTTCTCCAGCGTGGTGCCGGCGGCCCTGCGGCTCCAGTGAAGCGTGAGGCGCGCGAGGCGTCCGAGCTGATGCGCCGGCACATCCCCGAGCAGCAGCGACAATTCTTCCTCGAGGTCCGGGCGCAGGAGCCTGGCCAGCTCGCGGAACTTCTGTGCCAGCTGCGCATCGCCGCCGATCGCGACCTCGCCCGGCAGCACGGCGTCGGCCGACTCGCCGGCGAGCGCCAGCAGGCTCAAGAGCCCGCCCGTGAGCGTGGCGTCCGCAGGCGCGTCGTCGCGCGTCACGCTGAGGGTGTGACCGGTCGATGCCACCCGCAGGCGCGTGATGGCGCGAATCTCGAGCGCAATGCTCCTGCCCTCGAGCTCGGCGCACAGCTGCCGCGCGCGCGGCGAGCGCGGCAGGCCCCGGTTCAGCAGGTTGTCGAGGGTCGCGCTCAGCATCGCTGCTCCTGCTTGGGCGCGTCGAGCGCTAATACCTGTAACCGCGGTGTACCGCGACGATGCCGCCGCAGAGTCTGTGGTAGCGGCAGCCCTCCAGTCCCGCGTCCTGCATCATCTTCACGAGCGTCTCCGGGTCCGGATGCACGCGGATCGACTCGGCCAGATAGCGGTAACTCGCCGCGTCGCGCGCCACCAGCTTGCCGAGCAGCGGCAGAATGCGAAAGGAGTAGGCGTCGTAGAGCGGTTTCAGGCCAGGGACCTGCGGGTGCGAGAACTCGAGCACCAGCAGCTGCCCGCCGGGCTTGAGGGCGCGGCGCATGGCGGTGAGCGCCGCGCTCTTGTCGGTGACATTGCGCAGGCCGAAGCCGATGGTGATGCAGTCGAAGCTGCCGTCGGGGAACGGCAGACGCTCGGCGTCGGCCTGCACGTACGCGACGTTGCCGACGCAGCCCGCATCGATCAACCGGTCGCGGCCGCGCCGGAGCATGGCGGCGTTGATGTCGGTGAGCACGACCAGGCCGCGCTCGCCCACCTGGCGGGCGAGTCCGGCCGCGAGGTCGCCGCTGCCGGCGGCGACGTCGAGCGCGCGCGCACCCGGGCGCAGATTCGCCAGCGCCAGCGTGAAGCGCTTCCAGATCCGATGCATGCCCGCGGACATCAGATCGTTCATCAGGTCGTAGTGGTCCGCGACCGAGTCGAACACTGCGCGCACGCGGCGCGCCTTGTCCTCACGCTGCACGCGTTGAAAGCCGAAGTCGGTGGAGCGCTCGTCGGTCATGGCGGTGCGCGATCGGAATCGGATGAGACGCATTCTAGTCGATCGGCAGCGAGTGCCGGCGCGGCGATCGCGGTTGCATTTTTTCGCCGGCGACGCGCAGAATCGCGCCCGTCGAGGGGGTCTTGCGCACGAAGCGGGCCGGGCATCGAGTCCGGCCCGCTTCCCTTATGGGCGCCAGGCGCGCGCTCGAGGCGCGCACTCAAGGCTTCGGCCGCTCGCGCGCCTGCCGCTCGAGGTAGCGCGCCCACTTCGCCGCTCGATCGCGGCCAAGCTCGTGCAGGTACTTCCAGGTGTACAGCCCGGTGTCGTGCCCGTCGTCGAACACGAGCTTCACGGCGTACTGCCCCACCGGCTCCACCGCCGTGATGACGACGTTCTCCTTGCCGAGCACCAGTACCTCCTGCCCCGGTCCGTGCCCCTTCACTTCGGCGGACGGGGAGTGCACCCGCAGGTACTCGAACGGCAACTCGAAGCGGCTGCCATCGGTGAAGCTCACTTCGAGCATGCGCGAGGCGCGGCGCAGGCGGATCTCGGTGGCAATGGGGTCGGACATGGGATTTGAGACGCAGTATAGGCAATGACGGCTGGACGACAGGATTGCTGCAGCGCAATAATATGCGTCCGGCTGGCTGTTGCCGCGCTTCTCATACTGTGTTCGACCACGATGACAATCCGCAGCGCACCTCTATACTCACGGTCCTCTTTTTTGGCCGACGAGGGCTCAGGGCTGCGGTCCGAGCAGTGAATGGAACCCACCGATACCTCCCATCCGGACTACTACCATCGAGTTGTGGATTGCCAGTGGGCCTGCCCGGCCCACACCGATGTTCCTGAATACATCCGCTTGATCGCGCAGGGCCGCTTCACCGACGCCTACATGGTGAACCGGCACTCCAACGTGTTTCCCGGGATCCTCGGGCGCGTGTGCGACCGGCCGTGCGAGCCGGCCTGCCGGCGCGGGCGCATCGAGGCTCAGAAGCCGGTGGCGATCTGCCGCCTCAAGCGCGTCGCCGCCGACCACCGCGACGAGGTCGCGGGCCGGCTGCCGAAGATCCCGAAGGCGAAGAACGGCAAGCGCATCGCCTGCATCGGCGCCGGCTGCGCTTCCCTCACCGTGGCCAACGACCTCATGCCGCTCGGCTACCAGGTGACGATCTTCGAGC
>VBMV01000152.1 GCA_005878835.1 Gammaproteobacteria bacterium | reverse complement strand
GTGGCGAGCGCAACAGTCCCCGTCTTGCTCGCACGCGGCGAGCGTGATCCGATGGTGTCTCTGCAGGAGTTACGGATGCACGCGCCGCAGGCCTGTGATATCCCCGGCGCCGGCCACAACGCCCACATCGAAGATCCTGGGGCAGTGGTTGGGTTACTCGAGCACCTGGTTGCACGTGTCTGAACAGCGCCATGGACACCGAGCAGGCCCACGTCATCGCTCAAGCGTTCGATCCGAACCGATTGAGCGCAGACTTTTATGAGAATCCGTACGACATTTACGCCGCGTTGCGCACCTTCGAACCCATGCATCACTGTCCGGATGGGAGCTACTTTCTCAGCCGGTTTGCCGATCTTGACCAGATCTACCGCGACCGGAGCCACTTCAGTTCCGACAAGAAGGCGGTATTTGGCCCCAAATTCGGCCCGGGCTCGCCACTGTACGAGCATCACACGACGAGTCTGGTATTCAATGATCCCCCGTACCACACCCGCGTGCGACGCCAGATCGTCGGTGCGCTGAGTCCCAACGCACTGCGAGCCCTGCAACCCGGTGTCACGGCACTCGTCGACAGGCTGCTAGAGCGGCTGCAGGAGCGGCAACGTTTCGATCTCATCGAGGATTTCGCCGCCGCCATCCCGATCGAGGTGATTGGCAACCTGCTGCGCGTGCCGCGCGAGGATCGCGGTCCGCTGCGCGGCTGGTCCCTGGCGATCCTTGGCGCCCTGGAAACCGAGCTCACCCCCGAACAGTACGCGCGCGGCAACGAGGCGGTGGTTGAGTTTACGGCTTATCTGCGGGGCCTGATTTCCGACCGCCGGCGCCGTCCTCTGGGGGAGACCGATCTGTTGACCCGGCTGCTGCAGGAAGCTGAATTGACGGACTCCGAGCTGCTGCAGAACTGCGTCTTTCTCCTGAATGCCGGGCATGAGACGACCACGAATCTCATTGGCAACGGCTTGTATCTGCTGCTGAACCACCCCGAGTCGTTCGACCGTCTCAGATCCGATCCGCAACTGATCGGAACCGCCGTCGAGGAGTGTCTGCGCCTGGAGAGTCCCAACCAGCTCGGCAACCGACTCGTCATTGAGGGAGTTACCATCCGCGGTGTAGCGCTTGAGCCGAATACGTACCTGACGCTGTGCATCGGCGCAGCCAACCGCGATCCGGAAGAGTTCCCCGACCCGGATCGGTTCGATATTGCTCGCAGGCCAAATCGCCATCTCGCCTTCGCCGCGGGAGCGCACGCATGCGCGGGCATGGGGGTTGCGCGACTGGAAGCACAGATTGCCTTGCTGCGCGCGGTGCACAGGCTCCCGCGGCTGCGCTTGGCCCGCGGCGCAACGCGGTCCAAGCGCGCGCGGTTTCGCGGGTTCCTGTCTCTGCCTGCAGAGGTCACCTAGGTTGTCGACGCTTGGACGCTCGCAGCGCGATCGACACCTGAGCCGCCGGAGTACTGGCGCGGCGTCAAACCCAGCCAGGCTGCGAACTGACGGCCATTCTTGAAGACGCGCCTCGATAGGCGGGCAAGGTCCCCGTGACAATCCAGTCCATCGGGATGTCGTGTGGCTGGGGGAAGATTGTCTTGATTGCGGTACAAGGATAACCAAGACCAATGACGAGCGGTCGTGGACTGAGCACGGCTAACGTACGATCGAAGAATCCTCCGCCATACCCGAGTCGATAGCCTTGCGGGTCAAAACCGACGACGGGGGCGAGCACGACGGTTGGCGTGACTTCCATGCCATCGGCCGGATACGGAATCCTCCAGAGACCGTGTGCAAGTCGCGCACCAGGGCGCCACTCGCGAAAGGTTAGTGGCTGTCCGTGTGCTAACGCAACAGGCAATGCGATGCGGGTGCCGCATTCTGAACGGCTACGCATCCAGGGACGTAGATCCGGTTCAGCGCGTATTGGCCAGTACACGCTCACGATCTGAGGCTCACGGCTTGGTATGAGGGCATCGAGGTCGGCTGCAATTGCGACGGCCTGCGTCGCTCGGAACTCAGCGCTCAACGCAAGACGCAGGCCGAGCAGGCGCTTGCGCTCGGCCTTGCGCCAGCGAGCGACGTCTCTTGCCTGCTGCGCGTCGACCACCGATGTACCGTCTGCCTCGAGCTCGTGCATGAAACACGGCGAGGAACCCCCCTCACAGCTCAGATCGTCGTCATCGCGAACGCGACTCATGCTCAGATGCCTCGCGAAGGGTCGATAGCGTCAATATGCAGCGTTCCCAGCGCAAATGCGAGGCTTGGTACTGCCGGCAGAACACCGCCCGCGGCCGATCGTTCACGATGCACTCGTGCTGAGCTCTCGCTACCTGGCGATCCGCGGCGCAGGCAGATAGGTGACTGGCAGATCAAGGTCACATCCGGCGCAAGCTGATGAGCGCAACTGACTGACTCGTGCTGGCCGGCAGTCCGCAGCCGGCGAATGCCCCGACAGGGCGGATGTGGACCCCTAAGAGCCGTTCGGGGTTCTACCACTGAATGGCCGCTCTCGGTGCGTACCTATGTCCGATGACGGCGGTAACGATGCTCCATCCGGGGACGCGAAGTAGATCTACCACGGAGCTTTGTTGGGCTTCTCAGGCATTATTTTTGAGTCTATCGTCCCCAAATTATGAAAGCCGCTGTTATCACACGTTACGGATCACCGGACGCTATAAAGATACTCGATGCGCCGAAACCGGCGCCCGGAGCGGGCGAGGTCTTGATCCGGGTCCATGCAACGACGGTCAGCCGGACGGATTGCGGTGAGCTGCGACCCCGCATCATCGGGCGGCTCATTTTCGGGCTGCGCCGGCCGAGGCGGACAATTTTCGGGATGGATTTCGCCGGCGTGGTTGAAGCCGTGGGGGCCGAAGTCATGTCGTTCAAGCCGGGCGATCGCGTCTTCGGCATGTGCCCGTCGCGGAGCAATGGCGCTCAGGCGGAATATGTCTGCATCCCCGAGAGAGCGCCGATCACCATCATGCCGGCAAACATGCACTTTGACGAAGCGGTGGCCTGCGAGGGCGCTTTCTATGCCAACTCGGGGCTTAGAAAATTCCACGTAGGGCCTGGCCACAAAATCCTGATCTACGGCGCCTCCGGCGCCATCGGCTTGGCGGCGGTGCAGCTTGCGAAAGCCTATGGGGCTGAGGTGACCGCGGTCGTCGCCACGCAACATCTGGATCTGGTCAAATCCCTCGGCGCGGACCGCGCTATCGACTATACCGCAGGGGATTTCACCCGCATCGGCGAGACCTTCGATTTCGTCTT
>VBMV01000151.1 GCA_005878835.1 Gammaproteobacteria bacterium | reverse complement strand
CGCCCGTCAGCGTGTTGACACCCGAATCAGGTGATGCCGCCAACACTTCCTGGTCGCGTTGACGAAGAAGGGCCACGAGCTTGGATCCGATAAGTCCGGTGCCACCAATCACTACGATCTTCATGTGATAACTCCCGAGTCTATCCAGCGACGTGCTGGTCGATTTTCTGACTGAGTGCCGATCTTCTTGCGATGAGCGGGCTGCCTGAGGTGGTGATCGTGCGCGTTTTTTTCTCGTTCGTGATGAGACGGGTCGAACGTTGAACAAGACAGCGGTGGCGTTTGTTGTCCTCGGGTTGCAGGCAATGTGAAGCGACGGAGCTGTGACGAGAGGGCGGACTCAATGTGACGCACGCAGGCGGACGCCAATGGCACCGCTTTTGGAGATTTTCGCGACACGGCCGTCGAACAGCGCTCCTGCGCGCGGAGGATCGCGAGATGGTGCTCGTTGCGCCAAATGCGGCTAGCCTGCTCGATCGCGTACAGGCCTGCACCGCTCCGACCATCAGGAAGTGGGTCGATACCGCTCGCACCTGAGACATCCTCCGCCGATACGGCACGGACGATGCGGCTCACGCCGCATCAACTCACTATTGATAGCCAACGCCCATCACGTAGTCGCGCAGCAATACCTCCTCATAATTGACCTCGTCGAGGAGCGCGATCGCAACGTCACGCGCGTGCACGACGCCTTGGGCTCGCCCATCGTCATCCAGAATCGGAGCACATGGCAGGGTCCGCGAGTTCATGACCGCCCATACCTGTTGCAATGTCTCGTCAACGTGACAAGAAAGCTCGGGTTTGGTCATTATCGCGCCCGCGTTGAAACCCAAGGCATCAACCCCAGAGGTGGCGAGTACTTTGATGACGTGGCTACTCGAGATCACGCCAACCGCGATTCCATCGCTATCGCACACCACGACGAGGGGCGTATCCCGATTCGCTAGAATCTGGGCGGCGTCAAAAAGCGACGCCTCCGGACTCAGCACCGCCAGCCGTTTTCGCGCAGGATCTAAGATGTTCTTGACCAGGATCATAAGCATGGTTCCTCATCTGTTGTTCGTACGCGGCTCGCCGCTGCCCTGAGCACTGTTGATGCCGTCCAGATCCCCGGACACCGCAATCGCCCCGCGCATGCGACAGTACGAACACGGACAACGCCGCGCCGAACGCAGCCCAGGCGGCGTTGATAGGATGTATGGCGGCGTTCATCCACGGCTCCTTATTCGCTATTCGAATGAATGACTAT
This sequence comes from Gammaproteobacteria bacterium, assembly GCA_005878835.1. GTDB lineage: Bacteria > Pseudomonadota > Gammaproteobacteria > Steroidobacterales > Steroidobacteraceae > 13-2-20CM-66-19. The sequence goes on along the minus strand of VBMV01000151.1, from coordinate 2,210 downwards.
ACGCTCAGCGCGTCACCCGCGCGTCGAATGCGAGCGTCCGCTCTGCTCGCCGCCAATGACCGCTTCCGCGAAACGTCAGCCATGGCCAGAGGCTCGCCATGACTGCTTGCGCGCTGGCCGCTCGCCCTTCAGGTCTGCGTATGGCAGCAGGAAGCGGCCGCCGGCGCTGCCTTCACGGCCGGCGCGGGCTCGTAGCGGTCGTGGTGGCGCACCCACTCCATGGGCCCATCGCGCTCGTCGCGGCCCTTGGGTGTGAGATCGAGTAGGTTGTAGGTGCCCATCATCGCCTCCACGCCGCGCCTGTAGGTCGAGTAGGTGTGGAAGACGTCGCCCGAGTCGTCCTTGTAGAACACGCTCACGCCGGGCAATTCCTCGCACTCGAACGGCTGCATGCCGTAGTTGTAGTAGACCTGCCCCTTCGCCTCTTCCGGCGCGAAGCTCACGTGGAAGTCGTGGTTGAAGTCGCTGGCGAACGAAGACACCCACTTGAACTTCCAGCCCATGCGCCGGCGAAAGCGTTCGATGTCGGTCAGCGCCGCGCGCGAGATGGCGACAAACGTGACGTCGCGATGCGCCAGGTGCACGTTCATGCCGTCGGTGTGGTCGGCCATGAAGGAGCAACTCGGGCAACCTTCCTCCCACCCCGGGGCGAGCATGAAGTGCTGCACCATAAGCTGGCGGCGGCCCTCGAAGAGATCGGCAAGCGTGCGCGTGCCCTCGGGTGCGTCGAAGATGTAGACCTTGTCGATGCGCACCCATGGCAGCGCGCGCCGCTCGCGGGCAACCTGGTCGCGCAGGTGCGTCAGTTCCCTCTCGCGCGCCAGCAGCTTCTTGCGCTCGGCGAGCCACCGCTCCTGGGACACGACGGGATGGTTCGTGATGCTCGCTTCGCCCATGGCTGTGTTCATGATGTGCTCCTCGGCTATTTGGAACGCCGCACGGCGCGAACTTCCGCTTGCTCCGCCGCCGCAATAAAAAGTGTCCGCCCCGTCATATTCGACCCAGTTCGCCGTCGATCCAGCTCACGCCGGTGACGAAGCGGTTGGACTCGATGGTGCGCAGGACCACGCCGGTTTCAGGATCGATCTTGTGGATCTTGCGTGTCTTGCGAGTCATTACGCGTCTCCGTTGAGTCAAGCCTACGCAAGCGGCAGCGAGGTAGGGAGTAACAAGATCGTCGTGAATCCCGCCAGCGGCGGGGACAGCCAGCGACGCGCGCCCCCGCCCGATCGAGCGCACCTGAGCCGCCGCAAGACAGAGCGAATACAAGGCGACCCCATTGATCGCATTGCGAAGCACTTGTGACACGCAGGGTCGGCGAGTTTCAGCTACGCCCTCCCACACAATGGAGAGCCTGATCTCGGCGGCACTTGGGAGAAACAGTGAGCATCCGCGGGTCTCAGCGGACGCGGCTCGTCCAGGAGCTCTTAGCTTAGCGAAAAATATCTTGTTCCGGTCGTCCGTCGCCGATCGGCCCGGTTCCAAACGTCATGACTGACCGAGAAGGGTCAACACCGGCCCAATGCGTGAATGACGCTGGGAGCGGGTGATCACGGTGCCGGCTCATAGGCGCCCAACCGATGCCAAGCGGTCCCACCCCAGCGCGCCATTGGCATGGGTAACGTTCTGGGTAACTCGAAAAGTCCCACCGCGTTAAGGCTATGATTGCGGAAGGATTTGTTGTCGAGGTTCGATTCCTCTCCCGGGCACCAGGTTGATTTTCTTAATATGTTTCAATTGCTTACGGATTCGAGATCGGACTCCAACTTCGGCGCGCATCATAGATGATTCTTCTACGTCTTCGCAGGACGTTCGCAGAGCGGCGATCGCGATCGGGGTGCTGGCAACCAGCACTCCCGGGGGAGCCTAGCGAACACACCGTAGCGGGTAATTTGGGGGTAACGGAAAGTTCGGTTCCTGGAGGTTCGGTTCCTGGAATCAGCTCAGCGCCGAACCTAACTGTCATCGCGACCAACACGGCACGTTACGTGCTTGAGCCGGAAAGTAGATCGGGCCCCGGAGAGAGTGACTCGCATTTTCTGTGAAGAAGCAATCCGCGAGAGATCTGGCGGGTAATCGAGCGCGGGTTTGGTTCCTACGGCCGCTAAGTCGGGACCACTCTCAGTTCAACCACGGACTCAGGCTCCGCGCCGTACTAAATCGGGGAGCACCTCAGTCGGTCACGAATGTCTCGAGAGGGTCGGGTAGCG
>VBMV01000150.1 GCA_005878835.1 Gammaproteobacteria bacterium | reverse complement strand
CGGGTATGGACTCCTCCGTCAAGTAAGCTCTTCTGGATCGTAGATAGCGAGCAGCGGGATTCGGTTGCATCCGGGTATCCGTCCTGTTGATGAGCTGCCGTAAAGAGTGAGCTCTGGACATCATGAGATCCGCGGACGCGGAGCCAAACACTGGGGAGGCCTCCTGGGGCCACGATTATTATCGGCTTTTCCGCGTCGCGGACCGATCCGCTGATCATGATCGACGTTTCTTGAGCGCAACGTTCAAGGAGGGAGAGCCTGGGTCAGGCGGCCCAGTTGCCATCGAAGGAGCGCTGGTACTTCCAGGTCGCCCAGACGATACGGGCGAGGCGGTTGGCGAGTGCGACGGTGGCTTTGTTGTGCCCCCGCACGCGTTCGCAGTTCAGCGCCCAGTGCCGCAAGCGGTCGAGGGGTTTGCCGGCGCGCTGCGCCCGGTGGGCAGCGAGCAACGCCGAGCGAGCCCCATGCACCAGGAGCGTTCTGCAGTACACATCGCCTTGCTTGGAGATCTTGCCCAGGCGCCGCCGCTCGGCACTGGAGCGTTCGCTGGGAGTAAGCCCCAGCCAGCAGGCGAAATGACGTGCGGACGGGAAGCGCTGGATATCGCCCACGGTAGAAAGCAACGCCGTGCTGGTCAAAAGACCCACGCCGGGGATCTCCCGCAGCTGCTGCGCCCGCTCATCGGCACGGGTGAGGGTTGCGAGTTGGCGCTCGACGCTGAGAATCTTCTCCTCAAGCGGCGCGATCTCCTGCAGCATCTGAGCGAGCGCGGGACGAAGGCCCTCCGGAATGGCGGAGTCGGCCGCGGCGAGCGTCGCGCCGACCTGGGCCTTCGCCACGGACGGGCCGAGGGGAATCACGATGCCGAATTCACGCAGGATACCCCGCAATGTGGCCAGATAACGCTGCCGGGTGCTCAGCCACTGACTGCGCAGACGATGCAGCGACTGCAGCTGCTGCTGCTCAAGGGTCTTGATCGGTACTGCGCGAATCTGCGAGCTGCGTGCCGCTTCGATCAAAGCGGCCGCATCGGCCCGGTCGGTCTTGCTGCGTCCGACGTACGGCTTCACGTAGTGCGCGGGCAGAAGCCGCACGGTATGACCCTCGGCGACCAAGCGCCGCGCCCAGTGGTGGGCACTGCCGCAGGCTTCCATGACCACCTGACACGGTGCACGGTGAACGAAGAACCGCGCGAAGCGCGTGCGGTTCAACCGGTGCCGCTCAACAATGCGCCACTCGGCATCGGCCACGGCGAGCTCGAAGACGTTCTTTGCCAGATCAACCGCGACAGTCGTAGAGTTCATGCGTGGACTCCTTCTGGTAAGGCTTCAGCTGTGAACGCAATCTCAGCTTGGCACATCGATGCCGTACTGCCATCCAGGAGGAGTCCATCTCAACACTGTCGCCGTGAACACCGAGGGCGTGCGCGAAGTGCTCGGCATGGCGATCGGTCCCTCCGAGGCCGAGCCGTTCTGGACCGGGTTCCTGCGCTCGCTGACGCGCCGCGGACTGCGCGGAGTGAAGCTGGTGATCTCCGACGCCCACGAAGGCCTGAAGGCGGCCGCCTCGAAGGTATTGTCGGCGACCTGGCAGCGCTGTCGCGTTCACTTCCTGCGCAACGCGCTCGCCCACGCCGGCAAGGGCCAGCGCCAAATGGTCCTCGCCGCGATCAACACCGCCTTCGCCCAGGAGTCCTTCGAGACCGCCAGCCAGCAGTGGCGCGCGGTGGCCGATCAGCTGCGCGCCAAGTTCCCCAAGCTCGCGGATCTCATGGAGGAAGCTGAAGCCGACGTACTGGCGTTTATGAGCTTCCCCAAGGCTCACCGCACCCAGATCCACAGCACCAACCCTTTGGAAAGACTCAATGCCGAGATCAAGCGGCGCACCGACGTCGTCGGGATCTTCCCGAATGAGGCCGCCGTGACGCGCCTGGTCGGCGCGTTGCTGCTTGAGCAGAACGACGAATGGCAGCTGCAGCGTCGCTACATGGCCCTTGAGCCGTTGCGAGCTCTCGCCGACAATCAGCCCGCTCGGTTGTCCGCCGTGGTCAACTGAGCACGAGTCCAAGTGCACCAAGACTCACGACTCGTACACCACTGCCGGGGACGCGATCGTAACTTGCGAGAGGCAGTGGTGTCCAGGTGGCTAGCCGCGCTCTAACAATCGTTGGAGGGGGCCGTGATGCGCTTGCGGTTTGGCGCCTCGGGCGGTGAGAGATTGTGCGCCCTCGGCGCCATTGGGCGCTTCTGCGCGGCCCCTCAACTTCACCGTTAGCTTTCGTCCTTTAGCGCAGTGCCGGGGTTGACGCCTCTGCACAATGTACATATCTTATGCATATGAGTCCGACGTTCGATCCTGCAAAGGACGCAGAGAATCGTCGGAAGCATGGCGTTTCTTTGACGGAGGGCGACGGTGTACTTAGTGATCCATTGGCTCTCACGATTGAGGACGACTCCGCTGAAGGAGAGCAGCGCTTTGTAACTGTTGGCCTTAACTCACTTGGGACATTAATGGTGGTCGTCTTCACAGATCGCGACGACGACCCTAGATTGATCTCTGTACGGAAAGCGACACCACGAGAGCGGCGAACTTATGAGAAAGGAATATGACTTTTCAAAGGGGAAGCGCGGTGCAATCGTTCAGAACAAGGGAAAAACCCGAATTACGATCTTTCTCGACGATGCCGTCCTGAGACAATTTAGAGCTCTGTCCCAGAGTACGGGGAAGGGGTACCAGACCCTCATCAACGAGGCGCTGAACGCGCATCTGAGCCGCAGCGGTGAGCCGATGACTCCGGAGCTAGTGCGACGCATCGTGCGCGAGGAACTTGCGTCCGAAAGCTAACGGTGAAGTTGAGGGGCCGCTCGGAAGCGCCCGATGAGCGCCGCGGGCGCACACTGTCTTCCAGCGCCCGCGGTGCAGAACCACTCACGCATCACGGCCCCCTCCAACGATTGTTAGAGCGCATGAGAGGTCACTGAGTTCCCAAACGACTTCCTAAAGCGCGCCTCAATGGCGGCTGCGGCCGCCTTGACGAGACCAACAACATGCTCATCGTAATTCGTCGCTGAAAAGACAATACACCCGGGCCGGGACCCCGGGTTGATGTTCGCTGCGGCGGCCACGACACCCGCTTTGTAGGAAGCGCGCCGATATTGGTCTCGGGTT
>VBMV01000142.1 GCA_005878835.1 Gammaproteobacteria bacterium | reverse complement strand
TCGGCGAACGAAAGCGCGATAGCAGCCGCTGTAGCGGGGCTCGGGATCGTTCCCACATCAATCATCGCGTCGCGCAAAGAGCTCGCGAATCGCTCACTTGTTCGCGTTCTGCCTGATTGGCAGATGGGTTCTGTGGACGTACATGCGGTGTTTCCTTCTGGACGCGCAGCAAAAGCCGCGGCGCGCGCTTTAGCAGAACAGATGGCCGAAGCGTTCCGCCTCATCCTATGACTCAGTAGCGTTTCACCGCGCCGGCTTGAATGACCGCAATCCGGAAATCTTTCCGGCTGCCCTGATCGGCCGCTAGTGGCCCGACGGCCGTCATCGACCCCAAGCCGCCGGTGGCCGACAATCGCTTCGCGGAAGCAGGAGTCCGGCTGGGCAGCAAAATGCCACGCGGGCGCGAGTATTGCGAGCATCACCGCCAGAGTTCATCGAAGCTCACCCCGCAGTGTGGACAGGCGTCCCAAATCTCCTCGGTGCCGCGGGTGTCAAAGCTCCACCGCCCGAGCTTGGCGAATCGCTCCTGCTTGAAGTTCGATCCGCAGCGAGGGCAGCGCAATCCTTTGACCATGAGCAGTGCCCCTATTACGCCCAACACTGCACCACCGCCGATTGCCAAGGCGTTGCGCTCACCTTTGGATAGGTGGAGTGGATAGCAATTCGCCGCTACGACCCACAGCGCTACGACGGGAACGATGACACGCACAGAGAGCGTGCGCGTTCGCTTGAAGTGCTCTGCGATGGTCGCGACGTGTACCGGCCCCTTTGGCTGGACGCGCGCCAGAGACGTTCTAGCCCAAGTGAAGCAAGCCGCAAATGCCACAAACAACACAGCGGAGCCGACCTGCACATCTTGCTTGGTCACGCCAGGGATCAATGCAGCCACGAGCGCCGCTAGTACAGCCACACTGACAAAGAGCGCAACGCTGACCATTTCGGCGTGGCGGCGGATGAATTCGCGGGTTGTCTGCTTCATGAACCGCAGGCGCTCCTGGGCGTCCCCGTCTTAGTGTAACGAACGGTACGCCACGGCCCTGGGTGCGGCAACCTCGCAACGGATTAGTGCGCATAAACTTGACATGCGACTGGAGCCGTCGGGCGTACAACTCCGACTACCCGTCCCGCGCCGAGCTTGTGCGTACGTGGGGGCAACCCGGGTGGCATTGCGCAGAGGAAGGTGTACTACGCTGAGCGCCATCGGGTCGACGACTTGTGTGTGCTCCACCGAAGGCGAAAGCCGGTCCCCACGACCGGTACCGGCATCGGGCAGTTTAAGGTTACAGTTGGATTGGCGTCCGGGCGTCGTGCTGAGGTTGTTTCTTGCCAACGTGCATGGTTACTGCGTCACCGGAAATAGCGCGCCGGGCAGGCCGAGCGTTCTGGATAAGGAAATGGCGTACGGGGTTCGGCGTCTTTTCCCTCGGCGCGATCGCCTGCGTGATCGCAACGATAATCTGGATGGTTGCCTTGTTCGGTCCGGCGCGCGCCCCGCTCGGAGTGCCGGCAACCATACTGGCGATGATGATAGTGCTGGAGAGCGGGTGGCTCTTCGGCGTTCCGCGAGCGCTCGCGCGTGCCGCAAGCGGAGGAAAGACCTCTGAAGTAAACGTTGAAGACGACGGTATAACCGTCAAGTCCGGGAGAAATACCCAGTTCCTACCGTGGAAAGTGTTCTCGGCCGTCTGGATATACGACAGTTTCGTCATTCTGCCGGTCGGTCGATTCGTCGTGAGCCGCTTCATTTGGATTCCGAGAGCCGGGATGTCCTCTGAAGTGTTGGAAGCACTCGAATCAGCGAGGGATCGCCTGTCGAGTTCACGGTAACTAGCGGTTGGGCGTCCGGTCTTGGGGCCGAAACCTGCCGTCCGCGAGCAGCGGTCGGTAAGCGATCGCCGCCGTTCCGGAGGCTGCTCTCGACCCGTTGCGGAAGTTCAGATCACCCAATGGGTCATCTGACTGAAAAATCCCATTGCATGCTGTTTGAATCAACTGAAGATTGCACTCTTGATTTATCGATGATGGGCTGCCGATGTGCTGCGCCAACAAGAAATGCGCCCTTATCAAATGTATTCGCCTCGCAATATTTTTCTATGTTTTTCATCATTTCATTTTCACGGAGATCTATCGTTTCCTTCCACAATTCGAAGATTTCAACGAGTCTGGAGTCGTCTATTCTTCTTATTGCGCTCAGCATCTCCTTATAGATATCGGACCAAAGATTGCTGCAACCTTCACTGTTGAGATACGCAAATCCATGGGCGCTTATACAGGCACTATCCCAAGCTATCAGCTGACGGTATTCAGGGCTCTCTTCCCATATTCTCTTGCGCAAGTGTTCAGCGTTCTCAAAGAACTCCCCCGCGGGGGTAGGCCGATCTACCGGACCGAGTTTGACTTGATGACTGTCCCGATATCTTCTTACAGCGATTGATTCGAGATTGCCTCGGCTACAAATCACGTAATAGTCGTCAAAAGCCGCAAGAGGGACCTCCAAGAAAATGACCTCTGGCCGAATGCGCTCCAGGATTGCGCGCAATTCTGATACGTTCGCGCGCCCGAGCTCGTCGTGTACGGTACCGACCAACGAAACACTGTTCATTCTATGTTTCGCGACCTGTACTTGAGGACTAGCCGTTGCTGATGTTGTCATTAACGGTCCGCTTAGCGGTAAACGCGGGAAGCTGCAGGTCCTCTTACTGGCCGCAACCTGCCGTCTATGTGCAGGGCGCAAAGCCGGTCGGCCGTTAAGCTTCGGCGACACATCCACTAACAGCCGGCCAATCTACTTCGGAGACATTCGAACGACTGATTATGGCGGACGGGGAGCTCGCCGGAGCCCGAGCTTGATCCTTTGACTCTACATATGTAGAGTTGCAGCATGATACTTGTCCGTAAATGCTCTCGTCAGACTCTTGCCCTACTGGGGGCGTTAATGGAACAGCCGCGGACATGGCAGCACGGCTACGAGCTGTCTAAGGGGACTGGACTCAAGTCCGGGACGCTGTATCCAATCCTTATCCGTCTCAGCGACCAAGGTCTTCTCGACTCGCGCTGGAAAGACGCAGAGCGGCCGGGACGGCCGCCACGACACGTCTACCGGTTGACGGGTAGCGGGCTGGCCCTGGCACGCGAGCAGGTGAGAGTGGCGGCGGAATCTGGATTCGGCCTCAGGCCCATCAAGGCTGGCGAGCGATGACGGGATATCGATATCTGTCGAGACAGCTCATTCGCGTCGCGAGGCGCGTTGCGCCATGCGAGCGTGAGGGCTGGGCACACGCCATGAGTATAGAAGTGGATGCGATTCCAAGTGATCGAGACGCCCTGGGCTGGGCGCTCGGTTGTCTCCAGGCCAGTTGTCATTGGAGGCTGAAATCAATGAGACCGACAGACTTCTGGCTCATTCGCTGGGGCATGGCACTGTGGGTTGCGCTTGTGGCATTCGACGCTCTTTCTTATGCAGGTTTCACCCTAAACTACAAACTTGGATTTTCCACTGCGCAATATCCTTATCCTCCTAATATCCCACTGCTAGACGTAACTCCTCTTTGGGACCCGATACTGACACTGGTGGCGGGGGTGCTGCTTCTCCTGGCGGTTGTTCTCATATTGCGGCGCAAGCGGGTTGCGCTCGAGGCGGTCGCGACACCGTTCGTCGTCTTGCTATCGCTGTTCGCGATCAGAGTCAGCCGGCCTGAGTCAGGCATCCTGCAGAGCCTTTCCGCCGTCTATCAAAAATCGCCTTTCGAAATGATCTGGCCCACCGCGGGTCTCTCGATCACGATTTTGATCTGTCTCGCACTATGGCGGGACAGGCGGACACCTGCACCTCGTTAGCTGTACGTCGCGGTCTTGGCCGATCGCTGCCGTCTGCGAGCAGCGGTTATTGGGTGATCGGCGCAACGTGAACGGCGATATATCCCCTCCCTAACGGGTGAGCATGCCGATGGAATGCAGCCACTGCTCCACCAGCATGGGCCAGTGGCCGATGGGCAGATTGCTCGAGCGCAGCCCGAAGCCATGCCCTCCCTGCGCGTATAAATGCATCTCGACGGGAACTCCGGCGTCTTTCAGCGCGATGTAATACGCGATCGACTGATTCGCGCCATCCACGTTGTCATCTTCGGCCTGCACCAAGAACGTCGGCGGCGTCTGGTGATTGACTGGAACGTTCGGATTGAGTCCGTAAGCCTTGCCGCCAACCCAGAGATGTCCCGGATAAACTGGCACAGCAAAATCCGGGCGACAGCTCACCTTGTCGGCGGCATCGACCAGTGCATATAGACGATGCGCGTATCTTGTGCTTATTTCCGCCGCGAGATAACCGCCCGCCGAAAACCCGAGCACGCCGATCTTGTGGGGATCGACGTGCCACTCGGCGGCGTGATATCGAACCAAGCCCATCGTTCTCTGCGCATCCTCGAGAGCCAGGGTCGGCGTTGTGCGATTGTCGGGCCGGCACTTGCAGTGCCAGTCATATGGAAGACTCGGTACGCGATACCGCAGCAGCACGCAGGTGATTCCCTTCGACGTCAACCAGTCACAGATTTCCGTGCCTTCTCCCTTGATGGCCAATCCTTCGAACCCGCCGCCGGGAAATACGACCGCCGCGACTCCAGTGTTTTCTCGCTCAGGTGAAAATACGGTCATGGTCGGTCGCACAATGTTGGTCCACTCTGTCTCCGGTCCTGGAGCAGGTTGCGCGTCAGGGGGTGCGGCCGGCCAGATCGGCACCTGTACAGGGCTGAGCGAGGGTTGCTCGACCGCAGCTGGCGCCTGCAAATGGGCACCTGCAAACCCGAATGAGAACATCACGAGGGTAAACTTGCGCACGATCTCGCCCTCCGTACTCAGACTGTAACTCAGAGGATCGTGCGCCTACGTCCCGGCGTATCGATGACTAAGTGCTGATGAATTGTGGCGCGAGGCATACTCGGGCGAGCATTTGGCCGCCGCTGCCTTATTTTGACGTCCCTGCCGTCCGCGTGCAGGGAACCGTTAAGCGATTCGGGCATTGGGCACCGAGTACGCGCTCGGTTCCGTGGTCGCTCACTCGACGGGGAAGTTCTACGACACCGGACTTAAGGGAGCGAGTTCAACTCACTCCGCCTGCGCCTTAGCCACAGGACCGGAACTAGTACTGTGAGAATCGTAAGGATCGCTCGAAAACTACCGGTGAGCCCCAGGTCGGGGAAGTGAAGCCCGATGCCGGCGGATAGCGCACCTCGCGGGACCGCAGGCGACCACTCGAAGCTCGCGTTCGTCGCAGCACCGAGAAGGGCGATTAGGGCGCTGCCGACGATGGGCCAAGCGAGCGGTGCACCGGAGCGCACCGCGAGAAAGCAGGCAGCGCTCGCAGCGGCAATTGGCGCAATCCACATTCCGTAGGCTTGAAGACCCGCCACAACCCAGGGAACGACGCCGGGGTGATGAGCGGTCATCCCCAAGACCTGGGTAGAGAAGGAGACCACGCCGACGGCAGCCAACATCGACAGAACAAACTGCAGTGGCAACGCAAGCAACGGCAGGAGGACAAAGGCCAACCAGGGCCACTGCCGAGCCCAGGAGTGCAGTTCCGGCCGCGCGAGGATGTTCGCGATGAGGACATCGTCCGTGCCGAGACGAACAGCGGCTTGCGACTCGCTCTCTGCCTGAGAGAGCCCGACCGACCGCTGTTCCGCAACGAGGTCGACGAAGTGGGCTTCGAGCTCTGAAATCAAGCGCTTTACGTGGCGAGGAGCTATTCCGGCTCGCAACAGCCGCTGCGACAGGCCCTCGAAACGGCGCGTAGTCATGTCAGGTGCCCTCCAGCAACGCTCGAACGCCGCCGGCGATTCGGCGCCACTCGCCGCTCAATTCATCGAGCCGGCGATTCCCACGGGGCGTAATTGCGTAGTACACACGTGTGCGTCCGGACACCGTTCGCCGGCGGGCCTTCACGAAGCCGCGGCTCTCCATTGCGTGAAGCGCCGGATACAACACGCCCTCCCCGAGGGAGATGGCTTGCCGAGTTGACTCACGAACAGCGCGAGCAAGCTCATAGCCGTACATCTCCCGTGTGCTCAGCAGTCGCAATACCAGGAGCTCGGGAACTCCGGACATCAATGAGGCGTTCTGTGCCACCGTTAACTCTATACATCGCCCGCCTATGTATAGTATCCACGGGGCAAATTGCAAGAAGCCATCAGCCCAGCCTGGGCCTGCGGTTCCGTAGGAAGACTCTACGAATCAATCCGGAATACCGCAGCCGGGTCCTTGCCGGAAGGAGCCACACGGGAAGCGCACTCGAATTCCCATCCTCTGCCCTCTATGAGCAGGGGCGTCACTTTGACCGGCGCCGGTTATTTCGGGAACTGGTGCCGGCCACTCTAGGGCCGCGACGTGCAAACCCAAAATCGTGACGATGCGATCCGCTGACTCTGCAGTGAACTTAGTTATCGGCACAGCCCCAGGGGGCCTGACAAAACATCGTGGAGGGGGGCTCTGGCTTCGGTAATTGTTTCAAAACACTTTTCGGTATCTTCGCGACGACGTGGGCTTCCGGATCCCCGACCTCAGCCACGTCATAGTGAATTGAATTCGCCAGCACGGTTGCGATCTCCGCTGAATTTAGGCGGTAGTAGCTCTTCAGCCAGTTCGATAGGCCGGCGCTTGCGAACTCCAGCGCCTCACTCAATGAGCCTCCGATACCCGAGACCATGATGAATTCGTCGTTCTCCGCCCACGGTTGATCGAGGAGCTGATCGCGGACCAAATCCACCGTGAACTCCACATCCATAGAGATTTCGAGACCCTGACCGGTGATTTCCCCATCCCCCTGCACCGCGTGCCCGTCACCAACGGTAAGGAGCGCACCCGCTTGGTACACGGGCAGGTATAGCGTTGTGCCCTCTCGGATCTGGTTGTAGTCAAGATTTCCACCATATTGGCCCAGGTGTGAGGTGTTTGCAGACTGAAATTGGTACGGCGCTACTCCCACACATCCGAGCATCGGCGCCAACTTGATTGTCAGACCCTTCAGCTTCTCGGAAGGTTGCTCAGGGGTGGCGGTTCCTCGCTCGCGGTCTAGCTTCCACACGTGACTCCAGTCCTGCACCATTTCCTGGTGATAGGTCGCAGGTACGACTGCTCTTGGACCTAACACGGCCCGATACTGGATAGCGGTGTCACGGTTCGGCCGGATCTTTGTGAACTGCACGGCTATGGTATCGCCGACCATTGCGCTCTCCACGTAGAAGGGACCCGTTTGTGGATTTCCGGCAAGTGTGCGGTGGACTCCGTTCTCGTCGTTTCCGTATGCATCAAGCGTTTTGGTGCGCACGGTGTCGCCGGGGAATATATGAAGGGCTGGCGGATTCGCTCCCGAAAACGTGCTGTAGTAAATGGTCGGTTCGAACGTGTGCATTGTGGGGGAACCGGCCCGACGGGCAATGGGCCTGCGCGCAGTGACTGTGATGGGCACATCCTGCAGTTTGCCGCCGCCAGACAGCACTCCCGCCTTTTGCGTCAACACCAATTCGCCAATGGCTGTTTTGCCATCTGAGGCCAGCACCTGAAGGTGTAGAGCGTCCTTCGCCTCCAGGCCCGTGTACTTGAATGGGAAGATTCCGCCAGGTACCAGATACCCGCCTCGACCGGTGTAGCGGTTGCCCTCTGATACAAGATTGAGTCCTGCCACGTACGAGCCGCCGGGGAACGCGGTTGTGATTTCCCATCGCCCCGAATAGTCCGTAGGGGCGCCGCTGGCCAGCGTGGTGGCGCTATGCACCAAAATGACTGAAGCGGACAGAGAGACTAACACCGGGATCTTCATTTCAGGGCTCTCGAGTTTGTGGGCACAACAGTTTGGTATCCAGCTCGTGAAAAGTTCAATGCCTGTATCTCCTCTATCCTCGTGGCGACCTCGAGGCGGAGCCAAAAGCGCGCTTGGTAGCAGTCTTAGCGGCTTCGGGAGGAGTGATACTGCGGGGCGGGTGACTCGTCTATGGCGCCAAGGGGACAGAGGTCACTGGCGGCCCTGCTTGCAGACATTCCGGCCGCTGCCGTCTGTGAGGAGGGTAACCTCGAGCAATCTCCGCTGCGTGAGACGCAGGGGGCTGAAAGTCCAGTTCGACCGATCGCGAGGAGCCGCCTGTGCGGCGGCAGCCCACGGTCCGGCAGAACGGCGGAGCAATTGATTCAGGCGAGCCGGCTCAGCTTTGCAACTGCAAAGCGGTGACTACTGCTGCAAGTCGTTTGTCCAGCGTCCAGAAGGGAAGCCTTCCCAACCTCGCGGAGGCGATCAAGTGAATATCAACCCAGCCCAACCCTCGCCCCATCAGATGATGGGTCTCCAGAAACGCGAGCACCTCGTCATGACTCGCTACCGGCGCGTGCGGTAGTGCGGTGAGAGCACTGAGCACCTTGTTTCGTTGCGCGAGGTTCCCGCACGCCAGTTCTCCGACAACAAAGGCATGCGTCCAGACCTGCGCTTGTTCCAGCAGCCCCACTAACGTCGCGTTGCGTCGGCGCAGATGATTGACCCAAACCGACGTGTCGACCAACATCTGGCTAGCGGGAAATGCGCGTCCGCCGGCGAGCAATCGTTTTGAGACCCCGTTCGGTGCCGCCGAGCGCCGCCAATCTGCGCGCATTCTCGCGCGAGATCAGCGCTTGCAGCCCGGCGTGCAGCACGGCGGTTTTTTCCTGCAGACCGCTTAACTCTTGCGCCTTGGCTAGAAGCTCGTCGTCGATGATTAGCGTCGTCCTCATATGCATCAATATGGCTTATTAATGCATATCAGTCAACCTCCCCCAGAACCCCCAATGAGAACGGTTGCGCATTAAGTGTCCCAAATTCGAGACAGGCCAGTCTAGGAAATTATCCGAAGCTGTTGTTCTGAATGGTGGGCGGTACTGGGATCGAACCAGTGGCCCCTGCCGTGTGAAACGGAAGTAGGGTGCCTACGAATCAACGATATGCGAGCAGTGTCCACAATTGCAACAAGGACTTGTTATCACGTGATGTCATTTGATATCACGCAATGTCACGCCCGCACTGTCCCAGAATTGTACCAGCGGCTGCTTATGAGCGGAAAGGTTCCCAATTAAACAGCCCCCCTTCCACCACTGTAGTCCATTACCTGCGAAGCTCCTTGTTGGCCGCCGGTGCCGGGCCGATCTCGGGTGCGGAGCCTGGCAGATCCGCGAGCGCGAAGGCAATCTTGAGGGGCGTTTCGCTGTCTATCCTCTGCCCGCCGCGCTCGGCTGGTAGGAAGGTCAGCGTTTCAAAAAACTGTAGCGCCGCCTGATCCAGCGAATCGAGACCCGATGAGCCCACGACCGCCGCAGCGGTTGCACACCCGGTGCGGTCGACCCGCAGCGCCAACACGACCGACCCTTCGAGGCCGAGGCGTCGCGCAGCCGGTGGGTAGTATTCCTCAACCGAGTGCGTGGGTGACTGGACCGCAGGCCGGTCCTTGTCTGAGCCTGTCGGGGCCGGCTGGGGACAGCTCGCCTTTCTGGAATGAAACAACGTGTTCGCATCGCGCTTGATGCTCTCGGCCAATTTCCCGCGTTCCGCTACGTACGCCTGCGTGAGCTCACGAGCACGGTCCGCCCAGCCCGGGCCGGGTGCGTTGCTCCCTAGCTCCGATTTCAGTGCGTTCTCAGCGTCGAGAACCCTTTGTGAATGGGGCGTGTCATCAGGCAGTCGGTTGTGCTTTAGAAAGTCGGGCCAGACCTCGCGGTTGTGCTCCACGTACGGAGCCTGATTCCAGTACATCTGCAAGGCACCCGCACGTCGACTCCATTCAGAGTAGTAAGCGGAGGGTGTAAGCCCCGCTGCATCGCCGCCAACAGCCTGGCGGACCAACGATATTAGATAGTCGTCGAAGTCTCGACTCATGGTACGACCGCGGATGTCTTTGCCGATCTGCTCGTCGTGCTCTGCGATCTGTTGTCGCAGACGGTCGAGTTCCTTGTCGAAGCCCGAGCTTAAATCCGGAATCGGCAACAGTGCCGCGTCCGGTCCGACTCCGTGCTCGATGACTCGTGTGGCCTCCCTCAGGCTCTGCCCGAGCAGGCCCATACGGGCGGGCAGGGCCTGCCGGTCAGACTGGAGGACGAGTCCGTACACGACGTCGGATGATGCGGTTCCCGTAGCTGTTCCCGGTGCCTGAATCGACGTGGATAGCGTATAAGCATCCGAAGCGGATCGGACCGGCACGCCGTCGTAGGGGCTGCGCCGCTTCTCCAGGTCGGCAAACGTATCGCGCAGTTCGTGCTTGGCGGAGGCCGGCGGCCGCGGTTGACGCCAGAGGCCGACGTACGCCTTTTCCTGGCTGTCACGGTACCACCAGGCTCCGACAGGTTCCCAAGCGATACGCGTGCCCGCCGGGACGAAACCCATGTCGAGCAGCACGCGGCTGTGGGAATCGAGCGCGATGACCGTCGCGGGAATTGCGCTCTCGAAGCGCGCTGTAGTGAGGCGCCAAACCGGTGCCGATGCGAGTGCTACATGCTCGAGGGAGCGCGGCAGCAGCGTCCGCCGGCGCAAGAACGCCTGCCACTGCCCCAATGTCCCTTCGTAGGGTGTCGTGACCTGATCCGCGAGCAGAGTCAGGTTATCCTGGGCCTCGCTGATGAACGGGGAGAGGGCGTACGTGAGGAGTGCCACGTAGCCGTCCGGGGTCGGTAACAGGAGTCCGACGAGGTA
>VBMV01000141.1 GCA_005878835.1 Gammaproteobacteria bacterium | reverse complement strand
TGGCGCGCGTGACGTCCACCTACCTGTGCCGCTGCGGCGGCAGCGCCAACAAGCCCTTCTGCGACGGCACGCACGCGAAGATCGGCTTCAAGTCCGGCTGACTAGCCGCCCGACGGCGCGGGACAGCGCCAGCCGTGCAACCGCCCGCCGGAACTCCTCGATGTCCTGCGCCCGGCTGACGGGCGCTGCAGGCCCGTAGCGAGCGCGTAGACGCTGTCCTTGAGGTCCGGGCGGTGCGTGGTCACCGTCGCGGCGAAGCTCAACGGACCCTGGTGCGGGGCGCGCGGCGGACCGATGCGCCCGAGCTTGTGGCACAGGCGAGTGTAGGCGCGCGCCAGGGCATCGGGCGGGGCGGGGCGGGCGCTGCGGCCCACGTGCCAGGCGATGAGCGCGAGCCACCCGAGCAGCGCGAGCACGAAGGCCCACCCGAGGTATCGCACGTCGGGCGAGCGGATACCGAAGCGGCCGAGCAGATCGAGCTGTGCGGAATAATCGAACTTCACGACGTGATCGCTCCACCAGGCGTTGGCGGCATCCCAACGCTGCAGCAGACCCGTGAGCCAGGCGGAGCCGCGCAGCAGCCGCACGCGTGTCGCCAGCGCATCGGGCAGCAGGTCGAAAACCCCGCGGCGCAGCCGCTCGGGCGCGACCACCGCGGTCGGATCGATGCGGGTCCAGCCGCGGCCTTGCAGCCAGACTTCCGCCCACGCATGGGCGTCCGATTGGCGCACCACGAAGTAGCCGCCGATCGGATTCCATTCCCCGCCGAGATAGCCGGTCACCACGCGCGCCGGTACGCTGGCGGCGCGCATCAGCGTGACGAACGCGGAGGCGTAGTGGCCACAGAAGCCCGCGCGCGTGTCGAACAGGAAGTCGTCCACCGCATCGGCGCCCAGGGCTTGCGGTGTGAGCGTGTACACGAAGCCGCCCGTGCGCAGGTAATCGAGAGTCGCCTGCACGAAGTCCGCATCCGAGCCGGCGCGCTGCCGCAGAGTCTGCGCCAGCTCGAGCGAGCGCGGATTGGCTCCCGGCGGCAGGGTCGTGTCCTGTTGCCGGCCGAAGGCGCCCAGGGGCTCCAGGGCGCGGGTGCGGGTGTACGAGAGGACATCGAAACTGACCGGCTCGGTGAGCGGCTCGGCCCCGAGCAGCTGGTTGTCGTACGTGAGCAGCACGTTGGTGTCGGGGGATTGCGCGGGCGTGTCGAGCGCGAACCACCAGCGCTGCCGGGTGGGCTCCAGCGCCACGCGGTAGCGATACGGCGTGCCCAGATACTGCAAGCGCTGGCGCAGGTGAAACACCCCGGAGGTGCGCCGCCAGGTGCGGCCGTCGAAGTCGTGCAGCACCGGACCGCGCCAGTAGAGCTCCTCCGCCGGCGGCGCGCGAGCGGCGAACTGCACGCGGAAGGCAGGGTCGTAGTCGGCGACCAGTTTCACGATGCTGCCCGGACTCATGGTGTCGGACAGCCCCGTCTGTGCCTCGCCTGCGCGCTGGATGGCCCAGAAGGCGCCCGCCAGGCGCGGGAAAAACAGGAACAGCGCCACCGCCAGCGGCAGAGCGAGCAGCAGCGCCCGCCCGGCGAGCCGCAGCGCCGCGCGAGCGCCGAAGCCCGCCGAAGCGACCACGGCGAGCGCGCTGCAGCACAACCACGCCTGCAGCGCGTACAGCGGCACGCGCGCGAGGCTCTGCCGGTCGAGGCACGCCGAGAGCAGCAGAAACAGCCCGGCGCCCACCATGACGAGCTGGTCGCGCCGCGCGCGCGTCTCGAGCAGCTTCAATGCCGACATCAGCATCAGCAGCGCGGTGCCGGCGGCGAGTCCGTTGAGCGTGTGAAATCTCCACAGCACCCCCGCCACCACCGCGAGCGCGAGCAGCGCGCGCGCCACGGTACCCGGAAGCCGCGCGCCGGCGCGCTCGGTCGTGAGGCGCCAGGCAATGAGCAGCAGCGCCGTGGCCGCGGTCCAGGCCGGCACGCGATCGCAGTTCAACAGCACCCCGCCGGCGAACGCCGCGCACGCCCACGCGAGCGGCCGCAGCGCCGCGCGGTCAGCCGGAGGCGCCGGCGCCGCCGCCATGCCTTGCTCCGTCATCGGTTCCGAACACCGCGAGCGCCGCGAGACACCGATGCCGGTGCTCGGGGCCGCGGTCCGGAGGCAGCAGCACCCCGGGAAGCGCCACGCCGTAGCGCTCGCCGTGCGCCTCGGCCTCCAGCACCCAGCGCGCCAGCTGCGAGAGGCGCGCCTCGGTATCCGGATCGGTCAGTTGCGCGAAGTCGAACAGGTGCAGCTCCGATCCCGCCGGGCGGTACTCCTTGACCAGCAGCGGCGCCTCGCGCGCGTAGGCCTTCCAGTCGACCTGACGCGGCGAGTCCCCGTCGCGAAACGGCCGCAGCCCCAGCCATTCGTCGGCGTCCGAGCCGCCCCGCGGGCGCGCGCCGCTCTTGTGCCCGCTGTGCGCGGGCATGGGGAGCGCGCCGTGGGGCCGCGGATAGATCATCATCTCGATCGGCGTGTGCACCCAGGTCCAGGCGCGGAACAGACCGAAGGGATGCGTGGTGGCGAGGCGCAGCCGCTCGATGCGTACGATGCCGCGCGTGGGGGCGGGCAGCGGCAGCTCGAGCCGCTGGCGCTCGTGGGCCGGCAGATCCGCGGCGACCGCCGCCCGCTGCGGCATGGCGGCCTCGACCTGCGCCCGGGCGAGGCTCGCCGGGTTGGCGAGCGTGAGGTGCACGGCGCCGGTGGTGCGTGCGAACACCGCGGGGGCGTGGGCTGCGATCACCGCGATCCCGAGCAGATTGCGGTGGCACTGCTGCATCGCCACCAGCGCAAACGCGGCGAGCAGAAACGTCAGGAACAGGGCGAGGCTGTTGCCGTAGTTGAGTCCGGCGAGCAGCATGAGGAACAGCAGCAGGCCGAACGCCGCTCCGGCGCCGGTCGGCAGGATATAGAGCCGGCGGCGCTCGAGCGTGACCGGCAGGACATCCGGGCCCTGGCGGCGGCGCATCCAATCGTGCACGCGTGCGCGCACCAGGGCCGGGAGCGGGGCGAGCGGGTTCCAGCGGCGCCGGTCTACGCCGGATTGAAGCCGATCGGGCACTTCAGGGCGGCACCGGCACTGCCCGGATGATTTCGCGGGCGAGCGCCTCACCGTCGCCCCCGCCTGTGGGGTCGCGCCGCTCGAGCCGGTGCGCGACCACCGCCGGCAGCACGGCCTGCACGTCCTCCGGCAGCACCGCCGGGCGGCCCGCCAGGTAGGCCCACGCCTGCGCGGCGCGCAGCAGACCCTGGCCGGCGCGCGGCGAGAGTCCGATTTTCAGATCCGAGCGCTCGCGGGTGCGCGCGATCAGCGCCTGGGTGTAATCCAGCAGCGCATCGGCGACGTGCACCGCGCGCGCCGCGCGCTGCACGCGCAGCACGGCCGCGGCGGACAGCGCCGGCGCCATGCGCGACAGCAGCTCGCGGCGCTCCCCGCCGCGCAGCAGCTCGCGCTCGTGCGCGGCGTCGGGATATCCGAGCGTCACCCGCATGAGGAAGCGGTCGAGCTGCGATTCGGGCAGGGCGTAGGTGCCGAGCTGCTCGTGCGGATTCTGGGTGGCGACCACGAAGAACGGCTCGGGCAGCGGGTAGGTGGTGCCGTCGGCGCTCACCTGGCGTTCCTCCATCGCTTCCAGCAGCGCGCTTTGCGTGCGGGGGCTGGCGCGGTTCACCTCGTCCGCGAGCAGCAGCTGGGTGAAGATCGGACCCTGGCGGAAGTTGAATCGCTGGCTGGCGCGATCGAAGATCGACACGCCGATGATGTCCGCCGGCAGCAGATCGCTCGTGAACTGCACACGCTGCCAGGCGAGTCCCAGCACATGGGCGAGCGCGTGCGCGAGCGTGGTCTTGCCCACGCCCGGCACGTCCTCGATCAACAGGTGCCCGCGTGCCAGCAGGCACGCGAGACACAGGCGGATCTGGTCCGGCTTGCCCAGAATGACGGTCTCGAGCGCGCCGAGCACGGTCCCAAGGGTCGCGGCGTCGGGGTCGGCTGCGCTGACGGCGTTCACAGCAGCGGCCGTAACCGGTCGAGCTGCGAGCTCAGGCCGCTGGCGGTGCGCTCGAGCTCCGCGGCGCGCTCGCGCTCGAGGCTCACCACCGCGCTCGGCGCGTTGCGCACGAAGCTGTCGTTGGCGAGCCGCGCCTGCACCTTGACGAGATCGTCGCGGGTCTTGGCGAGGAGCCTGCCGAGGCGCTCGGCTTCCGCCGCGGCATCGATGAGACCGGCCATGGGCACCAGAACCGTGAGTGTGCCGACCGGCGCCGCCGCCGAGGGCGGCGCACGCTCGCCCGCCTCCAGCACGCGGATGCTCGCCAGGCCCGCCAGGCGCGCGAGCCAGGCGCGGTGGCGCTCGCTCCAGGCGCGATCCTGCGCGCTGGCGTCCTGCAGCAACACCGGGATGCGCCTTCCCGGGGCGATGTTCATCTCGCCGCGGATCTGGCGCACGCCGAGCACGACCGCCTGGATCCAGGCCGTCTCGCGCTCGGCCTGCTGGTCGCCCGGGAAGTCGGCGGGGGCCGGGTAGGGCTGCAGCATGACGCTCTCGCCGGCCACCCCGGCGAGCGGTGCGACGCGCTGCCAGATCTCCTCGGTAATGAACGGCATCAGCGGATGCAGCGCGCGCTGCAGTGCTTCGAGCACTTGCGCGAGCGTGCGCTGCGTGCCGCGCCGCGCCGCCGCGCTGGTGGCCTCGGACTGCAGGGCCGGTTTCGCCAGCTCCAGGTACCAGTCGCAGAAGTCGTACCAGGTGAACTCGTACAGGGCGCCGGCCGCATAATCGAAGCGGTAGTCGGCGAGCGCGCTCTCGACCGCCTCGATCGTGCGGCCGAAGCGCGCGCGGATCCAGCGGTCGGCGACCGACAGCTCGACGGGCGCGCCGGCCGCCGCGGGCGCGCCCTCCCCGAGGCTCATGGTGACGAAGCGCGCCGCATTCCACAGCTTGTTACAGAAGTTGCGGTAACCGCCGACGCGCGCCAGGTCGAAGCTGATGTCGCGGCTCGGGGAGGCGAGGGCGGCGAAGGTGAAGCGCAGCGCATCGGTCCCGTGGGGCGCGATGCCGGCCGGGTACTGCTTGCGGGTCGCGCGCTCGATCGCCGGCGCCAGCTGCGGCTGCATGAGCCCGGTGGTGCGCTTCGCCACCAGCTCCTCGAGCGAGATGCCATCGACGATGTCGAGCGGATCGATCACGTTGCCCTTGGACTTGGACATCTTGTCGCCGTGCTCATCGCGGATGAGCCCGGTGATGTAGACGTCGCGGAACGGCACGTCACCCATGAACTTCAGTCCCATCATCATCATGCGCGCGACCCAGAAGAAGATGATGTCGAAGCCGGTGACCAGGACCTCTCCCGGGTAGAAGCGCTCGAGCGCGGCGGTGCTGTCGGGCCAGCCGAGCGTCGAGAACGGCCACAGGGCCGAAGAGAACCAGGTATCGAGCACATCCTCGTCCTGGCGCAGGGCGACGCCCGCGCCGATGCGGTGCTGCGCGCGCACCTCGGCTTCGTCGCGGCCGACGTAGATGTTGTTATCGCCGTCGTACCACGCCGGGATGCGATGCCCCCACCACAGCTGCCGGCTCACGCACCAGTCCTTGATGTTGCGCATCCATTCGAAATAGGTGCGCGCCCAGTTCTCCGGCACGAAGCGGGTGCGACCCTGCTCCACGGCCGCGATGGCCGGCGCGGCGAGCGAGGCGATCTTCACGTACCACTGGTCGGTGAGATAAGGCTCGAGCACCGCACCGCTGCGATCGCCGCGCGGCACCACCAGCCGGTGCTTGTCGATGCGCTCGATGAGTCCGCCGGCCTCGAGCTCCGCCAGCACGCGCTTGCGGGCCTCGAAGCGCTCGAGTCCGCGGAAACGCTGCGGTACGGTGTCGGCGAGCGTGGCGCGCGGCGTGAAGATGTTGATCAGCGCCAGGTGGTGGCGCTGGCCGATGTCGTAGTCGTTGAAATCGTGCGCCGGTGTGACCTTGAGGCAGCCGGTGCCGAAGGCCGGGTCGACGTAGTCGTCGGCGATCACCGGCACGGAGCGTTCCGCGAGCGGCACGAGCACGCGTTTGCCGATGAATTCCTGGTAGCGCGGATCCTGCGGGTGTACCGCCACCGCGGCGTCCCCGAGTATGGTCTCCGGGCGCGTGGTCGCCACCACCAGCTCGCCCGCGCCGCCCTCGAGCGCGTAGCGCACGTGCCACAGCTGCCCCTCCTCCTCCTGCGCCTGCACCTCCAGGTCCGACAGCGCCGTGAGCAGCACCGGATCCCAGTTGACCAGGCGCTTGCCGCGGTAGATCAACCCTTCAGCGTGCAGCCGCACGAACACCTCGGTCACTGCGCGCGACAGCCCCGGGTCCATGGTGAAGCGCTCGCGCGACCAGTCGACCGAATCTCCCAGGCGCCGCATCTGGGCGCTGATGGCGCCGCCGGACTGCTCCTTCCACTGCCACACGCGCTCGAGGAAGGCCTCGCGGGTAAGATCGGTGCGCTTCACGCCCTGGGCGTTCAGCTGCCGCTCGACCACCATCTGCGTGGCGATGCCCGCGTGGTCGGTCCCGGGCTGCCACAGGGCATCGCGGCCGCGCATGCGCTCATAACGGATGAGCGCGTCCATGAGCGTGTGCGCGAAGGCATGCCCCACGTGCAGCGTGCCGGTCACGTTCGGCGGCGGGATCATGATGCAATAGGGGGCGCCCCGGCCGCTGGGCGCGAACCAGCCGTGCGACTCCCAGCGCTCGTAGATACGCCGCTCGATGGCCTGCGGCGCGTACACCTTTTCCATTTACGTTGAGATCCCGCGGGAACGTCGGGGGATTATAGCGGCTCGGGCGGCGCCGCCTTCGCCGCGGCTGCGGGTGCCGCGCGGCCAAGTGCGGGAGTTATGTGGCGTGGCGGCGGCGCCGCGTTGGCTGGCGTCGCGGCCGGCAGAAGCGCACGTGGCGCTGGTTGCGGTCGTGGCTGGCGCCGTGACGGGTCAGCGAGCCGCGCGCTGCAGCAGAAAGTCCGCGAGCAGCGGCGTCGGCCGGCCCGTACTGCCCTTCTGCGCACCGCCCTGGTAGGCGGTGCCTGCGACGTCGAGGTGCGCCCATTTGAGTCCCTGGGTGAATTTGCTGAGGAAAGTCGCGGCGGTGATTGCGCCGCCGTCGCGCCCGCCGACATTGGCAAAGTCGGCGAAGTTGCTCTTGAGCGCTTCCGCGTATTCCTCGGTCAGCGGCAACTGCCAGCAGCGATCGTCCGCGCGTACCCCCGCCTCCAGCAGCTCGCGCACCAGCGGTTCGTCGTTCCCCATGACACCGGAATGATGATGCCCCAGGGCGATGACGCACGCGCCGGTCAGCGTGGCGACGTCGATCACCGCTTCGGGGTGGAAGCGGCGCGCGTAGTGCAGAGCGTCGCACAGAATGAGCCGCCCCTCGGCATCGGTGTTGAGAATCTCCACCGTCTGTCCGGAAGCGCTGGTGGCGATGTCCCCCGGCTTGACCGCCCTGCCGCCCGGCATGTTCTCCACCGCCCCGATCAGTCCGACCAGGTGCAGCGGCAGGCGCAGCGATGCGGCGAAGGTGAGCGCGGCGATCACCGCCGCCGCGCCGCTCATGTCGAACTTCATCTCATCCATGCCGGGGGGGTCTTTCAGCGAGATGCCGCCGCTGTCGAAAGTAACGCCCTTGCCGACCAGCACGATCGGCGGCTGCGCCTTGGCTCGGCCGCGGTGCTCCAGCACGATGAAACGCGGCGCCTGATGGCTGCCCTGCGCAACTGCGAGCAGGCACCCCATCTTCTCGCGCCGCATGGCGGCGGCATCGAGCAGCCGCACGCTGAGCGACGCCGAGCGCTTGGCGAGCGCACGCGCCTGCTCGGCGAGAAACGTCGGCGTGCAGACATTGGCGGGCAGATTCGCCAGATCACGCTGCACCTGGGCGGCGGCGGCCACCGCCGCGCCGTGTGCCAGGCCGCGCTCGGCGGCGGCCGCCGTGCGCACCGGGCCGGCCAGCACCCTGGCGAGGGCGGGCGCGGGCGCTTTCTTGCCGGTCTTCAGGTCATTGACCCGATACAGCGCCGCGCCGGTGAGCTCTGCGACTGCCCGGCCGAAATAATAATCATCCAGCTGCTTCGCTTCGGGGCGGTCGATGGCGACCGCACAGCTGGCGATGCGCGTGCGCGCCAAGGCCGCCGCCGCGGCCGCCCAGGCCTTGCGCCAGCTCCTGCGGTGATAGCTCTTCTTCGCCCCCAGCCCGGTGAGCAGCACGCGCGAGGCCTTGATGCCGGGCAGCTCGCCAACGAGCAGCGTGTCGCCCGCGCGGCCGGCGAAGTCGCCACGCTCGAGCAGAGCCTTCAGCCGGCCCGCGCAGGCCGCATCCACGCTGCGCGCCTCGCCGCTGAGCTCTGCCTCCTCGAACACGCCGAGGACCAGGCACTCCACGCCGACAGTCGCCAAGCCCTTGCCCCTCACCGTTGAGCCGCGCGTACGTTACGATTTACCTTAGTCGCGCCTCGCGAGTGCCGCGCTCCGTTTGGTGCTTGTTGGACGCGCGAGGCGCCGCCACGGCTGCAAGCGATGACAAGTGTAACTCAAGAGCCCGCTGGGTTTGGGTAGGGGAGCGACTCGTTGGGGAATACCCTGGGTCGCTACGTTCTGCGCGAGGTGGTGACGGCCTGGCTGGTCGTCACCGCCGTGCTGCTGGTCATTTTGCTGGCGAACCAGCTGGTGGGGGTGCTGGAGCGCGCCGCCGCCAACCAATACCCGCAGGGCGTCGTGCTGGAGCTGATCATCCTGGGGGCGCTGCAGAACCTCTCGCTGCTGCTGCCCGTCGGGCTGCTGCTCGGGGTGGTGCTGGCATTCGGCCGGCTGTATCACGACAGCGAGATGGCGGCGGCGCTGGCGTGCGGGGTCGGGCCGGCGAACCTGTATCTGCCCGTGGCGCTGCTCGCGGTGCTCGGCACGGCCGGGTTGGCATGGCTCACCCTGTTGCTGGCGCCGGATGCCACCGCGCGCGCGCTCAGTCTGCGCAGCGCGGCGCTGCGCGCCGGGCAGTTCGCTCCGCTCTCGCCCGGGAAGTTTCGCATCTTCAGCGGCGGCAACGTCGTGGTGTACGCGCACGACATCAATCCCGACGGCACGCTCGCCGGCGTGTTCGTGGAGCGCAATCGCGGCGCGCTGGTCGAGGTGGCGCTCGCCGAACGGGCGCGGCACACCGTCACGGCGGACGGCATGACACACATACTCACTCTGTATGACGGCGAGCGTTTCGAAGGCGTGCCCGGTGGGCCGGAGTTTCGCATCGTGCGCTTCGCCGAGCACGTGGTGCCGGTGCAGGTGCCGGTGAGCAGCGACGCGGTCAGGACTCTCGAAGCCCGATCCACCGCGAGCCTGTTCGACTCGCGCGCCGCCAACGAGCGCGCCGAACTGCACTCACGCATCGCCATGCCGCTCATGTGCGCGGTGCTGGCGCTGCTGGCCGTGCCGCTGGCGCGCCTGAAGCCGCGGCAGGGCCGCTACGCGCGCGTGTGGCTCGCGGTGGTGATCTTCTTCCTGTATGTCAATCTCATCTCCGTCGGCAAGGTGTGGATTGCGCGTGGCACGATCCCGGAATTCCTCGGGCTGTGGTGGACGCACGCGGCGGTGGTGCTGCTCGCGCTCATGGTGATCGTGGGGCCGGGGCTGAGTAACCGGCTGCGCTACCGGGTGCGCGGACTATGAGTGTGCTCGACCGCTACGTCGTGCGCGCCATCTTGAGCTCGGTGCTGCTGGTGATGCTGGTGGTGCTGGTGCTCGGCGCGCTGTTCGTGTTCATCGATCAGCAGGATGACATCGGCACCGGCCACTACACCGCGCTCGGCGCCTTCTGGTACACGCTGCTCAATATGCCGCAGCTCGCCTACGAGCTGCTGCCGATCACCGCGCTCATCGGCTCGCTCCTCGGGCTGGGCTCGCTGGCGCGGGGCAGTGAGCTGACGGTGGTTCGCGCCAGCGGTGTGTCGATCGTGCGCCTGGCCGGTATTGCGCTGCTTGCCGGGCTGCTGCTGATCGTGGTCGAGCTGCTGCTGGGCGAGGTGCTCGCCCCGCCGCTGCAACAGGCGGCCCGCGAGCAGAAGGCCTTCAGCAAGCTGAGCAACGTCAGCTTCGGTGGCGGCGGCGGCGCCTGGGTGCGCGACGGCGACCTGATCCTCAACGTGGCCGGGCAGTACAGCCAGCGCCAGTTCGGCAGCATGCAGATCTTCGAGCTGTCGCCGCAGCACCGCCTCATCGCCCTGGGGCACGCCACGCGCGCCACCGCCGGCTCGCGGGGCAAGTGGCTGCTGAGTGACTACACCGAGTCGCGCTTCGCGGACGATGCGGTGACCACCCGCCCGCCCGGGCAGCGCCTGCTCGCATCGAAACTCACCGCGGGGTTCCTCGGTCTCGCCGTCGAGGATCCGAAGCAGCTCACCAGCCGAGCCTTGTGGCGGCTGATCCGCTACTACCGCAGCAATGCGCTCGACACGCGCGAGTACCTGTTCGCGTTCTGGTCGCGCATCGCGCGCACGCTCGCCATCGCCTTCGCGGTGCTGCTGGCGATTCCGTTCGTGCTCGGCTCGCTGCGCTCCGCGGGCGCGGGCACGCGCATGATGCTGGGGCTCATTCTCGGCATCGGCTTCTTCCTGCTGCAGCGGCTGATCGAGAGCGGCACGATCGTGTTCGATCTCAATCCGGTGGTGCTCGCCTGGCTGCCCACCGCGCTGCTCGCGACGGTGACCGTGGGGCTGTTGGCCCGCGCGCGCTGAAGGGTTCTAAAGGCCGGCCGTGAACTGCGGGCGGCCGTCGTTGATCGACACCCACGGCAGCTTGTCACCGACCCACAGGTGCACCTGCGGCTCGAGCGCGGTCGGGTCATCCAGCGTGGCGAGCGCCACGTCGATCTCGGCGGCGCGGGCCTGGTTATGATAGGTCAGCGAGGTGCCGCACACGGCACAGAATCCGCGCGTGACACCCGGCGATGAGCGGTATTCGGCGAGGGCGCCGCGGGTGAGGCGGAAACTCGTACGCGCAAACGTCCCCCAGGGAACCATGGGCGCACCGGCGGCCTTGCGGCAACTGGCACAGTGGCAGAAGCACGGGTTGCTCACCGCCCCCGACACCTGGTAGCGCACGCCGCCGCACAGGCAGCCGCCGAGGTAGCAGCTCTCGACCATGGAGCGACGGTACCACTCGTTGCCCGGCGGGGCCATTCAGTCGACAATCGCGCACCCTTGGTATCCGCCGCGAGGTCCGAATGATGAGAGCCGCAGGGTTCAACGGCGCACTGGTCGCGGCCCTCATGCTCGCGAGCGCAGTAGGGCGGGCCGCGGATCTCAGGGTGCGCGTCGATGCGCGCGAGGTCGCGCGCAAGCGCGTGCATACCGATCTGACACTGGCCGTGCAGCAGGGCCCGCTCACGCTGGTGTTTCCGAAATGGATTCCGGGCGAGCACGGACCGAGCGGGCCGCTCGAGTCCATCATCGCGCTCACGATCCGCGCGAACGATGCGCCGCTGCCCTGGCGACGCGACCCGCGCGACATGTACGCGCTCAGCGTGACCGTGCCGCGCGGGGCCACGCACCTGGAGATCGCGCTCGATACCGGCCTGCCGACCGAGGGCGGACATTTCAGCACCGGGCCGACCAGCAGTGAGCAGCTCGCCGTCCTGCCCTGGAACGAATTCGTCCTGTTGCCCAAGGGGCGCGACGCCGGCACCCTGAGCACCGAGGCCACGGTATTCGCGCCGCCCGGGTGGCAGCTCAGCTGCGCGCTCGAGCTGCGCCCGCAGGCGGACGGGGGCGTTGAGCTCGAGCCGGCCTCACTGGCGCGCCTGATCGACTCGCCACTGCAGATGGGCCGCTACGCGAAGCGCATCGAGCTGCCGGGAGCGGCCCCGTTTCCCGAGCTCAAGCACCGCCTCTCGCTGGTCGCCGACAGCGCCGCGGCGCTCACGGTGCCCGGGGACTTTGCCGCCGGGTACGGCCGCCTGGTGCAGCAGGCAGGGAGTCTGTTCGGGACTCGCGTGTACCGCCACTACACCTGGCTCCTGACGCTCTCGGACCACGTGGCGCATTTCGGGCTCGAGCACCACGAGTCCAGTGACGATCGCGTGGATGAGAACTCGCTCGCGGAGGCGCCGCTGCGTGAAAGCGTCGCGGACCTTCTCGCCCACGAGTATGTGCACAGCTGGAACGGCAAGTACCGCCGTCCGGCAGGCCTGCTGAGCCCCGATTACCAGCAGCCGATGGACGGGTCGCTCCTGTGGGTGTACGAAGGCCTCACCCAGTTCTGGGGCACGGCGCTGCCGGTGCGCGCCGGCCTGGTCACACCCGAGAGCTACCGCGAAATGCTCGCCAGCCTGGCGGGGAGCTTCGACACAGAGCCTGGGAACCGCTGGCGGCCCATGGCGGACACCGCGGCGGCGGCCCAGATTCTCTTCAGCGCGCCGGATGCCTGGACGCTCAGCCGCCGCAGCGTCGATTTCTACGAGGCGTCCGTGTTCCTGTGGCTCAACGTCGACGCCGAGCTGCGCGCTCGCAGCGCCGGGCGCGCCTCGCTGGATGATTTCGTCAAGCGCTTCTACGCCGGAGCGGGCGGGGCACCGGCGCTCAAGCCGTACGTGGAAGCGGACGTCTATGCCACGCTGGCGGCCATCGCACCCGGGGACTGGCGCGCCCTCATTCGCCGTCATCTCGACACGACCGGTACGCAGGCGCTGCTCGCGGGCCTGCAGAGCGCCGGCTGGCAGCTGAGCTATTCGCCCGAAAGGAATTCCTACATCGAGACCCGGCAGAAGCGCAGGAAAACCGTCGAGCGCCAGTGGTCCATCGGCCTCAGGATCAGTGACAAGGGCGATGACAAGGGCACGATCATCGACACCGTCGAGGACCGCGCAGCCGCGCAAGCCGGCGCCGGCCCCGGCATGAAGATCATCGCCGTGAACGGCCGCAAGTACTCGGTCGAGGTGCTCGATGCAGCCATTGCCGCGGCGCACGAGACCCGCAAGCCCATCGAGCTGCTGGTGGAAAGCGCTGATTACTACCGCACGCTCAGCGTGGCCTACTTCGACGGCGCGCGCTACCCGCACCTGGCCCGCATCGATGCCCGGCCCGACACGCTCTCGCAGGTGCTGACGGCGCGCCCGAACTGAGCCCTGGGGCTCGGCTGTTGCTGAGGGCGGCTCGGGGTCTGCTCTACGCGGGCCGCGGCGGAGAGCCGCTCAGTGGTAGCGGTGCCCGGGAAACAGCCGGCAGTAGATGCAGTCCGAGCCGCTCGGGTTGTCGAGCATGAAGTGGCGGACCCAGTAGCCGTCTTCCCGCGAAGCGGCGAACTCGAAGGTCTGACTCTCGAGGTCGTGTCCGACCACTTCCACTGCCCCTTCCGTTTCGAGGATCTCGGCTGCGCGCGCGGTCTCGATCGCGCCGCGTGGGTGGACCGCGATGGTGGCCGCGCCGCACTCGACACGCTCGACCAGCAGCTCGACGAACGGCCGCTCCTCGTCCTCATTCAGCAGGGTGAGGAAATACTGCGCGAACCTCGCGCGTGCCGAGGCTGCGGGATGCAGCGCCGCCCGTCCCGGCTCGCAGGATGCCGTCAGCTCGACCCGGTCGGTCGGAAACCCGTCGCCCACCAGCCTGGTGCGCACACGGTCCGCGACCCCGTACTCGTTGAACACGGCGAGTAACACAGCGCTCATGCCCGTCTCCTGGCCCTTGCTGACAAATAAGTGACTGGGCCCACGGAAAAAATTCTACGCCTGGCCCCTGAGCGCGTGGATCCGCTGTTCCCCCCCTTTCCGTGGGGTGTGCGCCTGACTTAATGCACCGCATATCCCTCCAGGGG
Organism: Gammaproteobacteria bacterium; assembly: GCA_005878835.1. Classification (GTDB taxonomy): domain Bacteria; phylum Pseudomonadota; class Gammaproteobacteria; order Steroidobacterales; family Steroidobacteraceae; genus 13-2-20CM-66-19. Next base: position 29,021 of record VBMV01000141.1, on the reverse strand, counting down.
AGGGTAATTCGACCCCTCACAGCCTAGGATCCCAAGCCTGCGCCTGCGGGAGAGACCTACATGACTACGCTGACCCTCGGGCCACTGGCCCAGATCGACCGCCATGCGGACGGAACCGAGGAGTGGATGGCGCACTTCAATGACCCGGAGGGACGACCCCTGGCGATCATGTCGCAGGTGAAGCCCTGAAGCCGGTGCGGACCTGGATCGGACTGTTCCGCGGCATCAACGTGGGCGGCCACCACAAAGTGCCCATGAAGGATCTGGTGACCGTGCTGCGCGGGCTGGGATTTGAGGAAGTAAGAAGCTACATTCAAAGCGGCAATGTCGTGTTCAGGGCCTCGGGTACCGCGGCCGCGCTCATCGAGGATATTGGCACTGCGGTCTCCCGGCGTTTTGGCTTTCGCCCGTTCCTGGTGCTCCTGGATGCGAAGCAACTCGCCCAGGCGGCGGCGGCCAATCCCTTCCCCGCGGCGCAGGCGCGACCGCAGTCGCTGCACCTGTGGTTTCTGCAGAAAGCCCCGGGGTCCGCGAGTCTCGAGCGACTGCAGGCCCTGCGGGCGGCGAGCGAGAAGGTCGCGTTGCGCGGCAAGGTCCTGTACCTCTACGCCCCGCAAGGCATCGGGCGTTCGAAATTCGCGGCCCGCGCCGCAACGCTGCTCGGCGTCGCGGCGACGGCCCGAAACTGGCGCACCGTGACGGAGCTGCTGGCGATGGCGCGCAGCGCGGCGTAGATCCCGGGAGCTATTTCGGAGTATCAGGCGGGGCGGGATTGTCCGGCGATGCATCCTTGCCGGGCGTCGCCGCCTTGCCGGCTGGGGGCTTGCCGGCTGCCGGGGTCTTGCCGGCTGAGGGCTTGCCGGCTGAGGGCGCCTTGCCTGGCGCGGACTCCGTGGCGGTCTTCTTCACCGGCTCGGGCTTCTTGAGCAGATCCTCAAGCGGACGAAAGATGGCCGCGTACTTGTAATCGGGGATCTCGAACTCCCAGCCACCGAGGCGCGCATTGCGCGTCTGCGCCTCCGCTTCGGTTTGCTTCGCGGTGGCGTGTGTGCTCAAGGTCACGAGCGAGCGAGTGCCGTCCTTGCGGCCTGCGACGTCGACCTCGAGCCCGTCGAAGGTGCGGAACAGGGCGTGCGCCGCACCCGCGTCCGCGGTGGCACTCGCCTTGCGCACATCATCGAAGGTGAGCGAGCTCAGGGAGCCCGCGATCCCGTCCGCAGCGCCCGGACTGGTCAGCTCGCGGCCCTTGGGGAGAGGTGTGACGGTGAAGTCGGTCTGCTCCTTCTTCTCGCGCGTGACGCTGAACCCCGCACCCTGGCGGGGTTTTTCTTCGACCTGACGTACACGCTCGGGCGCCACGTCGATCAACGCGCGGTCGAGCCATCCCTTGGGGTCGGCATCCACGGTGAGTAACGGCGCCGCGAGCACAGTCTGGGGGGCGTTGGCGAGGCGCACGTACCCGGACTTGGCGCTCGAGGACTTGCCGACGATGAGCGCCCAGGTTCGAGCGGGGGTGAGCACCTCGACCCGCGTCCCTGTGGCCTTGGGCGAGTCGACGTCCTGCACGCCGAGCTGCGGGTAGTTTGCCGGCAAGCGGGTCTTCTCCTCGACGATGTTGAGCGCGCCGAGATCGAGCAGCAGCTTGCGCACCTTGTCCGGGTCGGCCGGCCAGCCACGCTCGCCGACGCTCCAGCCGGCGCCGTTCCTCTTCAGCGTGGCGTGGGTGCCGTCGGCCTTGCGCAGCGCGACCTCGGTCACGGCATTGACGTGATGCTCGAGGTCCGGCAACACCAGGTCCCCGGCCAGCGTGGCGCGCTCCAGGTGCCGTTGGGACGCGACCCACATGGCGAAGCCAACCAGCGCCAGCCCGGCGACCAGAAGCGCGACGACACGGCCTGCACTCATGGCTCACCCTGAGGGCTGCGCTGGCCGGTGTCGCCGGCGACGCCACGCGGCCATGAGCAGCGCCCCCACGGCGAACAGCGCCGGCACCACCATGATGTTGATGATCTTGAGGGTCGTGCCCAGGCCCTTGATGTCCGCGTCCAGCCCGGCACGCACGGCGCGCAGCTCCTTGCGGATGCGCAGCTTCTCGGTCTGGAAGTGCTCGATTTCCTTCTCCTGCTCGGGTGTGATGATGAGCGCGGCCTGCTTGCTGCCCTTGGACCGCAGCGCGGTGAGCTTGTCTTCCGTTTCGCGCAACTGCTGCTCGAGCTCCTGCTCCTTCGCCCGGAAGCGGTCATCTGCCGCACGCCGCAGTTTTTCCACGCGCTCGAACGGTCGCGTGAACGAGGCGCGGCCGCGCACGCTGATGAGGTCGGTGCTGCCGGCGAGATTGTCGAGCGCGTTCTGCACCAGGTCGCCGTTGCTCGCCCACGCCTGCGCGATGCGCTGGCCGAAGAAGCTCTGCTCACGCACCCACAGATAATCGGACAGCAGGTCGGTGTCAGCGAACACGACCAGACTGAGAGGTCGCGCGGATTCCTTCAGGGCGCTCTGGCCGGCGGGCAGCGTCACGCCCGCCGGCGGGCCCGCCGGGAAGGCGCTGTGCACGTTGCCGCTGACGCGCGCGGCGATGGTGTAACGTCGGCCGGTGGGCTTGAATCCGTCGCGCAGCGTCGCCGGATCGAACAGCATGCGGAAGCGTGCGGCCGGCAGTGCTTGCGCGTCGCTGCTCGACTGCAACAGCGGCTCGAAATGCACCTTCGCGTCCTTGACGGGCTCCAGGTAGCCGGCGGTGGCCAGGTTGACGTTCGACAGTCCGGCGGTGATCACGTCGGAGGCCGTGAAGCTGCCCTTGTCGAGCCCGAGCACACCCAGGTGCTCGACCGGCGGCTCTCCCTGGCGCATGGTCACCGACAAGGCGTGGGCACGGTCGGCGACCACCTCGGTGGGGTTGAACTGCACGCCCCAGGCGCCAAGCAGTGCGGTGAGGTGCGATGACTTGTCCGCGCCCATGGCCGCCATCGGATTGCCCGCCTCGGCGCCGGACCGATCGGACTGGGCGAGCGGGTCGACGAACGCCAGGATGTGTCCGCCGCGCAGCGCGTACTGGTCGATGGCGAATTGCGTCGCCGGGGACAGGTCCTTCGGGTGCACCAGCACCAGCACGTTCACGTCCGGCTCGATGCGGGTCGCGGTCGGCTCGAGGGGCCGCAGGTCAAAGAGCTGCTGCGCCTCGCTGTACACGACCCACGGCTCGCGCATCTGACCGGTCTGCGGATCGAAGCCCGGACCCATCGGCAGCGACGACAGCCAGGCCACCACCGGCTTCTTGGGGTTGGCGAGCTGATAGACCAGCTTGACGACGTCGTACTCGAGGAACTGCTCCTTGTTGGGATCGAAGAACTCGATGGCGCCGTGGCCGTCGGTGGAATTGGTTCCGGCCAGGCCGAAATAGAACTGCGTACCGCTGGCTCCCACGGCAGTGCCGCGCACGCCGAGCTCGGAGGCGCGGTCCTCCTCCTCCGAGAACGGCTGCGGGTCGATTACGTGCAGGCGCAGCCGGCCGCCGGAGCGCGCGGCGAGCTCCTCGAGGAACTCGCGCACCCGCACGCCGTAGGTCTTCAGCTGCGGCAGCTGCGCCGCGGTCTTTGCCGAGAAGAAGAAATACAGGTTGATCGGCTCCTTGATGCTGGCGAGGATCCGGTCGGTTCCCACCGCGGTGGTGTAGAGACGATTCTGCGTGAGATCCAGCCGCCAGCCGCGCAGCGCGTGGTTGAACAGTATCGTGAGGCCGATGAACAGCAGCGCGAGCCCCAGGAGCGTGCCGCCGCCGAGTGTCGAGCGTGTGTTCATAGGTCTTTACGCAGGTTGAGCGCGATCGCGGTCGCCAGCAGGAAGAAACCGATCAGCATCGCGAAGTACAGCAGGTCGCGCACGTCGATGACGCCCTTGGCGATGGACTCGAAATGGGTGAGGAACGAGAGCGAAGCGATCGCATCCACCAGCACCTGCGGCGCCCAGCTGCGAAACACATCGAGCACCAGGGGGAAGCCGGCCAGCAGGAACACGAAGCAGCCCGCCACGCCCAGGATGAACGCCACCACCTGGTTGCGCGTCAGCGCCGACATGCACGAGCCGATGGCGAGAAAGCCGCCGGCGAGCAGCAGGCTGCCGAGGTAGGCGGCCAGGATCGCGCCGTTGTCGGGACTGCCCAGGTAGTTGACCGCGATCCACAGCGGGAAGGTGAGCGCCAGCGCGAGCGCGGTGAATATCCAGGCGGCGAGAAACTTGCCGAGCACCGCGTCCCACAGCTCCACCGGCTGGGTCATCAGCAGCTCGATGCTGCCGGACTTGCGCTCCTCGGCCCACAGCTTCATCGAGATCGCCGGAATCAGGAACAGGTACAGCCAGGGGTGGAAGGTGAAGAACGGGTCGAGATCCGCCTGGCCGCGCTCGTAGAAGCCCCCCAGATAGAAGGTGAAGGCGTTGGCCAGCACCAGGAAGATGAGTATGAAAACGTACGCCAGCGGGGTCGCGAAGTAACTCGCGAGCTCGCGGCGCATGATGATGCCGACGTTGCGCACCCGACGATCCTCAGGCGGTGATGCTGCGGAACACCTCGTCGAGGCGCCCGGACTCCAGGTGCAGCTCCTTCAGCTTCAGTCCCTGGCGTGCGGCGAGCTCGGAAAGGGCCGGCAGAATGGTCGCGCCGGAGCGCGGCAGGGCGGTGAGCCGCGCATCGCGCTCGCTCACCTCGACCTGCGCGACCGCGGGCAGCCCCGCCACGGCGTCGCGGGCGCGGGCGAGCTGGCCGGGCTCCTCGAGCTGCATGGACACCGCGTTGTGATAGCGCGAGCGGGCGGCGAGCCCGGCGGGGCTGTCGTCGGCGACGATGCGACCGCGGGAGATGATGATCGCCCGGGTGCACACCGCGTCGACCTCCTCGAGAATGTGCGTGGAGATGACGATGATCTTGTCGCGCGCCATGTCGTTGATGAGCGTGCGCACCTCGTGCTTCTGGTTGGGATCGAGGCCGTCGGTGGGCTCGTCGAGAATCAGCACCGGCGGGTCGTGCACGATCGCCTGGGCGAGGCCCACGCGGCGGCGAAAGCCCTTGGAGAGCGTCTCGATGGTCTGGTCGAGTACGCCGCCGTGCGCCAGTCGCTGCTCACGGCGCGCGCCCTCGAGCGCGCGCAGGTCCGCGATGAACGCCAGGAAGCGCCGCACCGTCATCTCGCCGTAGCTCGGCGCTCCTTCGGGCAGATACCCGAGGGCCGCCTTGGCCGCGAGCGGCTCGCGCGCGACGTCGTGACCGCAGATGTTGGCGCTGCCGGAAGTCGGCGTGACGAAACCGGCGAGCATGCGCATGGTGGTGGTCTTGCCGGCGCCGTTGGGTCCGAGGAAGCCGAGCACCTCACCCGGGCCAACCTGAAAGCTCACGTCTTCCACCGCCGTGAGCGAGTCATAGTGTTTGGTCAGGCGTTCGGTCTTGATCATGAAAGTCCCGTCGCTTTCAAAGCGCGCGATTTTGACCGGGGCGTGGCGCGGAATTCAACTGTGGATAAATTATCAAGTAATATCTTGGTGTTATACCGCATACTTCATGTGATACCGAGGGAGGTGCGGGCGAGCGTGCGCACTAGGAACTGAAGCGCCGCCGCGTGCGCCAGAACAGGATGCACAGCGCACCGCCGAGCATGCCGCCCAGATGGGCGAAGTGCGCCACGCCCTGCTGTCGGCCGGTCACGCCGAAGAACAGCTCGAGCAGGCCGTACACCGTCACGAACAGCCACGCGGGCATCGGAATGGGCGGAAACAGCAGGATGATGCGCTGCCTGGGGAAATACCAGGCAAAGGCGAGCAGCACGCCGAACACGCCTCCCGAGGCGCCGATCACTTCCTCCTGCGCGCCGGAGCCACTCTGCACCAGCAGCTGCGTCAGCGCCGCGGTGAGCACGCACACCAGGTAGAACGTCACCAGGCGCCGGCCCCCCCAGTACGCCTCCAGCGCGCGGCCGAACATGAACAACGCGAACATGTTGAAGAAAATGTGCACCAGGTTGCCGTGCAGGAAGGCATAGCTGAGCAGCTGCCAGGGTCTGAACAGCGGGCTGCCGAGCGGCCACAGCGCAAACAATCCGGCCATGAGATCCGGGGCCAGCTGTTGCAGCAGGAACACCGCGACGTTGATGAGGATCAGGGCCCGCGTGGCGGGCGGCAGCAGACTGAACATCCACCCATCTTAACCGGTGTTGAATCCTGGCCGGTCCTTAAATCCGCCGCTGCAGAAAAACCAGATCCAGCCAGCGCTCGAACTTGTAGCCCACCTCGCGCAGCCGCCCCGCCCGCTCGAACCCGAGGCGCTCGTGAAAACGTATCGAGGGGGCATTGTCCGCATCCACACCGCCGATCATGACGTGTTTGTTGAGAGCGGCCGCGCGCGGAAACAGCGCCGTCAGCAAGGCCGTGCCGACCCCGCGACCGCGGGCATCGGCGCGCACGTGCACCGAGTGCTCGACCGTGAAACGGTACCCCGGCCAGGCGCGAAAGTCGCCGAAGCTCGCAAAGCCGAGCACGCCGGAAGCGTCCCGCGCCACCAGCACCGGATACTGCTGCGCGACGCGCCTGCGCCACCACTGCCGCCGCTCATCGAGCGTCACCGGCAGGTGCGAGTAGATCGCGGTCGAGGTCGCGACCACGTCGTTGTAGATGGCGAGGAGACCTTCGAGGTCGGACTCGGCCGCGTCGCGGATCTGTGCCTGGAGCGGCGTCGCCTCTGCCAAATCGCGCCTCCCGCCCGTCAGGCCGCGCGCAGCGACTCGCGCAGGAACTGCACCAGCGGCGGGCTGTTGCTGTGGGCGACGTTGAAGCGCAGCCACTGGCGGCAGCCCTGCGCGGCGGAGAACAGCGAGCCGCGCGCCAGCAGGATCGAGTGAGCGCGCGCGCGCCGCACCAGCTCATCGACCGGGGCCGATTCGGGCACCCGGCCCCACAGGAAGATGCCTTGCCCCGGCGCCGGCTCGAACTCGATGCCCGCGGACGCGAGCGCGGCACGCGTGTCGCGCCGCAGGCGCGCCAGCCGTGCGCGCGTGTGCTCCACGTGACGCCTGTAGCGCCCGGTATCGAGGACTTCGGACACGTAGGACTCGAGCAGCGTCGAGCCCGAGAGCACCGACAGGACCTTGCGCTGCACGAGTTGCGCGATGAGCGCGGCGTCGGCGGCGATGAAACCCACGCGCAGTGCCGGCCCGATGAGCTTGGTGTAGCTGCCGACGTAGATGACGTGGCGCAGCGCGTCGATCTGCGCCAGGCGCACCGCGCTACCGGCGTACAGATCCCCGTACACATCGTCTTCCACCAGCGCAAACCCGAACTGCTCCGCGAGCGAGAGAATGCGGTGGCAGTGCGCCGGGTCGGCGCTCGAGCCGGTCGGGTTGTGCACCAGGGTCTGCATGAAAAAGGCGCGCGGCCGGTGCGCGCGGGCCGCCGCTTCCAGCGCCGCGAGATCCGGGCCGTCGGCATGACGCGGCACGGGAATCAGCCGCACGTGATGCGCGCGCAGCTGCTCGAACAATACGAAGTAGCCGGGATCCTCCACCAGCACCGCGTCCCCGGGCGAGAGCAGGATGCGCGCCAGCAGGTCGAAGGCGTGCGATGCGCCGTAGGTGGTGACGATGTTGGCGGCTGGCGCGGCGATGCCGTGCTGCAGCAGGCGCGCGGCGATCTGCTCGCGCAGCTCACCCAGTCCCTCCGCCGGGCACGGCAGCCACGGGCGCGTACGCCGGCCGCGCACCAGGCGCGTCAGCACGCCGGCGGAGCCCGCCTCCAGCAGCCAGCTCTCGGGCAGGAAGCCCGAGCCGGCGGCGATGACATCCCCGCGTTGCTGCAGGCACTGGCGCGCGAGCTCCAGGGCATCCGAGCCGAGCTCCGGCAGGGCTTCGATGGCGGCGAGCGGCGCCGACAGCAGGCGCTGGGTGACGAAGAAGCCGCGCCCGGCGTGCGGCTCGATCAGCCCGCGGGCGACCAGCCGGTCATAGGCGTCCACCACCGTGAAGGGGCTGGCGCCGACCTGGCGGGCGAGCTTGCGGATCGACGGCAGACGCGCGCCCGCCGGCAGCTGCCCGTCCCGCACCAGCTGTGTGACGCGCTCGCAGATCTGATCGACCAGCGGCTGGTGCGAGTCGCGGCTCAGCTCGAACATCTGAAACCCTCGGCGTCTGAAACCCTCGGCGTCCGGGTCGCCTCACCTCAGCATCATGACGGCCGTCGTGGCCAACGCAAGGGCCATGGCGAGGTTGAACGCCAGGCGCCCGCGCGGGGCGGCGAGCAGGCCGCGCAGCGAGCTGCCGAACAGCGCCCAGACCGTCATGCACGGCACTCCGATGCCCTCCATGATTCCCGCCATGTAGCCGCCGCGCAGCAGCAGTCCGAGCTCCTGGGGCAGGAACAGCGTCGCCGCGGTCAGCGTCATCACCCACGCCTTGGGGTTGAGGAACTGGAACATCGCGGCCTCGAGGAAGGTCACCGGCCGGCGGCCCGCGCGCGCCTCGGTGTCGCTCCGACCGAGCAGCCGCCAGCCGAGATACAGCAGGTACGCCGCGCCCACCCAGCCGAGCGCGCGCTGCAACGCCGGCCAGCGGGCGAACAGCGCGGAGAGGCCCGCGCACACCGCGAGCAGCTGCACTGCGAATCCGACACCGATGCCCACGATGTGCGGCAGCGTGCGCCGCAAACCGAAATGCGCTCCCGAGGCGGTCAGCATCACATTGTTGGGCCCGGGCGTGATCGACATGACGAAGGTATAGGTCACGAAGGGCAGCGGGTCGATCATGAGCGCCATAGTGCCGCACCCCCGCACCCGCAGGCAGATACGCCCGGGCGGCGGGCCGCCGGTACTGTACCGGGTGCAGACCGGTACGGCGCCCACGTATCATCCTGAGCCCATGGGTGAGCCTTTCATCTGCGACGCCGCGCGCACCCCGATCGGCCGCTACGGCGGGGCGCTCTCGGCCGTGCGAACCGACGATCTCGCGGCCGTGCCGATCGCAGCGCTGCTCGCGCGCAATCCCTCGCTCGAGCCCGCCGCGATCGAGGAAGTGCTGCTGGGCTGCGCCAACCAGGCCGGTGAGGACAATCGCAACGTCGCGCGCATGGCCTCGCTCCTGGCCGGGCTGCCGGTGTCGGTGCCGGGCGCCACGATCAATCGCCTGTGCGGCTCGGGGCTGGATGCGGTGGCGATGGCCGCGCGCCTCATCCGCGCCGGCGAAGCGCAGGTGGTGGTGGCGGGCGGGGTCGAATCGATGTCGCGCGCGCCGTTCGTGATGCCGAAGGCCGACGCCCCCTTCAGCCGCAGCGCGGAAATTCATGACACGACCATCGGCTGGCGCTTCGTCAACCCGCGCCTGCGCGAGCGTTACGGCATCGACTCGATGCCCGAGACCGGCGAGAACGTCGCCGCGCAGTTCAACATCGCGCGCGCCGACCAGGACCGCTTCGCGCTGCGCAGCCAGCAGCGCACCGCGGCCGCCTATGCCCGCGGCTTCTATGACGCGGAGCTGGTACCGGTGCAGATTGCGAGAGCCAAGGGCAAGACGCTCGTGACGCGCGACGAGCATCCGCGGCCCGAGACCACGCTCGAGCAGCTCGCGGGGTTGCCGACCCCGTTTCGGGCCAACGGCACGGTCACCGCCGGCAATGCTTCCGGGGTCAACGACGGCGCCGCGGCGCTCCTGATCGCCTCCGAGGAGGCGGCGCGGCGCCTTAATCTGACACCGCGCGCGCGCATCCTCGCCGCAGCCACGGCGGGCGTGGAGCCCAGGATCATGGGCATGGGCCCGTTGCCCGCCACGCGCAAGGTGCTGTCGCTCGCGCGACTCACGCTCGATGAGCTGCAGGTGATCGAGTTGAACGAGGCATTCGCGAGCCAGGCGCTCGCGGTGCTGCGTGATCTGAAGCTTCCCGACGACGCGAGCCACGTCAACCCCAACGGCGGCGCCATTGCGCTCGGCCACCCGCTCGGCATGTCCGGCGCACGGCTCGCCACCACCGCCACCTGGCAGCTTGCCGCGGTGCGTGGCCGCTATGCCTTGTGCACCATGTGCATCGGCGTGGGGCAGGGCATCGCGCTCATCCTCGAGCGTCCCTGAGGCTCTCAAGGTGGCGGCGCACCCGCGCTCCACGGCAGCCGCTCGAGATCGAGGTTGCCGCCGCTGAGAATGAGCCCGATACGCAGACCGCGCAGCCGCGGGGCGTCGGCGAGCAGCGCCGCATACGGCACCGCCCCGGAGGGCTCGACGATGATTTTCATCACTTCCCACAGCTGGCGCATCGCGCGCACGATCGCCTCATCGGATACCGTCGTGATGTCATCGACCAGGCGGCGGATTTCCGCGAACGGCCGCTCGCCGAGCGCGCTGCGCAGGCCGTCGGCGATGGTCGCGGGCTTGAGGCTCGGCAGGATGCGGCCGGCCCGGAACGAGCGCGCGGCGTCGTCGGCGCCGGCGGGCTCGACGCCGATCACGCGGATGGCGGGCTTGAGCGTCTTGGCCGCGACCGCGGTGCCGCTCAGCAGTCCCCCGCCGCCCACCGGGCAGAGGATGAGGTCGAGATCGGGGACCTGCGTCAGCAGTTCCACCGCGGCGGTCCCCTGGCCGGCCATCACCGCGAGATCGTCATAGGGATGAACCAGGATTGCGCCGGTGGCGGCGATGAGCGCTCGCGCGCCGTCCTCGCGCGCCGCCAGCGTTGATTCACAGTAGCTGATCTCGGCGCCGTAGCGCAGCGCCGCGGCGCGCTTGGTTTGCACGGTGTTGTCCGGCATCACGACGTATGCCGGAATGCCCCGCAGCCGCGCGGCGCGCGCCAGCGCGGCGGCGTGATTGCCCGAGGAATGCGTCACGACGCCGCGGCGCGCCTGCGACTCGGGCAGCGCGAATACGGCGTTGGTGGCGCCGCGCGCCTTGAAGGCGCCGCACTTCTGGAAGTTCTCGCACTTGAAGTGCAGCTGCGCGCCGGCCTGCGCATCGAGCGTCGCGCTCGTGAGCACGGGGGTGAGGCCGACCTTGCCGGCGATGCGCTCGCGCGCCTCCTGGATGAGATTCCAGGTGAGACCTGGGGGGTTGCCGGGCATGGACGCATCAGCATGGCACGGCTTGCGGGCCGGTCAAGCCGCCCCGGGGCGACGCGCAAGCGGCGCGCGCCCGCAGTGCGCTTCAGTGCCCGGCGCGCACCGCAACCGCGCCGCGGTGTTGGCGCGCGTCGAGCCGCGCCAGCGCGGCCGTGACATCCACCGGATCCGCCGCTGCGGAGGCAGCGCCCGCCGCGCCCTCGCGCAGCAGCGACACGATGCTGTCGGTGGCGAGGCGCGCCGAGGATCCCGACATCAGCAGCGCGTGCGCGCCGGGGCGCAGAGTGAGCACGTGCTCCGCGGGAGCGGTGAAGGCACCTGGCGGCAGCGCCTGCTCGCTCCCCGAGGCGGCGATCACACCCGGGATCGCCGTCGGGAAGCCCTCGTCGGCCGCACCGGCGGCGCCGACGAAGGTCACGCCGTGCTTCAGGCCGCTCTGCACCAGCGCGGACAGCAACGGGTCGGCGGGGCCGGCGAGGCTCAGGTTGATCAATGGCGCGCCGGAGGCGAGGGCGGCGGCGAGCGCCTGCGCGAGGGTGAAGGTGTTGCAGGCCGCCGCGTCGTCGTCCGGCCCCAGCTGCCAGCAGGCTTCGAATACCTCGAGCTGCGCCTGCGGCGCGATGCCTACGATGCCGATGTGGTTGTTGGTGACCGCCGCGATCAGCCCGGCCATGGCGGTGCCGTGGCGCAGGAAGGAGGCGGCCGGGGTGCGTGTTGCCAGGAAGGAGTGCGTACGCACGATCCTTCCGGCGAGATCCGGATGCCGCGCATCGACACCGGTGTCGATGAGGGCGACGCGCACGCCCGCGCCCTGGGCGCGCTCGTGGGCACGGGCGATGCCGAGCGTCAGCAGATTGGTCTGCAGGTCATACAGCGGGTCGTTGTAAGGCGGGCGCGCAGCGGGCGGATCGCTCAGGGTGTGGAACTCCTGCAGCGGCTGCGCCAGCACGACGCGCGAATCCTTCGACAGCGCGGCGAGCACCTCGGCCACGGGCCGGCCGTCGGTGATCTCGTAGACCACGCAATGCATCGACAGAGCCTTGATCGGCCAGCTCGCCACCGGCCGCAGAGCGTAGGCGGCCGCCACCCGGCGCGCCTGCTGCTGCGCGCTCTGCGCCACGCGGTAGCCGTCCCCGGCGTAGTGGCTGCCGGTGGTGCCGGCGGGAGCGGGAGTCGTGTGCGGCTCGTTGGCGAACGCCACCACGATCCGCGGCGGCGGGGAGGCGAGCGCCGCAATGGGCGGCGCGGCCCGAGCGGTCCCACCCAGAAGCGCAAGGCACACGATGCCGGCGCGGGTGAAGGCGCACATCAGGGTTCGCGCGTGCGTCGTCCCTGCGCGCCCTCTGCCCCATCGGTCCCTGTCAGCGGCTCGACCCAGAGCACCCGCGCGTCGGCGCGCAATCGCGCCGCGAGCGCGCGCATCTGCGGGCTCACCTCGCCGGAGGGCGCGCTGCCGCGCGCCGTGGTAGTGACCGGCGCGATGCCGAATATTCCACTCGTTCCCGGTCCCTCGACCACGCGCGCGCCGGCCGAGCGCAGCATTTCCTCCAGCTCCCCGACCGGCAGCGAGCGCTCGAAGGCGACGTGCAGGACGCCGGGCGTGGCGTGCGCGCTCGTGGTGTGGGTGGTGTAGCGCCATTGCGACCAGCGATACGCGGTGGGTGCGAAAGCGGCGAGCCCGACGGCCAGCACGAAGCTCGCGGCCCAGGCCAGCCCCGGCGGCCGCCATGCGGCCGCGCGCGCCGCCGGCACGCCCCGGTGGCCGACCGGCCGCAGGTCTTGCGGACTTGCCGGCGTACGACCGTCGATGCGATCCATCAGCTTGCGGAACGACGGTCCAGGCGCATAGCTCACGCGCTCCGGTTCGGTCAACACCTGGCACAGCAGGCGCTGGCGCGCGAGCTCCTGCGTGCAGGCCGCACACTCGCGCAGGTGCTCCTCCACGCCGGCGCGCTCGGCCTGCGGCAGCCGGCCGTTTGCCAGCCACGGCAACAGCAGCCAGCACTCCTCGTGACGGCAAGCGCGGCTCGCCATCATGACTGACGCTCCGGCGCGGCCTGCCGCCCCGCGCCGCGGGGCGCGCTCGCGCCAGCCCCGGCCAGCTGCGGCAGCAGCTTCTGCAGTTTCGCGCGCGCATGAAACAGTCGCGTCTTCACGGTGTTCACCGGACAACTCATGATCCTTGCGATCTCTTCGCAGGAATACCCCAGCTCATAGCACAGCTCCACTGCCATGCGCTGCTCGACCGGGAGCTGCTCGAGCGCCTGCTCCAGCCAGTCGCGCAGCTCCTCGGTGTGGAACGGCTCCTCACTGGTGAGTGCCAGGGACTCGACCTCCAGGTTCTGCTGTCCGAGGCGTGCCGAGGAGCGCAGTGCATTGCGCGCCTTGCGGTAGGCAATCCCCAGGATCCACGTCGAGGGCTGGGAGTCGCCGCGGAAGTCGCGCGCCTTGCGCCACACGACCCAGAAGGTGTCGTTGATGACCTCTTCGGCCAGGTCGTAGCGGTGCGTGAGGCGCGTCAGGAAGCGCGCCATGCGGCGATGGTACAGGTTGTACAGCTCCTCGAACGCCTTGCGGTCGCCGTTGGCAATGCGCGCCATGAGATCCACCTCACGCGCCACCGAGGCTGACCCGCGGTACGTCGGTTCCACCATGTCCCTGTTACTGTAACCTGTCGGCTTCACTCCACACCCTTTGCTACGGTAAGTGGCCGGCCGGCCCTCGCGGGTTCAAAACCGTCACCGAGGACTATCCGCCGCGCGGCGCGCGCGGTCAAAAGCGCCAGCTCAGGGTGCCGGCGATGCGGTGCTGCGCGAGCGGATAGGGGAGCAGCTCGCGCGCCTGCTCCTCGGCGAAGAAGTAGCCGATATCCAGCCGCCAGCGTCGCCGCTCGAACGCAAGGCCCGCGTTGCCATACGCATAGCCGGTGGCCGCCAGCCGACGCGCGCCGGTGCCGCTCGAGCGGTAGTACCCGGCGCCTGCGGTGACGAACAGCCCCTCACCGATCAGCCACTGCGCGGTCGTCTCGGCGATCCCCGCCGGGCTGCGGCTGAGGCGCCTGTAATACCAGTAGCGCACCGCATTCGGAATCGCGGATGCCGACAGTGTCCAGCGGTCGAGCCAGGTGAGCACGGCCGACAGTTCCTGGAAGTCATCGGAAACCTCCCCCGTCGCGCCCGGGAAATAGTGGCTGCGCGCGCTGAAGGTCACGTTCCAGGCGCTGCTCAGGTCGACGCGGTGCCCGAGGTAGATCTCGAAGTCGTAGCCGGCGCCCGGTTCCAGCGCACGGTCGCGCGTGGAGGCCCAGGCGCCGGCAAAGGTGCCCTGCGGCGTGTCGGCGTGCACGTCGGCCTGCAGGGCCGCACGGCCGTTACTCTCCGAGACGCCGCGGTAAATGTAATCGCTGGTGACGGCGAGACTGCCGCCCCATGCGAGCTCGGTGTCCAGGGCCGTCGCGGCCGCGTGCGGTGCGGCCACTGTCATGAGTGTCCACGTCAACAGCCAGCGCGCCGGTGTGAGCTTGGCAGGGTGCGAATGAACCACGGATTGCCCTGTCGGTCGCAGTAAGTGTAGGGCCAAGCTCGCGCAGGCGGTATAATTGATATATCTATGGAGACATTACCCCCGGCCGAAAGCGCCGTAGTGCAGCGCATCGCGTCGGATCTGAAAGGACGTCCCGGACCGCTCCTGGAAGTGTTGCACGCCATCCAGGCCGCGCTGGGCTATGTTCCCGGCGCCGCCGTGCCCATAGTTGCCGAGGTCTTGAACCTCTCGCGCGCGGAAGTGCATGGCGTCGTCACCTTTTATCACTACTTTCGCCGCTCGCGCCCGGGTGCTCACACGGTGAGCGTCTGCCAGGCCGAGGCCTGCCAGTCGATGGGCGCGGAAGCGCTGACGGCGCACGCCCGGCGCCGTCTGGGCATCGACTTTCACCAGACCAGCGCCGACGGGCGCTTCTCGCTCGAGCCGATCTACTGTCTGGGCAATTGCGCCTGCTCGCCCGCGGTGATGATCGACGGCCGGCTGTATGGGCGGGTCACGCCCGAGCGCTTCGATGCGCTGGTCGCGGACGGTGCAGCCTCGTCATGACGACGCTGGTCTACGTACCCGCCGATGCAGGCGCACTGTCGCTCGGCGCCGGTGAGGTGGCGCGCGCGATCGCCGAGGAGGCCGCGCGCCGCCGGGCCGCCGTCAAGGTGGTGCGCAACGGCTCGCGCGGCGCCTACTGGCTCGAGCCGCTCATCGAAGTGCTGACACCTCGCGGCCGCCTGGCGTACGGCCCCGTCACGACCGGCGACGTCGCCGGCCTTTTCAACGCGGACTTTCTCGACGGCGGCTCACACGCCCTGTCCCTCGGGGCCACGGAGGCGATCCCCTGGCTCAAGGGTCAGCAGCGTCTCACCTTCGAGCGCGTGGGCATCATCGACCCCACGAGCGTAGCGGATTATGTCAAGCACGGCGGCTACCAGGGGCTCACCCGGGCACTGTCCATGGAGCCGGCGGCCATCGTGCAGGCGATCACGACTTCCGGCCTGCGCGGACGCGGCGGGGCGGCCTTCCCGACGGGGATCAAATGGAAGACGGTGCTCGATCAGCCGGCGGGGCAGAAGTACGTCACCTGCAACGCCGACGAGGGCGACTCGGGCACATTCTCCGATCGCATGCTGATGGAAGGCGATCCGCTGGCCCTGATCGAGGGCATGACCATCGCCGGCATCGCGGTGGGGGCGACCGAGGGCTACATCTATCTGCGGGCCGAGTACCCGCATGCGCTGCGCGCGCTGCGAACCGCCATCGCGGCGGCCCACCAGGCGCGCTACCTGGGCAGCGATGTCGCCGGCTCGGGCAGGCGCTTCGATCTCGAGGTGCGCGTCGGCGCCGGCGCCTACATCTGCGGTGAAGAGACCTCGATGCTGGAGAGCCTCGAGGGCCGGCGCGGCGAGGTGCGCGTGCGCCCGCCCCTGCCGGCGGTCAAGGGCCTGTTCGGGCAACCCACGATCGTCAACAACGTGGTGACGCTGGCGAGCGTGCCGTGGATCCTGCAGCACGGCGCAGAGGCCTATGCGAGCTTCGGCATGGGGAAATCGCGCGGCACGCTCCCCATACAGCTCGCGGGCAACATCCGCCGCGGCGGCCTGGTGGAGCGCGCTTTCGGGCTCACGCTGCGCGAGCTGCTGTACGACTACGGCGGCGGCACCGCTACGGGTAAGCCGATCCGCGCCGTGCAGGTCGGCGGGCCGCTCGGCGCCTACATTCCCGCGTCCCAGTTCGATACCGCGGTCGACTACGAGGCGTTCGCCGGCATCGGCGCGATGCTCGGTCACGGCGGTATCGTGGTGTTCGACGACAGCGTCGACATGGCGCGCATGGCGCGCTACGCGATGGAATTCTGCGCCATCGAATCCTGCGGTAAGTGCACGCCGTGCCGGATCGGCTCGACGCGCGGGGTCGAGGTCATCGACCGTATTCTCGCGGGTGTCGACGGCGAGCGGAACGTGCG
Organism: Gammaproteobacteria bacterium; assembly: GCA_005878835.1. Lineage (GTDB taxonomy): Bacteria > Pseudomonadota > Gammaproteobacteria > Steroidobacterales > Steroidobacteraceae > 13-2-20CM-66-19. The sequence continues at coordinate 12,450 of VBMV01000141.1, read as the reverse complement.
GCTGCTGGAAGAGCTGTGCGAGACCATGGTGCAGGGATCGCTGTGCGGGCTGGGCGGCATGGCGCCGTTCCCGGTGCAGAGCGCACTGAAGCATTTCCGGGAAGACTTTCGCGGACGGGCAAAGTAAGGCGAGCGAGGCGGAACATGTACGCGATAGATTACGAGGACTTCGGCACTCCACAGCCCGTGAACGGCGCCGGTACCGTCACGGTCGAGGTCGACGGCCATGCGGTCACGGTCCCGGAAGGAACCTCCGTCATGCGCGCCGCGGCGCTCGCCGGGATCAAGGTGCCGAAGCTGTGCGCGACCGACACCCTCAAGGCGTTCGGCTCCTGCCGGTTGTGCCTGGTGGAGATCGAGGGCCGCAAGGGCTACCCCGCCTCGTGCACCACCACCGTGGCCGCGGGCATGAAGATCCGCACGCAATCCGACAAGCTGTTGCAGCTGCGCCGCGGCATGATCGACCTGTATGTCTCGGACCATCCGCTCGAGTGCGCCAGCTGTCCGGCGGACGGTCACTGCGAGCTGCAGGACATGGCGGACAGCGTCGGCATCACCGCCAGCTCCTACGCGCGCGGCGCCATGCACCGTCCCATGGCCACCGACGAGAGCAATCCCTACTTCGCGTTCGATCCCACGCTGTGCATCGTGTGCTCGCGCTGCGTGCGGGCCTGTGACGAGGTGCAGGGCACCTTCGCGCTCACCATCCAGGGCCGCGGCTTCGAGTCCAAGGTGGCGGCGAGCCAGGACCAGCCGTTTCTCGAATCCGAGTGCGTCTCCTGCGGGGCGTGCGTCGAGGCCTGCCCGACCGCGGCGCTCACCGAGAAATCGATCATCGGCCTGGGGATGCCCGAGCGCGCCGTGACCACCACCTGTGCCTACTGCGGCGTGGGCTGCGGCTTCAAGGCGGAGCTGCGCGGCGAGGGCGCGGACGTTGAGGTGGTGCGCATGGCGCCGGATCGCGCGGGCCTGGCCAATCACGGGCACGCCTGCGTGAAGGGGCGCTTCGCCTGGGGCTATGCCACGCACGCCGACCGCATCACCAAGCCCATGATCCGCAAGAGCATCCGCGACGAGTGGCGCGAGGTTTCCTGGGACGAGGCGATCGGCTATGCCGCCAGCGAGCTGCGGCGCATCCAGGCGAAGTACGGCCGCGACTCGATCGGCGGCATCACCTCCTCGCGCTGCACCAACGAGGAGACCTTCCTGGTGCAGAAGCTGGTGCGCGCGGCCTTCGGCACCAACAACGTCGACACCTGCGCGCGCGTGTGCCATTCACCGACCGGCTATGGGCTGAAGAACACGCTCGGCGAGTCCGCCGGCACGCAGGCGTTCGATTCCGTCATGAAGGCGGACGTCGTCATGATCATCGGCGCGAACCCCACCGACGGGCACCCGGTGTTCGCCTCGCAACTGAAGCGCCGCCTGCGCCAGGGCGCCAAGCTCATCATTGCCGACCCGCGCGAGATCGCGCTGGTGCGCACGCCGCACATCGAGGCCGATGCGCATCTGCAGCTCAAGCCCGGCACCAACGTGGCGCTGCTGAATGCGCTGGCGCACGTGGTGGTGACCGAGGGCTTCGTGAAGGAGGCCTACGTGGCCGAGCGCTGCGAGCCGGACTCGTTCGCCAAGTGGAAGGCGTTCGTCGCCGAAGAGCGCAACTCCCCGGAGGCCTCGGAAGCGATCACCGGCGTGCCGGCGGAGCGCGTGCGGCGCGCCGCACGCCTGTACGCCACCGCCGGCAACAGCGCCATCTACTATGGGCTCGGGGTCACCGAGCACAGTCAGGGCACGACCGCGGTCATGGGCATCGCCAACCTCGCCATGGCCACCGGCAACCTCGGCCGCGAGGGCGTGGGCGTCAGCCCGCTGCGCGGTCAGAACAACGTGCAGGGCTCGTGCGACATGGGCTCTTTCCCCCACGAGTTCAGCGCCTACCGCCACGTGTCCGATCCGGTGGTGCGCAAGTCCTTCGAAGAGGTGTGGGGGGTGCAACTGCAGTCCGAACCGGGCCTGCGCATCCCCAACATGTTCGAGGCCGCGCTCGACGGCACCTTCAAGGGCATGTACGTGCAGGGCGAGGACTTCGTGCAGTCCGACCCCAACACGCACCACGTGAGCGCGGCGATGGCTTCGCTCGAATGCGTCATCGTGCAGGACCTGTTCCTCAACGAGGTGGCGAAGTTCGCGCACGTGTTCCTGCCGGGCTCCTCGTTCCTCGAGAAGGACGGCACCTTCACCAATGCCGAGCGACGCACCTCGCTGGTGCGCAAGGTCATCGAGCCCCTGGGCGGCTATCAGGACTGGCAGATCACCTGCCTGCTGTCCGAGGCGCTCGGCTATCCGATGCACTACGAGCACGCCAGCGAGATCATGGAGGAGATCGCGCGCCTCACGCCGACCTTCGCCGGCATGAGCTTCGAGAAGATCGAGCGGCTGGGAAGCATCCAGTGGCCGTGCAACGACGCCGCCCCCGAGGGCACCCCGACCATGCACGTGCAGCAGTTCGTGCGCGGCAAGGGCAAGTTCTGGCCGACCGAGTACGTGCCGACCAGCGAGCGCTCGACCAGCCGTTTCCCGCTGATCCTCACCACCGGCCGGATCCTGACGCAATACAACGTCGGTGCGCAGACGCGCCGCACCAACAATGTCGTGTGGCATACCGAGGACCTGCTCGAGATCCATCCGCACGACGCCGAGGTGCGCGGCATCAGCGACGGGGACTGGGTGGGGCTCACCAGCCGCGCCGGCGAGACCGTGCTGCGCGCCAAGGTTTCCGAGAAGATCGCGCCGGGCGTGGTGTACACCACGTTCCATTTCCCGGAGACCAACGCCAACGTGGTCACGACCGAGAACTCCGACTGAAGGTCACCGCGGTCGAGGTGGTGCTGGTGAATCAAAAGGACGCGTGGCGCAAGCGCGCGCAGGCCGAGCGCGCCGCACCCAGGCCGGCGCGCCAGCGCAAGCCGGATCGCGCGCCCGCCTGAGCGAGGCGCCGCCTGCAACCTGAGCGCGCGATGAGCCCGGAACCGGAGGCAGAGGCGCAAGCCCCGGGAGCCGTCAGCGCGGAGCTCGGCGTCGAGCGCTGGACGCGCGGCACGCTCGAGCGCACCACGGACCTGGTGGCGGAGGAGGTGCCGGTCGCGCTGGTCTACCACGACGTCCCGCACGTCGTGATGCTGGCGACGCCGGCGGATCTCGAGGACTACGCGGTCGGATTCACCCTGAGCGAAGGCCTGGTGGCGCGCGCGGAGGAGATCCGCGGCGTGGAGGTCAGCTACGGGGCACTGTCCGCGGACGTGCGCATCACGGTCGCCTGGGAGCGGTTCACGCAGTTGCTGCAGCGCCGCCGCAACCTCACCGGCCGGACCGGCTGTGGCCTGTGCGGGGCGGAGAGCGCCGCGGATGCCATCCGCGAGTGCGGACCGGTGCCCGCCGGGGTGAGCGTCACGAGCGCCGCCCTGCACGCGGCGATCGGGGAGTTGTCGGGCCGGCAGCCGATCAATGCCCGCACCGGCAGCGTGCACGCCGCGGCGTGGGTCGTTCCGGGACAGGGGATCAAAGTGGTGCGTGAGGACGTCGGCCGGCACAATGCACTCGACAAGACCATCGGGGCGCTGTCGCGCGCGCACGCGGATTTCACCGCGGGTTATATGCTGATTACCAGCCGTGCCAGCTACGAGATGGTGCAGAAGTGCGCCACCGTCGGGATCTCGCTCCTGGTCGCGCTGTCGGCGCCGACGGCCTTCGCGGTACGCCTGGCGCAGCGCGCCGGGCTGACACTGGTGGCATTCGCGCGGGCCGACCAGCACGTCGTGTATGCGCACCCGCACCGGCTGACAGACCAAAAACGGGCAGGCACATGAACATCGATCTGCTCATCAAGATGACCAACGAGATCGGCGAGTTTTTTGCCGGCACCGCGGAGGCGCCGGAAGCGGCGCGGGCCGTGGCCAATCACCTCAAGCGCTACTGGGAGCCGCGCATGCGGGCGCAGATGATCAGCTACTTCGAGCAGCGTAACGGCGCGGGCCTCACCGAGCTCGCCAGGAGCGCCGTGGCGCTGATGGTGGCCGAGAGCAAAGCTCGACCGCCCGCGGGCGCCGCTTCGCAGGGCGCCAAGACATGAAGGCCGCCCGGCCGGGACGGGCGTTGATCTGCGGTTCACTGGCGTTCGACACCATCATGGTGTTCGGCGACCGTTTCGCCAATCACATCCTGCCCGACAAGATCCACATCCTGAACGTCGCGTTCCTGGTGCCGCAGCTGCGCCGCGAATACGGCGGCTGCGCCGGCAACATCGCCTACAACCTGAAGCTGCTCGGCGACAGCGCCTACCCCATGGCCACGGTCGGCCGCGACTTCGGCCCTTACCGGGAATGGATGGCGCGCGCCGGCGTGCCCGACGATCACGTCAAAGTGATCGACACCGAGCTCACCGCCCAGGCGTTCATCACCACCGACCTGGATGACAATCAGATCACCGCGTTCCACCCCGGGGCGATGCAGCACGCGCACCTCAACCGTGTCACGGATGCGCGTGACATCGCCATCGGCATCGTGGCGCCCGACGGGCGCGAGGGCATGATCGAGCACGCCGCGCAGTTCGCCGCGGCGCGCATCCCCTTCATTTTCGATCCCGGTCAGGGACTGCCGATGTTCAGCGCCGCGGAGCTGACGCGCTTCATTTCCCAGGCGACCTGGGTCACCGTGAACGACTACGAATGGCAGCTGCTCAAGCAGAAGACCGGCTGGAGCGTCGAGGAGCTCACGCAGCACGTGACCGCGCTCATCGTCACGCGCGGCGCGGCCGGCTCGGTCATTCATACCCGCGATCAGGAGATCGCGATCCCGTGTGCCAGGGCAGCAGCCGTGGTGGACCCCACCGGATGCGGTGACGCCTATCGCGCCGGTCTCATCCACGGCCTGCTGCACGGTCTTGACTGGCCGAGCACCGGACATATCGCTTCCCTCATGGGCGCCATCAAGATCGAGTCGCGCGGCACGCAGAATCATCGCTTTACACGCGCCGAATTCGACGCGCGGCTGGCGGGGGCCTTCGCACCGGCGCCTGCCCAAGGCCGCGGCCACCTGGGTTAAACTCACCTGCCCTGGCGCTCAGATTGCGGCGGAACGATCTCCATGGCCAATGACTATCTGTTTACCTCCGAGTCGGTCTCCGAAGGCCACCCGGACAAGATCGCGGACCAGATCTCGGACGTGGTGCTGGACGCGATCCTCGCGGCAGATGCGCGCGGTCGCGTCGCCTGCGAGACCCTCGTCAAGACCGGCGTAGTGATCGTCGCCGGCGAGGTCACCACCTCTGCGTGGGTCGACGTCGAAGCCCTGGTGCGCAGGACGGTGCTGGACATCGGCTACAACTCCTCCGACATGGGATTCGACGGCGCCAGCTGCGGGGTGCTGAACCTGATCGGCAAACAGTCTCCCGACATCGCCCAGGGCGTGGATCGCAAGGACGAGCGCAAGCAGGGAGCGGGCGACCAGGGACTGATGTTCGGCTACGCCACCAACGAGACCGACGTGCTGATGCCGGCGCCGATCACGCTCGCCCATCGGCTGGTCAAGCGCCAGGCCCAGGTGCGCAAGGCCGGCAAGCTTCCCTGGCTGCGTCCGGATGCGAAGAGTCAGGTCACGCTGCGCTACGAGGAGGCGAAGCCGGTGGGTCTGGAGGCGGTGGTGCTGTCAACCCAGCACAGCCCCGAAGTCTCCACCAAGGCGCTGCGCGAGGCGGTGATGGAGGAGATCCTCAAGCCCGTCCTGCCGGCGGAGTGGGTGGACGAGCGCACCAAGTACCACATCAACCCCACGGGGCGTTTCGTGATCGGCGGGCCGGTGGGCGACTGCGGACTCACCGGACGCAAGATCATCGTCGACACCTACGGGGGCTACGCCCGCCACGGTGGCGGCGCGTTCTCGGGCAAGGACCCTTCCAAGGTCGACCGCTCGGCGGCGTATGCCGCGCGCTATGTCGCCAAGAACATCGTGGCGGCGGGACTTGCCGAGCGCTGCGAGGTGCAGGTGTCCTACGCCATCGGCGTCCCCGAGCCGACTTCGATCATGGTGGAGACCTTCGGCACCAGCCACCTGTCGCGCGAGCGCCTGACGCAGCTGATCCGCAAGCACTTCGACCTGACACCCTACGGTCTGCGGGAGATGCTCGACCTGCTGCGCCCGATCTACCAGAAGACCGCGACCTACGGACACTTCGGCCGCACCGAGCCGGAGTTCACCTGGGAGCGCACCGATCTCGCCGAGACGTTGGCCGCCGAGGCCAAGGACGTGCGCGCAGCCTGAAGCACAGCAACCAGCCGCATCGCGGCAGCCACGCCTGCTGAGGAGCGTTGCGACAGACCGGTGCTTGAAAGAAGCGCCGCGCCTGCCAGGCTCAGCAGACCTCGGGTCATCCATACGGCGCTCACTCTGTCATTCGGAGTATCGAGTATGAACGCCACATTGAAGACCGCCGCCAGCACGAGCGACTACAAGGTCGCGGATCTGACGCTCGCCGATTTCGGACGCAAGGAAATCGCCATCGCGGAGACCGAGATGCCCGGTCTCATGGCGATCCGCGAGGAGCTCGCGCGCACTCAGCCTCTGAAGGGGGCGCGCATCTCCGGCTCGCTCCACATGACCATCCAGACCGCGGTGCTCATCGAGACGCTGCAGGCGCTCGGGGCGAGGCTGCGCTGGGCCTCGTGCAACATCTTCTCCACCCAGGATCACGCCGCCGCCGCGATCGCCGCGCGTGGCACGGCGGTGTTCGCCTGGAAGGGCGAGTCGCTCGAGGACTACTGGGAGTACACGCACCGCATTTTCGAGTGGCCAGACGGCGGCTACTCCAACATGATCCTCGACGACGGCGGTGATGCGACGCTGCTGCTGCACCTGGGGACAAAAGCGGAGAGCGACGCTGGGGTGATCGCCAAACCCGGCAGCGACGAGGAGCGTGCGCTGTTCGCTGCGATCCGCGCCCGGCTCAACAGCGATCCGCGCTGGTATTCCGCGCGCATCCGGCAGATCCGCGGCGTCACCGAGGAAACCACCACCGGGGTGAAGCGCCTCTACCGCATGGCGCGGGAGGGCACGCTGGCGTTCCCGGCCATCAACGTCAACGACTCGGTCACCAAGAGCAAGTTCGACAACCTGTACGGGTGCCGCGAGTCGCTGGTGGACGCCATCAAGCGCGCCACCGACGTCATGGTGGCGGGCAAGATCGCCGTGGTGTGCGGTTACGGGGATGTCGGCAAGGGCTGCACGCAGGCGTTGCGGGCGCTCTCGGCCCAGGTGTGGGTGACGGAGGTCGATCCGATCTGCGCGCTGCAGGCGGCCATGGAAGGCTTGCGGGTCGTCACCATGGAGTACGCGGCCGACAAGGCCGATATCTTCGTCACCGCGACCGGCAACTTTCACGTGATCACGCACGAGCATCTGCTGCGCATGAAGCACAACGCCATCGTGTGCAACATCGGCCACTTCGACAACGAGATCGACGTCGCGAGCCTGAAGCGCTACCCGTGGGAGAACATCAAGCCGCAGGTCGATCACGTGATCCTGCCCGACGGCCGGCGGCTGATCCTGCTGGCCGAGGGGCGGCTGGTGAACCTGGGGTGCGGCACCGGGCACCCGAGCTACGTGATGAGCTCGAGCTTTGCGAACCAGACGATCGCACAGGTGGAGCTGTTCACCCAGGCCGCCAAGTACCCGATCGGGGTTCACGTGCTGCCCAAGCACCTGGATGAGAAAGTGGCGCGGCTGCAGCTCAAGAGGCTCGACGTGCAGCTGAGCGAGCTCACCGAAGCCCAGGCGCGCTACATCGGTGTGGACAAATCCGGTCCCTACAAGCCCGATCACTACCGCTACTGATGAGCGGCCCAACCGTCAAAGCGGGCGCGAGCCCCGCGCTCTCGCCGGCCGGCCCGGTGCGCACCGCGGGCGGAGCGGTGCTGCTCGACGGCAAGGCGGTGGCCGCGAAGGTGCGCGCCGCGGTCGCCTCGCGCGCCGCCGCGTTCGCCGCGCGCCACGGACGGCGGCCCGGACTTGCGGTGGTGCAGGTGGGGGAAGATCCGGCCTCGAGCGTGTACGTGCGCAACAAGCGCAGCTCCTCGCAGGAGGCCGGGATCGAGTCCTTCGCGCACGACCTGCCGGTGAGCACCGGCGAAGGGCGGATTCTCGCGCTCATCAACGCGCTCAATCACGACGAGCGCGTCGACGGCATCCTGGTGCAGCTGCCTCTGCCTGCGGGGGTGGATACCAACCGGGTGATGGACGCCGTCGACCCCGCCAAGGACGTCGACGGCTTCCATCCGGTGAACACGGGCTTGCTGGCGCAGAAGAGGCCCAGGCTCCGTCCGTGCACGCCCTTCGGGGTGATCCGCCTCGCGCAGGAGTACGGCTTGGCGCTGCCGGGCCTGCGCGCGACCGTGGTGGGCGCTTCCAACATCGTCGGCCGGCCCATGGCGCTGGAGCTGCTGCTGGCGCGTGCGACCGTGACCGTGTGCCATACGGGAACCCGCGACCTCAGGGCCGAAGTCGAGCGCGCGGAGCTGCTGGTGGCCGCGGTCGGCAAAGCCGGCTTCATCCCCGGGGACTGGATCCGACCCGGGGCCGCGGTATTCGACGTGGGGATCAACCGCAGCGCTTCCGGCAAACTCGTGGGCGATGTCGAGTTCGAGCGTGCGGCCGAGCGTGCCGGCTGGATCACCCCGGTGCCCGGCGGTCTGGGTCCGATGACCATCGCGATGCTGCTCTCCAACGCGGTCGATGCCGCATACCTGCGGACCGGCACCCCGGTGTGACGGCGCGCCTGTCACCGGCCGCCGGCTCATCATGTTGACGGTCGCGGTTGTCGTCTATCACCGACGCACATCTATCAACCCGTCACGGTCCCGGCGATCGGCCGCCGCGACGGCAACCTCGTACATAGGACCCGACCGCCGGTGAGTTGCGGCGCTTGCGCGCGGCGTTTTTCCAGCGCAGTCAGCCCTGATCACCTACATGCTCACCCACATGCTTGAAGCGCGTGACGCAGGCCGGCGCACCGCGGGCACGGGCGCGGCAACAGACCCTGATGGTGCGCTGCGCCGAAGCAACATCTAACCCCTGACAATGCGCTGGCCGCGACATTTCCAACATGTTATGATTCACCAGTGATTGGTGTATCATGACCAGTCCGGCCCTCCGTTGGGTGATTGTGGAGTAGGAACGATGGCAAGACGTCCACCGAACGATGGCGCATCCTGGAGCGCCCGTGAACTGAAAACTCTGAAGGCACTCGCGAAGGCGGGAACCCCAACCGGACAGGTCGCCAGGAAGCTCGGGCGCACGGCGGCTGCGGTTCAGCAGAAAGCGATGCGCGCGGGCATCTCCTTCAGAGCGGCGAAGCGCTCCGGAGCCCGGAGAAAGAAGTAACGGGATGCTGCAGGTTGCCGATCCGGAAGATGCCGGCCTGCAAGGGCGGGCCGTGACTCCCTGACAATACCGGTTCCCCCGGGCGATCGGCGTCTGCCAGCAATGAAGGGGGCAGCATGTTCAGGCTCATCCGGCTCGCGTGGATTCCCGTGGCGCTCATGCTTGGCGCCTGCGATGTGCAGGTGCACGATGAGACGCCGGCCGAATATCCGGCCAACCACGACATCGGCATGTACGAGATCAAGGCGACCGTGACGCGCGACGCGCTGGTGACGCCAGGCTCCGTATTCCTGTTTGCGCTCGGCAACAATCAGAGGATTCCACTCAGCCAGGAGGGCCCCGAGTGGCACGGGTTGTATTCGGTGCGCTGTCAGGGCAGCTTCCCGCTGCAGATCCTGGCCGAGTGGAAAGTGCAGGGGCTGTCGGTGCGCCACAAGCTGGTGCCGCCGCAACCCCGGGAGATCAAACTGGACGAGCCATCGCTCAGCTACTCGGCGAGTTTCGACTCCTCCGGCAAGCCGCCCAAAGGGGGCTGGGTGGGGGGCGTGCAGTATCGCTTCGTGACGGTGCCGAGCGCGCAGATCACCGCGGCGCATATCGAGCCCTCGAGCGTGGCTCCGGCGGACGTCAAGGCGGCGAAGGCCATCTCGGTAGTGACGCCGCTTCCGGTCGTGGCGGGCTGTGGCGACCTGGCCGAGATCCGCCTGGCGACGACGGACCCGCACGCGCACGGCACGCTGGTCATCGACACCGATCATCCGAATCCGACTATGCATCACTGGCAGACGCGGGTGGAGTTCTCGCCGAAATGAGCGGCGCGACCCGCAACCTGCGGGCACTGGGCGCTGCGGCCGCGGTTACGCTCATGGCGTGCACGGTGGCGGTCGCGGGAGCCGCGGGCGCGGCGCCCGCGTCACAGGCGCCGCTGAAGATCGGCATCATCGGTGCGGGACACATCGGCGGGACCCTCGCCTCCTTGTGGGTGAAGGCCGGCCATGAGGTGCTGGTGTCCTCGCGTCACCCCGGGCAGCTCGAGGGCCTGGTGCGCTCGCTCGGACCTAAGGCCCGGGCGGGCACGCCGCGCGAGGCGGCGCTGTTCGGCGATGTCGTGCTGATCTCGGTGCCCTACGGGGCGCTGCCGCAGGTCGGGCGTGACCTGAAGGCCGAGCTCACTGGCAAGATCGTGCTCGACACCGGCAATCCCTATCCGCAGCGCGATGGCGACATGGCGGTGGAGGCGCGCCGCAAGGGCACCGGCGTGAGCTCGGCGGAGTTTTTGCCGGGCGTGCGCCTGGTGCGGGCATTCAACGCCATCAACTCCGGGGATCTCGCGAGCGAAGCGCACCGCAGCGGCGAGCGGATCGCCATCCCGCTCGCCGGGGACGACCGCCAGGCGCTCGAGGTGGCGCAGCGGCTGGTGACAGACGCGGGCTTCGAACCGGTGGTCGTCGGGCCACTGTCTCGCGCGCGCGAGTTCGATGTCGGGACGGCGGTCTACACGCGCCTCATGAGCGCGGCGCAGCTACGCCAGGCACTCGGACTCAAGCAATCGCGCTAGCCGACCGGGGGCGGCTGACGCTCGACTTTCGGCAGCCGCTCGTCAAAGCACGCCCAGCTCGGCGCGCTCGAGGTCCAGATCGTCACGCTGGGCCTGGCAAGCTCCCGGTCGTCGAGCGTGCCGGCGCGCACGAAAATCAGCTGCGGCCGCGCTTCCGAGGCGCTGAAGAGATGCGTTCCGCAGGCCGGACAGAAGCGCCGGTGTCCCACGTTGCAGCTGTCGGCGATCAGGCAGTAGTCGCGCAGCTCACCGCTCACCGTCAGCGCTGCGCTCGGGAAGCAGGCGTTCACGGTGGCGTTGCCGGCGCCGAGGTACTGGCACACGCGGCACCAACAGGTGCGGGTGACGATGGGCGCGGCGCTGATCGAGTAGCGGACCGCCCTGCACAGGCAGCCACCGGTAATTTCCATTGCTTACCTCCTCGCCTCCTGGGCCGGGAATGCTCGCCGCGGCGAGCATGGCGGAAGGGAGTGCACCGGAGTGACGCGAGCTCGAATCCGAACGTCTTGAAAAATGTGCCCGCGCTGAAAAGTTGGGCCGCTCGGGAGCGCGTTCAATCCGGTGCGATGAGGAGTATCCAGCGCCGGCCCTGAACGCTCGGTGAATCACTCGTTCGCCTGAGCGGCGTGTCGCACGGCGGAGCCACAGGCGCATGTCGCCGAGGAGGTGAAACCCCCATGGCTCTGCACAACGCCAACGTCCGTCGCATATTCCAGACACTCGGCGCCGCTCGAGCAGATACCTCAAGCGCGGGGCGGCTCAGCTTCGCAGCCGCCCACGCAGGCGTTCGATCACGTGCTCCTTCAGGCCGATCTGCGCCAGATAGGCGCGCACTCCGCCCGCATCCGCGAGAAACTGCAGCATGTTGTATGCCCCCTCCTCGGGGCAGCGCAGCGCTTCCACAATGCGCTGCGGGTCAGCCCCGGCGTAGCGCTTGAGATAGGCGTCGCGAAGATTCGCCGAGCTCATGGCGTAGTCGCGGGCAATCGCCTGCGGTTCCGCATCGGCCAGCGCCAGCAGCAGCGCGGCGATCAGGCCGGTGCGGTCCTTGCCGGCGACGCAGTGAAACAGCAGCGGACCGGCCGGTGCGGCCGCAATGGCGCTGAGCACGTGGCGCAGCTCGATGCGCACGTGCTCGAGCACCACGCACTTCCACAGCTCCTTGGCAACATCGCGGCTGCGCAGCCGCCATTCGTCCTCGGTGTGCGTGAGGAGCGAGATGCGCTGGTAACGCACCTGCGGCAGCGCCGCCGGCACCGGGCTCGGGTACAGAGCCGCTTCCTCCGGCCAGCGCAGGTCCACGACGGTCTCGACGCCGTAGTCGGCGAGCGCCCGGACGCCCTCCGCGGTCAACTGCGCCAGATCATCCGCGCGCACCAGCGAGCGCCAGCTCGTCTGCGCCCCGTCCACCGTCGGATAGCCGCCCAGGTCGCGCGCGTTCAGCAGATTCGGGAAGTGCAGCA
>VBMV01000089.1 GCA_005878835.1 Gammaproteobacteria bacterium | reverse complement strand
TGCCCTGATTGCCCTGGGCGCCCTTGGGCGTCACCCAGATGACCCGCCCGGCCACGGGGAGCTTCTCGTCCTCGCCCATGAGGTTCAGCAGCATGAACACCTCATCGCCCAGACGGTAATTGCTGTTGGTGGGAATGAACAGCCCGCCGTTCTTCACGAACGGCATGTAGGCAAGATACAGGGCGCTCTTGTCCTTGATGGTGAGGGTCAGCAGACCCGGTTTGTTCCCCACTCTCAATTTCCGTCCTCACGGCGCCCGTGCGCGGGCGCGAGTCGCCTGAAAAGAGCCTCCAGCGCCAGGCCCCGGTTCAACGGCACGTCGAGCGTGGCGCGCAGCTCCCGCACTTCGTCCAGCAGCCCGAACAGCTCACGTATATTCAAGAACGCATCGCCGGCCGGCAAGTAGGGGGCAGCCCGCACTTCTGTCAAAAAGGCCCCGTCGCGCTCGCGGCGGCGGATATGTTCTGTGAGCCAATTCTCACAGCACCGCAGGCGCAGGGGCAGCTCGGCGCGCGCCCAGCGCTCAGCCGCGGCCACCGGGTCGCCCGCGCCGCTTGCCAGGGCATCGAGCGTAGCGTGCGCCTCGGCCGCCGTCTGCGCCACCTCGAGGGGCTCGGTGCGTGCGGCGAGCATCGGAGCCTCTCCCAGCACATCGAGCGCGGCGTTCCAGTCAGCGGCGCCCCGCAGCGCCGTCAGCCACGCCACGGCCTCGGCGCGCGCGGGCGCGCGCACCGGCAACCGCTGGCAGCGGCTGAGCACCGTGGCGGGCAGGCGCGAGGGCTGGGTCGTCACGAGCACCAGGAGCGTGCGGGCGGGGGGCTCCTCGAGCGTTTTGAGGAGCGCATTGGCCGCAAAGCGGTTGAGCGCTTCCGCAGGCGTGAGGATGCCGACCTTGTAGCCGCCGGCGTGGCTGGTGAGCGCGAGGTCGGCGGCGAGATCGCGCACCTGCTCGATGCGGATCTGCTGCGAGTCCTCGGCGGTGCGGACCCAGGCGAGGTCGGGGTGCTGCTGCGCCCAGACTCGCCGGCAGCGCGCGCAGGCGCCGCAGGGCGCCTGGGCAGCGTTCTGGCAGAGCACCAGCTGTGCCGCCCAGGTCGCGAGCCACTCCCCGCCGGCCCCCGGGGCTTCGTGGATCAGCAGCGCGTGCGGCATGCGCCCTGCCCTGAAGGCGCCGCCCAGGGTGGCGCGTTGCGCAGCCGTCCAGGGCATGTCAGGCGTGGCGCTCAGCAGGGGCGCCGGGCGCAATGCCTCGTCACCGGCGCGGCTCACGCCCGCCGCTCCCGCGCCTGCAGCTCCCCGAGAGCCTGCGCGATGCGCTGCTCGACCTCGGACAGGGGCGCCGCGGCATCGATGATGCGCAAGCGCTGCGGTTCGCGGCGCGCCAGCGCGAGGTAACCCTCGCGCACCTTCTCGAAGAACCCGACGGTCTCCGCCTCGAAGCGATCCGCCGTGGCGCCCTGACGGCCGCGCGCCCGGGCGAGGCCCACCCTCACCGGCAGATCGAGCAGCAGCGTGCAGTCGGGCTTCAGATCGCCGTGCACGGCCAGCGCGAGCGCCTCGATCAGCGCCGCGTCCACCCCGCGGCCGCTTCCCTGATAGGCGCGCGTGGCGTCGGTGAAGCGATCGCACACCACCCACTCCCCGCGCGAGAGCGCCGGGCGGATGACGTTCTGCACGTGCAGGGCGCGCGCGGCGAACATGAGCAGCGTCTCGGTGAGCGGCGATACCGGCTCCGCGCCGCGCTCCAGCACGATCTGCCGCACTCGCTCCGCGAGCGGCGTGCCGCCGGGCTCGCGCGTCAGGCGCACCGTAATACCATGGCGCCCGAGCCAGGCGCTCATGAACTGCGCGAGCGTGGATTTGCCGGCGCCCTCGATGCCCTCGAGGGTGATGAACTTGCCCGCCCGCACGGGCACGCGCGTGCTCACGGATGCACCGCGACCGGCTTGTGGACTGCGCCGCGCTCGGGTGTGCGCAGCCGTGCGAGATAGGCCTTCACCGCGGAATTATGCTCTTGCAGGCTGCTGGAGAAGTGATGGGCCCCGTCGCCCAGCCCGGTCGCGACGAAGTACAGCGCGTCGGTGGGCTCCGGCCGCACCGCCGCCAGCACCGCCTCGCGTCCGGGCAGCGCGACCGGCGTCGGGGGGAGTCCCGCGCGGGTGTAGGTGTTGTAGGGGGTGTCCTTGAGCAGGTCACGGGTGTGTATCGAGCCGTCGTACTTCTCGCCGAGACCGTAGATCACCGTCGGGTCGGACTGCAGGCGCATGCCCTTGCGCAGCCGGTTGACGAACACTCCGGCGATCCGCGCCCGCTCGCTCTTGAGCGCAGCCTCCTTCTCGACCATGGAGGCGAGGATCAACGCCTGGTACGGCGTGCTGAGCGGCAGCTCGGCGCTGCGCTGCGCCCAGGCCGCGGCCAGCACTCGCTGCATGCCGTCGTAGGCGAGTGCCAGGATCGCGACATCGGGAGTGTTCGCCGCGAAGCGATAGGTGTCGGGAAAGAACTCACCTTCGGCGCGCACCCCCGCGTGTCCGAGCGCCGCCATGATCTCGGCCGGGCTCTTGCCGCGCAGGGTATGCAGCACGTAGGGATGCTGATCGAGCGCCTGCAGGAACTCCCCGAACGTCGATCCTTCCACGACCGTGAGCTGCTCCAGGACCACTTTGCCCTCCTCGAAGAGCGCGATGATCTCCCCAGGGCTGGCCTGCGGGGGTATCTCGTACGTGCCGGCCTGCACGCGCGGCTCGCGGCGGCGCAGGCGCAGATACACCTCCACGGCGCGCGCATGGCGCACCGCACCGCTCGCCTCGAGCCGGCCGAGGACGCTGCGCAGACTCGCGCGCGGCTCGATCAGGATGCGCGACGCCACTGCTGCGGGTCCCGGCGCCTCGAACTGCTGCTGCAGCCAGAAATAGCCTCCCGCGGCCGCGAGCGCCAGCAGGGCGAGGAGCACCACGGCGGCGCCAGCCAGGACGCGCAGCCGATGGCGTGTGCGCGCGCTAGGCACCGCCGGCCTCCCCGGGTAACGGGTAGCGGTCGGGGAAGCGCGCCGCCAGGCGACGCAACACCTCAGGCGGAACGTCGAGCTCGCGGACCAGCGGTGCGTGCGTGGCGGACTTACCTTGGCTCGCGCCCTTCAGGCGCTGAAGCGCCGGAACACCAGCGAGCCGTTGGTGCCGCCGAAGCCGAAGGAGTTCGAGAGGCTCACGTCGATCTTCATGCGACGGGCGCTGTTGGGGACGTAGTCCAGGTCGCACTCGGGGTCGGGCGTGCGGTAGTTGATGGTGGGAGGCGCGACACCATCGCGGATCGCGAGCACCGAGAAGATCGCTTCCACCACCCCCGCGGCGCCGAGCAGGTGCCCGGTCATGGACTTGGTCGAGCTCACGGCGAGGCGCCTGGCGTGCTCGCCGAAGGCGCGCTTCATCGCGACCGTCTCGGCCTTGTCGCCCAGCGGGGTCGAGGTCGCGTGCGCGTTGACGTACTGCACGTCGGCGGGATTGAGCGCGGCGTCCTTGAGCGCGTTCTCCATCGCCAGGCGCGCACCGTCGCCGTCCTCGGGGGGCGCGGTGATGTGATAGGCATCGCCACTCATGCCAAAGCCCACCAGCTCGGCGTAAATGCGCGCCCCGCGCCGGCGCGCGTGCTGCAGCTCCTCCAGCAGCATCGCGCCGCCCCCATCGCTCAGCACGAAGCCGTCGCGCTCCTGGTCCCATGGGCGGCTCGCCTCGGTGGGAGCGTCGTTGCGCGTGGAGAGCGCCTTCGCCTGGCCGAAGCTCCCCAGCCCGCAGCGCGTGGTGGCCATTTCCCCGCCGCCCGCGATGATCAGGTCCGCATCGCCGTACTGGATGGTGCGCATGCCTAAGCCGATGGCGTGCGTCGAGGTGGTGCAGGCGGTCACCACGCCCAGATTCGGACCCTTCAGGCCGTAACGGATCGAGAGGTGCCCGGCGATCATGTTGATGATGGTCGCGGGGACGAAGAACGGCGAGATCTTGCGCGGACTCATCGCCTTCAGGTACTCGCTGTACTCGGTCTCGATGGTCCACAGGCCACCGATGCCGGCGCCGCACACCGCGCCGCAGCGCGTCGGATCGCACTTGGCGAAGTCGATCCCGGCGTCGCCGACCGCCTGCACTCCGGCAGCCACGCCGTACTGCATGAACTCGTCCATGCGGCGGGCTTCCTTGCTCGAGATGTACTGACTGACGTCGAAATCGCGCACCTGCCCGCCGATGCGCACCGGAAACGCGGACACGTCGAAGCGCGTCACCGGACCGATGCCGCTCTGCCCGCGCAGGATGGCATCCCATGCCGATTGAACGGTGCTCCCGACCGGGGACACCACTCCAAGGCCCGTTACGACGACACGGCGCTTGCTCACACGCTACCTGGATCGCGCCCGGGTGGAATCAGGACTTGCTGCGGCGCTCGTTGATGTAGTCGATGGCCTGGTGGACGGTTGTGATCTTCTCGGCGTCCTCATCCGGGATTTCGATCTCGAATTCCTCCTCGAGGGCCATGACCAGCTCGACCGTGTCGAGTGAATCGGCTCCCAGGTCGTCGACGAACGAGGCATCGCTCGTGACCTGTTCCTGTTTGACGCCCAGCTGTTCGGCAACGATGGCTTTGACCTGCTGCTCAACTGTGCTCATTAGCGATGGGTCCTTATGTAGGCTTCATGAAGGGGCTGCCCCGCCCTTCGCCTCGCGAGGCCGGTAGCGGGCGCGGTATTGTAGGGGAACACCCTTGGGGCTGCCACTCGCCCGCCGCCGGTGCGAGTGATTGTTTTTACTGACGAAACTGACCGCCGGTTCCGCGCGCTCGCCGTCCGCGGCCGCCGCACTGTGGCGTGCGTCCAACGCCCCTCCCCTAGGGCATGTACATGCCGCCGTTGACGTGCAGGGTCTCCCCGGTGATGTAGGTCGCCTGGGGTGAGACCAGGAACAGGACCGCGCTGGCCACATCCGCGGGGGTCCCGAGCCGGCCGATGGGGATCTGCCCGATGAGCGCGGCGCGCTGCGCCTCGTTCAGCGCGCGTGTCATGTCGGTATCGATGAAGCCGGGGGCTACGGCATTCACCGTAATACCGCGCGAGGCGAGCTCCCGGGCGAGTGACTTGGTGAATCCCAGCAGTCCCGCTTTGGCCGCGGCATAGTTGGCCTGTCCGGGGTTGCCCGTCACACCCACCACCGAGGTGAGGTTGACGATCCGGCCGCGCCGCTCCTTCATCATGCGTCGCACGCACGCCTTGGACAGGCGAAACACACCCGTGAGATTGGTGGTGATGACCGCCTCCCAGTCCTCGGGCTTCATGCGCAGCAGCAGCGAGTCGCGGGTGACGGCGGCGTTGTTGACGAGGATCGTCGGCAGCTCACCGGCGCCCTCGAGCTCCCCCATCAAGGCGTCGACCGAGGCGGCGTCCCCGGCGTCGAGCACCGCGCCGCGGCCGTTGCATCGATGCGACGCGAGCGTGGCGCTCAAGCGTGCGGCGCCTTCGGCGCTGGTGGAGGTGCCGATCACCCGGGCGCCGGCCCCGCCGAGGGTGAGCGCGATGGCGTGCCCGATGCCGCGCGAGGCGCCGGTGACGAGTGCGATTTCGTTCTCAAGCATGGGAACCCCCTCGGGTCGCCGCGAGTGCGGCCTCGATGGAGGACGGGTCCTCCAGCGCCAGAAAATCCAGGTCCGCGCGCCGCTCGATACGGCGGTTCAGGCCCGTGAGCACCTTGCCCGGCCCGCATTCGATCACCTGCGCGACCGCGCCCGCGCTCACTGCGCGCAGGGTGTCCGTCCAGCGCACCGGGCTCGACAGCTGCCGCACCAGCAGCTCGCGGATCTCGTCGGGGCGCTCGTGCGCGCTCGCATCGACCGCGCTCACGTAGCGGATACGCGGTGCGCGCACCTCGAGCGAGTGCAGCCGCTCCCGGAGGCGCTCGGCCGCGCCGCGCATGAGGCTGGTGTGCGAGGGCACGCTCACCGGCAGCGCCACCGCGCGCCGGGCTCCGCGTGCCCGGGCGGCCTCGATCGCGCGCTGCACCGCCGCCTTCTCACCGGCGATGACCACCTGCCCCGCGCCGTTGAAATTGGCCGCTTCCACGACGGCCCCTTGCGCGGCTTCCCGGCACGCCGCCTCGATCGCCTCATCGTCCAGGCCGATGATGGCCGCCATCGCGCCGCTGCCGGCCGGCACGGCCTCCTGCATCACCTGGCCGCGGAAGCGCACCAGCTCCACCGTGGCGCCAAACGGCAGGCCTTCCGCACACACGAGCGCGGTGAATTCCCCGAGACTGTGACCGCAGACCACCTCCGGCAGCGCGCCGCCGCGCGCGCGCCACACGCGCCAGACCGCCACTCCGGCTGCGAGCATCGCCGGCTGTGTGCGCTCGGTGGCGTTGAGCGCCTCCTCCGGACCTTCGCTCACGAGCTTCCACAGATCAAAGCCGAGCGCTCGGGAAGCCTCGTCGAAGGTGGCGCGAACGGCACTCTCCGCGGTGGCGAGCGCCCCGAGCATCCCGACCGACTGCGAGCCCTGGCCGGGGAACACGAACGCAAAGGACATGCACTACCTTCCGAAGCCGCAGGGCCGAAATTATAGCGGCGCTTTGTGGGGCCTCAGGAAAGCGGCCACGGCGGCGCCCCCGATCGCCCCGTACAGGTGCGCACTCACCACCACCGTGTCGAGCCCGGAGAACGGCAGCGCCCCCAGCCAGTGCTCGTAAGCCAGTTTCACCGCGAGCAGGCCCGCGAGGACCCACCCGTCGCGCTGCCCGCGACGCACGTGCGCCAGGGCACCCGCCGCCATCACCCCGTGCAGCGCGCCGGAGGAACCGACGTACCACAGCAGGGTCGAATCGCACAGCCACAGCCCTGCGTCGATGGCCGCCATCGCGCCCAGCCCTACGGCCACCCACTGGCGGGGGGAGTAGTCGCGGGCGAACAGCGCCCACAGCACAGCGAGCCCCAGACTGTTCAGCAGCGCGTGCCGGATATCCAGATGCACCACGTGCGCCGTCAGCAGCCGCCACCACTGCCCGGCCGCGAGCGCTCCGCGCTCATAGCGCAGCAGCGCCCGACCCGCCTCCCCGGTGAGCGCGGGCAACAGCAGCACGGCGCAGGCGCCGAGCAGCGCCAGCCCCCGGCGGCCGTCGCAATTGAGAGACCGGAGCACGCTGCGCGCGGGCTTCACAGGCCGTTCGACCCCATTTGCTCTATGATTCCGACCCGTTTTTGCCTCAACGGCGGCAGCACCGCCCGGACACGCAGCGCATGAATGACATCGCTTGCGAGGGTAGCAGACGTCCCGGCGCACGGCGCGCGCGCGGCTTCACCCTCATCGAGATCATGGTGGTCGTCATCATCATCGGCCTGCTCGCGGCGCTCATCGTTCCGAGCCTCATGGGTAATGTGGACAAGGCAAACGTCGCCAAGGCGAGGGAGGACATCCGGGCGCTGGAGGCGGCACTGTCCATGTACTATCTCGACAACTCGAAGTATCCGAGCTCCGAGCAGGGCCTCACGGCACTGGTGCAGCAGCCCACCGATCCCACCGTCAGGCACTGGAGGCCCGGGGGCTACCTGGAGCGCACCAGCAAGGACCCCTGGGGGAACCCCTATCTGTACACATTCCCCGGTACGCACGGCAAGGCGTACGACCTGTACACCCTGGGCGCAGACGGGCAGCCCGGGGGCGATGGCATCAACGCCGATATCGGCAACTGGAATCTCGGCGATTAGAGCCGCAGCACCATGCAACGCAGGTGCGCTCATGGGGCCGGCGCCGGCTTCACGCTGGTCGAGATGCTGGTCGTCGTCCTCATCATCGGGGTGATCTCCGCCGGCGTGCTGCTGTCGGTCAGCCTGACGGGACGCGACCGGGAGCTGGAAAAAGAGAGCGATCGACTGCTCGCGCTGTTCACCTACGCGCGCGAGCAGGCGGAGCTCCAGACCCGCGAGTACGGGGTGTTGTTCCAGGACGATGGCTACGAGTTCCTCACCTATGACATGCGCCGCGCGAGCTGGCGCAGCGTGTTCGAGGACGAGGCGCTCGGCGCGCGCAAGCTCCCCGACGGGCTGGGCGTCAAACTCACCGTGGAGGCGCGCCCGATCGTGCTGACCCGTCCGGCGGATGCCAAGGACAAGACTCCGCAGGTGATGATTTTCTCGAATGGCGATCTGACGAGCTTCGCCGCCACGGTGGAGCGCGACGGCGGTGCGCGCAGCGTCACCCTCACGCAGGACGATCAGGGTCAGGTGATCGAGCAGCCCATGGTGGAGGGGAAGCCGTGAGGCGCGCCCGGCGCGGCGGCTTTACGCTCATCGAGGTGCTGGTGGCGCTGGCGATCGTCGCGATCGGCATGGCGGCGGTCATGGGTGCGCTGACCTCCTCGGCGAACACGCTCTCCTACCTGCGCGACAAGACCTTCGCCCAGTGGCTGGCCCTCAATCAGATCGCGAGCCTGCGCCTGTCCGGCCAACAGCCCTCCACCGGCAACTCCGACGGCGACAGCGACTTTGCCGGCCGCAGCTGGCACTGGCGCCAGCAGGTGGTGGCCACCGAGGTGCCGGGAGTGGAGCGTATCGACATCAGCGTGCGCCCCGCGGACCTCAAGGCGGGTGATGACAGCGGCTGGTTCGCCACGGTGAGTGGCATCTGGGGCGATGCGGTCGGGACGCCTAACGGCTTCCAGCCCCACTGGGGCACCCAGACTGTCAGCGGGCTGGCCGCCAGCCCCGGCACCCAAAATCCGCGGGGGTCGCGGTGAGCGCCGCAGGCCGCGGGTTCACGCTGCTCGAGCTCCTGGTGGCGCTGTTCATCGCGGCGGTCATGTTCGCCATGGGGTACGGCGCCATCAGCCAGGCGGTCACCAGCCGCGACTCGCTCCAGCAACATCAGGCGCACCTGCTCGAGCTGCAAACGGCGGTGCGCGTGCTGGAACAGGACTTCGTGCAGCTCGCCCCGCGTCCGGTGCGTCAGGCCGTCGGGGACGAGCCGGCGCAGCCTGCGCTGCAGGGCTCGGTTCCCGGCGCGCAGCCGATCGTCGCCCTCACCCGCGGTGGCTGGGCGAACCCGGTCGGGCTGCAGCGCCCGGGATTGCAGCGCGTGGCGTATTTCCTGGAGAACGGAACACTGCGGCGCGAGTACTGGAACGTCCTCGATCCCACGCTCGCCAGCACGACGAGCAAGCGCAACCTGATGACACACGTCAAGGCGATGACCCTGCGATATCTCGACCAGTCCCACCAGTGGCAGGAGCAATGGCCGCCGGGCACCGCGGTGATCCAGCAGCAGGAATGGACCCTGCGTCAGCGTCCGCTGGCGGTGGAGATCACACTCGACACCGAGGACTGGGGCAAGATCGTGCGCATCATCGAGATCGCCGGGTGAATGGCCTCCGGCAGCGCTCGCGCCGCCCTGGCCGTGCGCCGCGCGGCCAGCGCGGCATTGCGCTGCTGGTGGCGATCCTGCTGGTCGCGCTCGGCACCATCATCGCCGCCGCGGTGGCGTACGAGAACGCGCTGAGCGCGCGGCGCGGCACCGCGACCTATGCCTTCGATCAGGCGCTGCTCATCGCCCAGGGAGCCGAGGCGCTCGCCGCCTACGGCCTGCGCCAGATACGGCAGAACGACAAGGACCATACCTATCCCGGGCAGGGCTGGGCCAAGCCCATCGGACCCATCGAGGTGGTTCCGGGCGTGATGCTCGAGGCCTCGCTCGAGGACCTGCAGGGACGATTCAACCTCAACAACCTGGTGAAGAACGACACCACGGCGGACCCGGTGCAATTGCAGGCCTTCACGCTGCTGCTGGCGATGGCAGGCGTGGAGACGAAATGGGCGGGTTACATCGTCGACTGGATCGACGGGAACATCACCCCATCGGTGCCGGATGGCGCGGAGGACAGCGTCTACATGGGCCAGACGCCGCCGTACCGGACAGCCAACCGCTACCTCACGAGCGTGAGCGAGTTGCTCGCGCTGCCGGGCTTCGGCCGCGACCGCTACCTGAAGCTCGCGCCCTATGTCACGGCGCTCCCCTTTGACACGCCGGTCAACCTGTGCACGGCGCCCGCACTGGTGCTGGATGCGTATCTCGGACATCAGGACTTCAGCTCCGATGCGGATTCCCTGGCGAAGAACCGCGCCAGCGCCCCCGGCTGCTTCCCCACGCAGCGCGACTACGAGGCGGCCTTTGCGGATCCGAAGCTGCTCGCCGAGGTGCGGCCGAAGATCGCGCAGGTCTCGAGCTACTTCCGCCTGACGAGTTTCATCACTATTGGCAGCGCGGAATTCAACTTGTACAGTCTTCTGTATCAGGATCAGAGCAGCGTGCGTCCCATCCTGCGCAGCTTCACGCCCGACTGATGATATGACGGTATCCGCCCATGGCTGACTGGCTGCTGCTGCGCCTGCCACGCGCCGCCGGGGAACCGGCATCCTGGCTCATCGCCGATGCGCGCGGTGCGCCGGCCGGGCCGCCGCAAAGCGGTCCGCTGACGCTCGCGGCCGCGCGCGCCCCGGGACGGCGCGTGTGCGCACTGGTGCCCGGCGCGGATGTGCTGCTGGCGGAGCCGGAGATCCCGGTCAAGGCCGGCGCGAAGCTGCAGCAGCTCGTGCCGTACGCGCTCGAAGAGCAGCTGGCCGATGACATCGACGATCTGCATTTCGCCATCGGCAAGCGTGCCGGGGACTCCGCGCGCGCGCCGGTCGCAGTGGTAGCGCGCGCACTGCTCGATGAGTGGCTGGCGACCCTGCGCGCGAGCGGCCTCGAGCCCGAGGCGATCTACGCCGACAGCGAGCTGCTGCCGCACAATCCGGGCCAGGCGGTGGTGCTGCTGGAAGAGGACGCGGTGTTGGTACGCTCGCCCGGCGCCTGCCCGGTGACGCTGCCCGCGGATGCGCTGGGAGAAGCGCTCGAGATCGCTCAGTCAGGCGCGCAGGCGCCGCCGAGCGGCGCGCGCGGCCTCATTCTGTATACCGGAGCGGCGGAGTGGCAGCGGCATTCCGCGCAGATCGAAGCGGCGCGCGCCCGATTCGACGGCATCAAGATCCAGCTGCTCACCGGCGGACCCCTGGCGCTGTTCGCGCAGCAACTGCCGGCGGCGACGCCGATCAATCTGCTGCAGGGCAGCTACGCGCCGACGGCCGCGCGCGCGGTGGGCCTGCGGGCCTGGCGGGTGGCCGCGATCCTGCTCATGTCTCTCGTCAGCCTGCACCTCGCGGGCAAGATCGGCGAGCTGCAGCTGCTGAAGAATCGCGAGCGCCAGCTCGATGCTTCGATTCGCGACACCTTCCACGCGGCCATGCCCGGCGATCCGAACACCCTCGATGCACGCCGCCGCATGGAGCAGCGCCTGAACATGGCGCGCGGGGCCGGCGGCGGGCTGCTGCCTGCGCTGCAGGCGCTGGCGCAGGCGCGCGATGCCACTCCCGGCATGAGCGTGCAGGCTCTGCAGTTTCACGGCGGCGCGCTCGACATGAAACTCTCCGCTCCGGATGCCGCGAGTCTCGAGCGCGTCAGCCAGGCGCTGCGCAACAGCGGCTGGCAGGCCGACCTCACGGGCGGCGGCAACGCCCCCTCGGGTTACGAGGGACACATCCAGGTGCGCGCCGGCGGCACCTGAAGCCATGAAGCTGGCGCTCCATTCACTGTCGCTCGATTCCGTCGCGGCCCTTCCCGAGCGCGAGCGGCGCTTAGCTCTGGGGGGCCTCGCGCTCGCGGCGGCGATCCTCGTCTTCGGCGTGGTGATTCCCCTCGATCGCAGCGTCGCGCATGCGCACGAGCGGCTTGCCCGCAAGCGCGCCGATCTGACCTGGATGCAGGGCGTCGCCCTCGAGCTCGCCGCCTCGGCGCCACCGCCGGCGTCCACGGGTGAGTCGCTGCTGGTGATCATCGACCGTTCGGCGCGCGAGTCCGGGTTGGCGGGCGCGCTCGAGGGCAGCGAACCGGGCGGTCCCGGGAGCCTGTCGGTACGGCTCGCCAAGGCGCCCTTCGACAGCCTGGTCGGCTGGCTCGCCCGTCTCGCCCAGCAGAACGGCGTCAGCGTGGAGTCGGCCACCATTGAAAAGACCGATACGCCCGGGCTGGTGAACGCCGCGATCGTCCTGCATTCGGGTTGAAGTGAGGCGAGGAATCTGGATCGCACTGCTGGCGGCGGTCGCTTTTGCGGCCATTCTCCTCGCCCGCATGCCGGCTGCCTGGATCATCCCGGCGGGCGGCGTGCGCGGCGCCTCCTGCGCCGGCGTCGATGGCTCGCTGTGGAGCGGAGTCTGCACCGCCCTCACGGTGCAGCGCACGCCGGTAGGAGATGTCAGCTGGGAGCTGCACCCGGGGCGGCTGCTGCTCGGTGAGCTCGCCGCCCACATCGCCGTCACGCGTGGCGCGGGCAACCTCGATGCGGAGGTGGAGCTTCGCTTCGGCCAGCGCGTCACGGTACGCCAGGCGCGCGCCGACCTGCCGCTCGATCCGGCGCTGATCCCGGGGCTCCCGGCGGCTCTGCATGGCCGCGCGCACCTGGATCTCGCGCTGGCGCAGTTCGAGCACGGCATCATCACTGCGCTTCAGGGGCGCATCGAGGCGCGTGACCTGGAAGATCGCTCAGGTGTTGCCACGCCGCTGGGCAGTTACCTGGTGACCTTCCCCGGAGGCCCGGGCGAGCCGACCGGGAAACTGCGCGACCTGGACGGCCCACTCGCCGTCGAGGGCACGCTGCGCCTGACGCGTCAGCCGGGCTTCGAGCTCGAGGGGCTGGTCGCGGCGCGCGCCGGCGCCACCCCCGAGCTCGTCAACAACATCCGCTATCTCGGCTCCCCGGACGCCACCGGCCGGCGGCCGTTCTCCGTCGCCGGGACGTTCTGACCCGTTGCACCTGAGCGCACGGCGCCTCGAGCGAGGCGCGCCGCGCCCTCGCGCTCAGGCCGCGAGCACGCCCTTCGCCTTGGCGGTATGCGTTGCGATCAGGTCCATCAGCGCCGGCGACAGGCAGTCGTAGGGCTCGAGACCGAGCTCCTTCAACCGCGCGCGCACGGCGCCCATCTGCTCGGGCTTGGTACCGGACTCGATGATCGAGGAGACAAACGCCGCGAACCGCGGCTCTTCCCAGCCCGTCTCCTTCGACAGCTCGACGTGAATGAAGTCGAGTCCATGGAACGGGTGACCCTTGTTCTCGATGCGGCCGTACATGTGAACGCCGCATCCGGTACAGGCGTAGCGCTGGATCGTCGCACTCGGGTCGACGATCTTGAGCTTCTGGCCGTTGGCCGTGACCGCGAGCTTGTCCCGCGCCACCACCGCGACCACCGAAAAGAGCGCGCCCTTGGGCTTCCAGCACTTGGTGCAGCCGCACGCATGATTGAACGCCACGTTCGCCCCGATGCTGACCGTGACCGGCATCTGGGCGCACTTGCAGGTCAGGGTGCCGCCGGCGAAATTGGGATTACCCTTCTTTACGCCGCCGTCAACGGAGGGGTGAATTGAAACTGCCATAAGTCCTGCCTTTCGTTTACTGGCCCGCGTCGGCCGGGCCTTTCGGCGGCGCCCGTGCGCCGCCCTCGTCATGAGTCGCCTCGCGCTCGCGACCCACTATCGCGAGCCCTGTCGGCACCGCGCGTGCCAGCCCATGCCGGTGCATCTTGCGGTACAGCGTTCGCCGGCTGAGATGCAAGCGCGAGGCCGCGGCACTGATGTTCCAGTGGAACGCTTCGAGCGTGCGGCGCAGCGCGTCGCATTCGGCGCTGCCGAGCACGTTCTCGACGTCTGCTGCGGCCGGGCTGCCGGACTCCATCGTCGGCTCCTCGGCGCGCGTGGCGCCGGTGAGCCAGCTGTCGTTGAAATCCGCGAGCGTCAGGCGATCGCTGCTGCGCAGCGCCAGCATCGTGCGCACCACGTTGCGCAGCTGGCGTACGTTGCCCGGCCAGGAGTACCTGGCCAGTCGCTCGAGCAGCGCCTCATCGATGTCAACCGCGTTCTCGGTTCCGGCTTCCATGCGCACCAGCTTGCGGATCAGATCCGGGATATCCGCGCGCTGGCGCACCGGGGGCATGCGCACGGTGATGCCGTTCAGGCGATAGTACAGGTCGTCGCGGAACTGCCCCTTGGCGATCAGCTCCACGGGATCGTGCTGTGTCGCGCTGATGATGCGCACGTCGACCGCAATCGCCTTGGTTCCACCCAGCGGCAGCACCTCGCGGTCCTCGATGACGTTCAGGAGGCGCGCCTGCAGTGGCAGCGGCATGTCGCCGATCTCATCGAGGAACAGCGTGCCGCCGTTTGCCTGCAGGATGCGGCCCACGCTGCCGTCGCGGGCGGCGCCGGTGAACGCGCCGGGTTTGTGGCCGAACAGCTCGCTCTCGATCAGCGGCTCGGGGATGGCGCCGCAGTTCACCGACAGGAACGGCTTCTCGGCGCGGCGGCTGGCGGCATGGATGGCGCGCGCGCAGTACCCCTTGCCGGTGCCCGTTTCCCCGAGCAACAGCACCGAGATGTCGCGATCGATGACGCGGCGCAGGACTTCCACGCTCTGCTGCATCACCGGATCGGTGGAATGCAGGCACTGCAAGGGGTCCGACTCCGCCGTGCGCGCACTGCCGGCCGCGCTGCCGGCAGTGCCGGCCGAAGGGAGCGCGCGGCGCTGCGATTCCACCGGCGCCTGCACCATCGCGAACCACGATCGCCTTCCCAAGGGCGATTGCAGCGGCTCGGGCCGGAACCTGTGGCGCGCGGCCAGCTGCAGCAGGGTCGCGAGGGGGGTCTCGAAGACGCGGTCCACGCGCTGCCCGCACAGGGCCTCGTGATCGCGAAATCTCAGCAGCTCCAGCGCACTGCGGTTGGCGCCCTTGATGGTGCCCGCCTCATCGAAGGCGACCACGCCCTCCCCCGGCGTGCTGACGAATTCCGCACAGCGGTGGAAGCGCAGCACGTAGTAGTCCCGGCACGCACTGAGCAGTGCGCGGTTCTCCACGTTCTGCGCCGCCATGTCGACCAGCGCCAGCGTATGGGTCTGCGCATTGGCGGAAGCGCCCGAAATGTCGAGCGCAGCGAGCAGCTGCCCGCGCATGTCGAAGATCGGGGCCGCGGAGCAGGTCAGCTGGATGTTCTGGGCGAGGAAATGCTCGGCGCGGTGTATGACGATCGGCCGTTGCGTCGTCAGGCACGTCCCCATGCCGTTCGTGCCCAGCTCCTGCTCGCTCCACACTACGCCTTCGCGGAACCCGCAGCGGCGCGCCGTGGCCGCAAAAGCGGGATCGCCGACGTAGCTGAGGATGACGCCATCGCGATCGGTCAGCATGATGCTGTACTGGGAGTGCAGCAGGAGCTTGCCGAGGCTTTCCATCTCGATGCGCGCAATCGGCAGCACGGCGCCGATGCGCTGCCTGCGCGCCAGCAGGTCGGCATGCTCGACGCTGTTCGGCCGCTTGCTCTGATAGGGGTCCAGCGCGTAGGTCGTGAGACAGCGGCTCCACGAGCGCCGTATGACCTCATCGATCGGCAGCCCCGCCCGGTGTCCGGCGATGACACTGCGAATCAGGTCCGCGTGGCTCTGGGTGCTCAATCGCGTTTGCATGGCGTCCCCCGAACGCTCGTCCGGGCCCCCCTGCGTCGGCGCCCTGAGCATTCTCACCCGTCCGTGACATGAGTGCTCCATGTGAGAGGCTACTGCAAACGGCCCATCCCCGTCAGCACCTGCCATTGCTGCAGTGCGTGCCGCCGGTTTTCGACGCGTCCCGCCAAAGTTGAAGCTCCGATTCAGAAGCGGATGACGGAGCGAATGACCTTGCCCTCGTGCAGCAGGTCGAACGCCCGGTTGATCTCCTCGAGCGGCAGCACCTCGCTGACCATCTGGTCGATCTTGATCTCCCCGCCGAGGTAGCGCTCTACGAACCCGGGCAGCTGCGAGCGGCCCTTTACGCCGCCGAACGCCGAGCCGCGCCACACGCGGCCGGTGACCAGCTGAAACGGGCGGGTATGGATCTCTTCGCCCGCGCCCGCGACGCCGATGATGATCGACTCCCCCCAGCCCTTGTGGCAGCACTCGAGCGCGGAGCGCATGACGCTCACGTTGCCGATGCATTCGAAGGAGTAGTCGACCCCGCCGTCGGTCATGTCGATGATGACCTGCTGGATGGGCAGGTTGTGGTCCTTGGGGTTGATGCAATCGGTGGCGCCGAGCGATCGGGCCATCGGGAATTTCTCGGGGTTGGTGTCGACGCCGATGATTCGCCCGGCCTTGGCCATCACCGCCCCCTGCACCACCGACAAGCCGATGCCCCCCAGGCCGAACACCGCGACTGAGGAGCCCGGTCGCACCTTGGCGGTGTTCAGCACCGCGCCGATGCCGGTGGTGATGCCGCAGCCGAGCAGACAGACCTTGTCGAGCGGCGCCCGGGCATTCACCTTCGCGACCGCGATTTCGGGCAGCACCGTGTACTCCGAGAAGGTGCTCGTGCCCATGTAGTGCAGCACGGGTTTGCCTCCCGTGGAGAAGCGCGTGGTGCCGTCGGGCATGAGTCCCTTGCCCTGCGTGGCGCGGATCTTCTGGCACAGATTGGTCCGCCCCGAGCGGCAGAACTTGCACTCGCCGCATTCGGGTGTGTAAAGAGGGATCACGTGGTCGCCGGCCCGCACGCTCGTGACACCGGCTCCCACCTCCTGGACGATGCCTCCGCCCTCGTGGCCGAGAATCGCAGGGAACAGACCCTCCGGGTCGCGCCCGGACAGTGTGAAGGCGTCGGTGTGGCAGACCCCGGTCGCGACGATCTTGACCAGGACCTCGCCGGCCTTGGGGGCGGCCACGTCCACTTCCTCGATCGACAATGGCCGGCCGGCAGCCCAGGCGACCGCGGCTCTGGATTTCACTGTGGGATCTCCTCGCTCGGATGAGTGGTGCGCCAGGGCTTGGTTACTAGCATTCCGCGTGCCAGCGCCGGCGCGGCCGGGAACCTCCTTTCTCTGCAGTGACTTGCCGCAGCTTCGCGCGCGGCCGCAGTGCGCGGCACGTGAGCGGCGTGCGCCGCTCGTGCCACAGGATGCCAGATCTGGCGCACACGGCGCGGCCACTAGCGATTGGGCGACACCGCTTCAGGCGGCTGGCCGAACTTGTTCTCCGGCGCCCCGTGAAAGTTGGAACGGACGAAGGCGAGTATCCGCCACAGCTCGTCGTCGGTCGCTACGATCAGGCCCATCGGCGGCATGGGCGCGACCACGTTCTCCTGGGCGATGCGGCTGTAGCCCTTGCTCTGCAGTACGTCACTGCCGAGCGTAACCAGCCGGAAGAGCGTGTCGTCATCCCCGCCATACACCCAGGCGTCGTTGATCAGAGGCGGGCAAATGCCACCGCCTCCATTGCCGCCGTGGCAGCCGTTGCAGCCGTAGCGCATGTACAGCTTGTGCCCGGCCTCCACGATCGCCGCGTTGTCGTCGGTGTAGGGATTCTTCAGCTGCCCCTTGGGCGTCGCCTCGACGCGATCCGCGGGCTTCAGGGTGTTGGCGGGGGCCGGGGGGGGCGGTTGCGCCGGTGGTGATTGTGGCGGCGCTGGTGGCTGCGCCGGCGGCGCCTTGGGCTCGTCGGCGTTCAGGGCCGGGAACGCGAGCAGGAAGATACAGCCGAGCAGTGCGCGCATTCAAAGACCCACCCCTTCATCGGCGATCACAGTGAGGCGTGCGGGACGTGCGTCTGCGTCAGCTCGCCGGCGAGGGCTGCTGCTCGAGCAGCTTCATCACCGCCTGATAATCCCTCGCCCGCGCAATCGACAGCGCCGTCTCACCGGTCTCGCTGCGGGCCTCCACGTTCGCGCCCGCCTGGACGAGCAGTGCGACGAGCTCCGGCTGGTTGGCGGCCGCCGCGATCATGAGCGCCGTGATGCCGCCCTGGTTGCGGGCATTCACGTCCGCTCCCCGTTTGAGCAGCGCCTGGGCGGCGCTCTTGGAATGCTGGGCGATCGCCAGCATGAGCGGCGTGTACCCGCCCGCCCCCACCGCACGATTGACGTCAGCCCCCGCCTCGATGAGTGCCAGCGTGGCTGCATCCTTGCCGCCGCTCAAGGCGATGCCCAGCGGCGTGAGCTCACCCGCGCCGGCGGCGTCAGGGTCTGCGTGCTGCCTGGCCAGCAGGGTGACGATCGCGCCGTCGTTCACCCAGGCGGCCGTCATGAGGGGCGTCCAGCCGTCGCGGTCGGGCACCGCCACCCCGGCGCCGTGCGCGAGCAGGTAGCGGACCAGGGCTTGCGATTTCTGGCGGATGGCGACCTGCAGCGCGGTCTCGCCCTGCAGGTCCAGGGCGTCGATCGGTGCGTGCTTGCGGTCGAGCAGGTAGGCGATGCGCACCTGGTCGCCGGCGAGCACCGCGTTGTTGAGCTCGACGTTGAGGTTCGCGCCATGCGCGAGCCACTCGTCGAGCCGTGCGATGCTGACAGTCGGCGAGGGACTGGCGGATTGCGGTGGGCGCGGCGGCGCAGCGTAGGGTCCGTGCGAAGGCAGGTCGCCGCTGACGAGACAGGTATCGCAACGAACCAGTGGGACGCCGAAGTCGGTGAGGATGGAACGGATCGCCTCACGCTCGGCGTGCAGCGCGCGGTCCAGCTGCGCCTGCAGGTCCTTGTCGCTCGTGCGCACCGCGACCGCCAGGTCGTACTCGAGCGGTACGGCGTCTTCCATGAGGTTGACCGGCTGCAGGGCGATCGGTGCGTGCTTCATCACCTTGTAGTAGCCGGCGAACGGTCCCCACACGGCGGCGATATCGAGCTTGCCGTCGACCACCTCCTGCACCTGGTAGGCCGGCTGATCCTCCGGCACCAGGTCCGCGTCGTGGCTGAGGTAGTGGATCGAGACGTTGCGTACGTCATGGTCGGCGAGCGCTTGGCGGATCGCCGAGGTCTGGTAGACGCCGACCTTGAGCCTCTTCAGGCGCGGGTCGTCGAGGTTCCTGATGGTGATGCCGCGATCGCTGCGGGAGGCGAGCACGAAGGTCGTGCGATACAAGGGCGTGGTGACCAGTACACGCTCGCTGTCCACCGGCATGTCGAACATCACGTCGCACTCCTCGGCGTACAAGGTCGTGCGCGTCATGCCCCGCTCGATGCCGGGCCGGTAGTAGTACTGCACCCACGTGCCAAGGTTGCGGGCGAGCACCTCGGCGATCTTGTTCTCGATGCCCTCGCCGCGGTTGTTGGAAAACGGCATGTTGCCCGGGTCCGCGCACACGCGCAGGGGGCCGGTGCGCCCCGCAACTGCCGCGCTCGCCGCGAGTATCGCCAGCGAGGCAGGCGCCAGCATCGCCGCCCGTTTCCACACCATCGCCTGCCCCCAAGGTGCCGGGCCGCGGCTTGAGGCGCGGCCCGAAATGAAGCGCCCGGTCTGAAAGACCGGGCGCTTCCCAACTCAACTTGCCCTCACCATGCTCATTCGACACGGAACGTGTAAAGAGTTCCGCCCATCGGGATTTTGTCGAGGTTCGCCGCCTTGGTCATGGCGGTTGCACCGATGGCGCCGAACTTGTCGCTGAGGTCCAGGCCCGCGGTCACCGGCAACCCGATCCAGCCGCCTATGCCGCTCCACACCGACACGTACTGCTTGCCTGCGATCTTGTAGGTGATCGGGTTACCGATGATGCCCGAGCCCAGGCGACGCTGCCACAGCACCTCCCCCGAGGCACGGTCGACGGCGCGGAAGTCGCCGTTCAGGCTGCCGTAGAACGCGAGGCCCCCGTCGGTGACCAGCGCTCCGCCCCAGTTCGGATACGGGTCCGGGATTTCCCACACCGTCTCCCCGGTGAGGAAGTTGAACTTCTTGAACTTACCGGTGATGCCGGGCTTCTCGGGGTACATGTACACGTTGGCGAACACGTACACCGTGCCCTGCTGCGTATGCGAGCGCTCCTGGGGCTCGTCTTCCATGCACCAGTTGTTGGTCGGGCAGTACGCCATGCCGGGCTCGGTCGGGTCGATCGCACACGGCTGCTGGTCCTTGCCGCCCATGGCCGACGGGCAAGCCTGCGTGTTGCCGCCGGGAGCGAACGGTGAATGCTCCTTCACCTTGATCGGGCGGCCGGTCTTCATGTCGACCTTCTCCGCCCAGTTCGTCGTCACGTACTTGTTGGCGCGCAGCAGCGTGCCGTCGGTGCGGTCGAGCACGTAGGCGAAGCCGTTGCGGTCGAAGTGGACGAGCACCTTGCGGGCCTTGCCGTCGACCGTCAGGTCCTCGAGCATGTTCTCGTTGATGCCGTCGTAGTCCCACTGGTCGAACGGCGTCATCTGGTACACCCAGACCGCCTCACCCGTCTCGAGCTTGCGCGCGAAGATCGACATCGACCACTTGTTGTCCTGCTTACCCGTGTTGCAGGCCTCGTGGGTCTTCTCGCTGCAGCGATAGGACGGGCTCCACAGGCCGGGGTTGCCGGTCGAGGCATAGACAAGGTGCAGCTCCGGATCGTAGCTGTAGAAGCCCCACATCGCCCCGCCGCCGCGCTGCCACTCGTCACCGGGATAGCTGTGGATACCGACATCCGACCCGGCCTTGCCGTATTCCGGATGCGCCTTGTTGGTGGCCGGCGTCAGGCACACGTCCTTGTCGCTGCCGGTGCTCTGGCACTCCCAGACCTTCTGGCCGCTCGCGAGGTCGTAGGCGGTCAGGCGACCACGGGCGGCGAACTCATCGCCACCGAAGCCGATGACCACCTTGCCGTCGGCAATGAGCGGCGCCGGTGTGATGGTCTCGCCCTTGGCGGGGTAGGCATGCTTGACGACCCAGACCTCCTTGCCGGTCCGCGCGTCGAGCGCGATGACGAAGCCATCGAGGGTGCCGAACACCAGCTTGCCGTCCGCATAGGACGGCCCGCGGTTGACGGTATCGCAGCAGGCGCGCGGCACCGCCGAGTCATCGCGATTGGTAGCCTTCTTGTAGTTCCACACCTCTCGCGGATGGTCCGGATCGGTGAGGTCGAGCGCCTGTATGATGTTCGGCCAGCCGCTCTCCATGTACATCATGGGAGTGTTGCCGACGGTGACCACCAGCGGCTGGCCCTCGTGGCCGCGCAGGGTTCCGCTGGACTGCGACCAGACCATCTGCAGGCCCTTCACGTTCGCCGTCGAGATGTCCTTCAGCCGGCTGTGCCGTGTCAGGGCCTGGTCGCCGCCGGGCGCCGCCCACAGATCGGGATCCTTGGCGCGGTCGGTGACCTCGTCACTGAGCGCCGCGGTGCACCCGCTCCCGAGTGCGAGGATTGCCAACATCCTCCATAGCTTTCCCTTTGAATCGAATTGCATACGCCGTCTCCTCGATTCGAGTTGTATCGTTAGATTCTCCGAGCGCCCCGCCCTCAGCGACGGCGCACCCTCCCGCGTGACGCCGCGACGTGGCCTTGCGACCGGTGTTCCTCTAGCAGGTGCCGTGCCAGCGCCGGACTCGCTGCAAGAAAGGCCGATTATCATAGGCTTGTTCATTTACGCGCGGAACCATCCTCGCGCCGGCGGGCGGCAAAGCGTCGCGCCCGCCACAGAGTCGTGTCGAATGTGACACACGCGCGCCGAACAATCCTGGCGCATGGCTGTCACCGCGGCCCGGGTCAGCCGGGGCGCAGCCAGCGGGCCGCGAGCGGCGGGATGAGCACCAGAGTGACGAGCGTGGAGGAGACCAGCCCCCCCAGGATCACGACCGCCATCGGCCCCTCGATCTCGTGCCCGGGCTGGCGCAGCTGAATTGCGACCGGTAACAGGGCGAACGCGGTCAGCGAGGCCGTGAGCAGGACCGGCGTGAGCCGCTCCGCCGCGCCGCGCGCCGCGCTCGCCAGTCCCCACGGCTGTCCTTCGACCGCGACCAGGTGGTCGTAGTGGGAGATGAGCAGGATGGTGTTGCGCGCCGCCATGCCGAACAGGGCGACGAAGCCCACCATCGCTCCAAGGGACAGCGTGTCTCCCGTGACCGCCACGGCCGCCACGCCGCCGAGCAGCGCACTCGGCAGGGCGACGAGCACCAGCAGAACGTGGCGGGTGCGGCCGAAGGCGAGCGCCAGCAGCAGCACGATCAGCACGAAGGCGGCGAGCGCATGCAGCAGCAGGTCTTTTTCGGCCGCCGCGACCGCGGGCGCTTCACCACCGTAGCGCAGATAGACGTCGCGGGGCAGCTTCACTTGCGCCGCCACCGCCGCGCGTGCCGCCCGTGCGTAGCCCGCCTGGTCGGAAGTCTTCGGATTGACGACCACGATCTGGCGGCGCAGTCCGCTCTCATGGTCGATCAGGCTGCGCGCTGACACCAGCTCGAGCGTGGCGACGGCGGACAGCGGCACCAGCGCGCCGTCACGGCCGCGCAGCAGCAGGTCGCCGACGTTGCGGGGGGTGGGAGGGGGGCCTGCGATGTGCACGGTCACGGGGACGCTGCGATCGGCCCGCGTGAGCTCGGCGACTGCGCTGCCGTGGAATGCGGCATTGACCGTGCGCAGCACGGCGGAGGCTTCCAGCCCGTACAGCACCAGCCGGTCCGGGCGCAGTGCCACGCGCAGCTGCACCTGACGCGGCGGTGCCTTGAGGCGTACGTTGCCGCTTTGCGGCAGGCGCTGCAGCACCGCGGCGATCTCGCCAGCCACCCGATCGTCCACGTCCAGATCCGGGCCGAAGACGCTCACGAAAAATGGTGCGCCTTCGCCGGACAGGGTCTCGCCGATGCGCTCGACGAGCACTGAATAGATCTCGACGAGCTGGTTGGGGAAGTCGTCGAACACCGCGCGGACCCTGGCGTCGAGTTGCTCGGTCGTGAGTCCCTGCGAGCGATCGAGCCGGATCTCGAACTCGCTCTTGTTCGGCGCGTCGGGATCCTGGCCGTTCTCCGCGCGCCCGATCTGCTCGGCGACGCTGCGGACGCCGCGGATGGCCGCGAGGCGGGCGGCGATCTGCCGGCCCACGCGCGCGGTCTCCTCGAGCGCGATGCCCGGGCGCAGGGCGGCGTGGGCGATCAGGTAGTCCTCGCGGAAGTCCGGCAGGAGCCGCGCACCCAGTGTGGGCAGCAGCACGGCGCCCGCGGCTCCCGTCACCAGCACGGTGGCGAGAACCCGCAGCGGGCGTGCATGCAGGCGGGCGATGGCCTGCTGCTGCAGCCTCTTGCAGCGGCGCAGCCACGGCGCCTCCGGTCGCGGCACGTAGCGCCCCATGAGGAGCGCGCACAGCGCCGGCGTGGCGCTCATGGCGACCAGCAACGACAGGCCGACCGCCACCATGAAGGCCGTCGCCAGCGGCCGGAAGAACGAGCCCTGCAGTCCTGACAGCATGAAGATCGGCAGAAACGCCACGGCCACCGCTGCGGTGGCGTAGAACACCGGGCGTCTGACCTCGAGCGATGCATCGATGAAGAGCTGGCGGCCGTCAGTGCCGGGCGGCGCCTCGCGCCGCCGGCGCGTGATGTTCTCGACATCGATCACCGCGTCGTCCACGACGACCCCGAGGGCCACGACCAGCCCGCCAAGGCTCATCGTATTGAGCGAGATGCCGCGGCTCATGAGAAACCACACCGTCGCGAGCAGCGACACCGGAATCGAGCTGAACGAGATCAGCGCGCCGCGCCAGTCGCGCAGCGTGACCAGCAGCAGCGCGACCACCAGCACGGCGCCGACCAGCAGGGAATTGCGCAGCTTCGCGATCGCGCTCTCGATGAAGCTCGCCGGCCTCAAGAGCGCCGGATGGTATTGCACACCCTGCGCCGCCAGCGCGGGGGCGAGCGTGGCGAGGCGGTTCTCGAGCGCATACGACACCTCGAGAGTGTTGGCGCCAAACTGGGTCGAGGTCTCCACGAGTATGCCGGGGCGTCCGCCGATCATCGCATCGCCGATGCGCGGCGCCGGCCCGTCCTGCACCGTGGCGACGTCGCCGAGGCGCAGTGGCGCGCCGTCGCGCGCGGTGATTACCGCTTGCGCGAGCGCGGCGGGTGAATCGCCGGGCGCCTGGGCCTGCAGGACGATGCGCTGAGTGGCGGTCTCCAGGTAACCGCCGCCGATGAGCTCGGTGCCGCGGCGCACCGCCTCGTACACCTCATCGAGCGTGACCCCGGCCGCCTGCAGTCTGAGCGGGTCGATCAGCAGCTGCCGCTCCCGGGAATCGCCACCGAAGATCTGCGCCTGCGCGACCCCGGGAACGGCGAGGATCTGAGGCTTGACGGTCCAGCGGATGAGGTCACGCAGTTCCATCGGCGAGAGCCGATCGCTCGTGAAGCCGAAATGCAGCAAGTACTCCATCGAGGAGCTGAGCGGCGACAGAAGCGGCGGCCCGGCGCCGGCCGGCAGCAGTGCCCCGGCCTGCGCCAGGCGTTCGGTGATCACCTGGCGCTGTCGATACGGGTCGCCCGCTGCGCCGAACACGACCTGAATGGCCGACAGTCCCTGGCTCGAGGTCGAGCGGATGGCTGCGATGCTCTCGGCGCCGGCGAGCAGACCCTCGAGCGGTCGCGTCACCAGCGCCTCGACCTGGGTGGCATCCAGCCCCGGCGCCTCGGTCTGCACCAGCACGTGCGGCGGGGCGAAGTCGGGGAACACGTCGAGCCGCGCGTTCAGGAGCGCGTTGACGCCGAACAGCGCAATCAGCAGCGAGAGCGCCGTGACTATCTTCGGGTGCGCGATCGAGCCACGGACGCTGGCGGCAAGCATGGGCTCAGTCGTGCTCTGCTTCCGCGGCCGAGAAGCTGCCGATCCCCTGCAGCGACCACAGGACACCGGCCCCCTGCACCACGATCGCATCGGAGGCGTTGAGTCCGCTCACCAGCCAGCTGTCGCCCACGGCCGCGAGCAACTGCACCGCGGCCGCTTCGTAATGGTGCTTGCCGCCCGGGTCGCGGCGGGCGTCACGGTACACGTAGGCGCCGTTCTCGCCGTACAGCAGCGCCACCGCCGGCACCAGCAGGCCCTTGACCGGCGCGCGCTCGAGCAGCACCCGCACGTGCGCGCCCGGTCCGAGTCCCGCCGGCGCGCGCTCGATCGCGAGCAACCAGGCGGCGCCCTGCAGCTGCGAATCGGTTCTTGGCAGTGACCCGAGCACGCGCGCCGCGACGCTGACACCGTCGATGTCCAGCAGCGCCCGCGGGCCGACCGAGTCCGCCAGGTGCTGTCCGGGGAGCCCCGCGCGCACCAGGAGCTGGCGGTTGGCGCTCAAGGCGTCGATGAGGGCATGGCGTTTCTGCGCGCCGAGCGCAGCGACCGGCCCCCACTGCAGCGCGAACGCCGCCGCCGCCGCTCGGGCCTGCGCGCCGGTCTCACTCTCCTGCGCCCGCGCCAGCTGCAGCGACTTGAGCGAGGCGTTCAGGTTGTCCCGGTAGAGCCCGGCCACGCGCACGAGGTCCGCCTGCG
The DNA here is from genome assembly GCA_005878835.1 of Gammaproteobacteria bacterium. Classification (GTDB taxonomy): domain Bacteria; phylum Pseudomonadota; class Gammaproteobacteria; order Steroidobacterales; family Steroidobacteraceae; genus 13-2-20CM-66-19. The sequence goes on along the minus strand of VBMV01000089.1, from coordinate 6,030 downwards.
CTGCATGCCAGGCGGCCTGCGTGCTCTCCATCCGGCCCATGTCGGTGACGAGCGCCGCCGGATCGAGGACCAGACCGTAGGCCTCCACCTGCGGCACGTTCGCCATGGCAACCGGGTGATCGACCCGTACGCCCGCGGCGCGCTGTTGCGCGTCGGTCAGCGCGAGGGCCGCAGGTCCGCGGCCCGGCTGCGGCGCGTGCTCGTCCCGGTCCCCGCCCGCATGGGTCACCCCCGCCAGCAAGACCAGCAGCACCAGTGGCGTCGGGACCTTCAGGCGCCGGGACATTCTTCTGCTAGGGCACGACCTTCTGCTAGGGCACGACGTCGAACTTGAGATCGTCGAAGTTGTAACGCGGCTTCTGCACCCAGGCGCCGTCCTGCTTCACCGGCACCTTGTGCAAGCGGATCTCGTCCACCGTCAGCTTGCCACCGTGCTCGTTTACCCAGAAGTCGATATCGTAGAACTGGTCGGTCGTGCCGGCCTTGCGGAAATCGGTGCACGCGAAGTAGCGACCGTCCTGCTCCAGGCGGCGCACGGGTTGGTGGGTACCCACGAAGTCCAGCTCCAGCGTCTCGCCGGTCACGGGGTCCTTGAGCTTCATGGTCCCATTCTTCGGATCGCGCCTCTGCACGACGCTCTCCTCCACCGCCGACATCACTTCCCAGCCGCGCGTCTGCTCGGTCTTGCCCGGGTGCTCCGATGCGGGAATCCACCACCAGGGAATCGGCTGGCGGGTCTGCAGCGTCCACGCCGTGCCCTCGCGCCTGGGCGCCTTGCGGATGCGGGTATCAACGATCTCGAGCTTGTCCGCTCCCGGCTTGACCCAGAAGTCGACCAGATAGCGCTTTCCCGCGTCCTCCTGTGCGTGGAAGATCACGTCGGGAAAAAAGCCATAGCCGTGCAGCGCGCGGGTGAAGTCGATTTTTTCATAGATCAGCCTGAGCGTCGTGCCAGTCACCGGGTCGACGAGCGGAAAGACGCCGTTGTTGTGTGCGACCGTCTCGGCGATGGCGTGCGACACAAAGCTCTCGACGTCCTCGGTCTTGTACGCGTCCATGCGTTCGCCGGTCGCCTGCACCGCGCCGGCCGCGCTGAAGTCGAGTGCGCGCTGGATGTTGCCCTGCGGGTCCTCGAGGAACTGCTTCCTGGCCTGCTCGCTGCTGAAGCAGTAGCGCTTGCCGTCCTTTGCCGTCCAGCTGATCGAGCAGTCCGTCGCGATCGAGTGGCCCTCGGCGAGGCCCAGCGCGCACTGGCCGCCGAACTCAGGCTGCGCCGCGGGGGCTACGGGCGGCGCCGTGCGGGCCGGCGCGGCGCCGGCCAGGAGAACGCACATAGCCACCGCGCTCGCAGCCGAGGCTCGAGTCGCGCGAATGCGCCGTGTCAGGGAGGTCGCCACCGGCTGTCGCACCCATTACACCAGGCTGCATGGACAGCGAGCGGCATCAGGAAGAGCCGCCCGCGCTGACAGCGGGCGGCTGGCGCGATCAGCGATGGGCCACGTAGGTCGTTATCTCGAAGCCAAGTCGCAAGTCAATCGCAGCAGGAGTCACCCAAGTCATAGCCGCTCTCCTGTCATTTTGCAGCACTGCCGGTCCACACGCTGAGTATGTCGAGCGGCTCACGGGGATGCAACCACGCGGCGCCCGGTGTGCGTTGCGCCCGAGTCTGTGACGGAAATGGCACAGCCTCGTGCGCACCTGCTAGTCGAAGTGCACCCTTGCACCGGCCCACACCGCGCGCGGCGTGCCCGGAGAGACCGCGTTCTCGTGGGTCCGCTCGAGCGGGTTGGAGCGGAAAGTGCCATTCGGGTTAAAGGTGTTGGTGGTCAGAAAGCCCGCCGTGTAGTACTGCTTGTCCAGCACGTTGACGATACGGGCGAACAGATCGACGGAATGTGCGAGCTGCCAGGTGCCCTGCAGACCGATGACCGCATAGCTCGGAATCCATCCGCTGCCGGTCGGGGAGATGAAGGCGCCTGCAGCGTTGGTGGCTCCCGCATGATTGGCATTGTTTTCGTTGCCATGCAGATAGGAGCCGGAAACCACGCTGAGGTTGCCGCCGAGCTGCAGGCGCGGACTCACCTGGTAATCGAGCAGCAGCCTGCCGGTGTGGCGCGGTGTCAGGGGAATGCGGTCACCGGGACGAACCACGATGTCGCCGTTGGCGTCCGCGGTGCTGTTTGATTCGGCGCTGACGACAAAGCCCGAGCGGAAGGTCGCATCCACGAGGCTATAGGCCAGACGCCACTGCAGGCCGCCGGCTTTTCCACCCACGGCGAGGTCAAGCCCCTGCCGGCGCGTGCTGCCGACGTTGCCGAAGTAGCCTGCATTGGTGGTCGTGGCGATGAACTCGAGGTCGTCGCGATTGGAGGTGCGAAAAGCGTCGGCACTCCAGTTCAGGCGCCGATCCGCGCGAGTGCCGCGCAGCCCTATCTCGAGTGTGTGCGCCACCACCTGCTTCAGATCCGGATCGCCCGCAAAATCGTTCGGCAGCCCGCAGGGTTGCAGCGGGTTTGCGCACGCCAGCTCCACGACGCTCGGTGCGCGACTCGCCTCGTTGTAGTTGGCGTAGTACGTCACCGATTCAGTCGGCGTGATGGTGAAACCGATGGCGGGATTCATTCGAGTGAAGGTGTGTTGGCCGAGCAGCGGGCTGGCCGCATCGAAGCCCGAGCCCGCATCGCCCACGTCGGTGTCGACGTGATAGCCGTTGAGCGTTTCCGTGCTGCGGTTGTAGCGGGCGGAGACCGTGAGGTGAACCGCTCTGCCGGGAGACAGGGTGTCGGTCAGGTAAGCACCGGAAATCCTGTTGCTGCCGCGCAGCGAGATGACCGTCTCGTCGTTCAGCGGATGGGCGAGATGGATGAGCGTGCGGTCGGCGGCGAACGTCCCGTAGCGGAATGCCTGGGCAAAATCGTCGGCGGAATCGTGGTAGTCGACGCCCAGAATGCCCTGGTTTTTCCAGCCGAAAAAGTCCTGCGAGTCGGTCAACTGCACGCCGAATCCCGCCGTACGCTGAATCAGCCCTGACACCTGCGTCGTGGCGTTCGAGCAGTAAGCGATCGCGAGCCGGTCGGCGGGCGGTACGCTGCAATCGAGCGGTGGCCCGGCGTAGGCGCTGGTGAGGTAATTGTCGTTGTTGCTGCCGTTGCTGCTGGAGGTGATCAGACGGCGGGTGTAGGCGTTCGCCGAGAGCAACAGGTGCTCGGACAGGAACTGCGTGCCGGTGAGGTTCACGAAGTGCAGCAGGTTGTGGGTGAAGTCGGGCGTGTAGCTTTGCTCCCGCCGGTAGTCGAGCATGCTCAGCGGCGCCGCGCCGTTGCCGAACAGGCGCGTATCGGCGTAGGTGTAGCTCAGGTCGACGTCGGTCCTGTCGTTCTGCCAGCCCACTTTTCCGAAGGCCTGCCAGAGGGTGGTCGGTGACATGTCGCGCCAGCCGCTCTCGTCGAAGTACTGAACGGCGCCAAAGTAATCGAACGGCCCGCGCGCGCTTCCGCTCTCGCCCTGGAACGAGAGACGGCCGAAGGAGCCGCCACAGGCTTCGAATTCAGTTCCGGGATTGTCGTGTCCGCTCTTGGTTTGCAGCGACAGCGCTCCGCCCAGAGTGTTGAGTCCGAAAACCGGGTTGGAGCCGGAAATGAGTGACAGGGTGGAGATCGCAGATTCCGGGATCAGGTCCCAGTTGACCGTGTCGCCGAAGGACTCATTGACGCGCACGCCATCGACGTAGACGGACAAGCCCTCGGGCGTTCCGAGCAACGGCGAGGCGCTGAACCCGTGATAGTTGATGTCCAGCTGGAAGGGGTTGTCGGCGCTCTCGCTGACGTTCACGCCGCTGAAGCTCCTGTTCAGGTAAGCGGCGACGTCGGTGGTCTGAGCGCGCTTCAGGTCCTGACTGTCCGCGGTCTGGACGTTCGACGACACCTGATTCAACGGCAGTCCGAAGCCCGGCAGCGGCGCGTTGCCGATGACCATCACCTGGGGAAGCTCCTGCGCGGTCGCGGCATTGCCGGGCAGCCCCGGCGAATCGGCCTCAGCCGCGAGCGCGGCGTGCGACACAGCGCCTGCCAGAACCATTGAGGCAATCAGCGCCAGCTCGGCCGTGCGTTTCTGCGGGTACGTGGCGGACTGCGGCTGCAAGCCTGGTGAGCATACCGGATGATTCCGCCGCAACCTGCTGCAGCGCCCGCAGCAGCTCAGCGCGCAGCAGGTTGCTTGGAGCCACGCCGGTGTAGCGCGTGGGTAACACAACGCCCGCCGAGTGTAGCTTTTCTGGCAACGCCCTTCCGTGGCGCGCGGCGCGTGGCCGATAACCTCTTGTTCGATAACAGTGTCCCCTGTTGTTGCTTCGCCACGGCGACTGGCACATCACTTGCTTTACAGGTTGGTGATGCAGGCCTATCCGCAATACGGATGCTGCATCACCGCACGATGAAGGGTTCGAACGCAAAAAGATCTGCCAAGGAGACACTCATGACCAAGCTCCGCGGAAAACTCTACCCACTCGCGCTTTGGGCCGCGGGAGTCCTGATCGGCTTGATGGGGGCGCCGGCAGGGGCCGTGGATCTCAAAACCGCCGATGGCAGCTGGACGTTCTCCATCAACGGTAACGTCAACGTCCATTACATCTATTCCAACTGCGACGACTCGACTGCGCCCGCGGTCGACGGCGGCCTCGCCTGCGTCGGTACCGCGAGTGGCAGCAATGTGTCCACCATCCAAAATGGCCTGTTGCCGGCGGCGTTCTCATTTGGCGTGGCTACGACGCAGGACGGTTACGATCTCGCTGCGCATCTCGGGCTCTATCCGGGCATCGCCGCCAACGATAGCGGTAGCCCGAACGTAGGGCCCCTCGTCAACCCACGGAATACCGCACTCTCGACCACCGGGTTGGATATTCGTCAGGTCTACATGACCTTCGGCAACAAGGAGCTGGGCACCTTCACCCTCGGCCGCAACATCGGGCTGTTCGGTGCCGACGTGATCCTCAATGACATGACGCTGCCCGGAGTCGGCGTGGCCGGCAGTGCCTCGGGCGCGGCGCCGGCGAACACCACGCTCGGCTCGATCGGCTTAGGCTACATCTACACCGACTGGCTGGCGCAGATCGACTACACGACGCCGGACTTTTCCGGGTTGAACTTCACGATCGGGATCTTCGATCCGATCAACGCGCTGGGTGTCGCCGGCCCGGTCGGCAAGAAGGCGCCGGGCTTTCACGGCAAGGTGGCCTGGACGGTGCCGATCTCCAACACAATGAAGTTCTACGGGTCCGCCACGTTCATCTCGCAGAAGCAGAACTTCGTCACCGGCGGCACCCCGTACGACTACAATGGTACGGGATTCGACGTGTTCGCCAAGATTGACGTGGAAGATCTCGAGGCGTTCGCCTACTACTACCACGGCAGCGGCCTGGGCACGACCGGCCTGTTCGTCATGTCGGCCGACGCCGTGGGTAACACGCGCGACTCGGACGGGTTCCTGGTTCAGGCGACCTACAAGGTGGGCGCCGTGAAGTTCGGTGTCAACTACGGGGAAAGCAAGCTCGACCTCGCCAACGCCGGCGACTCGCCCACCCTGGTGTCCAAGAACCGCAAGGTCACCGGCGGCATCTACGACTCGCTGACCAAGAATCTGACGCTGCTGGCTGAGGTTAGCGATGTGCATGCCGACGCGCACAACGGCAACAGCGACCACAGCACCAACTTCAACATCGGGGCGTTCCTGTCGTTCTGAGGCGATGGCGCCGGCGGTTGCGTGAGACGCAGCCGCCGGCGCCTGCAGCGCGCGCCCTCAGCTGAGCTCGCGGAACGCCCCGAGCAGCGGGAAATACAACGCCGCGCGTACCGGTTGCGGACCCAGGGCGCGCCCCAGCGCCACGTAGCCCGCAAGCTGACCCTGGTAGCGCTGCATTTCCTGCTCGAGGAAGCTCTCGAGCGAGCCGCCCTCGTGGCGGCTGGTCTTGTAGTCGATCACCCAGCGCGTGCCGGCCTCGTCCACGAAGCAGCGATCGATCACCACGCTGCGCAG